>JBHJGP010000001.1:0-218131 GCA_050331695.1 Geminicoccaceae bacterium
ATCATCCAGCGCTGGACAAAAGCAGGCTTGGCTAATTCGGTGGGCCTTCGGTGCTACGCCGCCGAGCTTCTGCCGCATCTGGCAGACCGGGGTGTGCGGCCGTACATCGTCACCGTTCTGAGCTCCGCCCATGATCCGATCAACGGCTATCTGCCGGCCGGCTGGAGCCTGGCGGACTGGCAGGAGAAGCGGGAAAGTGACCCGGACGCCGTCGAGCGGGCCGCCCGGGCGTCGATGAAGACCCACGTCGCGGCGATGCTTTCGTTCTGGCGCCAGGGCGTGCCGACCGTCGATTACGGCAACAATATCCGCCAGGTGGCCAAGGAGGAGGGTCTGGAAGGCGCGTTCGACTTTCCGGGCTTCGTTCCGGCCTATATCAGGCCCTTGTTCTGCCGAGGCATCGGGCCGTTCCGCTGGGCGGCACTCTCCGGCGACCCGGAAGACATCTACAAGACCGATGCCCGGGTGAAGGAGTTGATCCCGGACGATGTCCATCTCCACACCTGGCTCGACATGGCCCGGGAACGGATCAAGTTTCAGGGGCTGCCGGCCCGCATCTGTTGGATCGGCCTCGGGCAGCGCCACCGCCTCGGCCTTGCCTTCAACCAGATGGTCCGCGACGGTGAGCTGGCGGCCCCGGTGGTGATCGGCCGCGATCATCTGGACAGTGGCTCGGTGGCTTCGCCCAATCGCGAGACCGAGGCGATGAAGGACGGCTCGGACGCGGTCTCCGACTGGCCGCTTCTGAACGCGCTATTGAATTGTGCGTCCGGGGCCACCTGGGTGAGCCTCCACCATGGCGGCGGTGTCGGCATGGGCTTTTCCCAACATGCCGGTATGGTCGTTTGCTGCGATGGCACGGATGCTGCTGCGAGACGCATCGAACGGGTGCTTTGGAACGATCCGGCCTCCGGCGTCATGCGCCATGCCGATGCCGGCTATGAGGATGCGCTCCGGTGTGCCCGCGAGCATGGGCTCACGCTGCCGGCCATTCTCTAAGGCTCAAAGGATTCGGGAAAGAAAACACATGACCGAACGAGTCGCCTTCCATCGCCTGAGCCAGTTGAGTGACGGCCAGCGGGACGAGCTGCTCCGGCGATCGGAGGACGATCTCGGTCCATTTCTCGAAAAGGTCGATCCGATCATCGAGGCGGTGCGGGATGAGGGTGACGATGCGCTCCGCCGCTTCGCACGGGACTTCGACAAGGCGTCGGTTGACGATCTGGCAGCCAGCGAGGCTGATTTCGATCGGGCGTTCAATAAGGTGGGCGCCGCGATGGTCGAGGTACTGACCTACGCCGCCGACAATATCCGCCGTTTCCACCAGGCCCAGATGCCGGGCGAGATGTGGATGAAGGAGATCCGGCCCGGCGTGCTGGTCGGCGAGCGGGTGACGCCGATCTCGTCGGTCGCCTGCTACTCGCCCCGGGGCAAGGGCTCTTTCCCGTCCGTGACCTTGATGACCACGATCCCGGCGGTGGTGGCCGGCGTGCCGGCGCCGAGCGTCCTGACCCCGCCGGGTCCTGACGGCGCCGTCGATCCGGCGACCCTGGTCGCTTGCCGGCTCGCGGGCGTCGACAAGGTGTTCAAGGTCGGTGGCGCCCAGGCGGTGGCCGCTGCCGCCTTCGGCACGGCGACCATCCCACGCTGCCGGAAATTCGTCGGTCCTGGCAGTCCCTGGGTGGCGGCGGCCAAGCAAAGACTTGCCGGAGAAATCGATCCCGGGCTGCCGGCGGGACCGAGCGAGAGCATCATCCTCGCCGACGAGACCGCGAACCCGGAGATCGCGGCATTGGACCTGATCATCGAATCAGAGCACGGCCACGACAGCTCGGCCTTCCTCGTCACCTGGTCGGAGGTGGTAACAGAACGGGCGATCGCCGCGATCCCTGAATACTGGTCGCGGATGGGTGAGGAGCGGGTCGGCTACTCCTCGACCGTGCTTGGCGGCAACAGCGGCGGCGTGCTGCTCACCCCGGACGCGGCGAGCGCCTACACCTTTATCAACGACTACGCGCCGGAACATCTTCAGATCATCTCGAAGACACCGTTCGAGCACCTGGCCCACATCGAGAACGCGTCCGAGATCCTCTTGGGCGAGCACGCCGCCGGTTCCATCGCCAACTACATGATGGGTCCGAACTGCGTGCTGCCGACATCCGGGGCGGCGCACACCCGCTCGGCCCTGGGTGTCCGCGATTTTCTGAAATCCAGCTCGATCGGCCACATGACCCGCCGGGGCTTCGATGAGATGGCGCCAAAGACAAAACTCTTTGCCGAGTATGAGGGGTTCGACGCCCATGCCAACGCCGTTTCCGCCCTTCGAGCAAAGCTTCTCGACCGCTAACCCTCCAGAGCAAGAAGAGGACCAACGCCATGAACAAACGACAGTTTCTCAAGACCGCAGCCGCCGGAACAATAGCGAGCGCCGTTGCGGCCCCAGCCATCGCCCAGGACGTCAAGCGCTGGAAGATGGTCACCGCCTGGCCCAAGAACCTGCCGGGACCCGGCGTTGCCGCCCAGATGCTTGCCGACCGGATCACCGCGCTTTCGGGCGGCCGGATCGAGGTCGAGCTGTTCGCCGCCGGCGAGCTGGTCCCGGGACCCGGTGTTTTCGACGCGGTGTCGGAGGGCACTGCCGAGCTCTACCACGCGGTGCCGGCTTATTGGGGCTCCAAGTCTAAGGGCATCCTGCTGTTCGGCTCGCAACCGTTCGGCCTTCGCGCGGACGAGCAACTGGGCTGGCTGAACCATGGCGGCGGTCAGGCGCTCTATGACGAGATCTACGCCCGTTTCGGTCTGAAACCCTTCCTCTGCGGCAATTCCGGACCCCAGTGGGCCGGCTGGTTCCGAGGCGAGATCAACACGGTCGACGACCTGAAGGGGCTGCGGTTTCGGACCACCGGCCTCGCCTCCGAGATGTGCGCCAAGATCGGCATGGCGGTTCAGGCGATGGGCGGCCGGGACATGTTCCAGGCGCTGCAGTCGGGCGCGCTCGATGCCGGTGAGTTCATCGGGCCCTGGACCGATTCCGCTCTCGGTTTCTACCAGGTGGCTAAGAATTATTACTGGCCCGGTGTCGGCGAGCCGTCATCGGCCGAAGAGTGCGGCGTCAATCTGAACGCCTATGAGGCGCTGCCAGAGGAGCTGAAGCAGGCCGTCACCTTCGCTTGCGAGAGCCTCTACAACCCGGTCTGGACCGAATACACGACCAACCATGCGAAAGCCTTGAAACAATTGGTCGACGAGCAGGGCGTTCAGGTCAAAAAGCTCCCGGACGAGGTGCTCGTGGCGATGGGCAATGCCGCCGGTGAAGTGATCGCTGAGCTTCGCGAGGATGATGACGAGCTGGTCCGCCGTATCACCGAAAGTTTTGTCAGTTACCGAAGCGCTGTCAGCGAATACATGACCTATGCTGACAATGGTCAGATGAACGCGCGTGCTCTCGATTACACCTATTGACCGAACGTGACGACACGGGGCTGGATCCAACTCTGATCCGCCGCGCGGACCGGCTGGATCAGGTCAACCGCACCGTCGGCAACCTGATTTGCTGGTGTGCCGCCGCCATGGTGCTCTTGCAATTCATGGTTGTGGTGCTGCGGTACGTCTTCGGGATCAGCTTCATCTTCTTGGACGAGGGTGTTCTCTATCTGCACGGCGCCCTGTTCATGCTGGGCGCCGGTTACACCTTGCTGGTGCAAGGCCACGTCCGGGTGGACATTTTCTTCAGTCGCTGGTCCGCGGGAGGGCAGGCGCGTCTCAATCTGGTCGGCCATCTGTTGTTTCTCCTGCCGGCCATGACCACGCTGTTGGTGATCTCTCTGCCCTCGGTCCGCCGCTCCTGGGCGATCCTCGAGGGGCCGATCTCGGTCGGCGGGATCCCGGCCTCGTTCTTGTTGAAGTCGCTGATCCCCGCTTTCTGCGTGCTCGTGATCATCCAGGGGCTCAGCTGTCTCTGCCGGGACTGGGTGCGTTTCAGGACCGCGGTTCGCCCGTGAGCCTGCCCTTCGATCTGCTGATGATCGGCTGCCTGATCGGCGCCATCCTGCTGGGCTATCCGGTGGCTTTCACCATCGCAGGCATCGCCACGCTGTTCGCCTTCCTCGGCTGGATCTTCGGTGCCTTCGATCTGGGGCTTCTGGGCGCGCTGCAGCAGCGGGCCTTCGGCCTCGTCACCAACGATGTGCTGATCGCCATCCCGCTCTTTGTCTTTATGGGCGTGGTCCTGGAAAAGAGCCGCAGCGCCGAGGATCTGCTCGAGACCATGGGCCGGTTGTTCGGCAGGCTCCGGGGCGGCCTCGGCGTGTCGGTGGTGCTCGTCGGCGCGCTTCTGGCCGCGTCCACCGGGATCGTCGGTGCGACGGTCGTAGCCATGGGTCTGATCGCGCTGCCGACCATGCTTCGGAACCGCTACGATCCGCCGCTCGCCTGCGGCGTGGTCTGTACCGCCGGTACCCTCGGCCAGATCATCCCGCCGTCGACCCTCTTGATCATTCTTTCGGACGTGATGTCTAACGCCTACCAGCAGGCCCAGTTCGAGCAGGGGCGGTTCACGGTCGAGACGATCTCGGTGGGGCAGATGTTCGCCGCCGCTCTGGCGCCAGGCCTGATGCTTGTTTTCGTTTATTTGGCCTATCTTCTTATCCGTGCGTGGCTCCGGCCTGAGGACGCGCCGGCGATGGCCGAACAGGCCGATCCGCCTTCCAACCGGCAGGTGGTCACGGCCCTTCTGCCGCCGGTGCTTCTGATCGGCGCGGTCCTGGGCGCGATCCTTGGTGGCATCGCCACACCGACCGAAGCAGCGTCCGTGGGCGCCATCGGTGCGCTGCTTCTGGCTGGCTGGCGCCTCGGCGCCGACGGCACCTTGATCCGGGCCGGGGCGCTCTGTCTGGTTCTCCTGGCATTGGTCGCCGGCCTGTTTCCGGTGCGGCTGCAGCGAAGTGATATCGGTCCGGCCGACTGGCTGATCGCTTCCGTCTGTCTGGTGCTTCTTCTGGTCGGGATGGAGGCGATTGGGGCGGCGCTTCGGCGGACGGCGAAAACCTCACTTCTGAAGGCGGTTGCGCTTTCGACCATGACCGTGACCTCGATGATCTTCGCGACCATCCTTACGGCCAGTTTCTTCGCGCTCGTCTTCATTGGCCTTGGTGGTGAACAGCGCATCGAAAGCCTCCTCCAGATGATGCCCGGCGGCGCCGGCGGCGCGCTGTTGTTCGCAATGGCGCTGATCTTCGTCCTCGGCTTCTTCCTCGACTTCGTCGAGATCACGGTCATCCTGCTGCCGCTGATCGTGCCCAGCCTGATTTTGATGGGGCATGATCCGACGTGGCTCGCCATGCTGATCGCGATCAATCTCCAGACATCGTTCCTGACGCCGCCTTTCGGTTTCTCCTTGTTCTACCTACGGGGCGCGGCACCGCCCGAGGTCACGACCGCCCAGATCTACCGGGGCGTAGCGCCCTTCATTCTGCTTCAACTGGTGGGCATGGCGCTGCTCTGGTCCTGGCCGGAACTTGCCACTCGGCTGCCGGCGGTCATTTTCTGAACCCGCGCAGCCTCGCCGAATGCCCTGAAAAGGCGCCGGTGACCCCGACGATAGAATAGAAACTCCGGATGCCACTGGACGCCGATGCGAAACCGGGGCCCCGGCATCTCGACCGCCTGAACGATGCCTTGCTCGTCTTTGGCGGCGATGCGCATACCTTCGCCCGGCCGGTCGACCGACTGGTGATGGAGGCTGTTCACGGTGATCGTCGGCTGGCCGATGATCTCGCGAAGCTCGCTGTCCTCGCCGAGCTCTACGCATTTCCTCGGCAGCGGCGTGCGCATCCGCTTCGCGTCCGTGTAGACCTTATAAATGTCCTGGTGCAGCGTCCCGCCCATGAACACGTTCATCATCTGCGAGCCGCGGCAAATCCCCATGATCGGAATACCGGTCGGCCAGAAATGCTCCAGCGCTGCATGTTCCAGCTCATCGCGTTCGGGATCGATGCGGACGTCGGGCACCGGCATTCCACCATAGAGATCGGCACCGATGTCGTCGCCGCCGCCGATCAACAAGCCGTCCAGCCGTTCCAGGCGTTCCGGTCTAAGCGGCGGCACGATCTTCACCGGCCGGGCGCCCTGGAGGCGCAAGGACAGCGCCGCGAACCACCAGAGTTGGACGGCCCGGCGTTTGGCGCCGGTTACGCCGATAACGGGTTTGCTCATAACTTCTCCGCAAGGGCGACCGACAAGAGCGTCCAGTTGTCAGATACCAGTTTTCGGTTGTTGGCGAGCCAGGCTTGAGCACCCGCCTCGATCAGATCCGGGCGAGCTGCCAGCCGCTCGACCATCACCCACCGGTTCCAATCCTCGGCCAAGCCCCATTCCGGCTGATCGATCAGAGCGTTCGGCAGCCGGTAGTGAAAGGTAGGCCGCCTCCGGATCTTGGTGTCCGGCAGGGTGGACAACACCTGGTCCTTATCGAGCCAGGCGAACAGCGGCAAGAGATCCAGCTCGCGGTTTCGGGTCGGGTTGTGGACCAGATAGTCCGAGATGAGCTTCGTCTGGTCGGGCGCATAGTCGGCATCGAGAACCAGGGCCATGTAGTCGAAAGGGAAGGCGCCCGCGAAGAATGTCAGCTGGCGGCTCAGATCAACTTCGATTTCCTGCCTCAGCCAGGCCCTCAGCAGGATGAAGGATCGAAGACAGGCCAAGAGGTCATCGGCGCTGTCCGAATAGATCTCAGGATTGAATTGAGCACCGAAGGCGTAGAGTGGGCTCGCACGGGTGCCTTCGGCACCCGCTTTGCGCAGGGCCCGGACCAATTCCTCCAATTGTTCGACCTTGTCCAAGGTGACCGGCGGACAGGCGATCTCGGTCGGCACCAGGTTCTCGCCGATATTGCCGATGACCTTTCGTATCTCCTCATCGGCGTCCTCGGATATCCAGCGGGTGATGCCTTCTTCCGGTTCGTGGGCGTAGCGGAGATCGAGCTCGACCTCGACGTCGCCGAGCTCGGTGCCTTCGATATGTATTTGAAACGGGTCTACGGCCTTTTGCTGACCGCCCCAGAGCTCCTGGACAACCGAGGCCGCCCCGGTCACGCTGACGCCTGCGAACTCGAGCTCGACACCGACCTTGCGGGGCGCGCCCAGGTGGTTATCGGCCTGCGGAGGCATGTTCCAGTCCATCTGACACCTGTTTGGCAGCGGGCTTGCGAAAGGGCCGGGGGGCGGTTCGGCGGAAGAACGTTTGAGTGTGACGTTGGTTTCCGCCTATGGTCACAATCCGTGAGACGGCCCTTGCGGCCATTTCCGCGCCCGCGGCCGTCCGAACCTGATAACCGATCGCCCTCGCCATGACGGAGACATAACGTGACGGCGACCCTTGTCGATCGCCTTTCGTCGTGGCGGTCGCGGCCGGAAGCGCTGTTGGTCACGATGGCCTTTTCAGGTGGTCTGGCTTTCGCTCTTTGGACCGCCCTGATCAACAACTTCGCCTATCAGGAAGCCGGGTTCAACGGCGCCGATATAGGCCTTCTCCAAAGCGTTCGCGAGATCCCCGGATTTCTGTCGATTGCGGTCGTGTTCCTCCTGTTTCTCCTGGCCGAACAGCGCCTTGCGCTCGTCTCGCTGATCCTTTTGGCGGGTGGCACCGCGATCACCGGTCTGTACCCGTCGATGGCGGGCCTTTTGATCACCACCACGATCATGTCGATTGGTTTTCACTATTACGAAACGGTCGCCCAGAGCCTGTCGCTGCAGTGGCTTTCCTTGGAACGCGCCCCCGGAGCGCTGGGCGTGCTGATCGCGGTCCGCAGCGCCGCGACCCTCCTTGCCCTCGGTGGCTGCTGGATCGCTTTCGAATTGATCGAGGCGACATTCGCCAGCGTCTATCTGGTGGGCGGCGGCTTGGCGCTGGCAATCGCCTTCGCCGCTTGGCTGCTCTTTCCCGCCTTTCCAGCACTCACCATCCAGCGTCGGCACATCGTGTTGCGCCGGCGCTATTGGCTGTACTACGCGCTGGTCTTTCTGTCCGGCGCCAGGCGCCAGATTTTCGTTGTTTTCGCCGGTTTTCTGCTGGTCGAGAAGTTCGGCTATTCGGTTGCCAACATGACCCTGCTGTTGTTTCTGAACAGTGCACTCAATCTGGCCTTGGCCCCCTTGATCGGACGGATGATCGGGCGCATCGGCGAGCGGCGGGCCCTGATCATTGAATATGTCGGTTTGATCATCGTGTTCGCGGGCTATGGTCTCGTGCAATCCGGCACCGTCGCGGCCGTCCTCTACATTGCCGATCACGTCTTTTTCGCCATGGCGATCGCCATCAAGACCTATTTCCAGAAGATCGGCGATCCGGCCGACATGGCGCCGACGGCCGCTGTGTCCTTCACCATCAACCATATCGCGGCCGTGTTCATACCGGTCTTATTCGGCTTGATCTGGCTGGTGAGCCCGGCAGCTGTCTTTTTTGCCGGCGCTGGCCTCGCCGCTTGTTCCCTGGTCCTGGCGACCATGGTGCCCAATCTGCCGAAGCCTGGGTTGGAAACCATCGGCCGGCCGGCCATCGCCTCAAACGTTTGACGAAACCTCAGCCTGACCCCACATCAACCGTCTGTGGCCCAGAATGCGCTTGGCCATGAAGTCGACGAAGGCCCGGACCCGCGCCGTTGCCCTGAGGTCGCCGTGGATCAGGAGCCAGATCGAGCGATCGTCGACCGGTTCGACGGCGGGGACGCGGACCAGCCTCGAGTCAGGATCGCCAATGAAACAGGGCAGATAGGTCAGTCCCATCCCGGCTGCCGCCGCCTCGATTTGAAGCACCGCCTCGGGCATCGAGTGGCGCAGACGGGCTTGAGGGAAGGGGCTGACACGGACCCAGCCCGGCTGGGTATCGCCGTCACCCCAACCGATCCATTCTGCCTCGGCGCCGTCGCCAACGGTCAGGTTCGGCCGTTCGGTGAGATAAGCGGGGGCGGCGTAGACGCCTTTCGCATATTGGATCAGGCGCCTGCCAACGACATCGTCATCGACTTCGCGGGCGATCCGGATTGAGACGTCGGTCTCCGCCCGGCGCAAATCGGCGAAGCGGTTGGTGATCGTGACGATCAAATCGATCTCGGGATAGTTTTCTGAAAAGTCAGCGAAATCCGGGACGATGAAGCTGAAGGCCAGGATCGGCGGCAGGCTCACCCGCAGGGGACCGGCCGGGTTCGCGTCCAGGCCCGCGACCCGCCTTCTGATGGCAAAGGCCTCGAGCTCCATCGCTTCCGCAGGCGCCATCAGCTCGTCACCCGCCTGGGTCAGGATCAGGCCGGATGGAGCCCGATCGAACAGCCGCGTGCCCAGGCTTTGTTCCAGCGCCTGCAGGCCCCTGGCGGCGGTGGCATGGTTGATAGAGAGCGCCGCGGCGGCACCCCGCAGGCTGCCGGCCCGGGCGATGGCCAGAAAGATGCGCAAATTGTCCCAGTCGAGGTGCGGTTGCTGGCCCATGGCTCTAGCTACTTTTCAGAAGGTCAACCAGGTGGATCGCAAACGATCCGATCTGGCAAGAGATTGCTTATTTCGGTTCGGCAAATCTCCGGATAACCTGGGTGGTGTCTAGAGGAGATTGATCCGGGCCGGGGAGGAAATGACAGCTATGGTCAGGGGATTGAGGCGGGCGATGCTCGCGGGGAGTATGATTTTGTCCGTCGCCTTGACGGCGCCATCGATTGCCACAGCCGAAGGATCCAAGGCCATGACCTCGACGCCCTACGGCCTGCCGATCTCAGCCGAATTTCCTTTCGAGAAAAAGTTCGTCGAGGTCGACGGCTCGAAAATCGCTTACATCGATGAGGGCGAGGGGCAGCCGGTCCTTTTCCTCCACGGCAACCCCACCTCGTCCTATCTCTGGCGCAACATCATCCCTTACGTGACCGGCGGTTACCGGGCGATCGCGCCCGATCTCATCGGCATGGGCGACAGTGACAAGCCGGATATCGCCTACACGCTCGGGGACCACGAGGCGTTAATGGACGGCTTCATCGAGGCGCTCGGTCTTGAGGACATGGTTCTGGTCGTCCACGACTGGGGCTCGGCGATCGGCATGCGCTACGCGCGGCTGAACGAGGACAATGTCCGGGCCATCGCGTTCATGGAGGCGATCATCCCGCCGGCGATGCCCGTGCCGAGCTACGAGGCGATGGGGCCGGACATGGGCGGCATGTTCGAAAGCCTCCGGACCTCGGGACAGGGCGAGGAGATGGTTCTCGAAAACAACTTCTTCGTCGAACGGGTCTTGCCTGAGTTCGGCGTCCTCCGGCAGATGACGGACGCGGAAATGGCAGTCTACCGCGCGCCCTATCCGACGCCCGAGAGCCGGCTGCCGACGCTCCAATGGCCGCGCGAGGTCCCGATCGGCGGCGAGCCGGCCTACTCGACCGAACAGGTGCTGAAAAATGGTGAGTGGCTGTCGGCGGCGGGCATGCCGAAGCTTCTGTTTCACGCCGAACCGGGCGCGCTGATGCCGAAACCGGTCGTGGACCAGCTGGCAGAAACGCTGCCCAATCTGGAGGTGCGCTTTGTCGGCGCCGGCCTCCATTTCCTGCAGGAGGATCATCCCCACTTGATCGGCCAGGGATTGGCCGATTGGCTTCGCCGTCTGTAGCCGAGATCCACCGCTCAGGTTGGAACGATCGGTTCACGACGCACGTCCTTGATTGAAGCTGGCGCTTTTTGAACCCGCAGGCCAATAGCGATTGGACGGCATCGATGACCCATTCCGAGATCACGCTCGCAACGCAAACCATCCACGATCCCGATGAGCCGCGCCATTTCATGCGCCTCAAGCCTGTCGACAAGCGGGTGGTAATCTCGTTCCGAGGCGAGGTGGTGGCCGAGAGCACGGATGCGCTGCGCCTGTTAGAGGTGGGGCGCGACCTCTACGATCCGGTTTTTTATCTGCCGGAGCAGGACACGAGCAAAAGCCTCAGGCCGGGCGATCACACCACCCACTGTCCGCTCAAGGGCGATACGGTCTATTTCGATCTGACCGACGGAGCGGGTGGTGTACGGCAGGCGAACATCGCCTGGTCTTACGCGAAGCCCTTCGATTTCGCGGCGGAGCTTGCCGGGCGGATCGCGTTCGACAGCCGCTACGTCGCGATCCAGGAAATGCCCGTCGACGAAGCGCCGATCGGTACGGAGACAGCGTCTTGAGCGAACTCGCCACGCTGGAAAGGACGGAAGCGATCACCGGCCGCTACATGGGGCCACCGGCGCTGGCACTGGCCGATTGGCGCATGCGGATCAACAGGCTCTACGCCGAGATCAGGTCGATCGAAACGCCCGAGACCGCCTGGCGCCACTGGCTCGAGATACGATCAGCCCTGTTCCGGCGCCATCCGATGTCGCCTCTGAGCGCCGAGGACCGCCTGGACTTCGGCGGGATCTCCGTCTTCGCCTACGATCCGGCGCTTCGCTTCGAGGTCGGCATCGAGCCTTATCAGGGACCGGCCGAGACCGTGAAGCTCGGCGGTGATGGCGCTCTGAGCCGCCGACCGCTCGCCCGCACACGGGGCCTCGACGATCACCTGGGCGCCGAATTGGTCCTGTGGTGGATCAACGGCTATGGCGGCGGTCTTTTCCTGCCCTTTCGGGATTCCACCAGCGGTACCGAAACGTTCGGCGGCGGCCGCTATCTGATCGACGCGATCAAGGGCGCGGATCTGGGCTTGAGCCCGGATGGACGTCTGATCCTGGATTTCAACTTCGCCTATCACCCGTCCTGCGCCTTCGACGACAGCTGGGTTTGCCCGCTAGCGCCGCCGGAAAACACTCTGCCGGCGGCGGTGCGGGGTGGCGAAAAGCTTTAGGCGGCTTGCCCGTCCAAGGCCGGATCGGCACCTGGCTAAATGTCGTCGAAGCGGGCGCTCTCCACCTTCGCCGCCAGGGCTTCGATCTTCGGTACGATCAGGGATCCCCGTCCTTTGAGGACCAGGCCGCTCCTCGCCAGGCTGCTGAGCTCCCGAGAAACCGTTTCCCGCTGGGTGCCGATCCTATTGGCGATCTCAAGATGGGTCGGCGCCGGGCGCACCTCGGCACTGATGCCGTCCTCGCTGTGCTCCCGCGCGAGCCTCAGCAGCTCCGCCTGAACCCGAATTCGGGCGATCAGGGTCGATGAGTTGAAGATCCGTTCCGACAGTTCCCGGACAAGAAAGGTAAGCTGGAGAAGCGTCGCCATGGCGATCGTCGGCTGGGTGCGCAGACAATCCCGGAACAGTTCGGCCGGCATCGCGCCCAGGGTGGTGGCCTCCAGCGCGACCACGCTGGCCGACCGGGGGGCGCCGTCGATCGCTGAGATTTCACCGAAGGTCTCGCCGGCGTTGAGGTCACGAAAACTCACCTCCTGGCCGCGCGGCGAAAAAGAGGTCACCCGAACCCGGCCCTCGGCGATGCAATAGACGTCGGTCGAGGTTTCGTCCTGGCTGATGATCTCTTCCTGCGGCGCATAGCGCCGCCAGCGTATGCCCTTGCCGACAACGCTCAGCGATTGGTCGGGTACGTCGACGAACAGCCTGATTCGCCGCAATAACTCGCTGTCCATAACGGCTTGTTCCTCCCGCGAGCCCCTGGCTTAGCAAAGGCTGCCGGTCGGTGCCAGATTTTGGCGGCGCAAGGCCCGCGAACCGAGACCCGACAGACCGGGATTACCAACGCTCGGTCGATCCCAAAGAGACGGCCTAAAGTCGGCCGATGGTTACCGCTAACGGCACAAGAGGGTCTCGGATCGGCGGTTGAAACCGTCAGCCGATGACCTTGTCGACCTTGTAGTCCTTCATGTCCTTGGCGTGGGTGAAGGTGATGATCTCGCCGATCAGGCCCACCGCGATGATCTGGAAGCCAAGCACGATCATCAGCGTGCTCAGGATCAGAGCCGGCCGGTCGCCCAAGCCGACGTCGAAGAACAGCCGCGCCACGACTAGGTAGAGGGTGAGGAGACCGCCCAGCGCGAGGGTGACACCGCCGATACCGCCGAAAAACCGGAACGGCCGTTTGGTGAAACGGATCAGGAAGTAGATCGAGATGACGTCCAGGATGCGGGCCCAGGTGATGCTGGTCCGCCGCCGGGCGCCTTGGGTCACGGATTCCCGCTCGACATCGACCTCCTTGACCTTGAAGCCGTTCTTGAGCGCGAGCAGCGGCAGGAACATGTGCTGATCGCCATAGATCGCGATCTCATCGATGATTCGACGCTGGAGCACCCGAACACCGGAGCCCAGATCCTTGAACGGGCTTTCCAGGAGCTTCTCGAGAAGGGTGCTGAGGACCCGAGCCCGGAGCGAGGTGAAGCCGCTCGCCTGGGCCCGCCGGCCAACCACCATGTCGACACCGTCCAGCGCCGCCAGGAGATTGCTGATCTCGGTCGGCTTGATCGGCGTGTAGCTCGGCAGCGTCATGAGCACGCTGCCCCGGCTGTGCTTGAAGCCGGCGGTGAGCGCCGCCGATTCGCCGAATGTCTGGTCGAAGCAGAGGATCTTGATCGGATGACCGGCGTCGTACAGGTCGCGGAGCGGATCGACGTAATCCTGCATGCCGCCGTCGAGCACATAGATGAATTCGAAGGCCCGACCCGTCGCCTTGAGCTCATGCTCGACGGCGAGATGCCGCTCACGTGCCTTGTGCAGCGGCGTGGTCACCGGCACCACGACCGAAATCATGTCGTCCTTTTGCATCGCCTCAACCTTCGCCGAACCGGCACGCGCTGCATCCAAGGTCATCACGTCCGCAGTCATGGCTTCAACCTTCGTGCTGGCTGGTCCCGCCGACCGGCCTGGCCGCCAGAGCAACATAGCGCTCCAGCTTAACCAGACCCGCGCGATAGACCAATTGGGAGAGCAGGGTCATGAACAACAAGAAGAAGGCGAGGGAACCGAACAGGACGCCGAGCGCGCCGGCGACGACGATGGGGCCGTTGGTGGTAAGCGCGACGGCGCTTGCCCAAACGATCGAAAGCATGCTGAGCGTGCCGAAAAACAAGGCGGCACCGCCGAACCAGCCCATCGGATTGCGCGCGAAAAGCAAGATCGTCTTGATGCTCAGGAGATCGAGCAGGACCTTGTAGGTGCGCGCGATGCCGTATTTCGAATGGCCGAATTTTCTGGCGTGGTGACGAACCTTGACCTGCGCGATCTTGTTGCGGGCAAGCGAGGTCATGGCCGGGATGAACCGGTGCATCTCGGAATAGAGCGGGATTTCCTTGATCACGTCGGCGCGGTACGCCTTCAGGGAACAGCCATTGTCCTTGATCGGAATGCCGGTGACCTTGGCGATGATCCAGTTGGCGATCTTGGAAGGAAGCACCCGGGACGCGAATTTGTCCTGGCGATTGTGGCGCCAGCCAACGACCAGGTCGTAGCCCTCGTTCATGGTTTCGAGAAACATCGGGATATCGCGCGGATCGTTCTGAAGGTCGCCGTCCATGGTCACCAGGACGTCGCCGCGCGCATGTTCGATGCCGGCCGCCATTGCCGCGGTCTGGCCGTAATTGCGCCTTAGCTTGACGAAACGCACCGGCGGGCTGGTTTCGGCCAGCTTGGTGAGGACATCCGCGGTCCCATCGCTCGAGCCATCGTCGACGAAGACCAGCTCGTACGGAACGCCAAGCGGATCCAGCGCAGCCACCAGCTGCTCGTGGAGCGGTGGAAGACTTTCCTCTTCATTGTAGAAGGGAACCACAACCGAAAGGGCAAATTGCTGGTGCTCGTCCGCCATGTCACCGTTCTCGGTCAAAACCAATCCATTCGTCTGTCGAAACATCTGGCGCTTCGACCGGTTTGAATGGCAACCATCAACACCGCTCTTATAGAGACAAATGGTTAGCCGCCGGTAACCGATCTTTTTGCGCCCGGGTCGTTAATGAACTGTTAATACACCGGCGCTTGTGACCGATTTCACAAGCCAAGCATACCAAGAGCCATCTTTAACCGTGAGTCGCCGGCCAGTCGCCAATCGGATTGCTCAGGATCAAAGCGCTTCGGCGACGGCGTCGATCACCCGCCCCTGATCGGCCTCGTTCAGGTAGGGGTGCATGGGCAAGCTGAAAACCCGCTTCGCCTGTTCGTCGGAGACCGGCAGACCGTTGCCGGCTGTAGGGTAATGCCGATAGGCCGTCTGGCGGTGTAAGGGCTTGGGGTAGTAGATCGCCGTCGGGACCCCGGCCTCGCGCAGTTTTTGCAAAACCGGACCACGCTCGACACCTTCCTCGAGCTGAACGGTGTATTGAGCCCAGGCCGAGACCGTATGGTCGATCACCTCTGGTGGTTTGACGAGGCCGGCCAAACCTGTCGCGTAGCGATCCGCAACCCTTTGCCGAGCGTCGATTTCGTCGGCCAGGATCGCCAGTTTCTGCAAAAGAATGGCGGCTTGGAGCGTGTCCAGCCGGCCATTCATGCCGATCCGCACATTGTCGTAACGATCCTCGCCCTGGCCGTGAACGCGCAAGGACACGAGCTTGTTCTGGAGCTCGTCATTGTCCGTGAACACGGCACCGCCGTCACCATAGGCGCCGAGCGGTTTGGCCGGGTAAAAACTGGTGGTGGCAAGACGTCCGATGCTGCCGGCCTTGCGGCCTTTGTAGTGGCCGCCGAAGCTCTGGGCGGCATCGACAATCAGCCAGAGATCTTCCTCCTCGCAGAAGGCTTCGATTGTGTCGTAGTCCGCCGGCTGGCCGAACAGATCGACCGTGATGATGCCCACCACCTCGACGTCCTGGTCCCGGGCCGTCTTCAGGCCCTGGGCGAAATGCTCGGCCGTCGCGTTGAAGGTCACTGGATCGCAGTCGACGAAGACCGGAACGGCGCCGAGCCAGGCCACCACCTCGGCCGTGGCGGCAAAGGTGAAGCTCGGGCAAAGGACAGCCGTGTGGGGCTTCACTTCCAAAGCCATGAGCGCGAGGCCGAGGGCGTCGGTACCGCTGGCGCAGCCGAGGCTGTGCCGCGCGCCGCAGAAGGCCGAGAGTGCGGCCTCAAACTCGGCCACCTCGGGCCCCATGATGTACTGTCCGCCGGCGATGACCCTGGCGATCGCCTGGTCGAGCCCGGGCTGAAGGCGTTCGCGCTGGGATGCCAGATCGATGAAGGCGATGGACGACATGGGCTCAAGCTTTCACGATTTTTTGTCTTTGGTCGGTCACCGATTTGGTGGCGTTGCGGGTGTCGACCACCAGCCGGGCGTGGTGGACCAGGGCCTGATAGTCGACCTCGTCGTGATCGGTGACGATGAGAACGGCATCATAGTCGGCGAACAGTTCGGGTTCGAGCGCGATCGAGCGCCGGCCGGCGAGGGTGACATGTTCCCGTGTCTGGGGGATCATCGGCACGAACGGATCGACATAGTCGACCTCGGCGCCGCGGCGCTCCAGCATCGAGAGTATCGGCAGGCCGGGGCTTTCCCGCATGTCGTCGACGTTCTTCTTGTAGGCGATGCCGGCCAGCAGAATGCGGCTGCCGTTCAGCCCCTTGCCGGTGCGCTCATCCAGCGCCATCGCCAGCCGCTCGACCACGTAGCGCGGCATGGCGGTGTTGACCTCGCCGGCGAGCTCGATGAAGCGTGTCGGGATCTCGTATTCCCGGGCCTTCCAGGTCAAATAGAACGGATCGATCGGGATGCAGTGGCCGCCGAGCCCCGGGCCCGGGTAGAACGGCATGAAGCCGAACGGCTTGGTCTTGGCCGCGTCGATCACCTCCCAAACGTCGATGCCCATGGCGTCGAACACGATCTTGAGCTCGTTCACGAGCGCGATGTTGACCGCCCGGAAGATGTTCTCGGTCAGTTTCACCGCTTCGGCGGTCTCGAGGGAGGAAACGGCAACCGTCTGCTCGACGATATTGTCGTAGAGCGCCTGGGCGAGTTTGAGCGAGCGGGGCCCGGCGGCGCCCACGACCTTGGGGATGGTCGCCGTCACATGGTTGGGATTGGCCGGGTCTTCGCGTTCCGGCGAATAGGCCAGAAACAGCTGCTCCTCGACCCGGAGATCCTCCCGCTCTAACAGGGGTCGCAGCACGTCGCGGGTGGTTCCGGGGTAGGTGGTCGATTCCAGGACGATGAGTTGCCCCGGCCTGAGAAACGGGCGGATCGTCTCCGCCGTGCCCTCGACGAAGCTCAGATCCGGCTCGCGATGTTTGGTCAGCGGCGTCGGCACGCAGATAAGGCAGGCATCGACCTCGCTCAGGGTCGAAAAATCACTCGTCACCCGCAAACGGCCGCCGGTGATCAGTCCCGCGACCTCGCCGCCATCGATATGCTTGATGTAGGACCGGCCCGCCGTCAGCCGGGTGACCTTTGTCTCGTCGATGTCGAAACCGATGACGGCGAAGCCGCCGCGCGCTGCTGCGATCGCCAGCGGCAGGCCGACATAGCCGAGGCCGATGATCCCGACCGTCGCCTGGCGCGCCCGGAACCGTGCTTCCAGCCTGTGCCAATCGACCGATGTCGTCCCACTTGCTGACAAAAATTCGTTGCCTTCATCGCAGAGTCATTGAATTGCCGTCATCAGGCTGCTTCGGAATAGGCGTTGGCGTGAGGGCCCGCAAGGGCCCGGGTCAATCGGCTTGACCCGGGCGAGTGGCCCACGCACATTCTCGCCGCAAAGTTTAGAGGGCTGAGGTTATTCCCGTCATGGTTTCAGATCGGCGTTCGCCCGCGGACCAACCCGTCCTCGTCACCGGCGCCGCGGGCTTCATCGGTTTTCATCTGGCCAAGCGCCTGCTCGACGACGGCTGTCCGGTCGTCGGTTTGGACAGTCTGAACGATTATTACGACGTCACGCTCAAAGAAGCACGGCTGGGCCAGCTGGAGGGGCGGGACGGCTTCGCCTTCGAGCGGATCGACCTGGCGGACGACGGCGCCATGGACGCCCTGTTCGAACGCCAAACCTTCGGCGCGGTCGCGCATATGGCGGCCCAGGCGGGGGTCCGCTACTCGCTCGAGAACCCGAGGGCTTATGTCGCCTCCAATCTCCAGGGCTTCGTCAATATTTTGGAGGGCTGCCGGCGGCAAAACTGCCCGCATCTGATCTACGCCTCGTCGAGCTCGGTCTACGGCGCGAATAGAGCCATGCCATTTCGGGTGAGCGATCGGGTCGACCATCCGGTAAGCCTTTATGCCGCCACCTAAAAAGCCGACGAGCTGATGGCCCACACCTACAGCCATCTCTACCAATTGCCGACCACGGGCCTTCGCTTCTTCACCGTCTACGGCCCCTGGGGCCGGCCGGACATGGCCTATTTTCTGTTCACCAAGGCGATCTCCGAAGGCCGCCCGATCAAGGAGTTCAACCAAGGCCGCATGCGCCGGGACTTCACCTATATCGACGACGTTGTCGAGGGCCTGGTCCGGCTTCTGCCGAGGCCGCCTGCGCCCGGATCCGATGATAGGGCCGCCGGTGCCAGCCCCAGCGGCGCGCCCTACGCCGTCTTCAACATAGGCAACAATCAGCCCGAGAAGCTGGGCCGGTTCATCGAGATCCTCGAAACCGCGATCGGCAAGCCGGCGATCAAGGAGATGAAGCCGATGCAGCCGGGCGACGTCGAGGCCACCTACGCCGATATCGATCCGCTGTCCGAGGCCGTCGGCTTCCGTCCGGCCACCCCGATCGAGGAGGGCCTTGGGCGGTTCGTCGCCTGGTACCGGGACTATTACGGCACGTAACGCCCAAGTTCCGGGCGACGCGGCCCTCGGTGCCGGCGGGCTGATCGCCATCGTCGGCTTCATGTTCATGCTCACGGCCATGAGCATCGACATGATGATCCCGGCGCTGATCGACCTGACCGCGGCGTTCGGCCGGCCCTCGACCGACGGCTACGCGGTGATCACCTGGTTCATGGTCGGCTACGCGCTGCCGCACCTGGTGATGGGCCCGCTCTCCGCCCGCTTCGGCCGCAAACCGGTCCTGATCGGCGGCCTCCTGCTCTACATGGCGGGCGGGCTCGCCTGCCTCTTCGCCCAAAATTTCGACCAGCTTCTCATGGCCCGCCTAGTCCAGGGGACCGGGGCCGCGTCCGGGCCCCTGAGCGGGCGCGCCGTCCTCCGGGACCGCTTTCAGGGCGAGGCGCTGGCCCGGGCGATGGCCGTGGCCATGGTGTTCTTCGCCAGCGGGCCGATGCTGGCACCGATCATCGGCGCCCTGGTTCTGCTTTTCGCCGGCTGGAACGCGATCTTCGGGGTGCTGGTCGCCGCCGGGCTCTTTTTTCTGTTGGCCGTCCTCTTCTTGTTGCCGGAGACCCGCGATCCGGCGACGGTCGTCCCGCTCTCGGTGAGGCGCATCGCTGGAGACATCGCCGCCGTCCTCAAGCTACGGGAAACCCTCGCCGCGATCGCCGCCCTGTCTCTCGCCTACGCACTGTTAGCTCTCTATCTGAGCTCCACCGCGCTGATCTACATGGCCGGCTTCGGCCTCACCGAAACCCAGTTCGCGGCCACCTTCGCGGTCATCGCCGCCGGAACCATCGTCGCCAAGCCGATCACGAGCCTGGTTCTCCGCCACCGGCCGCCGCATCGGGCACTGATCTGGGCCCTGATGGCCCAGCTCGCCGTCACATTTTGTCTGTTGGTCCAGTTCGGCTTGGGCTGGGCCACGCTCCCGGGCACGGTTTTCACCTTTGCCCTGGTCTTCGTCGCCTTCACCGCGACCTTGTCCATTGGAACCGCCCTGGCCCTGTCGCCGCACGGCCCCCGCGCCGGTACCGCTTCCGGCGTCATGGGCCTCTGTCAGCTTTTGACGGGCGCGTTTCTGGGCGGCTGGCTGGCGGCGCTAACCGGAGGCGACGGCCTCTGGGTTGCAACCGCGATGGTGGCCCTCGCCGCCGCGGCGGCCATCGCCCATCTATGGATCACTGGCGGCTGCGCCTGGGCCAAAAGGGACGTTCTCTGATCGCAGGTTCTTGCAAACGCTTATTGGCCGTTATGCGGACGAAGCTGACCTTCCGGCCAGTGCCACGAAAGTCTGCTTTCCTATCGTTTGGCCGGACACGGCTACCTAGCCTTTGGATATTTTTGGATATCGTTTGCGGCTTTGCGCGTCGGACATGTCACTTCGATACCAAGAGCGTTCGTGAATTGATCCACGCCAACCGAACACTGCCAAAAATGGATCAGGGCCGGTACGGATGGCATGGCTCACATCTGACCCATGCCACGCGACCTCGCCCGGGGCGATGGTTACAAAAGGGGCATCGTCACCGACTTGGAAATCTGGCGCGCCACTCAGCGTCAGATAGAATTCTTCCGCTGGGTGAGCATGAGGAGGATAAAGGGTGTTGGGTCCGAGGATAAACAAGCCCAAGATCATCGTATCACATCGGACTGTTCCGTCCGGTCCAATTCCTTCGCCGTTGGCAAAATCCGCCAGAAACGGTTTTGACCAAGCGGCTGGTTCGTAGAATTCCGTCCAATGAACGTGTCCCAATGCGCTCCGCGCAGCCTGAAGTAGGTTTTCCGAAACGAATGTCGGGACGGCACTGAAAGCGACAGGCGCATGCCGCAATGCGCGAACTGGAGCGGCTGGTTTGACTCCGTCATGAGCTGACAGGTTCATCACTGTCTCAATATCTGACACGAACTTGTCTCGAATAATCTGATCTTTTCGGCGCACATTCACTCGGCTCAAGTGTTTGGCTGTCTCCAGTGCGAGCTGAAGTAATGGGTGGGAAGGCTGGATGTTGCTGTTAAATCCCATCTTGAAGCCATTGCTTGTATCCAGCGATCGCTGCTTCGTTGCGCGCAAAATAGGACCATCGTCCGATCTTTCGGACGGAAAGCAACTCAGCGCGCCTCAGGACTTCGAGGTGGCGACTGACCGTAGGCTGGGCCATGCCGAGTTTGTCGGTCAGAAGCGTGACGCACACACCAATCTCTAGGGGGTCGCCGGCTGTCTGATTTGCGAAGTGTTTCCGTGGATCCGCGAGCCACTGCAGGACTTTCACTCTATGCTTGTTGGCAATGGCTTTGGATTGTTCGAGGCGATCTATCATTCCTCCCAATACATCGATTAAATGCTATGAGTCAATGAAATGAGTAAGCAGTGGCGCTCGCTAGAAAAAGCTGTCGTTTGCTCGCTCTGCAGCATCCGTCACTCGGGGCTCGAACCGGGCGTTTGACGCACTGCGGCATTGGCGCAGACGAAGCGTTTCGGTAACCAGGGCGGAGGGGATTTGGGGAGCTGACAAAAATGCGTTTTGCCTGGCTGGGCCATTCGGCCGTGCATCTGGAGATGGCGGGTCTGGACCTGCTGATCGATCCGTTCTGGACCGGCAATCCGACCTTTCCTCAAGGCTATGAGGACCAACTGGCGAAGGTCGATGCGATCTTGCTGACCCACGGCCATGAGGATCACATCGGCGACACGGTGAGGTTGGCCAAAAAATATGATGCGGTGCTGGTGGGCATGTTTGAGGTGGTGCAGTGGCTGGCGCACCAGGGGGTCGAGACCGTGGAGCCAATGAACGTCGGCGGCACGATCGGGTTTCGCGGCCTTCAGCTGACCATGGTCAACGCGCTTCACAGCTCGGCCGTGATCCAGGACGGGGTGCCGGTGACGATGGGCGATCCGGCGGGCTTCGTCATCAAGGGCGAGGGGCATTCCGTCTACCATGCCGGCGACACCGATCTGTTCTCCGACATGGCCCTGATCCAGCGGTTGCACGAGCCTCAGTTGGGCTTTCTGCCGATCGGCGACCGGTTCACCATGGGGCCGGAGACGGCGGCCATCGCCGTAAATGAGCTGTTCGCCTTCGACCAGGTGGTGCCGATCCATTGGGGCACGTTCGATCTTCTGAGCGGCCGGCCGGAGCCGTTCAAGGCGCTGGTCGAGCGGGCCGAGGTGTTGAGCCCGGAGCCGGGCCGGATGGTCGAGATCTGACGGGCTTTTGCCTGGCGGCGCTTGTGGTCGGCTCAAGGGGGAGGTTGCGGGATCGGCCAGATCCCTGTTTAAGCCTGAGCCAATTCCAACCGACGACCCGCCCGTCTCAACGAAATCGAGGAACGTTCAGCTCATGGCCGAAAATGAAACCGCCGCCAACGGCGGTGCCGATACTCAGCGCGAGCCACCGCGCCTGTCGATTGTTTCCCAATATGTGAAGGATTTGTCCTTCGAGAACCCGCAGGCGCCGGACGGCCTTCAGGCCCAGGGCGCGCGCCCCGAAATTCAGATCCGGGTCGATGTCAGGAGCCAGAAGCTCGAGAACGCCGATCGCTATGAGGTGGTGCTCGAGCTCAATGTCGACGCCAAGGCGGGGGACGCTTCCGCCTTCGTCATCGAGCTGGTCTATGGCGGTGTCTTCACGCTCGCCAACATTCCGGACGACAGCCTGCAGCCGCTCTTGTTGATCGAATGCCCGAGGCTCTTGTTCCCGTTCGCCCGGCGGATCATCGCCGACGCGACCCGGGATGGCGGCTTCCCGCCTTTGATGATCGATCCGATCGATTTCGTGACCCTCTACCGCCGGCGGGGTCAACAGGCCCAAGCAGCGGCCGCGGCCCCGGCCCAGAGCGGCCCCGGAGCCGGCGGCACGGCGTAAACAGACAGAAAAACGGGCTGGAGTTCAGCTCGGATCTGATCCCGGCACCGGGCCTTCCGGCCCGAGGCCGGTCCAGCAGGACGCGTTGACGCCGACGAAATCGTCGATCAGGACGCCGGCATCTTCGACCAGAGCGGCCAGGCGCCGGCTGTTGGCGTGATCGGGGAACCGTTTGCGGTAGAAGGCGGTCCAGGCCATGTAGTGGCGGCCGTGGCCCCGGCGCTGCAGGAAGTCCAGCGATGGTCCCGGGCCGGTTTCGTCTATTCGGTCCAGAAGAAAGGTGACGGCGTCGTGCAGGCTGACACCCCCGGGCCGGTAGCCGTAGAGGTCGATGTTCTGGACCGCCGCCGTTTCGGCGATGACCGTGAGCGATGCCAGCGCCTGGCGCTGGTACCAGAGCGCCTTATCGCCGCGGGCCATTTCCAGGGGCCAGCTGCCGTCCGGAGCCAGATCGGCGATGGCGTCCCGGTAGATGCGAACCGCCCGGTCGAAGATCGCCGGATCGCCCTCGAGCGCGCCCCAGAGCGCCAGGACGCTGCCGGTCAGATAGCGGTGGTTGTTGCGATTGCTCACGGCGCGACCCTGCCAGCGGCTGGCGCCGGCGCCGGTCGGGGCCTCGGCGAGGGGCACCAGGCGCGAGAGCCATTGCCGGACCAATGCGCGGTCGGCTTCGCTCCAGGAGCCGTGGTCTCGGAGGACCGCGTAAGAGCTGATGATCGGCACCAGCGCGCGCTTCAGGCTGAAGAGAGCGTTGGTGTTGCTGGCCTCGGCGCCGGCGTCGAGCGGCTGGCTCAGCGCATCGGCTCGGGCCCAGCCGACCAGGAGCCGGATCGTTCGCTGGGCGGCGTCACTGCTTAGGCGGCCGGCCGCGGCGCCTTGCATCAGGGCCATGGTGTAGGGCTGGAAGCGGCGGTCCGTGCCGCCCCGGGCCGGTGCCCGGATTTCGACGATCGGTGGCGGCGGCAGGCGATCGGAGAGGCGTTGCCGGCAGCTTTCCTGTTGCCCGGGTAACGGCTCGGCCCGATCCTGGATATGGATCACGCCGGGACGAGCCAACAGGCTTGTCGACAGGGCCCGGGGCGCGCTCAGCGCATGGCATTGGTCGGCCATGACCGCGAACGTCACCGACAGGATCAACAGGCAAGCGGTTCGGCGAAGCATCCAAGGAACTCCCGTTGCCGGGAGCATAGGATCGAAAGCTCAAAAAAACGTCAAGACGCAAAATCACCTTTCAGTTGATTTACAATGTCATCAATATCGCTTTTTAGTTGAAAAAGAGCTCGAGCCGTTTTTCCGGCGAATTCGGCGTCGACGATGGCCTCGACCAGCGCCACGAACGGCTGCCAGAACCCGTCCAAGTCAAGCAGGTAGATGGGACGGTCGTGATATCCCAGCTGGCGAAGCGTGACCGCGTCCAGGATCTCGTCGACCGTGCCGAGACCGCCCGGAAGAGCGACGAAGGCATCGGCGCCAACGATCATCTTGCGTTTGCGCTCGAACATGTCCTCGGTGATGTCGAGACGGGTCAGCCCCCGGTGGCCGACCTCGCGGGCCAAGAGGCGCTCGGGGATGAAGCCCGTGACCGTGCCGGAACGGGACAGGGCGCCGTCGGCGAGCGTGCCCATGAGGCCGACATCGCCGCCACCATAGATCAGCTCGAAGCCGTTCTCCGCAAGCGCTTCACCGAAGGCTTTGGCAACCTCACGGTAGCGCTGCTCCCTGCCGTATCTCGAGCCGCAGAAAACGCAGATACGCGGTTTCACGCGGCGGCTATGGCCGGCCGGCGGGTGAGCGCCTGAAAATCATCGATCAGGTCACCGGTGATCCGGCCGACCTGGAAGTTGAGATCGTCGATCGCGCGGACCGGCGTGATCTCGGCAGCGGTGCCGCAGACGAAAACTTCCTGGGCCTTCGCGATCTCCTCAGGGAGGATACGCCTCTCGACGATTTCGAAGCCCCGGGCCTCGGCGAGCTTGATCGCCGTGCGGCGGGTGATGCCGTTGAGGAAACGGTCGGGCAAGGGCGTGTGGATGACCCCGTCGATGACGAAGAAGATGTTGGCGCCGGTGGTCTCGGCGACGAAGCCCTCGTGATCCAGCATCAGGGCATCGCCGAAACCCTTGGCCTCGGCCGCGTGCTTGCTGAGCGTGCAGATCATGTAGAGGCCGGCGGCCTTGCTGTGGATCGGCGCGCAGGCCGGTGAGGGGCGTTGGTAAATCGCCCGCGTCAACCGAAGGTCGCTATAATAGGCGCCCCATTCCCAAACGGCGATCGCCACGTGGACCCGATTTTTTTGCGCCGAAACGCCCATCATTTCGGAGCCGCGCCAGGCGACGGGACGCACATAGCAATCGCTGAAGCCATTCTTGGCGATCACCGCCCGGGTCGCCGCGTCCAACTCGTCAACGCTGTAGGGGATGGCGAAATCGAGGATCTTGGCGCTGTCGATCAAGCGCTGGCTGTGCTCCGACAATTTGAACACTTCGCCGCCATAGGCCCGCTCGCCCTCGAACACGCAGCTACCATAGTGCAAGCCATGGGTGAGCACATGGAGCTTGGCCTCGCGCCACGGCACCATCTCGCCGTCGAGCCAAATCCAGCCGTCACGATCATCGAAGGGAAGAAGGGCCATATCGCGTCCTCGACACGCCGCACGCGTGCTCCCCACGCTTGGCGTGTGTTAGGTTCTTCTTGTCGGGAAGTGGCAGCGCTAACACCCGTCTGAAATTGTGTCAATGTGAGGCCCGTGATGGACCGAGTGAAACTGTCTTCCGGCGCGCGTAGTCCTTTGTTCCTGAGAGCCGACGCGCTGGATCACGCGGCGCTGACGATGCTGATGGCGGCGCGCGACCTCGAACGTCTGGGCGGCGATGCCGCCGGTGGCGGACCGGGCGTCCTGAAATTGACCGCTCTCCTGCTTCTGCGCCGCCAGGACGACTTCGCCCAATGCGAACTCATGTCGTTGATGGGGCTGAGTAAGCAGGCCGCGTCGCGTTTGGCCAAGCAGTTGGTTGCTTGCGGCTGGGTGGTGCCGATGCCGGACGGTGCCGATGGCCGCAAACGGCGACTGCGGCTCACGGAATTGGGCGCGCGGACCGCCGACCGGATCGGTGAGAGCCTGAGAGCGCGCTTCGGCCGGGTGTTCCGTGATCATGGCGAGGATGCCGTGGATGGCTTCAAGGCGGTTCTGAGTTCGCTGTTGGAGCCTGTGACCCAGGACTATCTGAGCAACACGCTGGGCGGACCGGACAGCGGAGGGGTGCATTGATCAGCGCTGAGCCGGCCCATCTTCTCGTGGTTGACGACGACATCCGGCTGCGCGGCCTGTTGGTCCGCTATCTGACCCAACACCATTACCATGTGACCGAGGCGCATGACGCCGCCGGCGCCCGGGCCAAGCTTCAAAGCTTCGCGTTCGATCTTCTGGTGCTCGACGTCATGCTACCCGATCTGGACGGGTTTCAACTGACGAAGGCGCTGAGGGAGACCAGCGATGTGCCCATCTTGCTGTTGACCGCCCGGGGCGGCGCCGAGGACCGCATCACCGGTCTCGAGTCCGGCGCGGACGATTATCTGACCAAGCCGTTCCAGCCCCGCGAATTGCTGTTGAGGATCGAGCGGATCCTCCAGCGAAGCGCGCCCAAGGCGATCGGCGGCAAGGTCCATTTCGGCAACTACACACTGGATCTGGATCGGGGGGAATTGGTCAGGAATGGTGAGCCGGTACGTCTCACCTCCGGCGAAATCCTGCTGCTGTCGGTATTGGCCAATCGCGCCGGCGAGCCGATCGAGCGAAACCGCCTGGCCGAGCTGGCCCAGATCAACGGCTCGGACCGGGCCGTCGACACCCAGATGGCGCGCCTCAGACGCAAGCTCGAAGAGGATCCGCGCCAACCACGCTATCTCCTGACCATGCGCGGCCAGGGATACGTGCTCAGAACCGGAGTCTGACATGGCCACACTGACGGCGGCCAAGCGCTGGGTCACGGACGACCGCCAAGCCCGCCGGCGTTCGACCTTACAGAAGATGATGCCGCGGGGGCTGTTCTGGCGCTCGCTCCTGATCGTCGTCGTGCCGCTGCTCATTCTCCAGGTGGTGCTGGCCTACGTTTTCTACGAACGCCACTGGGAGACCGTCACCCGATGGCTGGCGATCGGTGTCTCCGGTGAGGTGGCCTATATCTCCGAAGAACTGGAGATGGCGGAAACGCTGGCGGAACGCCGGGCTGTTCTGGACCGCGCCCGCAGGCACAATGGTTTTGCTCTGTCGCTCGAGCCGGACGGGATCTTGAGGCAAGCCACCCAGACCGTTGGCTTCCTGCCGCCGAGCCGTCTCGACAGCCTGTTGCGCAAGACCTTCGAGGATGCTCTTGGCGAACGTCCCTTCGCCATCGACACCCGGCCTGAGCAGGTCAAACGCATCGTCGTCTACGTCCAGCTCGAGAACGGGCTTCTGCGCGTTGTCGCCCCGCGCAAGCGGGTCGACAGCCCGACCACCCGCACGCTGCTTGCCTGGATGGTCGGCGTGGCACTGTTGCTGATCGCCATCGCCATTTTCTTCCTGCGCCGCCAGATCCGGCCGATCCGGCGGTTGGCGCAAGCGGCGGACAGTTTCGGCAAAGGCCGCGATATCGGTGATTTCAAGCTGGAGGGCGCGGTCGAGATCCGCCGGGCGGGGCTTGCGTTCAACCGCATGCGCCAACGGATCTTACGCCAGATCGTCCAACGCACTGAAATGCTGGCGGCGGTGAGCCACGATCTCAGCACGCCCTTGACCCGGATGCGACTGGAGCTCGAGATGCTGAGCGAGACCAAGGCCTCGGCCGCCATGCAGGGGCTGCGGGACGATGTCGCTGAGATGGAGCGCCTGATCGAAGCCTATCTGGCCTTTGCCCGGGGGGAGGGTCAGGAAACCATCCTACCGGTTCAACTCAGCCAATTGTTTCAGCAAATCGAACGCCGTGCCGCGCGAAACGGCCAAAACGTAGCGATCAAGATTAACCCCGACGGCGCGGTTCCGATCCGGCCGCTGGCGATGCAACGCGTCCTCACCAACCTGCTTGATAATGCCTGCCGTTACGGCACCCGGGCCTGGCTTCATGCCAGCGTCGGCGATGATCTGGCCGTGATCGTCATCGACGATGACGGGCCCGGTATCCCGCCTGAAAAATACCAGTTCGTGTTTCAGCCCTTCCAGCGCCTGGAGAGTTCCCGCAGCCAGCGGACCGGTGGCGTCGGCCTGGGGCTTACGACGTCGAAAGACACGGTTTTGGCCCACGGGGGCACGATCGCGTTGGGCGAAGCACCCACCGGTGGGCTCAGGGTAACCATCACCTTACCGCTTTGAACCCGACACTATGTCAGCGACGTCAGGCTGCGGGTTTTGAGATCAATGAGCGTCGGTGCCGCTCATCTCGTTCTGGCGCAGAAAAGCAAAGGCAAGATCACGACTTGGCGCCATGGCCAACGGCCTGCCGTCGCCAGCGTGGATCGCATAGAGCCGCTTGTTCTCGTGGATCACAGGCTTCACAAAGGCATCCGCCGGGACCACCGAGATCAAGGCATTGGATTTGGGTTCGCTAGTGACGTCGGCTTGCATCAACATCTCCTCACGCGACCTAGGTCGCATTCATGCACGAAGCAGCAACCGCCTAACCCAATCTGGTCATCGCCATCGGGTTGAACTAGGGGTGCCGGCATCTTGACCGGGGTGAGCTCGGACGCTCGGCCGGTGATTTTGGCGTCCGCTAGCGAGGCTCGGGCCCGGCTCCTCAGGGCGGCGGGCGTGGCTGTGACGACCAAACCGGCGCGATTGGACGAGGCGGCGATCACCGAGGCGCTGGTCGCCGAAGCGGCTAAAGCGCCGGAAGCCGCCGTCACATTGGCCACGATGAAGGCCGAGAAGATCGCCGGCGCCGAACCCGGTCCGGCCTTGGTCATCGGCTGCGATCAGCTTCTCGAGGCGGAGGGGCGTTGGCTGGACAAGCCGGCTGACCGGCGAGCCCTCGCCGATCAGCTCTTGTCGCTTCGCGGCCGCTCCCATCGGTTGGTGAGTGCCGCGGTCGTCTTTCGGGACGTCGTCCGCGTCTGGCACCAGGCGGCCATCGTGACGCTTCACGTCCGGCCCTTCAGCGACGCTTGGCTCGAGGCTTATCTGGAAGCGATTTCCGATGATTTGCTGGCCTGCGTCGGCGGTTATCAGATCGAGGGGCTGGGTGCCCAGCTCTTCTCCCGCATCGACGGCGACATCTTCGCGGTCCAGGGACTGCCCTTGCTGCCGCTCCTGGAGTGCTTGCGCAACCAGGGCGCGCTCAGGCCGTGACCGCGCGGTCCGGAGCGGCCAGGGTCGCCGGCGTCATGGGCTGGCCCGTGAGCCATTCGGCATCGCCGCGCCTACATGGCCACTGGCTCCAGCGTTACGGCATCGATGGCGCTTACGTTCCTATGGCGGTTCGTCCCGAAGCCATCGAGCGGGCGCTCCGGGCACTACCGCTCCTCGGTTTTGTCGGCGCCAACCTCACGATCCCGCATAAAGAAGCGGCGCTTTCGATGGTCGACGAGGGGACGCCGGCGGCCCGGCGGATCGGCGCGATCAATACGGTCACGGTCGAGGGCAGCCGGCTCTTTGGCACCAACACCGACGGCTTCGGCTTCGTTCAGAATATCAAGGACGCGGTGCCGGACTTCGGTTTTGTGGGGGCTCGCTGTCTGGTGATTGGCGCGGGCGGCGCGGCGCGAGCTGGCGTGGCATCGCTCAAAGGGGAGGAGGCGGCCGAAATCCTGTTGGCCAATCGGACCGAAAGCCGGGCCGAGGATCTCTTGAGCGATCTGGCGGCACCGGGCAGGGCCGTCGCCTGGAGCGAGCTGGAGACGGTGTTGGACGGCATCGACCTTCTTGTCAATACGACCAGCCTCGGCATGGCCGGCCAGCCGTCTTTGGATCTGGATCTGCGGGACTTGCCGGAGGGCGCCGTGGTCAATGATCTGGTCTACGTGCCGCTCGAGACGCCCCTACTAGCCGCGGCCAAAGCCCGTCACAGGCCCGTGGACGGTTTGGGCATGCTTCTCCACCAGGCGCGGCCGGGTTTCGAGGCCTGGTTCGGCCGGGCGCCCGAGGTCGACGATGCGTTGCGTCGGGCGGTTCTAGAGGGTGGACAGCCTTGATCGTTATCGGCCTTACCGGTTCGATCGCCATGGGCAAGTCGACCACCGCGCGGATGTTCCGCTGTTTTGGCGCCGTCCTTTTCGATTCCGATGCCACCGTTCATGCCCTGATGGCGCCGGGCGGTGCCGGGGTCGATCCGATTCGGCGACGATTCGGTGCCGTCGTCCGCGCCGACGGCGGCATTGACCGAGGATTGCTAGGGCGGGAGGTGCTGCGCGAGGGCGGCGCTCTGGCCGAGCTGGAGGCGATACTTCATCCGTTGGTGGGCAAACAGCAGCGCCGCTTTTTGGCGACGCTCCGCCGGCAGAACGCTCATCTGGCCCTGCTCGACGTGCCGCTTTTGTTCGAAACCGGCGGCGATCGCCGCTGCGACGTTACGGTTGTGGCGAGCGCGCCAGCCTGGTTGCAGGCTCAGCGCGTGCTTAGCCGGCCCGGCATGACCCAAGCCAAGCTCGAAGCGATTCGCGCCCGGCAGATGCCGGATCCGGAGAAGAGACGGCGGGCCGATTTCTCGGTTTTCACCGGTTGCGGCCGCGGTCCGGCCTTTGCCCAGGTGGCGGCTATTGCTGCGCGTTTGAGCGACCGCGTCGGTTCGGCTTGGCCCGACCGCTGGTAAGACCTGATCGCCTTTAAGGAGAGAGAATGGAGCGCGAGATCGTCCTTGATACGGAAACGACCGGGCTCGATCCAGCGGCCGGCGACCGGATCGTCGAGATCGCCGCGGTCGAGCTGGTGAATTTCGTGCCGACCGATGTGACCTATCAGCAATACATCAATCCCAAGCGACCGATGTCCGAGGGCGCTCGCGAGGTCACCGGCTTGGCGGATGAGTTCCTGGCCGACTTTCCGGTTTTCTCCGACGTGGTCGACGCGTTTCTGGACTTCGTCGGTGACGCGAAGCTGGTCATTCACAATGCCGCGTTCGACATTCGCTTCCTGGACCACGAGTTGGACCGGCTTGGCCGGCCCGGTTTCGGTATGGGGCGCGCCGTTGATACGTTGGCCCTAGCCCGTCAGAAGTTTCCGGGCGCGCCGGCCAGTCTCGATGCGTTGTGCAAACGGTTCGATGTCGATGCCAGCGCCCGCGTCAAGCATGGGGCCCTGCTCGACTGCGAGCTTCTGGCCGAGGTCTATCTCCATCTGATCGGCGGCCGGCAGCCGGGCCTGGCTTTCGATGTGGCCAAGGAGGGGGGCGGCGAGGCCGTCCGGGTGGCGCGGCGGTACCGCGAGCCGCGACCCCATGAGCCCACCGCCGAGGAACTCGCGGCCCATGCCGCGTTTATCTCTACGATAACCGATCCCATATGGCGCCGGGGTGATTGATCGCGACCAAGGGGTGCTATGCGGCGGGGTTTCTGGCCGCTAGAACCGGGGCCACGAGTCTGGGCGTGACGGAGCAAACAATGGCAAAGATTTCTGTGAAGAACCCGATCGTCGAGATCGACGGCGACGAGATGACCCGCATCATCTGGGCATTCATCAAAGAGAAACTGATCCTGCCCTATCTCGACGTGAAATTGCTCTACTACGATCTCTCGGTCACCAAACGCGACGAGACCGACGACCAGATCACGGTCGACGCAGCGAACGCCATCAAGGAGCACAAGGTCGGGGTCAAGTGCGCCACGATCACACCCGACGAGGGTCGGGTCGAGGAGTTCGGGCTCAAAAAAATGTGGCGCTCGCCCAACGGCACCATCCGAAACATCCTGGGCGGCACGGTCTTCCGCGAGCCGATCATCTGTCGCAACGTGCCGAGACTGGTGCCCGGCTGGACCGAGCCCATCATCATCGGCCGCCATGCCTTCGGCGATCAGTACCGTGCCACCGATTTCAAGGTGCCGGGCAAGGGCAAACTGACCATGCGCTTCGAACCCGAGGACGGCGGCGAGGCGGTCGAGCACGAGATCTTCGACTTCCCCGCAGCGGGCGTTGCCATGGGGATGTACAATCTAGACGAGAGCATCCGCGATTTCGCCCGGGCGTCCCTGAATTACGGGCTGATGCGCGATTATCCGGTCTATCTGTCGACCAAGAACACCATCCTCAAAGCCTATGACGGCCGCTTCAAGGACCTGTTCCAGGAAGTCTTCGACCAGGAGTTCAAAGACAAATTCGCGGAAAAGAACATCACCTATGAGCACCGGCTGATCGACGACATGGGCGCCGCCGCGCTCAAATGGAGCGGCGCCTTCGTCTGGGCGTGCAAGAACTATGACGGCGACGTGCAGTCGGACACCGTGGCTCAAGGGTTCGGCTCGCTCGGCCTGATGACCTCGGTTTTGATGACGCCGGACGGTGAGACGATCGAAGCCGAAGCGGCCCACGGCACGGTCACCCGCCACTATCGAATGCATCAGCAAGGCAAGGAGACCTCGACCAATCCGATCGCCTCGATCTTCGCCTGGACCCGCGCGCTGACCTATCGCGCCAAGATCGACGGCACGCCCGAGGTGGATGAGTTCGCCCAGACCCTTGAAAAGGTCTGTGTCGACACCGTCGAGAGCGGTCAGATGACCAAGGATCTGGCGCTTTTGATCGGCCCGGAGCAGGATTGGTTGACGACCAATCAGTTCCTGGAGGCGCTGGACGGCCGGCTCCGCGAGGAGCTCGGTGCGTAATAAGCCCTAGACGGTCAGCCAATGCCTAAGGGCTGGTTTAATCGGGGCCTGATCTGGCTGATCGCGATTTCGTTCGCGGTTCAGCCCCTTGCGGGCGCCAACGCTGCACCCGGCTCTTCGCCGGATCCGCTTGTGTTGACGATATGCACGAGCGCTGGCGTGATCGATCTCGGCCCCGATGGTAACGCACCTGATCCTGAGCCGAACGCTTGCGCCTGGTGTGCGGCCGGCGCCTGCAGTTTCTCCTTCGGCCGGTCCAACGAAGCCATCAAGATCGGCCGAGAGGCGCCGGATGGACGCGAAAGACCGGTCTTCAGCCGGCAACGCGCGCCGACGGCAATCGTCTTGGTCGGCAAATATCCGAGAGCGCCGCCGCCCCTGAGAGCTGTTTGATCCAAGCCCCAAACATCTTTCAGGAAAGACTACGCGATGAACCGTTTGGCTCTCGTCGGCGCGCTCACCGCGCTGACCCTCATCCCGCCATCAAGTCAGGCCGGGGAGGCCGGCGACCTCACCATTCAGGATCCCTGGGCCCGGGAAACCACCGCCAACGCCCAGGCCGGCGGCGCCTACTTCACCATTGAGAATTCAGGTTCGGACCCGGACCGGCTGACCGGAGCCGAGGCCGGCATCGCCGAGCGTGTCGAACTGCACACGCACGAAATCACGGACGGCGTGGCGCGCATGGTGTCGATTGACGTGATCGACGTGCCCGGCGGCGATCAGGTGGAGCTCGCCCCCGGCGGCCTCCATATCATGCTCATCGGCCTTAACGACCCGCTGGTCGAGGGCGAGACGTTTCCGTTGAGCCTAGTTTTCGAGAGGGCCGGAACGGTCGAGATCGAGGTCGCGGTCAAGGATATCGGTCACCAGGGCTCTGGTGGTCACGGTTCTGGCCACCAAATGGGGCATGGCAACGAGGGTGAGAGTGAAAATGGCGGCGAATGAGGAAAGCGGGAAAACCGGCTCAGCCGTGAACCCGATGCGGTGGGTGCTGGCGGCAGCGGTTCTGCTCGTGGTCGCGGGCGGTGGATTTCTCCTCTGGCAACAGTTGCGGCCGGCGCCAAGCCCGCAAGCGGCGGCGGAGGGCGATGTGCCGATCGGCGGTCCGTTCGAGCTGGTCGATCACACCGGCGAGACGGTGACCCAGGCCGATTTCGCAGGCAAACCGATGTTGCTCTATTTCGGCTACACGTTTTGTCCTGATATCTGCCCGACATCGCTGCACACGGCGAGCCTGGCCTTGGACGCGCTGGGGGACGACGCCGACAAGCTGTCTTTCGTGTTCGTGACCGTCGATCCTGAGCGCGACACGGTCGAGCAGATGGCCGAGTATGTCGATCTGTTCCACCCGTCCCTGGTTGGTCTTACCGGCAGCCGCGAACAGGTCGACGCCGCCGCCGAGGCCTACCGGGTCTACTTCCAGCTCCACGACAGCCAGGATCCGGAGCACTACCTGGTGGATCACTCCACCTTTCTGTACGTGATGAGCTCGGACAACCGCTACATCACCCATTTCGGCCACGACACCAAACCCGACGAAATGGCGGCGGCGCTGAGAGAGCTTCTGAACGGCGCCACCAGCTAAGGCTTTCTTGTGATGCTGCGAAAAAAGGCCGCCCGACCGGGCGGCCTTCCTTCTTTCCAACGATCGGTTGCGCTAGCGACTTGGTTCCGTCTGCAGCCCCCGGAAGATGCAGACGCACATGGCCACCAGGATCAGCGCGAACGGGAAGCCCATGGCGATGGCGAACGCCTGAAGCGATGCGAGGCCGCCGCCCAGCAGCAAGGCGATCGCAACCAGGCCCTCGAAGCAACACCAGAAGACCCGCTGCGGCACCGGCGCGTCGATCTTGCCGCCGGCGGTAATCGTGTCGATGACCAAGGAGCCGCTGTCGGAACTGGTGATGAAAAAGACCATCACCAAGATGATGCCGATCGCCGAGGTGACCGCCGCCAGGGGCAGTTGGTCCAACATCTTGAACAGCGACAGCTCAGGCGTCCATTCCTGGATCGTCTGGGTGACGCCGGTGTAGCCGGTGGTGACGTACTGATCGAGCGCGGTACCGCCGAAGACGGTCATCCAAAGGACGCAGGCGATCGACGGCACAATCATCACGCAGAGCAGGAATTCGCGGACCGTGCGGCCCTTGGAGACCCGAGCAATGAACATGCCGACAAAGGGCGACCAGGCGATCCACCAGGCCCAGTAGAAGGTCGTCCAGCCGTGTAGGTAACCGGTGTCCTCACGGCCGATCCAGTTGCTGAGCTTCGGCAGTTCGGTGACGTAGGCCGTGATGTTGGTGACGAACCCGCTCAACAGGCTAAGCGTCGGTCCCACCAGGAGGACGAACAAGAACAACAACAGCGCCATGATCATGTTGATCTCGGACAGGCGCTTAACGCCGCCATCCATGCCGCGCAGCACGGAGATCAAAGCGACCGCGGTGATGCCGACGATCAGCAGAACCCGGGTCGTCGGGTTGTTCGGTATCTCGAACAGATAAGCCAGACCGGCACTGGCTTGCTCCGCGCCATAGCCCAGAGAGGTGGCGAGACCCGCCATGGTCGCGAACACGGCCAGGACGTCGATGATGTGGCCGGGCCAACCCCAGACCCGCTCGCCGAGAAGCGGATAGAATGCCGAGCGGATGGTGAGCGGCAGGCCTTTTTTGTAGCAGAACAGCGCCAGAGACAGCGCGACCACGGCGTAGGCCGCCCAGGGGTGAAGCGCCCAGTGGAAGATGGTGGCTGCCATGCCCATGCGCTGAGCCGCGGCCACGGTTTCAGGCACCAGATTGCCGTCCGCGTCCACCGGCGCCTCGAGACCGAGCGGCGGCGACAGGGTGTGGTTGACCGGTTCCAGCACGCCGTAGAAGACGAGACCGATACCCATGCCGGCGGCGAACAGCATCGCGAACCATCCCAGATAGGAGTATTCCGGCCGCGCGTCCCTGCCACCGATCCTCACACTGCCATAGGGCGTGAAAATGAGAATGAGACAGAAGAGAACGAAGATGTTCATGGCGATCATGAACACGAAATCGAACTGGGTGGTGAGCCAGGGACGAAGCGCACCGAAAGCTTCGGTCGCGAATTCCTGAAAGATGAGCGTAAAGAAAACGAAGGCGACGATGGTCAGCCCGGAGATCAGAAAGACCGGGTTGTGAATATCCAAACCTAAAAGTGTGATGTTGTCCTGACCGATCTCGTAATCCGTCTCTATCGGCTTGGCATCGGTGGGCAGCTCCGCCGCTGCTCGGGCCATGCTGGTCTCTCCCGTTATTTTGAGTGAAAAAGGGAGCTCGTTATCTGTTGGTTATTTGCGCTCCTGATCTGTCCACCCTGTCATGGGCGCCGAACGGACGCAACTCTTGCCAAAAAGCGCCATGTTCTCAATCGAATAGGACCGGGGTCAGTCGCCAGCTGCCGGCAAGGCATCGAGCCGAGCTGGCGCTGTCAGCGTCTCAGACGTATCGATGGCCGGTCCGGGTAAACGTCGAGGCCACCCGGCTGAACCGTCTTCGCCATTGCCGGTGACTGGGCTTCGTGTCGTTCGGGACTGAAGTCTTCCAAAGGTCTTGAGCCAAAATCGAGCCCTTCAGGCAGGCAATCCCGGGTCAGCAGGCCGATCAGATCGCCATTCGGCTCGATCACCAGCAGACAAGTCTCGGTCTGACGTCCGACGACGGCCAGCGCTGTGGCCAACGGCTCGTCCCCATAGCAAAAGCTGAGCTGGCTGTTCATGTAGTGCCGAACGGTAAGCGGCAACGACTCGGTTGACGGTCCCGCTGCCTTCCAGCTGGCGATCTGGGCGCAATCGAGGGTGCCCACGATTTCGGCGCCATCGGTGACCAGGATGTAGGGTGAGTCCTGGGTGGCGAGGCGGTGTTTAGCTTCTTCCAGTGCCTGGTCGACATGGATTGTCAAATTCTGGGGCTGGGCGAAATGCCTGGCGCGGAATTGGTGCAGGTCCGCTTCCGCTGGCTGGCGCTTGCCGACCAATTTGGCACGCTCACTCCCCGAGGAACTTTTGAGCCGCTGACGCGCCTCAATAACCTCGTCCAACTCGCTCGTTTCGCCGCCGCCCATGTTTTCTTCTTGAGCGACTTCGAGCTCGAGCGCATCGGCCTCCCAACTGTTCAGGATCGCGAGCTTTTCGGTGTCGTTCAGCGACCCGTCGGTTTGGACCTCGGCCGGCGAGCGGTACATGCCTTTCGGGTTGCGGATGGCGCGTACGACAGGGATGTCGGCGAACCGGGTCATGTGTTTACCTCCACGCTTTATGAAAACGTTGGCAACGGTTAACGGGCCAGCCTAGCGGAGGTTGCTGGCCGAGGCCAGCCGCCGGGCCAAAACCAGGCTAGCGGATCGCGCTCCCTGCTGGGTTTGCCGGTGGTCGCAAAGCTTGGAAAACGAAAGCGGCGGGGTCGGCTACAGCTCCGCCTTATAGCCTTCCGAGCGCAGTCGCCGGGCCACCCGTTCCGCCGCTTTTTGGCCTAGAGCCCGGCCCCACGGCATTGCCACCTCCTGAGCCTGGCGGGCGATGTCGATCTGCCGATTTACCATCTTCCGACCCAAGGGCGTTCGGTAGAACGCGACCAACTTATTCAGCTCGTCCTCGGTGTAGTTATCGACATAGATCAGCGCCAACATCTCCCGGAGTTCCTCCAGATGCTCGCCTACGACCACGTCCATCTCGGCCGCGACCAGGCGCTGCACGTCGGCCGAACGCCCGGGGTTCTGCTTGGCGAAAGCATCCGTCATGAGGGTGGCGAGATTGGCGATCATGTGCCGGGTGAAGGCCACTTGGTCCGACACGTCGACCATGGTCAGGGCGATCTGGCGATGACGCGCGCTTTCGGCGGAAACCGATCCGACGTTCAGCACGAGACAAAAGCTGCAAAACGCAATGAAGCGAAACATGTCGTCTCCTTAAATGGGTATGCGGTTATGCTGTCTTGGCGGATGCCTCCGCGAAACTGACCGGAACATCGAGCTTATCCAACATCTCCCGGGGCACGACCTGCCAAAAGAATGAAAGTTCGCTATCGAAATCGCGCAGGATTGCCTCTCCCCGGGCGCTCTGGGTCATGGCCACGTGCTCGGTGATGAGATCTTGTAAAATTCTCGCATAGTGATCGACCTCGATCCGCTGACAGATCACCATATCGTCGTTGAGACGAAGCGCGTGGCCCCGCACCGGATCGAACAAATGATTGTCCGGATCGTAGACGAAGGCCATGCCGCCGGACATGCCGGCGGCGAAATTGTCGCCGGTCATGCCGAGGAGCACGGCGGTGCCGCCGGTCATGTATTCGCATCCATTGTCGCCGCAGCCCTCGACCACCGTGACGGCGCCGGAGTTGCGTACGGCGAACCGCTCGCCTGCTTGGCCTGCCGCGAACAGCTTGCCGGCGGTGGCCCCGTAGAGCACGGTGTTGCCGATGATGACATTATCATGGGCGACGACCGGGCTCGAAACCATGGGCCGCACGGTGATCGTCCCGCCGGAAAGCCCCTTGCCGACATAGTCGTTGGCGTCGCCGAATACCTCGATGGTCAGGCCCTGGACCGCCCAGGCGCCGAGCGATTGGCCGGCGGAGCCGCGAAGCCGGATGGTCATGTGCCCCGGGTTCAGGGTCGCCTGGCCGTAGCGCCGAGTGATATGGGCGGAAAGCCGGGTGCCGACTGCACGATGGACGTTCCTCACATTGTAGGTGAGCTGCATCTTCTCGCCGTCCTCCAACATCGGCGCAGCGTCCTTCACCATCTGGGCGTCGAGGGTGTCCGGAACCGGATTGCGCCCCTCGACTGTGCAGTAACGGCGGTCATCGTCGACATCGACCTGGGCGAGGATCGGATTGAGGTCGAGATCATCCAGATCCGAAAAACCCCGGCTTATCTGCTTCAAAAGATCGGTCCGGCCGATCGCCTCGTTCAACGAACGCAGGCCCAGGCTCGCCAAGATCTCCCTGACTTCCTCAGCGATGAAAGTGAAGAGGTTCACCACCTTTTCCGGCGAACCTGTGAATTTTTCCCGCAATTCCGGCTTTTGGGTGCAGACGCCAACGGGACAGGTGTTGGAGTGGCACTGGCGGACCATGATGCAACCCATGGCCACCAGGCTCGCGGTGCCGACACCGTATTCTTCGGCACCAAGGAGTGCCGCGATGACCACGTCGCGGCCGGTTTTGATGCCGCCGTCGGTGCGCAAGGTCACCCGGTGGCGGAGACCGTTGAGGGTCAAGAGCTGGTTGACCTCGGAAAGCCCCATCTCCCAGGGTGTGCCGGCATATTTGATCGAGGTTTGCGGACTGGCGCCGGTGCCGCCGACATGGCCCGAGACCAGGATCACGTCGGCCTTGGCCTTGGCGACGCCAGCGGCGATCGTGCCGATGCCGCTCTCGGAGACCAGCTTCTCGCTGACCCGGGCGTCCGGATTGATCTGTTTCAGATCGTAGATGAGCTGCGCCAAATCCTCGATCGAGTAGATGTCGTGATGCGGCGGCGGCGAGATCAGGGTCACACCCTGGGTCGAGTGACGCAGCTTGGCGATCTCGGCGGTCACCTTGAAGCCCGGTAGCTGGCCGCCTTCTCCGGGCTTAGCCCCTTGCGCCACCTTGATCTCGATTTCCCTGCAGGCGTTGAGATACTCGGCCGTGACCCCGAACCGGCCGCTTGCCACCTGCTTGATCACCGAGTTCGGATTGTCGCCGTTCTTGCGCGGCTGATAGCGGTCCTTGCCTTCGCCGCCCTCACCGCTGTCGGCCTTGGCGCCGATCCGGTTCATGGCGATCGACAGGGTCTCGTGGGCCTCGGGACTGAGGGCACCGAGCGACATGCCGGGCGTCACGAACCGCTTTCTGATTTCGGTGATGCTGTCGACCTCGTCGAGCGCGATCGGCTCGTCCTTCGGCTCGAAGGCGAGGAGATCGCGCAGGCTGATCGGCTTCTGCTCGTAGATCATGCCGGCATAGCGCCGGTAGGCGGCATAGGAGTTGGTGGTCACCGCGTGCTGGAGCTGGTGGATCACCTGGGCCTCGAGGGCATGGCGCTCGCCGCCCCGGCGGTAGCGATAGATGCCGCCGATCGAAAGAGGCGCGTTCTCGTCCTGATAGGCTGAGCTGTGCATCGCGCGCACCTTGTTGGTGATGCCGCGCAGACCGATGCCGCTGATCCGGGTGAGCAGGCCCGGGAAGTACTCCGCCGCCAGCGACCGGGACAGGCCCACCGCCTCGAAATTGTAGCCGCCCCGATAGGAGCTGATGATCGAGATACCCATCTTGGAGATGATCTTGAGCAGGCCCTGGTTGACCGCTTCCTTGTACCGCTCGAGGCAGGTCTTGAGATCCACCCCTTCGAACAGGCCGCGGGCATGGCGGTCCTGGACACTCGCCTCGGCCAGATAGCCGTTCACGGCGGTGGCGCCGACGCCGATCAGGACCGCGAAGTAGTGCACGTCCAGGCACTCGCCCGAGCGAATAGTGATCGAGCTGAAGCTGCGCAGGCCGTGGCGCACCAGGTGGCTGTGCACGGCACCGGTGGCGAGGATCATGGGGATCGGGGCGCGGTTCGGCCCGACCTTGATGTCAGAGAGGACCAGGTCCTCGCAGCCGCCGCGCACCGCGTCCTCGGCCTCCCGCCGGATCCGCTCCAGCTCGTGGCGCAGGACGTCGGCGTCGCCGTCGGTCGGGAAGGTGCAGTCGATTTCGCACAAACGATCGCCGAAATAGGCTTCAAGCGCCTGGAAATCCGCCGTCGTGAGCACCGGCGATTCCAGTTCCAAGATGGCGGTCTGCTCCGGCGCGTCGTCGTAGATGTTGCCGAGATTGCCGAAGCGGGTCTTGAGGCTCATCACCCGCCATTCGCGCAACGGATCGATCGGCGGGTTGGTCACCTGGCTGAATTGCTGGCGGAAGAAGTGATGAAGGCCCCGATAGCCCTTGGAAAGAACGGCCGAGGGCGTGTCATCGCCCATGGATCCGATCGCCTCTTTGGCTTCGATCACCATCGGCGACAGGATTAGCTCCAGGTCCTCCATGGTGATGCCGTAGAGTTTCTGGCGCGTGCGCAGTTCGATCCGCTCGAAGCTCTGGGTCGGATAGCCCGGCGCCTCGGCGACCATCTGGTCTAGAGACCGGATATTCGAGACCCAGCTCGAATAGGGCTTGGCATGGGCGAGGAGATCTTTGAGCTCGCCGGCGTGGTAGAACAGGCCTTCCGCCATATCGACGCCGATGCATTCGCCGGGACCGACCCGGCCCTTCTCGACGATGTGCTGCTCGGCTACCGGCACCATGCCCGATTCCGAGCCGACCACGATCAAACCGTCGTCAGTGCGGGAATAGCGCATCGGCCGCAGACCGTTTCGGTCCATGCCGGCGATCACCCAGCGCCCATCGGTGGCGACCACGGCCGCGGGACCGTCCCAGGGCTCCATGACGCAATTGCAATAGGCGAACAGGTTTTTATGTGCCTCGGTCATGGCCATCTTGCGCGACCAGGCAGGAGGTATCAGCAGGGTCTTGACCAAGGGCAGGGTTCGACCGGCCCGGACCAGGGCTTCGAACACGGCGTCGAGCGCGGCGCTGTCGGAGCTGCCTTTCTGGATGATCGGTTTGACGCTCTCATTGTGCTCGCCGAAGGACGAGGCGACCATTCGGGTCTCGTGGCTGGTCATCCAGTTGGTGTTGCCGCGGATCGTGTTGATCTCGCCATTGTGGGCCAGGGTGCGGAACGGCTGAGCCAACTGCCAGCTGGGCCATGTGTTGGTCGAGTAGCGCTGGTGGAAGACCGCGAAGCTGGAGATGAAGCGGTTGTCCAGAAGATCGGGGTAGAAAACCGAAAGCTGCTCGGCCAGAAACAGGCCCTTGTAAATCACCGATCTCGCCGACAGCGAGCAGATGTAGAAAGAGGTGATGTTCTCGGCGAGCACGCGTTTTTCCACCCGCCGGCGGATGATATAGAGCTCGCGTTCGAAGGTTTCGTCGTCGCCGCCCTTCGGATTGCCGATCATGATCTGTTCGATTTCCGGCCGGGTGGCGATGGCCTTCTGGCCGATGACCGAGGTGTCGACCGGCACCTGGCGCCAGCCATAGATCGAATAGCCGAAGCTCAGGATTTCGGTCTCGACGATCGTCCGGCACACCTCCTGGGCGGTGAAATCGGTGCGCGGCAGGAACACCATGCCGACGCCGACCCGTCCCTCGACCCGCTTCGCACCCTTGATCTGCGCCCGGAAGAAATCCTGGGGGATCTCGATGTGGATGCCGGCGCCGTCGCCGGTCTTGCCGTCGGCATCGACCGCGCCCCGGTGCCAGACGGCCTTGAGCGCGGCGATTCCGGCGAGCACCACGTCGCGCCGGGCTTCGCCATCGATCGCCGCGACGAAGCCGCCCCCGCAGGCATCATGCTCGAACGCCGGATCGTAGAGCCCTTCGCGATGGAGCTTTTCCGCGTTCCGGAGGTAGCGGCTATAGGCTTGGGCCAGGGAGGGCTCGGCCATCGGTCGTTTCCGTTCGAAGCGAGGGTGGATTTAGGAGGCGGCGGCCATGGCCGGCCGCCGGACCGGCTCCTTGGCTTCGAGATAGCGCTGGATCGCCGTCGCCGCGTCACGGCCGTCCCGGACACCCCAGACGACCAGTGACGCGCCCCGCACGATATCGCCGCCGGCGAAGACGCCTTCGATCTCGGTCATCATGGTATCCCAGTCGATCCGGATCGTGCCCCATTTGGTCACCGGCAATCGGGGTTCGGCGAAGAGCGTGGGCAAATCCTCCGGATCGAAGCCGAGCGCTTTCAACACCAGATCGGCGTCCAGGCGAAAACTGGAATCGCCGATCGGCTCGGGCGTCTGGCGGCCGGTGGCGTCAGGCGCGCCCAGGCGCATCCGCACGGCACGAACGGCCTCGACCCGATCGTCGCCCAGAAAAGCCTCCGGCGCCGACAGCCAGACGAATTCGACGCCCTCCTCCTTGGCGTGGGCCACTTCGCGGATCGAGCCCGGCATGTTGGCCTCATCCCGGCGGTAGAGGCACTTGATCGATCGCGCCCCTTGGCGGACCGCGGTCCGCACGCAGTCCATCGCCGTGTCGCCGCCGCCGATCACCACCACGTTCTTGTCCTTGGCATTGAGGGTACCGTCCTCGAACGCGGGAACGGGATCGCCGAGGCCCTTTCGATTGCTGGTGATCAGGTAGTCGAGCGCCGGCACGATGTTGGCAAGGGCAACGCCCGGCGCCTTGATCGCCCGGGCCTTGTAGACGCCGGTGGCGATGAACACGGCGTCGTGGCGGCGCCTGAGGTCGCCGAAACTGATGTCGCGGCCGATTTCCGTGTTGAGCTCGAACGTCACGCCGCCTTCCTCGAGAAGCTTGGCCCGCCGCTCGACGATCGGCTTTTCCAGCTTGAAGCCCGGAATGCCATAGATCATGAGCCCGCCGACCCGGTCGTAGCGGTCGTAGACGGTGACCTGATAGCCGCGCTGCCGGAGTTCATCCGCAGCGGCCATGCCGGCGGGGCCGGCGCCGATGATGCCGACGCTCTCGGCGCGTTCCTCGCTGGGCTTGCGCGGCTGGATCCAGCCCATATCGAACGCTGTATCGGTGATGTGCTTTTCGACGGCACCGATCGTCACCGTGCCGTGGCCCGCCTGTTCGATCACGCAATTGCCTTCGCAAAGGCGGTCCTGAGGGCAAATCCGGCCGCAGATCTCCGGAAAATTGTTGGTCGCCGAGGAGATCTCATAGGCCTCCTCGAGGCGACCCTCCGCGGTGAGCTTCAGCCAATCCGGAATATTGTTGTGCAGGGGGCAGTGGACCTGACAGAACGGCACGCCGCACTGTTCGCAGCGGGCCGCCTGGTTCTCCGCGCCTTTTTCATCGTAGCCGCCGTAGATCTCGTCGAAATCACGGCGGCGGTCGTCCGCCTCACGCTTGGTCGGCATCGACTTCGGTGTCGAGACGAACTGCATCATCTTGGCAGGCATCGATGTCTCCCCAATCCTCCCGGGCTTGCCCAATCCTCCGGGGAAACCCAGTGGCACCGGCGTGGTCTGCGGACTTTGGTGGTGAGCGGCCAGACGGAACAAGGACGGATCCCGACCGGGATATAGGGGTTCGTAGGCAGTCGTACCTACGGCCGATTTATGCGCCGCTGTGTTCACGCCGGATGGCAAAGCTTGTATATCGCCTCCGGCGGCGAGCGTCCAGTGTCTTTCAATCAGTTAGTCGCGATTCGTGACTTTCTGGCCGAAAACAACCCGCTTCGTCTCAGGACAATATCTCTGACCCGGTGTTTCACGGAAATTTAGTCATCAATCAGGACTATTGAGAGGCGTATCGGCTTGTCGATCGAACAATTGATCACGCTCGCCCTGGTCCAGGGCATCACCGAGTTTTTGCCGATCAGCTCCTCGGGCCACCTGATCCTGATCCCCTTGCTCACGGAGTGGCCCGACCAGGGGCTCCTTCTCGATGTCGCCGTCCATGTCGGCACGCTCGGCGCCGTGATGGCCTACCTTTGGGCTGATGTCTGGCGCATGGTTCGAGGTGCTTTTGGTTTCGTCGGCATCCGGGCCGGCGATGGTGGCGAGGACCGGATCGGCGGTGGCGATCGCCACTTGGTTCTGCTCGTGATCATCGCCACCATACCGGTGGTTCTAGTCGGGCTTCTGGTCAAGGATTGGATGGGGGATGGTGCCCGGTCGCTTGCGGTTATCGGTTGGGCGATGTTCGGTTTCGGTGTGCTTCTCTACGCCGCCGATCGATGGGCGCCCGCCGAAAGGGACCTCAGGTCGATGGATCTGCGGGGAGCGGTGGTCATCGGCCTGTTCCAGGCGCTGGCGCTGATCCCTGGCACCAGCCGTGCCGGGATCACCATGACCGCAGCGCGTTTTCTCGGCTTCGAGCGCACCGAGGCGGCCCGGTTCTCCATGATCTTGTCGATCCCGACCATCCTCGCGGCCGGCAGCCTGGCCGGATTGGAGCTGGTGCAGTTGGGTGAAGCGGCGGCGACACGCGACGTGGCGATCGCCATGGCGCTTTCCTTCGTCAGCGCCTTCATTGCCATTCTCTTGATGATGCGCTGGCTCAGAACCGCATCCTTCACGCCGTTCGTGGTCTACCGGCTCGTTCTGGGCGCCATACTTCTGGGCCTGGCCTACACCTGAAATCCATCATCAGGCGGCCGTCAGCTTGCGCCTGGCGTAGGTCGAGAGATAGGCCGGAACGATCGCTTCCAAGGGCGTCGGTTCGATGCCCAGATCCTTCAGCGTCAGGGCATCCTCGGCGACGACATTGTCGCTTTTGAGCATGGTAACCTGATCGCGGGTGAGCGGCGGCGAGGGCAGCCATTCGAGAAACCAGGCCTGAAGGCGGGCGGCGCCGAAGGGCAGCGGCAGCAACAGCCGCCTCTTGCGCAGCACGACCAGGAGATATTCGAGGATTTCCCGGAAACTGTAGGTCTTCGGCCCGCCCAGCTCGTAGATCTTGCCCGCTGTGCCGGGGTCCTCCAGACAGCGGACGACTGCCTCGGCGACATTGTCGACATAGACCGGCTGGAACTTGGTGTTGCCACCGCCGACCAGGGGCAGAAAAGGGGACACGGCCGTCAGTTTGGCGAAGCGGTTGAAGAACTCGTCCTCGGCGCCGAAGACCACGCTCGGGCGAAGGATCGTGGCACCCGGCAGCACGGCGAGAACCGCCCGCTCTCCTTCGGCCTTGGTCTGGGCGTAGATCGCTCGGCCCTCGGGCGCGGCGCCGATCGCGGACATTTGGACCATGCGCTCGATGCCCACGGTCTTGGCGGCGTCGGCGATGTCACCCGGGGCCTCGGCCTGCAGCCGGCGGAAGGTTTGGCGGCCGCCCTCATAGAGGATGCCCACCAGATTGACCACCGCGTCGGAGCCCTGGAGGAACTTGCCGAGCTCGCGGGTGACCGCCAGATCACAATGCTCCAGCGAAATCTGACCGACATCACCCATCGGTTTCAGATGCATGGCGAGCTTGGGCTGCCGGCAGCAGACGCGCAGACGGATGCCCTTCGCCGCAAGCCGGCGAACCACGTAGCGACCCAGAAATCCGGAGCCGCCGAAGATCGTGACCTGCTTGATCGCCATCATCTTATCCGTCTTTGGTTCGATGTCGTCTTAGCGTGGTCGAACCGACGCTGCCACCATCAGATGGCGCTTGTGGCCCACGCTTGACGCTCCGCCTGACGAGCCTTAGAGGAAGGCCACCGTAGGGCCCAGGTGGCGGAATTGGTAGACGCGCTGGCTTCAGGTGCCAGTTCTCGCAAGGGAGTGGAGGTTCGAGTCCTCTCCTGGGCACCAAGCGGCGAACCCACCGCACAATTTACTGTCCGTTTACGACCTCAGCCCTAATGTCTTGGCGGAGGTTAACCATGTCCAGCGAGCCGACCATCCATCTGCACGAGCGCGATCTGCCGGAAGGCCTGGCGCTGACCGGTGAGGTCGCGGTCGATACCGAGGCCATGGGTTTGCACCACGGCCGCGATCGTCTTTGCCTGGTCCAGCTCAGTGCCGGTGACGGGGTTTGCCATCTTGTTCGGATCGAGCGTGGCCAGAAACAGGCGCCGGTGCTCGCCCGGTTGCTCGCCGATCCGACGGTGACGAAACTGTTTCATTTCGGACGCTTCGACATAGCCCTTCTTCGCCACGATTTGGGCGTTCTCACCGAGCCCGTGTTCTGCACCAAGATCGCCTCCAAACTGGCCCGGACCTACACCGATCGCCATTCTTTGCGCGAGCTGTGCAAGGAGCTTCTGGGCGTCGATTTGTCGAAGGCCCAGCAAAGTTCGGACTGGGGTCACCACGAGCTGAGTGAAGCCCAACAGCTCTACGCGGCGAGTGACGTGCTGCACCTGCACGCGCTCAAGACCAAACTCGAAACGATGCTGCGCAGAGAAGGGCGTCTGGAGCTTGCTTCCTCCTGTTTCGCGTTCCTGCCGACCCGGGCCGAACTGGACCTGGCCGGTTGGCCCGACGTCGATCTGTTCGCCTACTGAGCTCACGGGAACTGGTTCGTTGACGCTCCCCAAAGCGCCACCCATACTCCGGTCATCGCGGCCCGTGAAACCAAGTGAGGCGTTGACGGTGGTCAACCAGCCGACGACCGCGACCGAGGAACCTTGTGTCCCTGGTCCCGAGCAGGGGGACGACAGCCAAGACCAAGACGGCCGCGGGCCGACAAACGACCTGGTTGAAACCGAGGCCGCAAACATCGCACGCGAAGTGTTCGCGATCGAAGCGGACACGCTTCGGCAGTTGCGCTCGACGACGGCGGATCAGGTCGGCGCCGCCGTCAACCGGCTGCTCGCCATTCGTGGGCGGGTCGTCGTCACCGGCATGGGCAAATCCGGTCACATCGCCCGCAAGATCGCGGCAACGCTGGCGTCCACTGGTACGCCCGCCTCCTTCGTTCACCCGGGAGAGGCCAGCCACGGGGATCTCGGCATGATCGCCGAGGACGACGCGGTGATCGCCCTTTCCAACTCGGGCGAGACGACGGAGTTGGGCGATCTTCTGGCCTACAGTCGTCGGTTCGGCATCCTCTTGGTGGCGATCGTCGGCAAGGCGCCGTCGACCCTGGCCGATGCCGCCGACGTTCAAATCGTGTTGCCGCCGCTTCAGGAAGCCTGTCCGATCCGCCTCGCGCCGACGACCTCGACCACGGCCATGCTGGCGGTCGGTGACGCAATCGCCTCGGCGCTGTTGAAGCTGAAGGGCTTCGGGCCATCCCACTTCGCCATGTTCCACCCGGGTGGCAAGCTCGGTAGCCGGCTCGCCCGGGTTAGGGATCTGATGCACACGGGCGCGGCCTTGCCGCTGGTGCAGCTCGACACGCCCATGGCCGAAGCGGTGGTCGAGATGACCGAAAAACGTCTGGGCTGCGTCGGTGTGCTCGATGATGGCCAGTTGAAGGGCATCATCACCGACGGTGATCTCCGCCGCCATCTGAGCGAGCCCCGTTTTCTCGAGCGGCGGGCGCGGGAGGTCATGACCGAGAGCCCGCGCACGATCACCTCGGACGCGCTGGCCGCGGAGGCTCTGGCGCGCATGGGAAGCGACGGCGAGCGGCCGGTAACGGCGCTGTTCGTGGTCGATGACCGGGAGCCCGTTGGCCTCCTGCACATTCACGACTGTCTTCGGGCCGGCGTCGCATGAACGCTTCCCTCAGCCAACCCCGCCTTTTGAGGGCGAGCAAGGCCTACAGCCGCTTCGTCGGCTCGATGCGGATCCTTCTGCCGCTGGCCGCTCTGGCCCTGATCGCCGTTCTTATCTTTTGGTCGAGACTGCCAGGCCTGAGCGGCGGCTTCATTCTGCCGTCGGTCGACGACATCTCCATTTCCAGCGAAGAGGGGATGAAGATGGAGAACCCCCACTATGTTGGGGAGACGGACAAGGCCGAGCCCTACGAGGTGACGGCGGATGTCGCCGTCATCGATCCGCAGCAGCCCGATTTGATCGAGCTGCGTATCGCCGAAGCGAAGGTCGACCGGACCGGCCGGGACTGGCGTTTGACGGCGGGCCGAGCGTTTTACGACCGGGAACGCAAGCGTCTCGACATGGACGAAGGTATCGAACTCAGTTCCAGTGATGGTTACCTTTTCGAAGCGCAGGCCGCCGACGTCGAACTGGAGGAGGGACGCTTGACCGGGCGGTCGCCGATCTCGGGCGGCGGTCCTGCGGGAACGCTCCAGGCGGACCGGTTCGCCATGGACAGCAAGCAGGATCTGATGCGCTTCAGCGGCAACGTAAGGGTCAAGCTCTACACCAAGCGTGAGCCGACCCCTTGAGCGCCCGGCAGTTCGTCCGACGCCGGCAGGCGATGAAGCGGTGCCAAATTGGCGCCCTCTGCGTCTGGTCGATGTTTCTGATCTCGCCGGCACAGGTCTTGGCCCAGGAAGGCGGACTAGGCGATCACGACACCCGGGCTCCGATCGAAATCACCGCCGACGAACTCGAGGTCCGGCAGGCCGAGAGCCTCGCCCGCTTCAGCGGCAATGTCGACGCCATTCAGGGCGAGGTGACGTTGCACGCGGACACCCTCGATGTTTTCTATGGTGATGGCAATGACAGCGCGGGCAGCGAAGGCCTGACCGGAGACATCCGCCGGATCGTGGCGATCGGCAATGTCGTCATGTCATCGCCCCGGGAGACCGCGACCGGTCGGCGAGGCGTCTACGATGTGGCGACCAGTCTCGTCACCATGGAAGGCGACGTGGTGCTGACCCGTGACGAGAACGTCATCAGAGGCGACCGGGCCGAAATCAACCTGGCGACCGGTGTTTCACAGATGAAAAGCGCGGCCGATGGCAGTGGCGGGCGGGTGCGGGCATTGATCGTGCCCAACGGTGGCGATCGGGACGACAATGGCGGCTGACGTGCGCTCGCCTCGGCTGGCGGTGGTTGGCACTCTCGCGGACGAGAGGCCATCCGCCTCGGAGGCGAAGCCTGTGCCGGAGGTTGGTCTGGGCCTCGAGGCGCGCCGTATCGGCAAGAGCTTCAAGGGCCGCCGGGTTCTTCATGACGTTAGTTTTCGGGTCGGCCGGGGCGAAGCGGTCGGTCTTCTTGGGCCCAACGGCGCCGGCAAGACGACCAGCTTTTACATCGTCATGGGCCTGATCCCGGCCGAGACCGGAATGGTCGTCCTCGACGGTGATGACATTTCGCCTCTGCCCATGTACCGCCGGGCGCGCCTCGGCATCGGCTATTTGGCTCAGGAGGCGTCCGTGTTTCGGGGCCTGACCGTCGAGAACAATATCCGGGCCGTGCTGGAGGTGATCGAAGGCGACGGCTCCAGGCGCGAGACCATGCTCGACGCGCTTCTTGCCGAGTTCGGCCTGACCCATCTTCGCCGGGTGTCGGCAATCGCCCTTTCCGGTGGCGAGCGGCGCCGGGTGGAAATCGCCCGGGCCCTGGCGGCCGGGCCGAGCTTCATCCTCCTGGACGAGCCCCTGGCTGGTATCGATCCGATCAACGTCGCCGAGATCCGGGACATGGTCGCGCATCTGAAGCACCGCGGCATTGGCGTCCTGATCACCGACCATAATGTCCGGGACACGCTCGAGATCATCGACCGCGCCTACATCTAGAATGACGGCCAGGTGCTCAAAGAGGGCACGCCCCAGGAAATCGTCGCCGACGACGCGGTTCGCCGGGTCTATCTCGGCGAAGGTTTCCGTTTGTAGAACCGGCCATGGATCTCGGCCTCCGCCTGGACCTTCGCCAGAAGCAGTCGCTGGTCATGACGCCCCAGCTTCAGCAGGCGGTGAAGCTTTTGCAGATGTCGAACTTGGATTTGAGCGAGTTCGTCGAGCAAGAAATCGCGGAAAACCCTTTTCTGGAGCGAGGCCAGGAGGCCGGCGAGAACGAGGTGACGCTCGACGCGGCGGAGCCCGGTCCGGGCTCGGAGTGGGATGCCCGGGACGAAAGCAGGCCCGATCTTCCGCGGGACAGCGCGTCAGATCAGGCATTAATCGTCGGCTCCACGGCGGCCGGCGGCGGTTTTGATGGCGATCTGCCGGACTTCGAGCAGCGTTTCGCTCAAACCAGGAGCCTGCAGGATCACTTACGTGATCAGCTGGTCTGTGCCACCGGCGACGTCTTGGCCAGGCGGGTGGGCGCGTATCTGATCGATGGTCTCGACGAGGCCGGCTATCTGCACCTCGATCTGGCGGACGCGGCGGAGGAGTTGGCCTGCAAGGCGGCCGAGATCGAGGCTGTTCTCACCCTGGTTCAAACCTTCGAGCCGACCGGCGTGTTCGCCCGATCACCGGCCGAGTGTCTTGGCCTGCAGCTTCGTGAACGCGATCGCTGCGATCCGTGCATGCAACGGCTGTTGGACAATCTCGACGGCCTCATAGGCTTGGATCCCGCGGCTCTTGCGCGGCGCTGTGGCGTCGATCGGGACGAGCTGATGGACATGATCCACGAGCTCAAGCAGTTGGACCCCAAGCCAGGGCTCGCCTTCGCCGCGTCGGAGACGAATACGGTCGTGCCCGACATCGTGGTGACGCCTCGGCGTGATGGCTGGCGGATCGAGCTCAATCCCGCCACCTTGCCCCGGGTCCTGGTGTCGGCCGACTACTATGCCGAGATCAGATCGCTGGTGAATGAGCCGGCGGAGAAGAGCTACGTAGCCGAGCGCTTCCAGTCCGCGAGCTGGCTCGCCAAGGCGCTCGATCAGCGCGCCCGGACCATGATGCGGGTGAGCGAGGTGGTGGTCGAGCACCAGGACGCGTTTCTGCGCCGTGGCGTCCGTCATCTGAAGCCGCTGGTGTTGCGCGAGGTTGCCGAAGCGACGGGCCTGCACGAAAGCACGGTCAGCCGGGCCACGACCGACAAATATCTGGCGACGCCCCAGGGAACGATCCCGTTCAAATATCTGTTCACCAACGCGGTGAGCGGCGATCAGGGCGACGGCGTGGCGGCGGAAGCGGTCCGCCAGCAAATCAAGGACCTGATCGAACGCGAGGCAGCGGAGCAAGTCCTGTCTGATGACCGCATCGTCGAGATCCTGGCGACGCGCGGCGTCAAGATCGCCAGACGAACGGTCGCCAAATACCGGGATTCACTGGGCATCCCATCGTCGAGCCGCCGCCGCCGGGTAAAGGCGCTCGCCGGCTGAAGAGAGCTGCGCACGGTCCGTGTCTCAGCCGCTTTTTTCTGCGGGGTTCGACTTGCGGGCAAAAAGGTTTTGCAAACCTTCTCCACCTTGAGTTGCATTTCGGTTATAGACAGCTGCGGAAAACCCTTATGGTGAGCCAGGAGGCTTCAGAGCTGTTTCTCTTTCCGCCCACGCGGGACACCGCTGCAAGGGGTGCAGGGCAAATGAAAGCGATTGTCGTAGTGCTGTCGTTGGCGCCGGGAAACCGATGATATCAAAGGTTTCTCGAGCTGCCGGCGTGAAGACCAACTTACCGATCCGGACTAGGAACGGCTTTCGGCCATCCGCGCGTGGGACGGTTGGGGATGGGACCTTTCGGAGGAAAGCCCGCCCGTGACCGGCATCGCTTTTTTCGTCCTTCTGCTAGCGGCGCTGGTCGTCAACGCTCCGGCCGAGGTCGTGACGCCCGAGGCGAGCGCCTTCTTTTTCCTCCTGGGCGGCATCGGCTTGTGGCGGTACAGCTGGTGGCTCCTGCACCTGGTGCGATCGAACATCTATCGGCGCTGGACGTTTCCTCGGTGGCGGCGCGTCGCCCAGCGCATGACCCCCCGCATCCGCGCGCGGCAAAGCACGGCGCCGAACGTCAACTACCCGCTTGACGGCGGCAGTAGTGGTAACGGTGTCGTCGTCGGCGAGATCTTGCCTGCGGAGAAGGACGAACCGCCGGACCTACCGCCGATCCTGGCTGAGACGTTCATCGTCATCACCAGCTTCCGGATACCGACCGAGACCAGCATGGGCTGCTTTTCCGCGGCGGTCGATGAAGCGATCTCCTGCGGCCGTCCCTGCACCATCGTCGCCTCGATCGTGGAGATGGCCGACCAGCGCACCATCAAGACGATCTTCGCCAGCCGGCGGCCGCCGTCCCATGTTCGGTTGACCTTCGTCCGCCTCAAGGGCAAGGGCAAGCGGGAGGCCCTGGCGGCGGCGCTCAACGCCGTTTCGCGGATGCGGCCCGGCGCCGGCGCGTCCGTGATCGTCATGGACGGCGATACGCTGCTGCCACCCGGCACCATAGCCCGGACCCTCGTCTTCTTCGACCTGATGCCGTCGGTCGGCGGCATCACCACGGATGAGGATTGCCGGGTCCGATCGAAGAATCCTTGGCTGATCGACTGGCACCGACTGCGTTTCGTGCAAAGACATATGCTGATGTCGTCGCTTGCCCTCTCCAAGCGGCTGATGGCGATGACCGGCCGTCTCAGCGCCTTCCGGGCGGAAATCGCGACCGATCCCGACTTCATCGCCATCGTCGCCGACGACCATCTCGAGCATTGGCGGTTGGGGCGCATCGATTTCCTCACCGGTGAGGACAAGTCGACCTGGTTCTGGCTCCTGAAAAAGCGCTGGGACATGCTTTACGTCCCGGACGTCAAGGTGGTCACGATCGAACATCCGCCGTCGGAGCGTTTCGTGAGCGCATCGAGCCAGCTCATGGTCCGCTGGTTCGGCAATATGCTCAGAACCAATGGCCGGGCGATCCGGCTCGGTCTCAGGCGCATGCCGCCCTTCTTCTGGTGGTGTCTGATCGATCAGCGGATCTCGATCTGGACGCCCCTGATCGGCCCCGTGGCCGTGACCCTGCTCTCGCTCACCTCGTCGGTCGGCTACATCTACGCCTATCTGATCTGGGTCCTCGCGACGCGCCTGTTGCTGAGCCTGGGCTTGCTCACGGTGAGGCCCTGGACCACAGGTAGCGTGCCGATCCTGCTCTATTACAGCCAGGTCTTCGGCGCGATGGTGAAGGTCTACGTCTCCTTCCGTCTCGAACGACAGGCCTGGACCCGGCAGAACATCACGCTGGAAACACCCCAAGGCAATTGGAACGATCGGGTCTCCTTGTGGACGACCCGCTACATTCACGGCCTTTCCCTTGCCGCCCTGGTGGTCCTGGTAGCGATGATGACCGGCGTATTGGCCTGGCCCGGCGTGCCCGACGTCACCCTCCTCAAGCCGTCAAACTGAGGCAAAATGATGCAACCACAAGTCGTCCATGAAGCCGAAGTCCACCGCCAGCACGTGCGGCTCAAGGTGCCGATCCGGGCGGAGATCGACGGCACGCCGTTCACCGTGGACGACTGGTCCATGGGCGGCTTCGGTGTCGAGCAGGAGATGACCTCCAGGCATCCGGGTGAAACCTTCCAGTCCAAGCTGACCTTTCCGTTCGAGGACTTCGCCATCACCCTCGATCTCAGTTGTCAGTTGGTCTACATCGTCGACGACAACAGCCGCTTCGGCTGCCGCTTCGCCGGCTTGTCGGAGGGCCAGCTGGCCCTGTTCCGCTACGTGGTCGACGCCTATCTGAGCGGCGAGAGCGTCAGCGCTGGCGACATCTTGGCGGTGCGGTCGCGCGACAATACCGCCGACGCCCGCACCTCGCCCCGCCTGTTAGATGCCTATGAGGAAGAGACCAGCCGGGTGCCTCTGGTGCCTCGGCTTCTGGGCTATGCCGCCGTTCTCGCACTCACCGTCCTGGTTGCCTGGGGGGCCTGGCAAGGCTTTCGCGAGCGCTACCTGACGGTCCGCTCCCTCACCGCGACCGTCGACGCGCCGGTGATCGATCTCAGGGCACCGGTCGCCGGCACGGTGCTCTCACTCACCCGCACCCAGCGGTTCGAGCGGGGCGCTCTCGCCGCCCGCATCGATACCGAGGAGCGGGGCGTGGTCGAGGTACGCAGCCCCTGCGAATGCGCAGCCCTCGATCAGGGCCTGTTCGTCGGCCAATATATCGACGCCGGTGCCACCATCTTCGAATTGGTCGCCCTCGATCAGCCTTTGTTCGTCGACGCCCGGTTGCCGCTTGAGGATCTGAGCCGGGTCGCCGTCGGCGATCGGGTCGAGATGAGGATCCCGGGCCAGGGCGATATGCTGGTCGGCCAGGTGGAGAAGGTCGACGTGAAGCGCCAGCCGGACAGCGTCGACGACACCGCGGCGCGGGTGGTGATCAGGCCGGACGCCCCCTTTGCCCTGGGTGACCTGGGCACGTTCGTTCAGGTGACCATCCGCTAGGGGCCTAAGCCCCGGTCGAACGCCTTTTGCCGACGGGAGCTAACCCATGTCCGCAATCACCGCTCAACCCTTCGTACCGGTGCTTCTCGCAGGCGGTTCCGGCACCCGGCTCTGGCCCATAAGCCGCCAGCGTTTCCCCAAACACCTGACACGGATCGTCGGCCAGGAAAGCTTTATGCAAGAGGCCGCCCGTCGCGCCCTGCAATTGGCCCCGGCGGACCATGTCCTGACGGTGGGTGCCGCCGTACAGGAGTTCGATCTGAAGCGCCAATTGGGTGACGTGCAGCCCCAGCTCACCGCCGGCGTCCTGCTCGAGCCCTCGGCGCGCAACACGGCCGCGGCCTGCGGTTTCGCCGCCCATGTCGCGATCCACCGTTTCGGTCCGGACGCTTGTTTGTGGATCTGTCCCAGCGACCATGTGTTTGCCGATGAGCCGGTCCTGGTCGAGGCGGTCGCGCGGGCCCGAACGCTGGCCGCTCAGGGTCATATCGTCACGTTCGGCATTCAGCCCAGCCGCGCCGAGACCGGCTTCGGCTACATCGAGGCCGGCGAGCCGATCGAAGCCGGTGGCTTCCGGGTTGCCCGTTTCGTTGAAAAACCGCCGCTCGACGACGCGATCCGGATGGTCGAGAGCGGCCGGTTTCAATGGAACAGCGGCATGTTCGTGTTTCGCGCAGCTACCTTGCTGGATGAGCTTAATCACCACGCGCCGGCGATCGCGGAGCCTCTGCGCCGGGCCTGCGGGGCCGGCCATTCCCGAGGTGATGCCAAGCTTTTCGCCTCGATCCCGAGCGAGCCCATCGACAAGGCGGTGATGGAAAAATCAGCGCATGTCGCCGTGCTGCCGATCGATCCCGGCTGGTCCGATCTCGGCACCTGGCAGGCGATCTGGGAGTTCGAACAGGGCGACGATGCTCCGCGGCCGGAGGCGAACGTGGTCAGGGGTGACGTCGTCAGTCTCGGCACCAGCGGCTGCTACCTATCGTCGACGTCGAAGCTGGTCGCCGCGGCCGGGGTTCAGGACCTGGCGGTGATCGAAACGTCCGACGCGGTTTTGGTGGCACCGCGCAACGGCTCCGATGCGGTCAAGGCCCTGGTCGGTGCTCTGGCGGCGGCGGACCGGCCCGAGGTCGACCGCCACCTCGAGAGCAACCGGCCGTGGGGCACGAGCCGTCAGATCGAGCAGGACACCAGGCGGGCTTTGGTCTCCCATAAAGTTCGCCCCGACGGCCGCCTGCTAATCGTCGCCGGTACCAGCGAGCGCGTGCGCCTGATCCTGATCGATGGCGAGATCCTCTACAAGGACGGGTCCGGGGAGGCGGTCGCGGCGACGGGGGCTACCATCTCGGTCGGTGACGGGGCGACGTTGGAGCTGGTCAACACCAGCACCGGCCCGGCGGAATTGATCGAGATCCGCATGGTGGACGCGCCCTCCTAGCACCGAAGACGAGCAGCCTATTCTCTTGGCGGGGTGTCCGAAGATTACCGACATCCCAGGCGATGACGGTCATCCAGAATACAACCTTGAAAGGATTTAGTTTAGCTTTCTATTGACATTTAAGGTGGAAAAATTTTTACGTGCGCGTGCGTTTTCGCGTATTCGTCATCAACGAAGACAACTGTTCGCTTGGGCCGTTTGCGGAGGACGAAACTATTCGGCATTCAACAATCCAATCGACCGACGCCAATTGCTTCGGCTTTGTCGGGGTGGCGATATGAGTAGCATCGCGAACGATCACGAAGCGGTCGAAACACCCGGTGTCGCCGAAGCCCCGGTAGCGTTTGACGATCAGGCCGTCGAGGAACGAAGCGACAGCACGTCGCACATCGTCGCCATCGGTGCTTCCGCCGGCGGCCTCGAGCCTTTGCAGATCTTCTTCGACGCCATGAAATCCAATACCAGCGTGGCGTTTGTGGTCATCCAGCATCTGTCACCCGACTACAAAAGCCTGATGGACGAGCTTTTGGCCCGTCATACCGACATGGCGATCCACCGGGTCACCGATCGGATGGCCGTCGAGCCGAACTCGATCTACCTGATCCCGCCGCGCTCCGAGATGATCGTCTCCAACGGTCTCCTCCTGCTAAGCGACCGGGACGAGGATGACCCGAGTTATCTGCCGGTCGACACCTTCATGAAGTCGCTCGCCGAAGAGCGCGCGGAAACCGCCGTCGCCATCATCCTTTCGGGCACCGGCAGCGACGGCAGCCGCGGCGCCAGCGCCATTCGCGAAGCCGGCGGTCTGGTTCTCGTGCAGGCGCCGGAGACGGCCAGTTTCGACGGCATGCCACAGTCGGCGATAGCCGCGAGCGCGGCGCATCTCGAAATGGCGCCGTCCGACATGCCGGACATCCTCCTCAAACATGTCAGCAGTGACGGGCTCGCCATCGAGGAACTGACCACGCCGGAGGTCTTCCTCGATCCGCTTCGCCAGATCCTCGAGCTGCTGAGGCGACGGTTCGGTCCCGATTTCGGCTATTACAAGAGCTCGACCGTGGGCCGCCGGATCAACCGCCGGGCCGAGCTCAAGAACATCCCGGACCTCGCCACCTACGCCGAGTTGTTGCGCGAGAAGCCGGAAGAACTGGAGCTGCTGTACCACGATCTTCTGATCGGGGTGACGTCGTTCTTCCGGGACGCCGACGCCTTCCATGAGCTGGCGAGGACGGTCATTCCCGATCTGGTCGAACGGATGAGCGCCGACCGACAGATCCGGATCTGGGTGGCCGGTTGCGCCACCGGCGAGGAGGTCTATTCGATCGCCATTTTGATCGCCGAACAGGCGAAGCAAATGGGTAAGTCGGTCAATCTGAAGATCTTCGCAACCGACATTCACGAGGGCTCGCTGGCTATCGCCGGCGAGGGCTTTTATCCGGCCGGCAGGTCAAATGGGCTAGGCCAGGAGCGTATCGAGCGTTACTTCGACAAGGTCGAAACTGGTTATAAAGTTCGGGCGCACCTGCGCAGGCAGATCGTCTTCAGCACCCACAATTTGCTGCGCGATCCGCCGTTCACTCGAATGGATCTGGTGAGCTGCCGCAATCTTCTCATCTATTTCCGCGACATTGCCCAGAGAAAGTCGCTGGCGCTGTTCCACTTCTCCCTTCGGCGCCAGGGCTATTTGTTCCTGGGCAGCAGCGAGACGGTCGCCAAGCTTGATGTCGAGCTGGAACCGGTGAACGGCAGGTTGCGCATCTACCGAAAACTCCGCGATCGCCGGCTTGCCGCGACCGCTTCACTCCTGCCGATAAGCACCCGGGACAACACCTGGTCACCGACCGAGCAGCGCCGTGAGCTCCGCTTTTCCGGCTCCCAGCCACCACCTTTAAAAGCCGCCTACGATCGGCTCTTAGACGAGTATGCGCCGGCATCGCTGCTGGTGGAGGCATCGGGCGAGGTCGTGCACGTTTTCGGCGATGCTGCGAAATTCTTGCGCCCGCCGCAACCGGGTGTGGTCTCCCGGAGAGCAGGCGACGTGGTCGTCCAGGAACTTTCGATAGCCGTTAGCACGGCGATGGAGCGGACCCTGAGGCACGGGCTCAAGACGGCCAGCCATCAATTGACAGTCAAGTCGACTGACGATGAGCGACACCTCATCGTTTCGGTGATCGCTGAACCGATCAAACTGCCGGATAGTCAGAAGACCAGCTACTGCCTGATCCGGCTGATTATCGAGGGCCCGCCGATTGCCAACGAAGGCGAGGACGGCGCCGGTACCTCGCCTTCTTTGATCAGCGCCGAACCCCAACCCCGGATTGCCCAGCTCGAGGCATCTTTGCAGGCGACCGAGGAAAACCTGCAAGCGACAATCGAGGAACTCGAGGCCAGCAATGAGGAACTGCAGGCTTCCAATGAAGAGTTAATGTCTTCGAATGAAGAGCTTCAGAGCACCAATGAAGAACTTCACTCGCTCAACGAGGAACTGCACACCGTCAGCGCCGAGCACGAGCAGAAAATCTCGGAGCTTTCTCAAGTCAATCACGATATGGAGCATCTTCTTCGAGCGACAGGAAATGGAACCATCTTCGTTGACAAAGACCTGAAAATACGAAAATTCACGCCAGCGGCAGCGTCGATCTTTAATCTTGTCAAATACGACATCGGTCGGCCGATCGACCATATAACCCATCGTTTCGTTGACGAAAAATTTCACGACAATATTCGGAAAGCTTGTCATGACGGTAGTAAGTTCGAGAAAGAAATCGAGGTTAAGGGTGACCGCACTTATCTCTTGCGGATGCAGCCCTACTATCGGGATGGTGGGCATATTGATGGCGCAATCATTATCTGTATCGATATTGAAGAGCTCAAGCAGGCAAGGACCGAGGCTGAACAGAACCGTGACCGTATTCAAAGTTTCCTTGCCACCGCATCGGATTGGATCTGGGAAACCGACGTCGAACATCGTTTCACTTTTGAGAGCGAAAATGTCTCGATTATGGGCGTGGGGCCGACCGAGGTTATCGGCAAGACCCGCTGGGAAAAGGCAGGGGTCGATCCGTCCGAACATGAGCTTTGGGCCAAACATCTAGCAGATCTTGCCGCGCGCAAGCCGTTCACGGATTTCGAGTACGCAATCACCAATCCGGCAGGACAGCGCCGCTACGCCCGCATTAGTGGCATGCCCATATTTGCTGACGATGGCGCATTTGTTGGATACCGCGGGACAGGGCGCGACATTACCGAGCAGAAGTATGCGGAACGGCGTCTGTCCGATGTTGAGCGGCGCTATCGTGTGCTCTTTGAAGAAGCGCCGATCATGCTGCATTCCATTGACGACAAAGGAACGCTCATCGGCGCTAGTCAGTTCTGGCTCAAAAAGCTGGGCTACGAGCGCGATGAGGCGATCGGGCGGCCCGTTGCTGACTTCCTGACGCCGGAGTCACGCAAATGTGCTGAACAAGTGGCGATCCCGACCCTCATTCGCGACGGCTCCGTCGAAAACATTGCCTATCAATGGGTCAAGAAGGACGGAAGCATTGTTGACGCGATGCTCGCCGCGGTCTCTGAGCGCGACGCAAACGGCAAGCTCATCGGTTCGCTTGCGGTCACCACCGATGTGTCGGATGTCAAAGCCGCCGAAGGCGATTTGGAGCGCAAGATCCAAGAACTGAACGAGGCCAATCAAGAACTCGAGCGCTTCAGCTATTTGGCGAGCCATGACTTGCGTTCACCGCTCAGGTCTTGCCAGGTGGTGCTTGGCCATTTGGAGCAAGACACGGCGGACAAGCTCGATCCCGGCACCGTCAAGCAGTTCACCATGGTCCGGGAACGGCTTCGGCAGATGGCGAAACTGCTGGAGGGCCTGCTCGACTACACCCGTGTGGGCCGGGCGCCGCTCGACGTCGAGCGGCTGCACCCCACGGCCGTCGTCGAAAATGCCTGCCGGCTTCTCGACCCGCCCGAAGGGTTCGAGATCGACATCCAAAGCCGCATGCCGGAATTGGTCACCAGTTGGGCGGTGCTCGAGCATGTGTTCCGGAATTTGATCGGCAACGCCATCAGCCACCATGACTGGGACCGGGGGCGGATCGAGGTGCGCTGTGATCCGGTCAACAAGAACGAGGTGTGCTTTACCGTCAGCGACGATGGCCCTGGCATTCCCGAAACGCTCCAGGGCAAGGCCTTCGAGCTTTATCGCCGGGGTGACAATAGCCGCGGCGGTACGGGCCTTGGCCTTGCCCTGGTTAAGCGAGCGGTGGAGCGCTTCGGCGGCGAGATCGAGCTCATCAGTAAAGAAGGTGAGCGGGGAACCACCTTCAGCTTCACCTGGCCGAAAACCTTTCGCGACGCCAACAACTAGGTTGCGGCGGCGCGGTTCTCCACCAGATGGTGCGCGGCCCGGTGGGCCAGGGCCGAGATCGTGCTGGTCGGGTTGACGGCGGCGCCGGTGACGAAGGATGAGCCGTCGATGATGTAGAGGTTGGGGCAATCCCAGCTTCGATGCCAGCGATCGACAACGGACGTTTCGGGGTCATCGCCCATGCGGCAGGTGCCCAGAAGATGCCAGGCCTGCGGACAGTAGCCGGCACCGCTCAGGCCGAAGTCATTGACCTTGACGTCGAACGCGTCGATGGCGCCGGCTAGATCCCGGGCCCGGTCCATGCCGAAACGGATCAGTTTCTCGTCATTGTCGTGCAGCTTGTAGGTGATGTGCGGTGCCGGCAGCCCGCTGGAATCGCTGACCTCCGCCGACAGGGTCACCCGGTTGGACGCTTGGGGCAGGTCGTCGCCGACGATCAGCGCGCAAAGCCCATGGCCGAAATGGCTGGTCACATGGTCGTGGTGGCCGGCACCCCAGGGCGCGATGTTGCCGGAATGGGATCCCAGCGCCTGATAGCCCGCACCGTTAAGCCGGGCGATGTGGATGGTGAGGCCGTTGACGAAGCCGCGGCCCGGATCGGTCTCGGCGAATTCCTCGGAGATCAAAGCGGAGGAGACGACGCCCTGGTGGCTGTTCAGCTTCTCCTGCGTCCACATTTCGACGATCGAAAGCACGTGGTGCATCAGGTTGCGGCCGACCTGGTCGCTCCGGTTCGCCAGCCCGTTGGGGTGCTTTTTTCCATCCGAGAGCAGGAGCAGCCGCGGGCTGCCAATGCCATTGGCCGACAGGATGACGATATCGGCGGGCTGGAAATGGCGGGTGCCGGTGTTGCGGTCGACATAGACCGCGCCGGTGGCTTTTCCCTGCTCGTCGGTCTCGATCCGTTCGACCCGGGCGAAGGTCCGAAGCTCGGCGCCGGCTCGAACCGCCTTCGGCCAAATGGTTCGGCCGACGGAATTCATCGAGCCCCGGGGACAGCCGCTCTGGCAATTGCCGCAGCCATTGCAGGCCGGCCGACCGTCATAGTCCTCGGCGAGGATCGCGCAGGGCATCGGCCAGTGGTGCCAACCCAGCTTCGAAAACCCTTTCGCCGCCACCCGGCCGACTTCCGTGGGCGGCAGCGGCGGGGTCTGGAACGATCCCCGGGGCGGCATCGCCGTATCGCCGGTAAGGCCGCTCACCCCCACCCACTGATCGGTTGCCTCATAATGCGGCGCCAGATCTTCGTAAGTGACCGGCCAATCGGGCGCGAGACCGTGCTCTTTCCTTTTCCGAAAGTCGGAAGGGCGAAACCGGGGCCAGGTGGCGGTGTAGATCGTGGTCGCTCCGCCGACACCCGACCACATCAAGGTCATCTCGTCCGTGCTGTCGACCGGATAGTCGTGAGGCTGTTTTCGGACATTGACCGCCGTGCTCCAGCGGGTCAGCCGCTGCCACTCCCAGTCACTCCGGTAGTGGGGAAAGTCGTCCGCCTGCCACCAGGGGCCCTGTTCAAGGCAGGCGGTTTTGATGCCGGCCTCGGCCAGGATCCGGGCACAGATGGCACCGGCGCAACCGGCACCGATGACCAGCACGTCGACCGGATCGTGGCGGGCGCTGGTCATGGCGCTCTCCCGTCCAGATCGGCAGTGCTGACGAAGGATCCGCGAGCCGTCCGGGGCCGATCGGTCGCCGGGTCGAACGGCTCGAGGCGGTAGCCATCGGGCAAGGGAGCATCATTATAGTCAAAGCCCATGCCACGAAGGACATCGATCACCGCCGGCTGTTCATAGTAACTGAGATAGGTGATCATGCGCAGCATCTGGAACAAGGCCGGATCCGCCTGTTCGAAGCGCCCGACCGCGGTGTTGCGCTCGGATGGATCCCTCGTCGCCAGGGCCCCCGCCGCTTCGCCCAGCTTTTGCAGGGCTTGCGCCAACGCTTCCGGGCCATGCAGCTCGCGCAGTCGCGTCACCAAGTGACCGTGCGTTCCGACCAGGGACGCCGGTGGGAACCGGTCGTCCCCGGGGATCAGTGTGTCGACCAAGGCCACGACTTCAGGGGCTTGTTCCGGCGTCATCCAACCCTCCCGTTGCTAGCGGCCGGCGCCCGAGGTGAGACCCCGGATAAGCCAGCGCTGGAAGAACACAGCCATGAGATAGACCGGCGCCATCGCCGCCAGGGATGCCACCGCCATCTGGCCGTACCTTAACTGCCGGTCGCCCTGGTAGAGCGAGAGGCCCACCGGCAGCGTTTGGGTGCTCTCGCTCCGGGTCAGGAAGGAAGCGAGCAGGAACTCGTTGTAGGAAAGGATCAGACAGATGATCGCGGTGCTGGCGATGCCGGGCATCAGGAGCGGGATCACCACCTTGAACAGGATCGTTCCGGTGCCGGCGCCGTCGATGACGGCGGCTTCCTCCAGCTCCACGGGCAGACGGCGGACGAAGCTGGACAAGAGCCAGAAGGCGACCGGCAGGTTCATGACGCCATAGACCAGGGCGAGGCCGGGAAGCGTGTTCACCAGTCCCAGGTATCGAAGCAGGAAGAACAGCGGGAACAGGGCCACGATCGGCGGTGCGATGTAGGTGCCGAGAATCACCGCCGGCAGGACATTGCCGCCAAGCCGGTGCCGGACGATGGCGTGGGTCGCGGGCACGGCGATCACCAGTGTCAAAAGCGTGCCCGCCGCCGCCACCAGAGCCGAGTTGCGTAAGTAAGTGGCAAGGGCGATCGAGGCGAAGGCGTCAGGATAGTTGGCGAAGAACAGGGTGGTTGGGAAGATGTCGCCGGACGCGATGTCCGCCTGATTCTTCAGCGAGACCAGCGCCAGATAGAGGATTGGGAAGGTGAAGAAGAGGACCGTCAGGGTCACCAGCGGGAGATAGAGGGTCCGGCTCACCCGAGCCTCCGCTCGGCGCGGTCATGGGCCATGGTGAAGGGGAGCGTCACCAGACCGACGACGATCGCCAGCACAAGTGTCTGGGTCGCGGCCATGCCGATGTCGAACTGTTGGATGGCGACCCGGTAGATGTGAAAGCTCGAAACGGTGGTCGCCTGGCCCGGGCCGCCGGCGGTGAGCACGAACACCAGGTCAAAAACCTTGAACGCGATGACCAGCTTGATGAGTGCTATCCCCAACAGCGCCGGCAACAGCATCGGCAAGGTCACATGGGTGAACAGCTGCCAGGGGGTTGCGCCGTCCATCCGCGCCGCGTCGACCACCTCCTCGGGCTGGGTCTGAAGCGCGGCGAAGGTCATGAGCGCCACGAACGGCGTCCATTGCCAGACATCAGCCAGGCACAAAAAGCCGAACGCCGCCGTCGGCTGGCCCAGAAAGCTGATCGGCTGGGTGATAAGGCCGAGATCGGCCAAAAAGCTGTTGAGCCAGCCGCCATGCGGGGTGAGGAGTAGCTGCCACATGACCGCGACCGTGACCGGCGGTGTCAGCAAGGGTAGCAGGATCAGCGTGCGCAACAGGTTTCGGGCGCGAACCGCCTGGTCCAAGAGCAAGGCGACGGCCAGGCCCAAAACCATGGCCAGCGCCGTGGTGAAAAGGGCGAAGCCGACGGACCGACCGATCGAGGCGGTGTATTTATCGTCGGTCAGCGCGTCGGCGTAGTTGTCGCCACCGACCCATTCGCGAAAAACCTGACCCAGATTGGAATCGGAGATCGAGAGCAGGATCAGATAGACGAACGGATAGAGCGCGAAGACGATGATGCCGAGCAGCAAGGGCGTGGCGATCGCCCAGGCGAGGAGCCGACCGCCACGATGCTGGCCCGTTACCGACACGTCCCTTAAGACGAAAAATCAGCCGAGCGTCTTCTCCCAGAAGCTTTGGGCGTCGGCGAGTGCCTGTTCCGGTTCCTTCTGGCCCGCCAGCATTTCGCCTAGTTCGTCGGTCAGCGCCTGCATGAGCTCCGGGCTTTCCGGCCTGGTCGGCCAGGGAAAGGCGTCCGCGATCGCCTGTTCCACCGCTTCCGCCTGTTTCGGCGCGAAGCCCCGATAGGCCTCCATCGCCGACGAGCGGATCGGGTCGACCCCGGTCTTGTTGTTGGTCAGCACTTCGACGTGAAATTCCTTCGAGGACGCCATTTTGACGAACTCCCAGGCCATGTCCGGATTGTCCGAACCCGATGAGACGGCGAAGCCGAAACCGGCATTCATGGCCGGGCGGTTGGTGGTGTTTGATCCGCCGACCGGCATGGGTACGACGCCCCAATTGCCGACGATTTGGCTTTGCTCCGGGTCTTCCGCCCAGGTGCCCATATCGGTCCAGAACTCGATCATGCCGGCCTTGCCGCCAAGGAAAACGGGGATCGAGTTGCCGAATTCGGTCTCGAGCGGGGTCGGCGCCGCGTGGGGTGCCGCGTCCATCAGCGCTTTGGCAGCCCCGATCGCCGCGTCGCTGGTGAGCGCGGGCCTGCCGTCTGCGTCCAGAAAGTCGCCGCCGAAGCCGCCCAGCCGGTTGGCGTAGGTCGAGCAGAGGATGATCGGGAACTGCTTGCCCATGATCAGCGCCCCGTAGGTGCCGTCGCCGCCCTCGGCATCCGAGATCGCCTTGGTCACGGCTGTGTAGTCATCCCAGGTGCTGGGCGGGGTCTGACCGTTCCGCTCCAGGATTTCGCTATTGTAGAACAGGACATGGGTGTCGCCGTCATAGGGCAGGCCGTAGCGTCGGCCGTCGACCAGCGTGTAGGCGTCGTAGAGCGAGCCCAAGAAGTCGTCCGGGTCAATCGCGTCCCGGTCGGCCTCGATCCGGTCGGTGACGTCGAGCAGGACGCCGTCCCGGACCAGGGCCTCCTTGTCGGCATACCAATATTCGACCACGTCGAATTCATTGGCCCCGGACATGACATCGAGCGTCGCCTGGGCCGTGATCTGATCGTAGGGCACCTTGACCGATTCCAACTCGGCGCCTGTCATCTCGGCGAAGGCGGCGGACAGCGGCTCGATCGACCCGGCATGGGGATTGATCATCATGAATTTGAGCGTCTGGCCCGAGAAATCGGCGGCACCGGCGAGGCGCTGTAGGGCCGGGTGGGCCAGAAGCGGGCCAGCCAGCGCGGCGGACAGGGCACCCCGGGTAAATCGCCGGCGGGTCATCCCGTTCTCGTCCCTGCGGTCCAACTGCGTCAGATCGGAAGCGCTGATTTTGCTCATGGCCGTCCCCATCCCAGATCGTTGTCGCTCGTTCCTGGCAGAAAAGCGGAAGGCCCCCGGCGGCGCAAGGTTTCAGCGGCGCCCCAACGGGCGCAACAGCATCATCCGGTCTGCACCTCGCCACCGGAGATGGAGATCGCCTGGCCGGTGACGGCGCTCGCCCCCTGACCGCACAACCAAAGCACGCTGTCCGCCACCTCTTCGGGTCTGACCAGCCGCCCTTGGGGATTGGTCCGGGTCAACTGGCGAACTGCGTCCTCGCGAGAACGCCCGGTCTTGGCGACGATCTGGTCAACCGATCGCTCGAGAAGGGGTGTTTCGGTGAAGCCGGGGCAGACCGCGTTGACCGTCACGCCTGTTCCCGCCGTCTCCAGAGCGAGGCAGCGCATCAGGCCGATAAGCCCGTGTTTCGCCGCAGCGTACGCCGCGACATACGGATAGCCCCGGAGCCCGGCGGTAGACGCGACGAAAACGATACGAGCACTCGGTTCCTCGACCATGGCCGGCAGGAGCGCGCGGCTGGTGAGAAACGCACTCGTCAGATTGGCGTCGATCATCTTCCGCCACTGCTCAAGCGCGATCTTCGAAAACGAACAACTTTCGGCGGCACCGGCATTGACGATCAGGATTTGGACGGGCTCCCGGAGCTCCGCCGCCATCGCCTGAACCTCCGCCTCCCGGGTCAGATCTGCGGTCAGGACGGTCGCGCCGCCGGTCTCGTCGCTCACGGTCTTCAGAGGCTCCGAGCGACGGCCGACCAGGGTCAGTCTTGTACCGGCCGCGGCCAAGCTCCGGGCGATGGCGGCGCCGATACCACTGCCGGCGCCGGTGACTAGCGCATGCCGGCCAATCAATCCGCTCATCGTTCAAACCCTCGGCGCATCAGTTTCCCATCGAGCCTTGAGCCGAACCAACTGGTCACGGCCGGCGAGGTAGGGCAGCGGCCAAGAGGCGCCGTCATAGCCGAGCTCGGCCGCGGCCCGCAGCGTCCAGTAAGGATCGCTCAGATGGGGACGGGCGAGACAGCAGAGATCGGCCCGGCCGGCCATCAGGATCGAGTTGACGTGATCCGCCTCGAAGATGTTGCCGACCGCCATGGTCGCGATCTTCGCCTCGTTCCGGATCCGGTCCGCGAAGGGGGTCTGAAACATCCGACCGTAGACGGGCTTGGCTTCGATCGAGGTCTGGCCGGCGGACACATCGATGATGTCGGCCCCAGCCGCTTTCAGAAGGCCGGCGATCCGCACGGCTTCCTCCGGGGTGATCCCCGCGTCACCCACCCAGTCATGGGCCGAAACCCGCACCGAGATGGGCTTTATTTCGGGCCACACGCCGCGAATGGCCTCCAGGACCTCGAGCGGAAACCGCATCCGGTTTTCGAGCGAGCCGCCATAGCGATCGGTGCGCCGGTTGGTGATCGGCGTGATGAAGGCCGAGAGTAGATAGCCATGGGCGCAGTGGAGCTCCAACAGATCGAAGCCGAGATCGGCGGCCCTGCGCGCCGCGCCCACGAAATCCTCGATGACGCGATCCATGGCGGCTCGGTCCATCGCAAGCGGCACCTGATTGGCATCCGACCAGGGAACCGGTGACGGTCCCATGACCGGCCAATTGCCTTCGGCGAGCGGTGCGTCCATCGCTTCCCAACCCAATTGCGTCGAGCCCTTGGGGCCGGCGTGGCCCAATTGAATGGCGATCTTCGCCTGGCTGTTCTGATGGACGAAATCGACGACCTCGCGCCAGGCGCCGGCCTGGGCGTCCGTATACAGGCCGGCGCAGCCTGGGGTGATCCGGCCTTCCGGCGAGACGCAGACCATCTCGGTGTAGACCAGGCCGGCGCCGCCCACCGCCCGGCTGCCGAGATGAACCAGATGCCAGGCACCGGGCATGCCGTCGGTCGCCGAGTATTGGGCCATCGGCGAGACCACAATGCGATTGGCGAGTTCGAGCTCCTTGAGCCGGAACGGGACGAACATGGGCGGTCGGGCCTTCGCCGGTTTCATGTTCGTGGCCTGTTCCTCGAACCACCGTTCGGCGGTCTCCAGCCACGTCCGGTCGCGCAGCCTCAGATTCTCATGGGAGATACGCTGCGAGCGGGTCAGCAGCGAATAGGTGAACTGGATCGGATCCAAGTCCAGATAGCGTTCGACCTGCTCGAACCACTCGACCGAGTTACGCGCCGCCGATTGCAGCTTCAGGACCTCGGTCCGGCGCTCCTCCTCATAGCGCTCGAAGGCCCGCGCCAGATCGGGCTCGCGATGCAGGATACGGGCGAGATCGATCGCGCTCTCCAGGGCCAGCTTGGTGCCGGAGCCGATCGAGAAATGGGCGGTGGCGGCGGCGTCGCCGAGCAGCACGATCTTGCCGTGGCTCCAATTCTCGCAGAGCAGGCGGGGGAAAGTGAGCCAGGCGGAGCCACGGATGTGGCTGGCATTGGTCATAAGCCGGTGGCCGCCAAGCCAAGGCTCAAAAATGGCCTCGCAAGCGCGGCAACTTTCTTCCTGGTTCATCGCGCCGAAGCCGAAGCGTTCCCAAGTCGCCTGGCTGCACTCGACGATAAAGGTCGCCGTGTCGGCATCGAATTGGTAGGCGTGGGCCCAGATCCAGCCCTTCTCCGTCCTCTCGAAGATGAAGGTGAACGCGTCGTCGAATTTTTGTCTGGTGCCGAGCCAGACGAATTTGCAGGCGCGCACGTCGACGTCCGGCTTGAAACGGTCCTGGAATCTTTGCCTGATCTTCGAGTTGATGCCGTCGGCGGCAACGATCAGGTCATAGTCGTCGAGATCGTCGATGGTCTCGACCTCATGGGCGAAGCGAATCTGGACGCCGAGTTCGCCCGCCCGCTCTTGAAGAATTGACAAAAGCTTCATCCGGCCGATGCCGCAGAAGCCGTGGCCGCTCGAGACGATTTTTTGGCCGTGAAGATGGACGGCGATGTCGTCCCAGTAGGCGAAGTTTTCCCGGATACGGGCGGCGCTTCGGGCGTCGTTCGCCTCCAGATTGGCGAGCGTTTCCTCGGACAAAACGACCCCCCAGCCGAACGTGTCGTCGGATCGGTTTCGCTCAAAGACGACGATCTCGTGGCTCGGATCCTTAAGCTTCATGGAGATTGCGAAGTAGAGCCCGGCGGGCCCGCCGCCGAGACAGGCAACGCGCATCTCAGCGCTCCAACAACAAGGTGGTCAAAGCGCCGTCGGCTCGCGTCAGACCGTCGATGACGTCGAAATGATGACGGCCCGGCTCCTCGATGCTCTTGATCGACAGATCAAAGCCCGACCAGATCGTGGCGAGAAGCGCATTCTGGCGAAGAAATTCCGGGCGTTCGTTCGCGCCCACCCAGCAGACCAGATCGAGCCCCGGAAGGGGCGTTAGAAGCGCCGGACTCTCAGCTCGGGCGGTCGCCATGTCCAGTCGAAGATCGTCGTTGAGCTTTGTCTTAAGGAGCGGTCTTAGGTCATGGAGACCGCTGATCGAGATCACGCGGCCGATCCGCGGCGCCAGGTCGCCCAGCAGCGATCCCTCCTCGCAAAGCAGGCGCGTCACCAGATGGCCGCCCGCGGAATGGCCGATCAGATAGACCGGCCCCTCGACCCGCTCGGCGGCGAAACGGATCGCCGTGGCGATCTCCCGGCCGATCTGGGGGATCGTCGCCTGCGGGCAGAGCGTGTAGCTGGGGAGCGCCACAGCCCACCCCTTCGCGAGGGCGCCAGCGGCCAGATGCGACCAGTAGGATTTGTCGAAGGCGCGCCAGAAACCGCCATGGACGAAGACCACCAGCCCCTGGGCATGGCCTTCGGGGTGAAACAGATCCAGGCGCTGGCGCTCACCCTCACCATAGGCGAGATCCAATTGAGCGCGGTGCTGGTCACCGGACTGCTCTCTGAAAGCCACGGCCTCGCTCTGCCACCGGGGCGGATAGCTTTCGCCTCCTTCGATGTGCGGCATGTTCGCGTAAGCATCGTCCCAGTCGGCGGCGTCGGTCACGGATCCTGGTCTCCCTTCCATCAATCATCATCGGGCGAGCGAGAGATTCCTCAAGCTTGAACGATGCCGGGACGACGCGCATCATCATTTCCGAAACGATCGAGCGAGGATGAGCGCATTGTCCAGGATGGCCGATCTGCAGCCGGTTCACTTCCGTTGGCGGATGGAAGGCCGGGTTGCGGTCGTCCGCCTCGATCGACCTGAAAGAAAGAACCCGCTGACCTTCGACAGTTATGCGGTGTTGCGGGACACGTTTCGTGGCTTGGTCGACGCCGAGGATGTCGACGTAGTCTTGTTCGCCTCCAACGGCGGCAATTTCTGCTCCGGCGGTGACGTTTACGATATCATCGGCCCGTTGGTGGCGAGCGACATGAAGGGTCTTCTCGCCTTCACCCGGATGACCGGTGACCTGGTCAAGGCCATGATCGGTTGCGGCAAACCGGTCATCGCCGCCGTGGACGGTGTCTGCGTCGGTGCCGGTGCGATCATCGCCATGGCGTCCGACATCCGGCTCGCGAGCCCCGGCGCCAAGACCGCTTTTCTGTTTACGAGAGTAGGCCTTGCCGGTTGCGACATGGGCGCCTGCGCCATGCTTCCGCGGATCATCGGCCAGGGCCGGGCCGCCGAGCTTCTCTACACCGGCAGGACCATGACGGCGGATGAGGGTTTTGACTGGGGCTTTTTCAACCGGATCGTCGATGCCGATCTGTTGGAGGACGAGGCCCTGGCTCTTGCTCAGAAAATCGCGGCGGGTCCCACTTTCGCCCACAGCATCACCAAGACGCAGCTTCTTCAGGAATGGTCGATGGGCTTAGAGCAGGCGATCGAGGCGGAAGCCCAGGCCCAGGCGATCTGCATGGCGACGAAAGATTTCGAACGTGCCTACCGGGCGTTCGTCGCCTAGGAGAAGCCCGTTTTCGAGGGCGATTGATGGCCGACAGGAGCTTTCTCGATTGGCCGTTCTTCGAGCACCGACACCGGGAACTGGCCGATCGTCTGGACACTTGGTGCGTTGCGAACTTGCCCGTGATGTTGGCCGATGTCGACGCCGCCTGCAGGGAGTTGGTCGCCATGCTCGGCCGGGACGGCTGGCTCATGGCCACCGGCGCTGGTGCCGGCGAAAAGCTCGACATCCGAAGTCTCTGTCTCACCCGGGAGATTTTGGCCTACCGGCAAGCTTTGGCCGATTTCTCTTTCGCCATGCAGGGTCTGGGCGCGGGCGCGGTCAGCCTGTTTGGCAGCGCCGAACAGCGAGGGTGGCTGGATGCGAGCCGCAGCGGCCGGGCGATCCCTGCCTTCGCGCTGACGGAGCCCAAATCCGGCTCGGACGTGGCCGCCATCGAGACCACCGCCAGGGCCGATGGAGATGGCTGGCGCCTCAGCGGCGAGAAGACCTGGATCTCCAATGGCCCGATCGCCGATTTCTACACCGTGTTGGCCCGCACCGGCGAGGGCTCCGGCGCCAAGGGACTTTCGGCCTTTTTGGTGCCGGCGGACACGGCGGGTATCGCCATTGCCGAGCGCCTCGACACGATCGCGCCGCACCCGTTGGCCCGGCTTCGTTTTGACGATGTCCACCTGGATGCCGACGCCCTGATCGGCGAGCCGGGCCAGGGCTTTAAGGTCGCGATGGCCGTCTTGGACATATTTCGTCCGACCGTGGGCGCGGCCGCGCTCGGTTTCGCCCGCCGGGCGCTGGATGAAACCAAAAAGCGCGTATCGGAAAGAGAATTGTTCGGCGCGCCGATGGCCGATTTGCAGATGGTCCAGGGGCATCTGGCGGAGATGGCGCTCGATGTCGACGCGTCCGCGCTTCTGGTCTATCGCGCCGCCTGGGCCAAGGACCAAGGCGCGTCGCGGATCACCCGGGAGGCGGCCATGGCGAAGCTGCATGCGACCGAGCGCGCGCAAGCCGTGATCGATGCGGCGGTCCAGCTCCACGGCGGCGACGGGGTTCGGGCGGGCAGCGCGGTCGAGATGCTCTACCGGGAGATCAGGGCCCTTCGGATCTATGAGGGCGCATCGGACGTCCAGAAAATCGTGATCGCCCGCTCGCTCCTCAAGGGAGATTGAGATGCTCGATGCCAGTGGCCACGAGGACCGTTTCGCCCGAGACAATCTTCCGCCCTTCGATCAATGGCCCGACCTTCTGCTCGATGGCTTCGATTATCCCAAAGAGTTGAACGCGGCGGTCGAGCTCACCGACGCCATGGTCGATCGTGGCTTCGGCGACCGGGTGGCCCTGATCGGCAATGGCCGCCGGCGGACCTACAAGGAGCTCAGCGACTGGACCAACCGTCTGGCCCGCGCCCTGGTCGATCAGTATGGCGTCCGGCCAGGCAATCGGGTGCTGATCCGATCGGCCAACAACCCGGCCATGGTCGCCTGCTGGCTGGCTGCCACGAAGGCCGGCGCCGTCGTGGTCAACACCATGCCCATGCTGCGCGCGGGCGAGCTTGCGAAAATCGTCGACAAGGCGGAAATCGGCCTGGCGCTCTGCGATAGCCGGATGATGGACGAGATCGTCGCCTGCCGCAAAACCAGCTGGTATCTCGACAAGGTCGTGAGTTTCGACGGCACCGCCAACCATGATGCGGAACTCGACCGGATCGCCCTCGACAAGCCGGTCGGCTTCGACGCCGTTCGGACCAGCCACGACGACGTGGCGCTCCTGGGCTTCACCTCCGGCACCACGGGCGAGCCGAAGGCGACGATGCATTTCCACCGGGATCTCCTGATCATCGCGGACGCCTACGCCCGGGAAGTCTTGCAGGTCACGCCGGACGATGTGTTCGTCGGCTCGCCGCCGCTCGCCTTCACCTTCGGCCTCGGCGGGCTCGCCATCTTCCCCTTGCGCTTCGGCGCGACGGCGACGCTCTTGGAGACCGCGTCACCGGCCAACATGATCGAGATCATCGAGACCTATAAGGCGACGATCTGCTTCACGGCACCCACAGCCTATCGTTTCATGTTGCGGGCGATGCGTGACGGCGCCGATCTGTCGTCGCTAAGGATCGCGGTTTCGGCCGGCGAAACCTTGCCGGCGCCGGTGTTCGAGGAGTGGCTGGAGCGGACCGGCAAAACGATGCTGGACGGCATCGGCTCCACCGAGATGCTGCACATCTTCATCTCCAACCGGCTGGATGATGCGAGGCCGGGTGCGACCGGCCGGCCTGTCACCGGCTATGAGGCGAAGTTGGTCGACGAGGAGATGAACGAGGTCGGGCCGGGTGAAGTGGGCCGGCTCGCGGTCAAGGGCCCCACCGGCTGCCGCTATCTCGCCGATGCGCGCCAACAGGACTATGTCCGCCAGGGCTGGAACATCACCGGTGACAGTTTTGTCCGGTATGAGGACGGGATTTTTCTTTTTCGGGCCCGCACCGACGATATGATCATCTCCGGCGGCTACAATATCGCTGGTCCGGAGGTTGAGGCAGCGCTGCTCGCCCATGGCGACGTGGTCGAGTGCGCGGTGGTCGGCAAAAGCGATCCCGAGCGCGGGCAGATCGTCGAGGCTCATATTGTGCTGGCCGATGGCGTCACAGGCGACGAAGCGTGCGCCGCCCGTTTACAGGATCACGTGAAGGCCACGATCGCACCCTTCAAGTACCCCCGCTCGATCCTTTTCCTGGACGCGCTGCCGAAGACCAGCACCGGCAAGATCCAACGTTTTCGGCTGCGCGAAGGCGAGGCACCGGGACGATGACCGATGCGCTGCTCCGTTCGGCATTTTCGTTGCCGGAAGGCATCATCTATCTGGACGGCAATTCCTTGGGCGCATTGCCCAAGGTCGCGGCCGCCCGCGTTCAGCGCTGTTTGATGGAAGAATGGGGCGAACGTCTGATCCGGGGTTGGAACGATTCCGGCTGGATCGATCTGGCGAGCGGGGTTGGCGATAAAATCGCGAAACTGATCGGCGCGCCGCCCGGCTCGGTCATCGCCGGCGACGGCACGTCGGTCAATTTGTTCAAGGCGCTCAACGCCGCTTTGGATATGGCGGCGAAGCGCGAGACAATCCTTTCCGACATCGGCAATTTTCCGACCGATCTCTACATCGCCCAGGGCGTGGCCCAGCGCCGCTCCGGTCTTTCCTTGAAGACCGTCGAGCCGGACAAGGTCGCGGACGCTTTGAGCGACGACGTGGCCGTTCTCATGCTGACCCAGGTCGATTACCGAACCGGCCGGCTGCATGACATGGCCGCTCTGAGCGAGGCCGCCCATGAACTGGGGATTGTCACCGTCTGGGACCTGGCCCATTCGGCCGGCGCCTTGCCGGTCGATCTGATGGCGGCCCGAGCCGACTTCGCGGTCGGCTGCGGCTACAAATATCTGAACGGCGGTCCCGGTGCTCCGGGCTTCATCTTCGTCCATCCCGAACACCAGGCGAAAATCCGGCCCGCTCTCAGCGGCTGGTTCGGCCATGAGGCACCCTTCGCCTTCGATCCCGACTATCGGCCAGCCGAGGGCGCCGAGCGGATGAAGGTGGGAACGCCGCCGATCCTGTCGCTGGCAGCGCTCGATGCCGCGCTCGACCTTTGGGAGGAGGTAACGATCGACGAAGCCCGGGCTCATTCGATCCGTATCACCTCGGTGTTCATCGAAGCGGTCGAGGCGGCGTGCGCCGATTTCGGCGTCAGGCTGGCAAGCCCCAGGAATGCGAAACGTCGGGGCTCCCAGGTCTCGTTCCGCCACGAAGAAGGCTATGCCGTGGTCCAGGCGATGATCGAACAGGGCGTCATCGGCGATTTTCGTTCGCCGGACATCATGCGCTTCGGTTTCGCGCCGCTCTACAACTCGAGTGACGAGGCGACCGAGGCCGCCAGTGTCATGGCGCGGGTCCTGAGTGACCGGCTCTGGGACGAACCGCGGTTTCGGACCCGGGCGAAGGTCACCTGATGGCCGCCCGCGACATGTCTTATGCCGACTATCTGCACCTGGATAAGGTGTTGAATGCCCAGGCGCCTTTGTCGGATGCCCATGACGAGGTCCTGTTCATCATCCAGCACCAGACCTCCGAGCTGTGGATGAAGCTGGCGATCCACGAGATGCGGGCCGCGCGGCAGGCCTTGACGTGTGACGATTTCCGGCCCTGCTTCAAGATGTTCGCGCGTGTGTCCCGGATCTTCGAACAGCTTAATTCCGCCTGGGACGTGCTTCGGACCATGACGCCCAGCGAATACACCCGCTTTCGCGGGCAGCTCGGCGGCAGCTCCGGCTTTCAGTCCCACCAGTATCGCGAGATCGAGTTTTTGGCGGGCAACAAGAATGCGGCGATGATCCGGAGCCACGAACGCGATCCGGCGGTCCGCCACCGCCTGGAAACGGCGCTCGCCGAGCCCAGCCTCTATGATGAGGTGATCAAACTCCTGGCGCGGTCCGGTTTCGCCATTCCGGACAAGCTTGTGGACCGCGACTGGCGCGAACCCCACCGATCCGATGATGCGGTCCGCGCTGCCTGGTGTGAAATCTACCGGCAAACGGATCGACACTGGTCGCTCTACGAACTCGCCGAAAAGCTGATCGACTTCGAGGACTATTTCCGGCGCTGGCGCTTCAACCATGTGACCACGGTCGAGCGGATCATCGGTGCCAAGCGCGGCACGGGCGGCACCGCCGGCGTTCCCTACCTCCGGCGTATGCTGGAGGTGGTTTTGTTTCCGGAGCTCTGGGAAATGCGGACGGATCTGTGAGCGCTCGGCCAGCATGACGAAGATCTTCGAAACCGTTCGAAAAGTCGAGTTTCAGCACTGCGATCCGGCGGGACTCGTCTTCTACCCGCGCTATTTCGAGATGATCAATTCGGTGATCGAGGAATGGTTTGAGACTGCGCTCGACGAAAGTTTTTTCGAGATCCATGTGGCTCAGCGCCGGGCCGTGCCGACCGCGCGGATCGAGGCCGAGTTTCATGCGCCCACCCGCCTGGGTGAGGTTCTCGATTTCGCTCTGAGCCTCACGGATCTGGGCGGTTCCAGCGCGCGCCCGTTGATCAGGGCGACGTGCGGAGGCGAGCCGCGGATGACGGTGCGCTCTGTCTTGGTCCATGTCGCCGGCGAGCCGATGCGCGCCCAGCCCTGGCCCGACAATCTCCGGACGGCCATGCAGTCTTTTATCGGTGGGGAAGCTTCTTGAGCGACGTGAGCCCGCACGAAAGGCTTCATCCGGCAAGCTGGAAACCGGCGAAGGGCTATGCCAACGGCGTCGCCGCCGAAGGCCGGTTCATCTTCACCGGCGGTCAGATCGGCTGGAATGCGGAGCAAACATTCGAAAGCGACGATTTCGTCGATCAGGTCCGCCAGACCCTGCGCAATATCGTCGAGGTCCTGGCCTGCGCCGGTGCGGGACCGGAGCATTTGGTGCGGCTAACCTGGTACGTGACCGACAAGCAGGACTATCTGTCGCGGCTGAAGGAAGTCGGCCAGGCCTACCAGTCCGTGATCGGCAAAACCTTTCCGGCGATGGCGTTGATCCAGGTGAGCGCTCTGATCGAGGATCGGGCCAAGGTCGAGATCGAGGCCACGGCCGTGCTGCCCGCCGCCCAGCGCCCGACTAGGCTTCGAGGTTGAGAACCGTGGTTCTCGCCACCTCCGCAAGAAAGTCCATGACCGCCCGCACCCGCGCTTTGTGGCGCAAATCCGAATGGGTCAGCATCCAGACGTCCTCCTCGCAGATGAAGGAGGTATCGAGGATGCGGATCAGCTCCGGTTGCCGTTCGCCCAGATAGACCGGCAGGGCCGCGATACCGAGACCGGCGACGGCGGCGGCGCTTTGCGCTTGGACGTTGTTAAAGCGCAGGACGGTGCGTGAACCCTTGGCCATCGCCCGCAGCTTGACTGCCTGGGGCAGCCGCCACAGTTCACCGGCGGTGTCGATAACGCAGTGGCCGGCGAGATCCGACGGTTTCAGCGGCTCACCGCGCTCGGCAAGGTAGGTCCTGCTGGCATAGACCCCGAAGCTCACCGTGCCGATCCGGCGGCCGATGAGATCAAGCTGTTCGGTGGCGCCGACCCGGAGCGCCACATCGGCATCTCGTGCCATCAGATTGAGTTTTTGGGTGCCGAGCAGAAGCTCCAGTTCAATGTCTGGATATGTCGCCCGAAATTCGCCGAGCCTGGGCACGACGACACTGAGGCCGAGCGCGCTCGGTGCGGTGACCACGACGCGGCCCCTCAGCGCCTGATCGTCACCTTGGACCCGGCGCGCCGCGGCGATAGCGGCCGCTTCCATCGCCTCGGCCTCTTCCAAGAGCCGGTCGCCCGATTCCGTGAGGCGGACACCTGTGGCGACCCTATCGAACAGGCGCGCTGACAGAAGATGCTCGAGTTCGCGGGTTCTTCGGCCGATCGTCGGCGGGGTTTCTCCCAAAACCTTGGCTGCGGCGGAAAAGCTGCCGGTGCGGGCAACCACCAGAAAGCAGCGGAGCGCATCCCAGCTGATCGAGGCCTCGATCGTGACCGATTGGTCGGCCATGGACATCGTTCCCCATCATGACGATTGCGCTTTGGCGAACCGATTTAGCCCGCGAACGTCTTGGTTCGCGGTTCTTCGCTTTTCAACGATCGGAGCGGACTTGGCCGTCTCTGTCCGTTGCGAGGCCTCATTGTCACCATGGGTTTTGGGGTAGGCAAGCCCGCACAGCCTTTGGGTGAAGTAGCGTCGCGGTCCCGGTCCGGGCTGATCCCCTCCGTCGAGTGTGGCGAGCGCTCGTAACGTGGCGTCCCCGACAGGATTCGAACCTGTGACCCCGAGATTAGGAATCTCGTGCTCTATCCTGCTGAGCTACGGGGACCCGCGAACACTATGCACGGTTCGGGGCAGGGGCTCAATATCAGGCCGGTGGGCGTCCTCGACCGTCGGGGATCGCCATTGTGACATCCCTTGTTTCGGCACGACCGGGCAATGATCTATAATGAAATTTCAATCGAACGGTTTGTCGAACAGCGATGCTCAAACGATCGATCTATATTGTTTTATTCGTATCTTTGTTCTCCTGGGGAACGGAGGGCCAGGCTGAGGTCTTGCGCTTGGCTCCGGACGGCAATGTTACGCTCGCTGATCTTCTGGTGCCGAACCCATCGGTCCTGGATGTTTGGAGCGATCGTGAGCTTACCTTCGTGCCGAGAACCGGAACTCGGGATCGCCACGGCCGTTTTCTGGTCGATGGCTTCGATGAGGATGGTGTTTCGATAGCCGAACGCCTGTTGGAACGCGGCGACGCGGTGCTTTGGCCGGCGCCAGGGGTAATCCCTTTGTCTGAACTAACGGCAGCGGAGCGGAACGCCCGAGACCGGGGCGCCGGTCTGTGGAGCGACCCACGCCATGCGGTTGCCGCGGTGCCGGCTGTCGGCTTTCGCAATCGTTTTGTGATCATGCGCGGGCGCGTGATCGCAGTCGCCGAACGCCGTGTTTTCGACTATCTGAACTTCGAGGACGATTGGCGGAATGATTCGTCGGTGAGGATACGCAAAAGCGCGCTCAAGCGGGCAGGTGAAACAATCGATACGGCGGCGCTCGCCGGCAAGAAGATCGAGGTCAAAGGCTTTCTGTTCGAAGCCGGGGGACCGATGATCGAGGTCAGCCGCGCGCATCAGGTGAGGATACTACCATGACGGACGCTGTCGCTTGTGAAAGGCGGAACCAACGGCAACTCGCGAAAGGTCCAGGTCGTTCTGAAATGTCGCGGCTTAGGAAAACGGCTGTCGCAGCCTTGGTGGTCCTACCGTTCGTGGCGGCCTGCGCGGTTACCGAGAATCCAGCCACCGGACAGCGTCAGGCGACCTTCATCACGCCCGAGGAAGAGATCGAGATCGGGCGGGAGAATCATCCACAAATCCTTCGCCAGTTCGGCGGCGCTTACCAAAACGAGGAGGTGACAGCCTATGTCGACCGGGTCGGGGAGAGGCTGAAGGCCAATTCGGAGCTGCCCGACCTCGATTTCACGTTCACGGTGCTCAACAGTGAGGTCGTTAACGCGTTCGCTTTGCCCGGCGGCTACATCTACATCTCACGGGGTCTTCTGGCGCTGGCGGAGAACGAGGCCGAAATGGCTGGTGTTCTCGCCCACGAAATCGGCCATGTCACGGCCCGGCATTCGGCGCTCCGCGACCGCAGCGCCAAGGTCGGCGGCATCTTCGCCAACGCGGCGGCGATCGGTTCCGCCATTCTCTTCGGTGGTGAGGCGGGCCAGGTGGTCGGTCAGTTGGCGGGTGTCGGTGCTCAGGCGACCGTCCAAGGTTTTTCCCGGAGCCAGGAGCTCGAGGCGGACCAGCTGGGTGTCCGTTATCTCAGCCGGACCGGTTATGATCCCAACGCCATGTCTTCGTTCCTGGAAAAGCTTCAGGAAAACGACCGTCTGACCAAGCTTAGGGCTGGGCGCGACCCAAATGAGGACAATTTCAGCTTTCTCGCGAGCCATCCGCGTACAGCCGAACGTGTCGAAGCCGCGGCCGAGGCGGCCGCCGACAAAACGCCCAGCCCGACCCGAAACCGCGAACCGTTTTTGGAGAAAATCGACGGCATCGTCTATGGCACCGATCCATCTCAAGGGGTTGTGCGCGAGACGGCGTTCATTCATCCGGACCTGCGGTTCAGCTTCGATTTTCCGGAAGGCATGGTGATCAACAACACGCCGAACGCGGTGATCGGTCAGTTCAACAATACCTATTTGATGCAGTTCGATCTGGACACCGTGCCGACATCGACGGACCTCGCCGACTATGTGGCGAATGATTTTCGCGAGGGTTTGCGTGTCGGCGCCGTCGACCGGCGGACCATCAATGGCATGCCGGCGGCCACCGGCAGCGCCGCTGTCAGGTTCCAGGGCAAGGATGCGGAGATCGTCGCCGCGGCGATCCGCTATGAGGGTGAGCGGGTCTACCGTTTCTTGTTCTTAAGGCCCGGATCCTGGACGTCGGCGGAAGGCCGAGACGTTTACGGCACGATCGAGAGTTTTCGGAAGATCAGCGCCAGTGAAGCCGCCGAGCTAAAACCGTTGCGCCTGCGGCTGGTGACCGTTCAGCGGGGCGATACGGTCGACAGTCTGGCAGCGCGAATGGAGGTCGAAGCCTTCAAGAAAGAAACGTTCCTGACGCTCAACGCGTTGGATGAGGGCGACAGCCTGGCGGCCGGTGAGACGGTCAAGCTCGTCACCTATTGAGGGTCCGGCCGGCTGAGATCAGACGAGTAGACGGGCGTCGAAACCGGGGGCGCCGTAGGTTAGTTGGGTCGGCTTATCGTTGAGCCGGGTCTCCAGGTGAACCGGTCTGTTCCAGATCCCATGCAAATGGCTCAACGTCTTTTCGGCGTAGCTGAGCTCCAGATCCCGGCCGTCATGGTCGTGTACCAGGTATAGCTCCCTCTTTGCGTCGTAGTCGGCGTCGGTGATCTTGATCGACGGGTTCGATTGAGCGCCGACCTGGCGAATAAGCTTGTCCTTAACGGTCCGCCAATGTTCCTCATCCGAGACCTCGCTGACCACGAGTTTGTCTCCCTTCGGCATATAGGCGAACAGATCAAGTTCGCGCATGGTCTTCTCATCGAGAAAACGCCTCAGAAAGGCCGTGTCGCGATCGGTCTCTCGGACCGCGAACAGCATCTCCTCGCTGTCGGTTTCCGTCTCCTCTTCGATCTTGGTCCAGAGTACGAAACCCAGATGATAGGGATTGATGCTCCCGGGATGGGGCGTCACCACCTGATTGTGACGGACCAGGAACTCGAGATGGAGTTCATGGGGGAGATCGAGACTGTTCATGATCTTGTGGTGCCAATAGCTGGCCCACCCCTCGTTCATGATCTTGGTTTCGATCTGCGGCACGAAGTAGCGGGTTTCGGCATCAACGATGTCGAGTACATCGCGTTGCCATTCGGAGAAGTCGGGATGGTGGTCTCGAAGGAACGCCAAGATATCCGCGACTGGCTCGGGCGGCATCTTCGTCGGCCCATCGTCGACCGGTTGCGGACGGGCGTGGATCGAGGCGAAGGGATCTTCCGGCTGGCGGCGGGCGTCCAGAACCCGCTCTCGTTGTTCGTCGATGGAGAGGCTTCGAACCGCGGCGTTCGGACTAATGCAGAAGGCCAGGGCGTGAGCCGCGTCGAGCAGATTTTCGACCGCCTCTTCACCGATCGACGGGTCCTCGGCATAGCGACGGACCCGGTCGGCCCGGGCCTTGAAGGCGCCAATGGTTTCGGCCGCGTCGGTGGCACTGGTAAAGGTGAAATTGTTCTTGAAGAAATCATTGTGGCCGTAGACGTGGGCGATGGTCAAAACCTGCAGGCAGAGTGAATTGTCGGCCATCAGATAGGCGAGACAGGGGTTCGAGTTGATCACGAGCTCATAGGGGAGGCCGGATACGCCATAGTCGTAGAGCGTCTTGGTCTTCTCGTAAGCCTTGCCGTAGCTCCAATGGGGATAGTGAGCCGGCATGCCGTGATAGGCCATGTAGCCGAGCATCTCGTGGTGATCGCAAATTTCGAATTCCTGCGGAAAACAATCCAGACGAAATTCCTGGACCCGTTCCCGGATCGCGGCATCCCAATAGCGCAGGTCGTCCAGGTTCCAAGAGCTCAAGAATTCGCCTCGACGTTTTTGTCCCGCGCCAGAAACGCCCGGAAACTGGGCCAAATATCCTCTTTGCCCTCGATCAGGACCGACTGGTAGTTGGGCGCGTCGAGCTGACGGAAAAGATCCAGCATGGAACTCTCATAGAAATGGGACCCCATCGGCTTGATCTCGCCATAGCCGAACAAATTGCAATGCTCACAGAGACCCATGGCCGCCTTGAGGGCGGCCGAATTGTCACTGTCGAAATTGTCACCGTCTGAGCAGTGAAACGCGTACACGTTCCAATGATCCGGGTGATAGCGGTCCTGGATGATCTCCAACGCTTTGGTGTAGCCGGAGGAAATCAGGGTGCCGCCGCTTTCCGCTTTGTGGAAAAACTCCTCCTCCGTGACTTCCCTTGCCCGGGTGTGGTGGGCGACGAAGGCCAATTCGACGCGCTCGTAACGGGTGCAGACGAATTGATAGAGGAGGAAGAAGAAGCTTCGGGCGAGATACTTCTTCAATGCATCCATCGAGCCGGAGGTGTCCATGATGCAGATGACGACGGCGTTCGATTCTTCCCGCGGCTGATCGACCAGGCGTCGGAAAGTCAGATCGTCGTGGACGAAGGGGAACCGGTTTTCGTCCTGCTGATCGACGATTGCCTCCGGCTCGTCTGGAGTGATTGGCTCGGGGCCCAGGTCTTGATCACCGGACCAGCCGTCCCGCGCCACCTTTCGTTTGAGCCGGGCGCGGGCGGTCTTGCGTTTGTCGAGATGGACGCGCGGACCGCTCCGGCGGTGTCCCCGCCGTTTCGAGGTCCGCTCGGACATCACCTGCTTGAGGATCTTTCGCTCCATGTCCGGGAGTTCCAAATCCTCGAACATGATGTCGACCAGCTCGTCGAGCGTGATGTCGGTCTCGTAATAGTCGACACCCGGCTGGTCACCGGCTTTGCCGGGCTGGCCCTCACCGTCTTTACGCTCGCCGACGACCTGGCCGGGTTTGGTCTCGCCGTCCCCGGTACCGACACCGCCCTGATTGTCGCCGAAGACGAAACGATACTCCTTCACCCCCCTGATCGGGACCTTGACCACCTTGTCGGCATGGCGGCCGATGATGCTTTCATCAGCGATGATGTCCGCGATATTCTCGCGAATGGCGCGTTTCAGTTTTGCGCGATGACGCTGGCGATCACGCGCGCTTCGATCGGAACGCAAGCCTTCGCCAGCGTTCTGGGGGCGAAAAACTGTCTCCATCACAAAAGATTTTGTGCGGATCAGTCCTTCCACAAGTGGTATGCAGCATATTTGAGAATCGTGTCGAGGGAATCCTCGGAGTATCCCTGCTCAAGCATCGTCGCTGCCATCCGATCGTATCGTTCCCGCTGTTCCGCGTCTCTCGTCCGCGCCTGGGTGATGATTCGAGAGATATCCCGCACCGAACTCATGAGCTTGCGTTCAATCGCTTCCTTCAGCGGCTCGTAAGCCTGGTAGGATATGGTTTCGCCCTGACGCGTGGCCCGCCACAGATAGGCGATCACCTCCTGGCGAAACCCTTCGGCCGAGGGGCCGATGATCGCGATCTGCTCTTCGATCGATTTGAGGAAGGCTTCGTCGGGCTGTAGTTCTTCGCCCGTGTTGTCGTCCTTCACCTTGCCCTTGGTGACGAACGCCTCGGCATTGTCGAGATAGTTCTGGAAAAGGGTTTCCGCCTGCTCCTTGAACGAGAAGACGAAAGCCTTGGTGATGTCTTTCTCGAGGAGTTCGAGATAGGCCTTGTGCAGGGTGTCCTGCAGAAACTCCAGATATTGCTTTTTGACATCGTCGGCGAAGTCCGCCTCGCGAACCATGCTGATCATCGCTTCGCGGACGCTGAGCGGATGAATCGATGTCGGGTTTTGGCTGAGCGCCGTGTCCAGCGCTTTCATGATGAACCGGGTCGAGATCCCGAACAGGCCTTCGCGCTTGGTGTCTTCACGCAACTCGCGGACCGAAATCTTCTTGGTCCGGCCTTTCTCCACGATCTCCTCGCCATTGTAGAGGCGAAGCTTGGTGAGAAGGTCGCATTTGGGCGTCGGCTCGAGGCGGGTGAGGATCGCGAACATCGACGCGACCTCCAGGGTGTGCGGTGCGATCTGCGCCTCGAAGCTCGAGCGGTCGATGAACTTCTTGTAGATCTTGATCTCTTCGGAAAGCCGCAGGTTGTAGGGCACCTTAACGGCGACGATCCGGTCGAGAATGGCTTCGTTCGTGTGATCGGCCTTGAACTTCTGCCACTCGGCCTCGTTGGAGTGGGCGACGATGCAGGTGTCGACATAGACCGTTCCATGACGGCCCGGCGCCGGGATCATCTTTTCTTGGGTGGCGGTGATCATGGTGTGGAGATATTCGGTGTCGTTCTTGAACACCTCGATGAACTCCACCAAACCGCGATTGCCGACGTTAAACGCACCGTTCAGTTCAAGGATCCGGGGATCACCTTCGGAGAAACGGTCCAGCTTCGAGATGTCTTCGGAGCCGATCAGGACCGAGGTGTCCTGATTGTTCGGGTCGACCGGCGGCACGACACCGACCCCGCGTCGGCCGCGGATCGAGAAGCTCATCGTCTTGACCGGCATATCCTCATACTTGCCGTCGAAGTCGTTGAGCAGGCGCCAGCGGGTCACCGGGCAGATGTCTCCGGTGATCTTGATGCCGAGCGCCTCTTCGAAGGCCGGTCTGAGGTGGCGGGGGATCAAGGTCAGGGGATCGCCGTACATCGGACAACCCTCGATCACATAGATCGGCGACAGATCCTCGAGACCCCGCTTCAGCGCTTCGACGAGCGAGCTCTTGCCGGAGCCGACCGGCCCCATGAGGTACAACACCTGCCGGCTTTCCTCGCCACCCATGGCTGCCGCATGAAAATAGCGGACGATTTGCTCCAGGGTGCGCTCCATGCCGAAGAACTCGCCCTCGAAGAACGCGTAGCGCTTCGGCAGCTTGTCGCCGAACAAGCGCTTCAAACGGGGATCGTCGTCGTCCTGTTCAGCGTTGACACCAGGTGTCACCAACATCTCGTACAGCCGGCGATGGGAATGCCATGCCAATGAAGGATCGGCCTTAACCAGCTCCAGATATTCGAGGAACGTCCCCTGCCACTGGTGCTTCTTGCGTTCCGCCCGATCCTTAGCGATCAGTGCGGCGAAATCGGCGGTCTGACTACCCGTCATGCAAGTCACCCCTGGTTCGAACTCCGACGAACGCTTCCCCCGAGATGCCGCCCCCTTCCTTTATCGCTTGGCCCCATCTTACACGCAGTGGGGTGGCAGGCAAAGAAGCGCGTGATGCAAAAAGTTGAAGTGCCGACGAATAAGATCGACCGACACGCGAAATGCCGGAGCTCTTTTTCGATCCATCGGTTGTTTTGGCAATCGTTGACGCGGCGCCGAACCTGGCGACAATCCAAAGCTCAATCTCGAGGGAACGCCCGCCTCATTTAACCTCTAAAGGCTTGAGATCAGGCGTCTCTAAGCAAGCGCACTTTGCCGCACGGGCTTATATCACACCGTTTCGCGGCGATCGGTTTCTGCGCCATGTGGTGCCGATGTCGCGCCGGCCCCGGGCAATGGTCCTATCTTTTCATATTGTGATCGGACGGCAGTGAAATGACGGCAACAAGTTACGCTGGCGACGGGCCGTGTCATGGTGCCAGAGCCTTCGAGGGGGCGATCCCCCGAAAAGTTTTGCGGGTTCCCCTTCGCCGGCTTTTGATGCTCGGAACTCATCAAATCAATTGCAAAAAAAAACGCCCCCGGCGGGAACCGGGGGCTTTCGTCGTGGTCGGTTTGCCTCAGCCGCCGATGCAGGTGGCGGCATTGTCCGGCGTGCAGACGTCGAGCCCGGTATAGGTCGGATCTTCTGGGTTTTTGCCGTCATTGACGATGTCACGGAGCGCATACATCACCGTATAGCCCATCTCGAAGGGTCGCTGGCCCACCTGACCCAGCGACAAGCCTTCCTCCATCAGCTCCATTTGAACCGGCAAGGTATCGGCGACGACGAGCGCGAGTGAGCCGCTATCAATCCGATCCTTGTGGGGCTGGACAGCCGCGCGATAGGCGTCCGGCACGAATTGCGGGAAGCCGCCGGTGGGCAGGAAGGCGTCCAGATCGGATTCGCGAGCGAGAATATCTTCCAGCTGCTGATTGGCGCGCATGAAGTCATCGTCGGTGTAGAGCGGGCAGCCGTCGATCTCGGTCCAGCCGTTCTCGCCGGTAAGCCGGTTGCCTGGGGGCTCGTCGCTGGCCGCGCCGGCCAGGGTGTCGCGAATGCCCTGCATGCGCTCGTTGTGGTTGGCCGCCGCGGCACCACCGGACTGGATGCAGAGGCTGCCGCCGTCGGGCTTTAGCTCCATGGCACGCTGGGCCAGGTTGACGCCGATGTCGTAGTTCTTGGTGCCGATATAGGCGATGCGGAGATCCTTGTTCTCCTCCAGGAGGTCGCTGTCCCAGGTCAGAACCGGGATACCGGCGGCCTTTGCCTCGAGCAGAGGGGCGACCATGGCCGGCGCATTCGACGGCGCCACGGCGATGCCGGCGACACCCCGGGCGACGAGGTCCGCCACCACCTGCACCTGCTCCTCGCCGCCGCCGTGCTCGCCGGGGCCGATATAGAGGCACTCGATGTCACCGAGTTCGGCTTCCGCCTTCTTGCAGCCGTCACGGGCCTGGTCGAAGAACGGATTGTTGGTGTTCTTCGGCACCAGGGCGAAGATCGGCTTGTCCTGCGCAAGGCTCTCGCCCGCGAGCGTCAGGACGGCGGCGCCGGCCAGTAATCCCATCAGTCGTTTCTTCATGGTCTGAGACCTCCCTTTTCACCTGATCGTTGGTGGGTTCGTTAGACACTCTCTAACCTCGGGTCCTCCCGCGCAACCGCTCCAGAAGCACCGCGAGTATGATGAACAGCCCGACGAACAGGTCGTACCAGTTGGCATCGACCCCGAACATGATCAGGCTGTTGCGTATCAAGAAGATCAGGGCGGCGCCGATGAAGGCACCATAGATGCTGCCCTTACCGCCCATCAGGTTGGCGCCGCCGATGACCGTCGCGGCGATGACGTAAAGCTCGTAGGTCTTGCCCATGCCGTTGCTGGCAGAGCCGCCATAGCCCGCCGACAGAATGCCGGCGATGGCGGCGGTGAGGCCGGCCAGCATGTAGACCTGGATCTTGATCCGGTCGACCGGGATGCCGGTGAGGCGCGCCGCCTGCTCATTGCCGCCGATGGCGAACAGATATCGGCCCCAGGCCGTGGTCTTGAGCACGATCGCCATGATGATGGCGAGGATGATCAGAACCACGAACATGTTGGACAAGGGCAGTGTACCGCCGTCGATCCAGGGGATTTCCGTGCGGCCGCCGCCCAGCCATTTGAAGAAGTCGCCACCCTCGCCGAACTGGTAGATGACCCGGTTTTCCGAGGCGACGATGGCGAGCGAACGGGCGATCGACAGCATGCCCAGGGTGACGACGAAGGGCGGCAGTTTGACGTAGGCGATGAGCATGCCGTTGACGGAGCCGGCGGCGCCGCCCGCGATCAGGCCCGCGACCACCGCGACATACCAATCGAAGCCGCTTTCGAGGCACCGGGCGGCGACGATCGCCGAAAGCGCCATCACCGAGCCAACCGAAAGGTCGATGCCGCCGGTGATGATCACCGCGGTCATGCCCATGGCGATGATGCCGATCGCCGAGAAGTTGCGGGTGATGTTGTGAAAATTGTTCTTGGTGACGAAGCTGTCCGGTTGCTCAAGCGCCGTGGCGACGCAGATCAGCGCCACCGCGACCGTCACCCACAAGGCCTGATTGGCGAGCAGGGCCGTCAGCCAATTCTGTTCCCTGATCTCGGTCACGTCCGAGATGGCTACGGAGCTGCTCATGGCCGGTCTTCCGCGTTTGGGCTTTTTCGTTTCACCGTCATCATCAAGCCGATGCGATGGCGCCGGTGATCAGGCCCGTGACTTCCTCGGGCGTGGTGTCCTCGATCTGCTTCTCAGCGACCTTGATGCCGCGTCGCAGCACAGCGACGTGATCGCAGCCCGCGAATACGTCCGGCATGCGGTGACTGATGAGGATGATGGCGATCCCTTGGTCGCGGAGGCGCTTGATGAGATCGAGGACCTCCGCCACCTGGCGCACCGAGATCGCCGCGGTCGGCTCATCCATCAACACGATTTTGGGATCGGACAGCCGGGTCCGAGCGATGGCCACCGCCTGGCGTTGGCCACCGGACATTTGCTTCACCAGGTCACGGGGACGGGGCTCGGACTTGAGCTCCTCAAACAGTTCGGCGGCCTTGGTGATCATGGCGTTGAAGTCGAGGAATCTGAGCGGGCCGTAAGCTGTCTTCAGCTCGCGGCCCAAGAAAATATTAGCCGAGGCAGAGAGATTGTCGCAGAGGGCCAGGTCTTGGTAGACGACCTCGATACCGGCATTGCGGGCATCGACCGGCTTGTCGAACGTCACGTGATCTCCGCCGATACGGATCTCGCCCTTCGAAGGCGGGAAGTTGCCAGCGATCACCTTGACGAGCGTCGATTTGCCGGCGCCATTGTCACCCATCAGACCCAGGACTTCGCCCGGCTCCAGGGTCAGATCAACGCCTTTCAGCGCTTCGATCGCGCCGAAATGCTTGGCGATGCCGTTGAGCTGGAGCAGCGCCACAATAACCTCCCTGCGTTCGATCGCTGTCCATGACCGAACAGGTTTTTACGGATTTCCGCTTCACCCCGCCCCTGCCCATCGAGCAGGCACACCTCGACGGGTGCAGCACACCTTTACCAAGGGACTAGGCAAGAGTTCGGTCGAAGGCAAGGTCCGTCGGACGCGAGGCGATGCCGGGTGCGCGAGCACGGCCAATTCGACGACATTTTACGAAAAGTTTCGCCTGATACGCGATTTTTTTGCTTTCCAGTGGAATATGGTGCCCATTTAGTCGTCGTTAGGGTATATTCGGGCTTAGATGGGTGGATAGATAGTGTGATGCTGGGACCGGAAGTCGTACCGCTACACTTGTCTGGGCAACGCAGCGCGTCGATCGAGCCGTCGATTGGGGTCGACGTCTGCGCGGAAAGTATTGCTCGCGACCGGTATCATCCGGTGACGCGCTTGTTTCTCGAAGCGCGGGCGAGACCGCCCTTGTTCCTATGGGAGCCGACCTTCTCCGACTTGCGAAGTCAGAGATTGGTCGAACTCCTCGTCACCTGGCGATCGCTTGCCGTCAACGGCGTGGTCGACGAAAGAGCGTTCATGGCCCTGGACATCGGCGCCATGCGCGACTGGACGATGCATGTCCGGGTGCTCCACGACGGTGACGATTTCCTCTACGAACGCTATGGCGACGAGATCGCTCGGTACTATGGGCGCTCAAACCTCGGCGAGACGGTGACCGACCACGCCGGTCACATCTGGCGGTTTTTCGCTGCGTGCTACCGGGCGGTCGTCCGCCGGCCCGAGCCGCTCTTGACCGAGCATTCCCCACCTCAGGGCATTCTCGTCGCGAGCTGGCGGCGCCTGATCTTGCCGCTTTGTAACGAGGAAGGCCAGGTCACCTCCTTCATCGTCGGCAACATCGCCGAACAGCCGCTTCGGTCCCTGATGGACACCATCCCCGAGCCGGCTTTGACGCTGGGCGACGATGGCCTGATCGTCGCCGCCAACCAGGTTGCCGCTGATCTTCTGGGGACCGATTTCCGCGATCTCGTCAATGTCGAACCGCCGGATCACGTGCGCGATCTGTTGATCCAGCTCGAGGCCTTGGACGGAGCGGGTCGGGCGAGCAGCGGCGAGCCGCTGACGATCACCGGTCTCGACGGCGAGCTTCGCCACATCATCGCTTCGATCAAATCCACAGAACAGATGGGCATGCGGGTCCGCGTCGCTGTTCTCCGGGACGTCACCTCCCGCGAGCAGGTGTTCGAGAAGTTCCGGACCCTTGCCATGACCGATCCGCTGACCGGTCTTGCCAATCGTCGCGCCCTGATGGACGGCATGCGCGAGCAACTGCAGCAACCGGCCCGGGCCAACACCCGCACCGCCGTCCTGCTCATCGATCTCGATGGCTTCAAGGCGGTCAACGATCACTTCGGGCACGATGTCGGGGACCGGATGCTCAAGCGGGTCGCGGGCGCGATCCGGGAGGTGGTGCGGGCCGACGATCTGGTCGCGCGGTTCGGCGGCGACGAATTCGCGCTCCTACAAACCGCGGTCCGCGATGTCGGTGATGTCCACGCCCTTGGCCGCAAGCTGCTGGACGTGGTGCGACGGAGCGTCCCGGACGGCCCCAACCAGCCGAAGCTGAGCATCAGCATCGGCGCGTCGCTCTTTCCCGATCAGGGGAGCACGCCCGAAAGCCTGCTGAAGGCCGCGGATCGCGCTCTCTACAATGCCAAGCGCTCGGGCCGCGACCGGATGTGCCTCGAGGGGGTCCGTCCCCAGGCTCAGATCGGCTGAGTTTCCAGCTCGCTTGAGCTCGGGCTCGCCGAGCCGGCTCGAGGAGGCCGGCTCAGCGCCCCGCCGAGCCACCGGCACGCTCAGAACGATCAGGCTCCGACATCCACCGGATGGCGCATCGGGTAATTCGGATTGCTCAGAACAACCTGAAAAGCTTCTTGCCGGTCGGCATCGATCAGAACCGGGGCCCGAAGATTGACGTTGATCTGCAGGTTGCCGTCCTCACGGCCGAGCGTCACCACCAAAAGGGTCGCGAAGGCAGCCTGGTCGATAGCCAAAGCCGTGCGGGCGTCCTCGAGATCCGAGCGGTCGATCAGGGGGGCATTGGCCGGAAGCGGCATCACCAGAAGATTGATGTCGTCTGCATCTAAACATTTGTAGAGCTTCAGATTGACCTCGACCCCGGGCAGATCGCAGATCACGAAGCGCTGGGCGCCGGCAAACCCTGGCATGCCGCTGGGCATGATGAGCGTGAGATCAGGATCGTAGGCGACCTCGCCGAACGGCGTTTGAAGCCGGATCTTCGTCGCCTCGCCGGCGCGTTCGCTCGCGGTCGAGGGCTCGCTCTCTTGGGGGGCCGGCGCGGTGATCGTGGTCATGGGTGATGATCCTTTCCGAAAAGGGCCGTTAGGCGCGGACGAAGGGATTAGCGGATGTAGTTGGCGAGGGTGAGGTCGGCGAGCTGGCCGATGACCACGTAGGTGGCCTCGAGATTGGTCTTGTCCTGGGCCAACCGGCTCATGGCCTCGGCAATGTCGACGTCCTCGAGCCGGCTGATGGTTTCCTTCATGTAGATCTGGGCGCTCTCGTGGATCTCGTTGACCGATTCCAGTCTTTTGGTGCGGGTGGCATGGCCGCCACGGAGATCGATGACATCGTCGAGGGCTTGGGAGATACGGTCATAGGCCGCCTGCAGGCGCCCCCGGTCGTTCGCTTGATGCGCGTCCGCTGCCTCGCCGATGCCGGCAATCAACTCGGCGAAAGCGGGATCGTTGGCGCGGACGGTGTAGTCGATCTCGACGTCGATGTCGGCGCGAACCTTCAGGCTGATATCGTCGCCCTGGTAGTAGAGCGTCGGATCCGCGACCGTGATCGGTGTCGCCGGCAGGTCGACCGGCACCGTATCGGTCCTGGACCCGGCGAAGAGATAGCGATCGTCGATTTTCAGGTTAAGAGCGGTCGAGATCGATTCCAGCGCGGCATCGGCCTCGCCCTCCATCGGAATGAAGATGTTCGAAGCACCGTCGAGCGCTTGCACCAGGAGGGTGCGCATCTCCACCGCTGTGTCGACGATGGTGTTGAGCGAGCCGTCGATCGCGCGCATTCGATCGAGGATGCGGCTGTTTTGTTCCTCGAAGGTTTCGCTGCGCGCCAGCAGATGTTCGGTGCGCACCAGCAGATCGGAGTCCCGGGCGATGTCGGTGTAACGATCGCTGGTCTTGCCGGTCGACACCTGCACCTGCGTCTCCCGGACCCGGCTTTGGGTGGTCAGCATGGTGTTGGTCAGTTTGTTGGAAAGGGCGATATCACCGATCCGGGCTGACATGATCTTCCTCCTATCGGCCGATATTCATGAGCTCTTCCAGGAGCTCATTGGCGACCGTGACCACGCGGGCGGACACCACGTAAGACTGCTGGTAGAGCGTCAGGCGGGAGAGCTCTTCGTCGAGATTGACCCCTGAGATCTGCCCCTGGCGCACGGTCAGGTCATCCAGGATCGAACGGTCGGCCTCTTTGTCGATCCGGACCTGGGCCGCCTGGGCCGCATTGATGGAGACGATGTCGGCCATGTAATCAGGGATCGATGTCAGATCCGCGGAGATATTGCCGCGGCGAACGGTCTGGGCGGTCGCGTCCAGCGATTTCGCCAGATCCTGGACGCCGCGATTATCGCCGATGCCGCCGGAGGTCGAGGTCAGCGGGGGGCCGAGATCGACATCGAGCTTGACCTGCGAGACCAGATTGGTGCGCTCCTGGATGTCGCTTCGAACCGCGAGCTTGTCGGCTGTCGTCGCGGTTTGCACTACCAGGTCGTTAAGACCGAAATAATGGGCGAAGCCGTAGTCCCAGCTATGACCGGCGGCGCTGGTCTCGGTGATTTGGCTGTCGCCCTTGTTGATCGCGAGACCGTAGGATGTTTGATCCGTGAGGGAGATCTGCAAGCTGCCGTCGGCGGCGATGGTGGCGGTGCCGTCGGTCCCCAAACTTGTGTCGATCTGGGTCGCCAGGTCCGCAGGCGTCGCAGCGGCATCAAGGTCGATCTCGATCGTCCGGTATGATGAGTTGTCGCTGCGATCGATCAGCGCCACGTAAGCCTTGCCGCTGGCGTTGCCAGCGTAAGATGTCGTGTCGGTTCGGGTGCCCGACAAACTGCCCGGTTGGGGAAACGAAACGGCGTCATTGTGGGCGGCGTTGATCTGATAGCGGACCATGCGCCCCAATTCCTGGAGCTGGTCCGCCAATTCGGGCAGCACCTTGTCTCTGGCCTCCAACAGACCCTTGATCCGGCCCTGCTCCAACGGTGTCGAGATCCGCTGCTGGCTGTCGGGCGTGGCGTCCGCTATCAATTCCGGCGTAAGCCGTTCCCGGATACCGCCCGAAACCAGCTCGACGCCGATCTCGCCGGCTTTCGGTTCGCCGGTCAACTGGTCGAGCTGGCCTTTATGAAAGATCCCGATCGCGTTGAAGGGCGAATCATGGGCGACGCTGATCGCCGGATCGTAGTGCAGCGTCCTGGCGCCGTATTCGAGCAGCGCTTGACCGCCCCGGGCGTAGATCGCGATCTCGCCATCCTCGTGCAAGAACGTCGAGATATCGATATTGCCGCTGAGCCGCTGAAGGATCTGATCCCGCTGGTCCTTCAACTCAGCCGTGGGCGTACCGGTGGAGATCTCGAGATTGATCGCTTCCACGGCCTTGATGTCGGCATTGACGCTGTCCACTAGCGCCTTGATCTCGCGGTCGATGCTGGCGCGTATGTCCTGGATCGCCTTGGCGTCCGCCGCCAGCTGATCGGTCAGATCCTCGATTGAAGCGACGACGTCCGAGCGCAGAGCCATGGTCTCAGGCGAGTTGGCCAGGGCTTCCATGGAGATCGCGAGTTCGTTGATCCGGGCGGTGAGACCACGGCTGTCGTCTCCGGGCTCGCCGAACAGCTGCGACTGGATGCGGTCTTGAATGCGTACCAGCTCGGTGGATCGATTGAACTGGCTGTGTTGGTTGCGCAGTTCCGTATTGAGGAAATCGTCGACCACCCGCTGGTCGGGCAACACCTGGGCGCCGGCAGCGCGGCCATCCACCAGATAGGTTTCCTGACCGGCGATTTTCCGGCTGTAGCCAGGCGTGTTGGCGTTGGTGACGTTGTTGGCCGTGACGCTGAGCGAATTCTTGGCGACGTTGAGCCCGGTCAACGCCGTCCGCAGGGTAAATGCCAGATCTCCGTAAGTCATGGCCGCCTCAACACCGGGTGTCGAAGGACAAAGAGATGATTTCGGCGCTGCGGCGCTCGCTCTGCCCTTCGGCGCTGTAGGCCTCAGCGTAACCGCCCTGCATCGCGATGCTCTCACCGATCGCGTTCACCAGCTTCTCGACCACGGTCTTCGCGGTGGTGAGTGCCCGGGTGTTGCGCCCGACGGCTTCCTGGAACTCGCGGGTCGCGAATTCCAGTTCCTCGCGGATCGCCGGATCGAGGCTGCCGAGGCTCTCAGGGGTCTTGCGCAAATGCCGAAGCTCGATCTCATAGGCTTCTGCGAGCGCCGCCTTCTCAGCCTGCAGATCGCCCAGACCTTCAAGCTTCATGGTGCTGATCACGGCCGTTTCATGGTCCATGATCTGGATCAATTGGCGCATGATGGTCATGAGCACCGTGACCTGTTCCAGGGGTTGCATCACTCGACCTCCTGGGCCTTGAGGAGTTCCTGGAGGACCGCGTCGGCGACGCCGATCCCGCCGGCCCGGCTGACCAGCTTGCCATACTCTTCCTGGAGCATGCTGCTGAAGGCATCGGTGTCGGGGTTACCCATCAAGCCGTCGGCGGCGAGATCGGTGGTCATGCCCCGGAGCATTTGGGCGATGAACAGGCTTTCGAATTTCTCGGCGGCCTCGACCAGTTGTTTGGGCGGCTGCTCGGGATTGACGCCGGTCGCGCCGGCCGTGCCGGCGATGACCGATGAGAGAAGCCCGTCGACCGACATCACATCACCTCGATTTCGGCTTGCAGCGCGCCGGCTGCTTTGATGGCTTGAAGGATCGAGATCAGGTCGCGGGGACCGACCCCAAGTGCGTTGAGCCCGTCGACCAGCGCGGACAGGCTGACGCCCGGCTCCAGCAGGACCATGCGCGCGTCACTGTTCTCATCGACCTCGACCGCGGTCCGCGGCACCTCCGCCGTAACCCCTTCGGCCAGCGGGTTCGGCTGGGAGATCTGGGGCGTCTCGGTGATCCGGACCGTGAGATTGCCCTGGGCGATCGCCACCCGGCTGATCCGCACATTATCACCCATGACCACGATCCCGGTCTGCTCGTCGATCACCACCCGGGCCGGTTGATCCGGTTCGACGTCGAGTTGTTCGATCTCGGCGAGCAACAGGGCGGTTCGACCCAGATAGTTGTTGGGCACGACCAGATTGACGGTGCCGGGGTCGGTGGCCTCGGCCTGGGTGGTGCCGAGCTGGGCATTGATCCGCTGGGCGATCCGCCGCGCCGTCGTCAGGTCGGGGTTACGGAGCGACAGACGGATCTGTTCCAGAGTGTTCAGTTCAAAGCCGACCTCGCGTTCGACAATCGCACCGGCCGGAATGCGCGCCGCCGTTGGCACGCCCTTGGTCACCGTCTCCGCCTCACCGCCGACACTGAAGCCGCCGGCCGCCAGTGAACCCTGGGCGACCGCGTAGACTTCGCCGTCGGCGCCCATCAGCGGTGTGACCAGGAGCGTTCCGCCGAGAAGCGACTTGGCGTCGCCGAGCGCGCTGACATTGACGTCGATCCGGCCGCCCTGCCGGGAGAAGGCGGGCAGCGTTCCGGTCACCATGACCGCGGCGACGTTCTTGGTCTTGAGGTCGGTGCCGATCGTGCTGACACCCAAACGCTCGAGCATCGAGACCAGGCTTCTCTCGGTGAAGCCCGAATTCATCAGCGTGTCGCCGCTGCCATTGAGACCGACCACCAAACCGTAGCCGACCAGAAGGTTCTCGCGGATGCCCTCGAAGTCCGTGATGTCTTTCAGTCGGACCGGCACCGCATGGGCGCTGGCGGTCGTCAGGATGATGACGGCCGTGAGCGCGAAGCGGGCGATCAGGCGGCTGGGCGAAAACGGCATCAGGTCGGGGTCCCATCAAATCATTTCGCCATCCCTTCAGCGAGACCTGTGCCAATCATCTCTTCGCCAGATAACCATTTGAAAATATTACAAAACTGACGGAGACTGCGCGCCCACAGGCGGGTCGGGACCGGCACTTTTTGCCGGTTGAGACCGGCAAAAAGTGCCGGTCGTCTCGCCTGCGCCGGCTTGCCTTAAGCCATTGTTAACCATGGTCAGCCAAGCATGGGGCCGGCGGACTTTGTTTCGGCAAAGCCCAACGAGCGAAAGCGACAAAGACGGACATGAGTGATGCGCATTCAGGGTTACTCGCGCCCCGACGGGCGCAAGCGTAAGCGCCCGGCTGCCAGTGGCGGGGTCGACGGCAGCCGCTTTTCATTGCCGGCCGGGACCACCGCGGAGAACGAAGCCGTCGAAGAAAACCAGGCACCCGCCGCCATGACGTCGCTTACCAGCATTTTGGCGGCACAGGATGTGAGCCAGCAGGAGACGGCGGACGATCGGGGGCGGCGCCACGGCGGTCAGGCCCTGGACGAGCTTCACCAGATCCGGATGGCCTTGCTCGACGGCGAGCTATCGACGGGCGTTGTGCAGCGGTTGACCGCTCTCCTGGACCGGTGCCGGGAGCCGGTGGACGACCCGAAGCTCGCCGCCGCGCTCAACGAGGTTCGCCTGCGGGCGGCGGTGGAATTGGCAAAGCTGGACCGCGCGCGCGCCCGCTGAAGCGAGCGGGCACAGACAGCGCCACGGTGTTCTCAGCGACGACCTCAGGTGGCTTACATCGCGGACGGACGGGGATGAAGCAGCGGGGAATTGACCGACTTTGCGCAAGCTGACGGGCGGCGCCTTCGGACTCGGAATGACCACGGTACAACCGAGAGCTTGCGTCCAAACGTTTTACGGTTAAGACCGCCGGGCCTACACTCGAGAGCGGAGGGCCATCGCGCCCATTTCAGCTTTTCTGCCACTCGGGCAATTGGGGCGGTGTCTCGCTCCTGGTCAGGAGATCATCGATCGTGCGATCGCTGGTCGGCTGGTGGAACCTGACCCCGTAGCCGCGCGGGCTGGTGCCGGCGATCGTGCCGTTAAGATGAATGTCATCGGCAACCACGCGTACCGGCTCGTCTCGGCGGTCCAGGAGATAGCTGCGGGCCGGGCGAAACAACAGACCACCCGCCGACAGGTTCAGGATCAAGCCGTCGATCGTCTGCATCCGGTCGAGCAGGATAAGAGAGGCTAAGATCCGTGTGGGTGCCCGCTGAAAGCGCCGTTTGTCCTCCGGCGAGGCCATGCGGTGTTGGATCAGACGCCGCAGCGGACGGGGCAGGGGCAGGCTCATCATCGCCCTAACCACCTGGCCTGACCATGGATGAGCCGGTGTCGCTGGCCTTCGGCTTGGTCAGGAGGGCGCCAAGGGCCCGGAGCTCTAACTTCAGCGCGTCGACCATCACCGTCTGGCCCCGCTCGAGCTGGCTCGCTAGGTGCCGGTCGGCATGTTGCTGCGAAGAGCGCAAGGCCTTGATCTCTTCGATCAGCGTGAGCTCGGTGGATTTGTCCTGATCGACGCCGGACACGCCGTCGATGCGGCTGAGCAGGGCCCGGTGGCGCGCCTCGTTGGCGCCGTCGGCCAAAACGGTTCGATGGACCAACTCGGCGGCGATGGTCCGCAGCTGGGCCAGGTTCGACGCCGTTTCCTGCAGATGACTGGCGCTTCGGGTCTCCAGTTCGACCAGACGTCTCAGCGTTCGATCGACGGCCGACTGAGCCCGCCGTTCGAACAGCCAGTTGCGCGCGCCCATCGACGTCTCGGCCGCGGTGAACGATGGATCCCGCTCGCCCGGAAGGGCTTCATGTTTTTGTCCGTCCGTAGCGCGGAAAGAGACCGTCTCCGCGCCAAACGTCTTCGCGTCGATCAGGCGTTTGACTTCCGTCATCGAAGCCAGGCTCTGGTCGGCCAGGACCTTGAGGCTTGCTTCCAGTGACGAGATGACCGGGTCCTCGGCGCTGCCGCGGTCTTGCAGCTGGCCGTTGATCGCCCGCAACTGGTCCAGGACATCCTCGCCCAGCGCCGCCCGGTCGTTGGTCACCTGGGCCGAGGCCACGCGTTTGGAGAGCAGTGTGATGCTGGCATCCATGCGTCCGGCGAGCCGTTCGACGGCCTCGACAAGGGCGTCCAGCTTAAGAGCCGTTTCCCTTTGCTCCTCGGCCACCTGCAGCGAGTTGGCGCCGATACTCGATCCGATCGCCTCGGCAAGTTTGGCGCCGGCCCGTTCGCCGAAACCTTCGGTGTCGATCTCCAGCGTTCCGTCGGCGGTTTTTTCCAGTTGGGCGGTGCCGGCAAGCCAGGCCTCGAACGTCACCTTGAGGACATTCATGCCGCTCGTGGCGAAGCGGAGCATCAGACCCAGGGCAAGCGACGTGATGAGCCCAAACAAGGAGGAGCTGAAGCCGGTGGCCATGCCCACCAGCGGCCCCCGCAGCGAGACGATCAGGTCTTGCATGGTCTTCTGGACGTCGCCGCCGGCGGACAGATTGAGGCTGCCGATGATGCCGCCAACCGAGCCCACGGTCTGCATGAGACCGACGAAGGTTCCGATCAGGCCGAGAAAAACCAGGAGTCCCGAGACGTATTGGATGACCGACTTCTGATCATCGATCCGAAGCTCGACGCCGTCGACCAGGTTCTGCATGGTGGCACTTGTGATCTGCAGCTTGCCGGTCTTGGCGATCTGGTCGCTGATCAGGCTGTAGGCGTGGCCGAGAAGCGCCGGAAAGACGAAGGTTTTCGCCGGCGTGTCGCACTGTCGTAGGTGAAACTGGCCCTGCGATCGGTATTCCTCCTGCAGTGCTTCGAAGGCCAGCAGCTCATTGTCGAGCCCGGAAACGGCCCGATAGATGAGGAAGCAGCCGAAGCCGAACAGCGCCAGGATCGACGCGTTGAGAAAAATGTTGGCCTCGATCGAACGCAGCACGAAGTCCCACTGCCAAACGCCGAGGACGCTGATGGCAATGAGAACGAAGGCCATACGCCGGTTCTGTCTGCGAATGTCCTCGCGCATGGCTCGAGGCTAATCCTTTCGGTCGGCGGCACGGCGTCGGCCGCGCCGATCACGACAGGGCGTGGCGGACGCAGGGAAGACGCATCGGATCAAGCTTGATCGAAATGGCTTAACAGCCGGTTAAGCTTGCCGTCCGTTAATTCTGGGACTTGATGATCACCATCACCCGGTCGGCGCGGCTGCGGTCATCGGTCGTGCGGATCTTGGTCGTGATCCGTGCCGGATCGACACCCTGGTCGAGGAGCCGATTGCGCAACGTAAGCGCCCGGAAGAACGCTCGTCTCTTCGCCTCGCTGACGGAGCCGGTCGTCGCCGACGCGAAGGACCGGATCTCGATCTTGTTGTCGGCGAGTAGTGCCTGGTGGCTGGCCAGGAAGTCGTCCACCTGCCGGGCCGCATCGGCGTCAAGCGCCTGCGTGCGCTGATCGTAAGAGAGCGTGAGGAGAATATCGCTACCGGTGACATCCACGGGCCGTTCCGCCGAAGCGCCGCCCCTTTCGTCAGGCGCAACCACGACCTCGCGTTCTTCGGCCACCTGGCGGCTTTGGACCGTCAGGTCGGTCTCAGCGGCGACCGCCTCTTCCTGAAGCAGCCTCTCCGCATAGCGCTGACGAAAGCTGCCTTCCTTGGTTGCAGCTGCATTGGTTGCAGCTGCATTCTCGCTTGCGGCATCGGCATCTTCGCGTTCATCGACGCTCGGTTCGGTCTCGGGCGAACCCGTCGCCACGTTCTCGGAGACGGCTTCCAGCGCGGCGATAAGGGCCTGAGCCTCGGCGAGCTGGTCCTCGAGAGAGGCGACCCGTTCCGGCGTGTCAGGCGTTCCGTCATCGCTTTCTTCGGTCGGCGTCTGCTCACCCGTATCGGCGCCGGCACCCTCGGTGGACTGGCTCTCGAGCGCATTGGCCTCCGAATGATCCTTGGTCACGCTCTGGGTGATGGCGAACAGCGCAATGCCCAGGATGATGAGAAGAAAGGTCACGACCATGATGATCGTCGACAAAGCATCGACGAAACCTGGCCAGTGATTCTCTTCCTCGATTGTGCGCCGGCGCACGAAAGGCCTCGTCGATGGGAAAGGGGGACGCTTCAGTGGATCAGCATCACCCTAAGGCCTGTTGGTTGATGGAGTGTTAACGGGCCGCCGCCGAGCCGTCCTGTTGGCCGGTCAAGGTGGCCATCACCTCGCCGCGGGGCGCATCCTTGACCACCCGGCCACAGTCGAACCAGAGGACCCGGTCCACCAGGGTGAGCGCCGATGCCCGGTGCGTGGCCACCACTAGCGTGCGTCCCACCAAGAGCGGCGCCAGGTCGGCGACGAGGCGCAGTTCCCGGGTGTGGTCCAGATGCGCCGTCGGCTCGTCCAGGAGCACGATCGGCGCGTCACTCATCAGGGCGCGGGCCAGGACAACGGCCTGACGTTCGCCGGTCGACAGATTTTCGCCTCGAGGACCGACCTGGAGACCGAAGCCGTTGGCGTGTTGGCCAGCGAATGCCGCGACGCCGGTTATCCGCAAGACGCGCTCGAACTGCTGCTCGTCGACATCCTCCAAACCAAGAAGCAGATTGTCCCGGAGACTGCCCCGGAGCAGGACCGCGTCCTGCGGGGCATAGGCGATCTGGCGGCGAAGCAGATCTGGCGCGAACTGCCTCGCATCATGGCCATCAAGCAGCATGGCGCCGGCACGGGGCTCGATCAAGCGGACCAAGAGCCTGAGTAGAGTCGATTTTCCGGCGCCGTTGCGACCGATAAGGGCGATTTTCTCTCCCGCGCCGACGGAAAGACTGAGGTCACTGACCACGTCCGCCGGCGCGTCCGGATAGCGGGCGCAAATGTTGCGCAAGCTGATCGAGCCGGTCAGGCGTTTGATCGGCGGCGCGCTGATGGCGGGCCTCGGCTCTTTCGGCGCTGTCACAAGCCGGTTCAATTCGGCGAGGCCGATCCGCAGCTGCGCGCCGCGCTGCAAAAGCGCGATCATCTGGCTTACGGGCGCCATGGCCCGGCCGGCGAGGATCGTCGACGCGACCATGGCGCCCACCGTCATCTCGCCGGCGGCCAGTTGGTACACGCCAATGACGATGACGCCCACGGCCGTGGCCTGAAGCACGAAACCGCTGGCTTGGGTGTAGGCGTGGTTCCAGAACCGGCTCTGGCCGGTAGCATAGGCTGCCTCGTCGCAAAGCGCGCGCCAGCGGGCGGCCATCTCCCGTTCCGCCAGGCATGTCTTGAGCCATCCGAGTGCGATAACGCTTTCCATCGCCAGGCCCGAGATTGCTTGGGCCGTTTCGGTGCTCCGGCGGTCGTGGCCCGCCGACAGCCATCGACTGAATATGCCGGTCGCGATCAGCAGGGCAATCGCGACAATCGGTGCTGTCACCACGAGCCCGCCGATCAGGTAGAGCACCGTCAACATCACGAAGAAGAACGGAAGGTCGATGCCGACCGCGATGATAAGCGCCGGCGCGATCTGGCTCAGCCGCTCGACGTCCCGGCCGAGTTGGCCGACCAGCGCCGGGTTGGCGGGCCGATCGCTGAAATTCATCGCCAGCACATGGTCGAACAGGCTGCTCTGCAGCCTCAGGCTCGCTCGGGTCGAAGCGTGATCGAGCAAGGACGCCCGAACCAGCTTCAAGCAAAGGTCGAGGCCGAGCGCGAAGCTCACGCCGATCACCAGCGCCCACAAAGTCTCCATCGCCAGGTGGGGCACGACCCTGTCGTACACGGTCATCATGAACAGGGGCAGGGCGATCACCAGACCATTGGCGATCACCGCCGCGACGATCGCTTGAGCCATGGCGCCGCGACATTGCCAAAGCGTCCGACGGACCAAGGCTGTCGGACTTTCGAGTGCGTCGCTCCGCGCGACAGGACCGTCCGGAGCGATCGGGCTAAGCAGCAAGACCTTGGGCGCGGCGCCCATAGCGCCCGCCTCGATGGTTGTATCCTCCGCGATGCCTCGCCAGCAGGCGAATGATCCGCTGGCCTTCGCCGCAACAACGAGCTCGGGTCCGTTCGCCGTCAGAACCAGGCATGGGAAATCCGTTGTCGGGAGACGGTTCGCAGGCTTCGAGGTCGCTTCCGCCCGAATGCCGAACCGCTCGAGATAGGAGATGATCGCCGGTAGGTCATGGTCGGCCGGCTGCGGCAAGCGATCGATGAGATCGCCATGTCGGCGGCTCGGCAGGAGCCATCGGGCGGCGAGCTCGCGGGCAATCCGGGCCAGTCCGGGCACAGCGGAGCGGGCATCGCCCGCGCCCGCGGTTCCCCTGTCATCGCTCCGATCGTGCTGCAAGGATGATGGTTCCGGCCGCTCATTAAGATCCAGCCTGGATGGTCGTCCTTTTTGGTTAAGCGCCAGTTAACATCGAGGCCGATCAGCGGCGCTCCGGGCGCCATTAGCGTTCGGTTAACCTGCGCGAGCGATGATGAGGAGCCACCTTCCGTCCGGGCTTCCGGTCGGATCGGTTCTCGGATCACGACAGGCCGGCCCGCTCCCTTGACCCATCAAATGCCCTCTTCCCAACGATTTCGCGCAGCCGCTTCGCCGCCGGCGGCGAGTGCGTGGTTTCTCGCCATCGTCAGCCTCGGGCTGATCGGGGTCGTCGGCGGGGCGTCCTGGTTCGAAGTGGATCTGGTCTCGCGCGGCGGGGGGCAGGTGCTACCCTCGATCGACAAGCAGATGGTCCAACATCTGGAAGGTGGCATCGTCACCGAGATCCTGGCGAAGGAGGGTGATCTCGTTAGTGAGGGGGACGTTCTTCTGCGCGTCGAAACCCGGTTCGCCCAGGCAGAGCTCGAGGAAAAGCGCGTCGAGCTCAGGGCCCAACGGGCCAGATTGGCGAGATTGAAGGCCGAAGCCCAAGGTGATCCCGAACCGTCATTCGCGCCGGAACTTCGAGAGGCGGCCGCCGGTTTCGTCGCGACGGAGGAACAGCTTTTTCGTCGGCGCCGGGCCAGTCTCGACGAACAGCTTGCCATCCTCGCCGATCAGGCCGAGCAGACCGCGTTGGAGCGCGATGAGCTCAAAACCCGCCAGACCAATCTCGAGCGAGAACGATCGCTCCTGGCCCAACAGCTAAAAAGTCTCGAGGGCCTCAGCCGGGTGGGCGCGATCTCCGACAATGAGGTCTTGGAGCGGCGGACGGAGTTTCAGCGTCTGCGCACGCGCCTCGATGACACCCGGCTTCAGATACCGCGCATGGAGGCCGCCCTCAGCGAGGCCGAACGCCGGTCCTCGGAGATGGTCTTGCGCTTTCGCGCCGAGGCCGACGAAAAACGGGCCGAGGCCGATCTCGCCATCGCCCAACTGGACGAGACGATCGGTGCGCTCCAGGACCGCAGCCGGCGCTCGGATGTCCGTGCACCGGTCGACGGTGTCGTCAATAAGCTCCTGGTCTCCACGGTTGGCGGTGTCGTCCATTCTGGCGACGACCTGGTTGAGATCGTGCCATCAGATCAATCGATCATCGTCGAAGCAAGGCTCGAGCCGTCGGACCGGGCTGAGGTCTGGCCGGGCCTGCCGGCCGTGGTCAAGATCTCGGCCTACGATTACGCCGTCTTCGGTGGACTCCAGGGCCGGGTTGTCGATATCTCCGCCGATGCGCTCCAGGATGATCAGGGCCAACCCTATTTTCGCGTCCGTCTCGAAGCCGCATCCAATCGCCTCGGTCCCGACCGACCAGTGGTGCCGGGCATGACCGCCGACGTCGATATCTTGACCGGTCGCCACACGATCATGAGCTACCTTCTCACACCCTTCAATCGCATGGCCGAACGCGCCTTCCGCGACTGATTTTTTGTCTGTTTCGTCTCTGGGATGTTTTTCTTCAGCCTAACAATGCGACCAGAAACAGAATTTTCAACCACGCTCTAATATTGCATCAATTTTTGCCTTACGACATCTAGATAAATAAAATCTTCAGAAAACTTGCAATTTACATTTATAGTCATTTAGTTCTCACGAAATGAAATAAAATTGCGAAAAAATGAAAATACTCATCAAAAAAATAATTTTTTGTTTACGTAGATACTTTGAAATTAAAATAAAAAGCAGAAAACGTCTTTCAGACGAAAAATCAGGTGACAACGACGAGTTCGGCGATCTGGTTGGTGTGGGTCATGTCGTCGTAGATCGTATAGGTCGTTTCGTTGCCGACCGTGTTGACCGTGTAGTTTGTGAACGGATCACTGACCGAGATCGCGTCGTCGCCGTCGACATTGATCCGCAGGCTATTGTTGATATCGGTGACGTTCTGGATCTCCGTCGAAGACAGATCGAGCGTGCCCTGCACATTGCTGGCGGTGAAGTCGATGACCTCGACATTGACGATCGCATCGAGAAGCCCCGCTTCGTCGACGGTACCGGAATTTGCTTCCAAGTCGACCGTGTCCTGTCCGGTGCCGCCATCAATGCTGGTCGAGGGCAGGTTCAGGGACGTTTCGTCAATTCGGAACGTGTCATCGCCGGCGCCACCGGTCATTACGTCGCCGCCGCCGCCGCTGATCAACAGATCCGCACCGTCTTCGCCGTTCAGCGTGTCGTTGCCCGCGTCACCGGTCAGCTGATCATCGCCGTCACCGCCGACGAGGCCGGAGCCAGTCGAGCCGGCGGTAAGATGATCGACGAAGCCGGAGCCGATGATGTTTTCGACATTGATCAAGGTATCGCCGCTGGCGTGACCTCCCGTTCCGGTGCCGTCGATCGCGATGGTCACGCCGACGTCCGAGCCGCTATAATCGACGGTGTCCGATCCGACCCCGCCGTCGATCTGATCGGCCGCTGAGCCGCCGATAAGCCGGTCGTCGCCGACCTGGCCCAGAAGTGTCGATCCGGTCGCAGCCGCGCTCAGAACGTCGCCGTGGGCGGAGCCGCTCAAGGTTTCGATCTGGGAGAGCGTATCGCCCTCGGCGTCACCGCCGAGCCCGGTACCCGAGGCGAGCGAGACCGTGACCGCGCTACCGGAGCCGGCGTAATCGGCGATGTCGGTGCCACCATCACCGTCGAGCACATCGGCGCCGCCGCCGCCGATCAGCCGGTCGTTGCCGCCATTGCCTCGAAGCGTGTCATTGCTGGCACCGCCGGTGAGCGTGTCGCCACCGGCGCCGCCCTCGAGGACGGCGGCCCCGACACCGGCCCCGAGCACATCGCCGAAGGTCGAGCCGATCAGCCGCTCGATGTTGATGAGGGTGTCGCCCTGGGCATCGCCGCCGCTGCCGGCCGATCCCGTCAGATCGATCGTGACGCTGGAGGCGGAACCGCTGTAATCGGCGATATCGGTGCCGGCGTCACCATCCAGAATGTCCGCGCCGGCGCCGCCGATCAGGCGATCATTGCCAGTACCGCCGGCAATATCATCGGCGAAGTCCGAGCCGGCGACTGTCTCGATGTTGACGAAACTATCGCCGGCCGCATCACCGCCGGTGCCGCCGCCGCTGAGCGACAGGGTCACGGCCGCTCCGGCCAGGCGATAGTCGACCCGGTCCGTGCCCGTACCACCGTCGAAATGATCGGCGCCGGCACTGCCGAACAGGAGATCATTGCCGGCTCCGCCTTCGATGGTCTCGGCCGCCGAGGCGCCGTAGAGTTCGTCGTCGAACGCCGAGCCGACCAGTCGCTCGATATTTGAAAGCTGGTCGTCGGTGGCATGGCCGCCGACGCCCGACGTGCCGTCCAGATAGACGGTCACCTCGGCGTCGGACGCCGAGTAATCGGCAGTGTCCGTGCCGCCCTCACCGTTCAGGATGTCGCCACCCTCGTCACCTACCAGGAGATCGTCGCCGCTGCCGCCATAGATCAGATCGTCGCCGGTATCGCCGTGGAAGGTGTCGTTGCCCGCTTCGCCGCGGAGAATGTCGTGAGACAGGCCGCCATAGATCGTGTCATCGCCGTCCTCGCCGTAGACGGTCGTGTTGGCCCCATCCACAGCGTAGACGGTGTCGTTGCCGGCGCCGGCATAAATGATGTTGTAGCTGGACGTGCCGGTGAGCACATCGTCGAAGGCGCTGGCATCGATCCGCTCGATGTTGGCGTAAGTGTCGCCCTCGGCGTCACCACCGCTGCCGACGCCGGCTAACAGATCGACGGTGACCGCTGCCGCCGAACTCGTATAGATGACCCGGTCGTGACCGCCGGCGCCGCCATCCATCAAGTCCGCGCCGGCACTGCCGTAAAGGCGGTCATGGCTGCTATCGCCGCCGAAGAGCTGATCGTTGCCGCTGCCGCCGTAGAGCTGGTCGGAGCCGCTGCCGCCCCGGAGGATGTCATCACCATCGTCGCCGTAAAGGATGTCGTTGTAGCTGCCGCCGTCGATGGTGTCGTTGCCGCCATCGCCGTGGATCGTGTCCTCGAGTTCGCCGCCGTCGATTATATCATCGCCCGCGCCTCCATCGATCGTGTCGCTGCCATCCTCGCCGAAAATGGTGTCATCATCGTCGCCGCCATCGATCGTGTCGTCGTCGTCACCGCCGTAGATCTGATCGGCGCCGGCGCCGCCTTCGATCGTATCGTCCCCGTCCTCGCCGAGGATGGTATCGTCGCCGCCGAGGCCGAACAGGGAATCGTCGCCATTGCCGCCCCGAAGCTCGTCGTTAGCGGCGCTGCCATGGAGGCTGTCGTCATAATTTGAGCCGTCCAGCCGTTCGAAACCGCTGAGCGTGTCGCCCTGGGCATCACCTGAGACGCCGGCGGTTCCGTCCAGATAGGCCGTCACAGCGGTCGTGGCGCCGACATAGCTCGCAATGTCGGTACCGATACCGCCGTCCAGCGTATCGGCGCCGGCACCGCCCTCGATCGTGTCATCACCATCGCCGCCCTCGATCGTCTCGGCGCCGAAGGAACCGGTGAGCGTATCGCCGGCGAGCGAGCCCACCAGCCGCTCAATGCTGGCAAGCGTGTCCCCTTCGGCATCACCGCCGGAACCGGCCGCACCGCTGAGATAGGCCGTGACCGCGGCCGCGGATGCGCTGTAGTCGACCGTATCGCTGCCGCTGCCGCCGGTGATGGTGTCGGCGCCGTCGTCGCCGAGAAAGGTGTCGGCCCCGCTGCCGCCGGTGAGCTGGTCATCGCCGTCACCACCGGCGATGAGATCGTCACCGCCACCGCCGTCGATGGTGTTGGCTCCGGCGCCGCCGCTGAGCTGGTCACCGAAGCTAGAGCCCAGCAATCCTTCGATATCCGTGTAGCTGTCACTCTCGGCGTCGCTGCCGCTACCGGTCGAGCCGTCGAGGGTGACGGTGACGGCAGCGCCGGCGCCGGCATAGGAGGCTGTGTCGGTTCCTAGGCCACCGATCAGCACATCGGCGCCGGCGCCGCCCTCGAGGCGATCATTGCCGGCTCCGCCTTCCAGGGTCTGGCTGCCGCCATGGCCGATCAGATGGTCACCATGGGCCGATCCGACCACGCGCTCAATGTCGAAGAGCGTATCGCCGGCGGCGTCACCGGCGACCCCGGCGCCGCCATCGGTCCGGACGGTGACGCCACTGGTGGCGCCGCTATAGTCTGCGGTGTCAGTGCCGCTGCCGCCGATCAGGACGTCCGCGGCACCGCCGCCGATCAGCGTATCGTCACCGGCACCGCCTTCCAGCGTCTCGATGGCGCCGGCACCAACCAGAAGATCACCCGCCCCGGAGCCGACGAGGCGCTCGATGCCGGAAAGCGTGTCGCCGGCGGCTTCGTCGCCGACGCCGGCCGTGCCGTCGAGGTAGACCGTCACGGCACCGCCGGCGGCCGCGTAATCGGCCGTATCGATGCCGCTGCCGCCGGTGAGCGCATCAGCGCCGGCGCCGCCGATGAGCGTGTCGTCACCCGAATTGCCGGTGATGGCGTCGTCGCCGGCACCGCCTCGAACGAGATCATCGCCGCCGCTACCCTCGAGGGTGTCCGCTGCCGCACTACCATCAAGGATGTCGTCATGGGCCGAGCCGACCAGACGTTCGATGCCCTGAGCGGTATCACCACCGGCCTCGCCGCCCGTGCCGGCGCTACCATCCAGAGCCATGGTGACCGCGCTGGCGGAGCCGCCATAGTCCGCCGTGTCGAAGCCCGCGCCGCCGACCAGCGCGTCAGCGCCGCCGCCGCCGATCAGCAGATCGTCACCGCCGCCGCCCTCCAAGATCTCAGCATTGCCGGACCCTTGGAGCTGGTCACCGAAACCCGAACCGATCTGGCGCTCGACACTCGCGATCGTATCGCCGGCGGCATCACCGCCGGCGCCGGTCGTGCCGTCCAGATAGGCGGTCACAGCGGCGGTCGAGCCGGCATAGGTAACGGTGTCCGTACCGGCGCCGCCGATCAATTGATCGGCGCCGGCACTGGAGATCAAGAGATCATCGCCGGCGCCGCCATCCATGCGCTCGTCGCCGGTGCCGCCGATCAACGAATCGTCGAAGTCGGAGCCGGTGAGCTGTTCGATGTCGGTGAGGCTGTCCCCCTCGGCATGGCCGCCGAGACCGGTGCCGTCGAGTAGCGAGACTGTGACGGCCGCGTTCGAGGTATCATAGTCGGCCACGTCGGTACCCGTTCCGCCCAGAAGCGTGTCCGCCCCGGCGCCGCCGATCAGGCGATCATCGCCGGCCCCGCCTTCGAGCCGGTCATCGCCTGTATGGCCATGGAGGTGGTCATCGTGGTCGCTGCCGATCAGCGTCTCGATGCCGCTGAGCGTGTCGCCTTGGGCGTGACCGCCGACGCCGGACGCACCGTTAAGGAACGCCGTCACGCCTGCGATCGACGCGCCGTAGTCGGCCCGGTCAACGCCGGCCCCACCGTCCAGAGCGTCCCCGCCGGCGCCGCCGATCAGCAGATCGTCACCGGCGCCGCCGCTCAAGGTGTCATCACCGGCCGCGCCTTCAAGGCGATCGGCGAAACTGGAGCCGCTGATCGCTTCAACGTTGGACAGAACGTCGCCCTGGGCCTCGCCGCCGATCCCGGCTGTGCCGTCGAGATAGGCGCTGACGCCGGCACCGGAGGCGCTGTAGTCGACCTCGTCCGTGCCACCGCCGCCATCGATCAGGTCGGCGCCGGCCCCACCGATCAACAGATCGTTACCAGCACCACCATCCAGGGTATCGTCGCCAGCGGCGCCAACCAACCGGTCGCCGCCACCTCCGCCCTCGAGCGTGTCGCCGCCCGTGGTGCCGGTGAGGAGATCGCTGGGGGCCGAGCCGATAATCCGTTCGATGGCGGCGAGCGTGTCACCCGCGGCATCGCCCGCAACACCGATGGTGCCGTCCAGATAGGCGGTAACGCCCTGGGCCGAGCCGCCGTAATCGGCCGTGTCGGTGCCGGTGCCGCCGTCCAACGTATCGGCGCCGGCGCTGCCCAGGAGGCGGTCATCGCCGGCACCGCCTTCGAGAGTGTCCGCGCCGACCGCTCCGACAAGGCGATCATCCTGGCCGCTGCCGATGACCCGTTCGATGCCGCTGAGCGTGTCGCCCTGAGCGTCGCCGCCGCTGCCGGCGGTGCCATCCAAATGGACGGTGACGGCTGAGGCCGATGCGCTGTAGTCGGCGGTGTCTGTACCGGTGCCACCCAGAAGGACATCGGCACCGGCGCTGCTGATCAGGAGGTCGTCGCCGGCGGTTCCGTCAAGCGTTTCGGCGGTGGCGGCTCCGATCAGGCGATCGTGGTTCGATGAGCCGGTGACCGCCTCGATCCCGGTCAGCGTGTCGCCATCGGCATCGCCGCCGACACCCGTACCGCTGGCGAGCGACACCGTGACGGCGGCGACGGAACCGGCATAAGACGCCGTGTCCGTCCCGGTCCCGCCGTCCAGAATGTCCCCGCCGGCGCCGCCGGTGAGGAGATCGTCGCCAGCACCGCCTTGAAGCTCATCATCGCCGGTCGAGCCGCCGAGGTCGTCGTCATGGGCGGAGCCCAGCAGGATCTCGGCGTCGGTGATGGTGTCGCCGGCGGCATCACCACCGATACCGGCGCTGCCGTCCAGCGACGCGGTGACGCCGCCCGCCGAGCCGCTATAGTCGACCCGGTCGGTGCCGTCGCCGCCTTCGAGCGTGTCAGCACCGCCTGATCCGACCAAAACGTCGTCGCCGCTGCCGCCGGTCAGTGTTTCGCCAGCACCCGCGCCGGCCAGACGATCGTCGCCGCTGGAGCCAATCAGGATCTCGACGCCGGTGATCGTGTCGCCTTCGGCATCGCCGCCCGTGCCGGCGGTGCCATCGAGGAAAGCGGTGACCGCGGCGGCAGAGCTCGAATAGTCCACGGTGTCGACACCGCTACCGCCCAACAATTGATCGGCGCCGGCACCACCGATCAACGTGTCGTTCGCGGCACCGGCGTCCAGAATGTCTTCGCCGGCGCCGCCGGAGAGGCGGTCGTCTCCGCCGCCGCCAACCAAGCGATCATCCCCGCCGGCGCCGCTGAGGTCGTCGGCATTGGCGGAACCGATAACCGTCTCGATACCGGAGAGCGTGTCGCCAGCGGCATCGCCGCCGCTGCCGACGCTGCCATCAAGCGCGATGGTGACCCCGGTGGTGGATCCGCTGTAGCTGGCCGTGTCGGCACCGGCGCCGCCGATCAGTTGATCCGCACCACCGCCACCGGTCAGAAGGTCGTCGCCGGCGGCACCGTCGAGCCGTTCATCGGCGCCGGTGCCGGTCAGTACGTCATCATGGGCACTGGCGCTGACCTGTTCGATGCCGCTCAGCACATCGCCGGCGGCGAGCCCGCCGGTGCCGGCCGTGCCGTCCAGGTGGACGGTCACACCGGCCGAGGAGCCGCCATAGTCGAGGTGATCGAGCCCGATGCCGCCGTCGATCGTATCGGCGCCGGCACCCGCCACGATCTGATCGTTGCCGGCGCCGCCCGTGACGACATCGTCGCCGGCGTCATCACTGATAAGATCGTCCCCGGCACCGCCGTCCAGCGTATCGTCGCCGGTGCTGCCGGTCAGTTCGTCGGCGAAATCGGAACCTGTCAGCCGTTCAATGCCGGAAAGCGTGTCGCCTTCGGCGTCACCGCCGGCACCGGTGCCGGTGCCGAGGGACAGGGTGACGGCAAGGCTCGAGCCGGCGTAGCTCGCCAGATCGCTGCCGCCACCGCCGATCAGCTGATCGGCACCGGCGCCGCCCGTCAAAACGTCATTGCCGGCGCCACCGTCCAGAATATCGTCGCCCGTGGAGCCACCGAGCTGATCGCCTTGACTGGAGCCGATCAGATGCTCGATGTTTGTAAGCGTGTCGCTCTCGGCATGGCCGCCGGTTCCACCCGAACCGTCGAGCGCGATCGTGACGCCCAGGTTCGAGCCGGAATAGTCGGCGATGTCCGTGCCGGCACCACCGGCGAGCGCATCGCTGCCCAAGCTCGAGATGAGCCGGTCGTCGCCGGCCCCGCCATCGAGGCTTTCGGCACCGGTGCCGCCGGTCAACAGGTCGCCGTGGGCCGAACCGACGATGCGCTCGATGCTCGAGAGCGTGTCACCGTCGGCGTCGCCACTGATGCCAGCGGAGCCGTCGAGGCCGACGGTCACGGCGGCGCCCGAGCTCGAATAATCGGCGCTGTCGGTGCCGCTGCCGCCATCCAGAAGATCCGCACCGGCACTGCCACCGAGTGTGTCATCGCCGGCCTGGCCCAACAATTGATCGCCGCCGGCGGCGCCGGAAAGCCGATCGTCGAACGCCGAACCGGACAGGCGCTCAATGCCGGAGAGCGTGTCGCCCTCGGCATCGCCGCTGACGCCGCTGGTGCCGTCGAGGCTCGCCGTTACCCCTTGGGCTGATCCGGCATAATCAGCCGTATCGGTTCCGGCGCCACCAATCAGCGTGTCGGCGCCGGCACCGCCGATCAATCGATCGTCGCCGGCATTGCCTGACAGACGATCATCGCCCGTGTGACCGACGAGTTCGTCATCGAAAGCCGACCCCTCGAGGACCTCAATACCTGAGAGCGTGTCGCCTTCGGCATCGCCGCCGACACCTGCCGAGCCGTCGAGATAGGCCGTTACCGCCTGACCCGAGACGGTATAGTCGGCCGTGTCCGTGCCGGCGCCGCCGATGAGCTGATCGGCACCTGCGCCGCCGGAAAGCCGATCATCGCCGGTCTCGCCCTCGAGGCGATCGTCGCCGGCGGCACCACTAAGGGTATCATCGCTGCCGCCGCCGAGGATCTGATCATCGTTCGCGCCGCCGCTCAAAACGTCATCATGGGCTGAGCCGACCAGCCGTTCGATGGTGGAAAGCGTGTCGCCGGCCGCGTCACCACCGCTGCCGACCGAGCCGTCAAGGCCGATGGTCACGGCGGCGTCGGAGCCTTGATAGCTGGCGGTGTCCAAGCCGGCGGCGCCCGTCAGCACGTCAGCGCCGGCGCCGCCGATCAGCAGATCGTCGCCGCCGCCGCCGTCGAGCGTGTCGTCGCCGGCGCCACCGTCGAGCGTGTCGTCGCCGGCACCGCCGGTGAGCGTGTCGTCCGTGGCGCCGCCGGTGATATGGTCGGCAAAGGCCGAACCGGTGATGGCCTCGATCGAGGTCAAGGTATCGCCCTCGGCGTCACCGCCGCTCCCGGCGCTGCCGTCCAAGGTGACCGTGACGCCGCCACCGGAACTGTCGTAGGCAGCCGTGTCCGTTCCGGCACCGCCGATAAGCTGATCGGAACCGGCGCCGCCGTCGAGCGTGTCGTCGCCCTGGCCACCGTCGAGCGTATCGTCGCCGCCGGCGCCTGCGAGCGCGTCGTCGCCGGCTCCCCCTTCCAGTTGGTCGGCCAGGATCGAACCGGTGAGGCGGTCATCATGAACCGATCCGACCAGATGCTCGATGCTCGTGAGGGTATCGCCCTGGGCGTCGCCGCCGATGCCGGTCGCACCGTCCAGGCTCGCGGTGACGGCGGCGGCGGACAGGCCGTAATCGACCGTATCGGTGCCGCTGCCGCCCAGCAATTGATCGGCGCCGGATGAGCCGATCAGCCGGTCGTCACCGGCGTCGCCTTGTAGGGTTTCGGCGGTGCCTGCGCCGGTGAGCCGGTCATTGTGGACGGAGCCCTCCAGGATCTCGACGTCTGAAATCGTGTCGCCGGCGGCGTCGCCACCGACCCCTGTGGAGCCGTCGAGACCCGCCGTGACGCCCGCGGACGAGCCCTGATAGGTGGCGGTGTCGCTGCCCAAACCACCGAGGATGGTATCGGCACCGGCGCCGCCGCGGATGACATCATCACCGGCACCGCCCTCCAACGTGTCATCGCCGGCGCCGCCCAACAGTGCGTCGGCCCCGCCATTGCCGCGGATCGTATCCGCGCCGGCTGAGCCGGTGAGATGATCGTCGAAGGCCGAGCCATCCAACTGCTCGACTGCCGTGAGTGTATCGCCGAGGGCTTCGCCGCCGGAGCCCGTGGAGCCGTCCAGGCCAATGGTGACGGCGGATGCGGCACCGCTATAGTCGGCGATGTCGACGCCCGCGCCGCCGTCGATGACGTCGCCGCCCTGGCCGCCGATTAGCCTGTCGTCGCCGTCGCCGCCTCGGAGCGTGTCGATCCCGTCGCCGCCGGCAAGCCGGTCCTGGCCGGCGCCACCTTCCAGGATCTCGCCGCCGGTGGCACCGGTCAGGTCGTCGTCGTGGGCCGAACCTACCAGCCGCTCGATCCCGATGAGCGTGTCGCCTTGGGCGTCGCCGCCGGTGCCGGCACTGCCGTCGAGCGCCACCGTGACCGCCGCAGCGGAAGCTTGATAGTTCGCCGTGTCGGTACCACTGCCGCCGATCAGGGTGTCGGCGCCGCCCCGGCCCTCCAGCGTGTCGTCACCGGCGGCACCCTCGAGCCGCTCATCACCGGCAGCACCGATGAGGCTGTCTGCCTGCGCGGAGCCCAGGATCTGCTCGACGCCCGAGAGCGTATCACCGGCGGCATCGCCGCCGGCTCCGGCGGTGCCGTCGAGATAGGCGGTGACGCCGAGCGAGGAGGCCGAATAATCGACACGGTCGGTGCCGCCGCCGCCCAATATGGTGTCCGCGCCGGCATCGCCGGTGAGCGTATCGTTGCCGCCACCACCCTCCAGCCGGTCGCTGACGGCACTGCCGCCGAGATGGTCGTCATGTGCGGAGCCTATGAGAATTTCGGCGGTCTGAATCGTGTCGCCCGCGGCGAAACCGCCGACGCCGACGCTTCCCGCCAGATCGATCGTGACGGCGGCACCGGACAGGCCGTAATGGATCGTATCGGTGCCGGTTCCGCCGATCAGGATGTCGGCGCCAAGGCTGCCGCGGAGGATGTCGTCGCCGGCACCGCCGCTCAGGGTTTCGGCTGTCACGTCGCCGGTGAGATCGTCGTCGAGCCCGCTCGCGACGATCACCTCGAAGCCGCTCAGCACATCGCCCTGGGCATCGCCGCCAGCGCCAGTGCCGGCACCGAGATCGATGGTCACGGCCGTGCCGGCGGCACTGTAGTCCAACGTGTCGATGCCGCTGCCGCCGATCAGCGTGTCGGCGCCGGCGCTGGAGAGAACGGTATCGTCACCGGCGCCGGCGTCCAGCGTTTCGCCAGCTGAACCACCGCCCAGACGGTCGGTATGAGCCGAGCCGATGATCGCCTCAATGGCCGAAAGCGTGTCGCCTTGGGCATCGCCGCCACTGCCGGTGGAGCCATCGGTGCTGACCGTCACGCCGGCGGCCGACGCGCCGTAATCAGCCGTGTCCGCGCCGATCCCGCCATCCAGCGTGTCGGCGCCGAGACCTCCCTCGAGTACGTCATCGCCGGAGCCGCCGGTGAGCTGATCATCGCCCCCGGCGCCGATCAGCACGTCGTCACCGGCGCCGCCTGAGAGTTGGTCGCCGCCGCCGGCGCCGACGAGCCGGTCGGCGGACGACGAGCCGGTCAGCGCCTCGACCGAGCTCAGCACATCGCCCTCGGCATCGCCGCCAACACCGCTCGAGCCGTCCAGGTAGGCGGTGACGCCTACCGCCGATCCGGCATAGGTCGCCCGGTCGCTGCCCGTGCCGCCATCGAGCGTATCGGCGCCGGCACCGCCGATCAGAAGATCGTCACCGCTGCCGCCCTGGAGATCATCGTTGCCGGCCCGGCCATCGAGGGTATCGTCGCCTGCTCCCCCCATGAGCGTGTCGTCGCCGGCTGAGCCCGCGAGCTCATCGCCGAAGCTGGAGCCGAGTACCGTTTCGATCGTGGTGAGACTGTCACCTTCAGCATCGCCGCCGGTGCCCGCCGTACCGTCCAAAGCGACGGTGACGGCGGCGCCGGAGCCAGCATAGGACGCCGTGTCGTCACCGGCGCCGCCGATCAATTGGTCGGCGCCCGCGCCGCCCTCCAACTGATCGTCACCGGCACCGCCCTCTAACCGGTTGGCAGCGCTGCCGCCGGCGAGGCTGTCTCTGAACGCCGAACCGGTAAGGTTTTCAATATCCTGAAGCGTGTCACCCTGGGCGTGTCCGCCGACACCGTTCGAGCCATCGAGCGAGACGGTGACCGCGGCCGTGGACGCCGCGTAGTCGGCGGTATCGATGCCGCTGCCGCCCAAGAGCTGATCAGCGCCCCCGGCGCCCGTGAGGCGATCGTCACCGGCGCCGCCCTCCAGGCGGTCGTCACCGGCCGAGCCGGCGAGCCTGTCGCCGTGGGCCGAGCCGACCAAAGCCTCGATGCCGCTCGCCGTATCGCCCTCGGCATCACCGCCAACGCCCGCTGTTCCGTCGAGGTTCATGGTGACGGCCTGAGCCGAGCCGGCATAGTCGATCGTGTCGGTGCCAGCGCCACCGATGAGCGTGTCGGCGCCGTCGCTGGAGATCAGCCGATCGTCGCCGGCCCCGCCTTCCAAGGTTTCCGCGCCGGCCCCACCGCCGAGGCGGTCCGCGTCGGTCGAGCCCCGTAGATGTTCGATATCGGTGAGGGTGTCGCCCTCGGCATCGCCGCCGAGGCCCGTGCTCCCGTCGAGGGCGACGGTGACGCCGGCAACGGAACTCGTATAGTCGGCGATGTCGGTGCCGAGGCCGCCATCGATCGCGTCTCCGCCAGTTCCGCCTGTAAGCAGATCGTCGCCGGCGCCGCCGTCCAACTGATCGTTTCCGCCGCCACCGGTTAGCACATCGTCGCCGGCCTGGCCTTCAAGGGTGTCGGCCACGCCGGAACCGGTCAGCTGATCGTTGTGGGTCGAGCCGACCAGCCGCTCGATACTTGTGAGCGTGTCACCGTCAGCGTCGCCGCCAATACCGGCGCTGCCGTCAAGGGCCACCGTCACGCCGGAGGCCGAGCTGCCGTAGGCCGCCGCGTCGGTGCCGGCACCACCCCGGAGCGTATCGCTGCCGGCACCGCCTTCCAGCGTGTCGGCACCGGCACCGCCGTCGAGCAGATCATCGCCGGCGCCGCCGAGAATGGTGTCAGTGCCGGCGTTGCCCTCGAGCGTGTCGCTGCCGGTGCCGCCGGCCAGGGCGTCGTCAAACGCCGAGCCCAGAACGGTTTCGATCGAGACCAGCGTGTCGCCGGCGGCATCGCCGGCGACACCGGTTCCGGCCGCAAGATCGACGCTCACGCCGGCGGCGGAAGAGCTATAGTCGGCGGCGTCGTTGCCGGCCCCACCATCCAATTGGTCCGCGCCCTGACCGCCCGCCAGAACATCGTCGCCCGCCCCGCCCGTGAGCCGTTCGTCGCCCGCGGCGCCAACCAGTCGGTCAGCGTGATCGGAGCCGAGCAGTTGTTCGATGGTCGCGAGCCGATCGCCCTGGGCGTCGCCGCCGCTGCCCGCACTGCCGTCGAGATGTACGGTCACCCCGGCGGCCGAGCCGCTATAATCCGCCAGGTCCGTGCCGCTGCCACCGATCAGTTGGTCCGCGCCGGCGCGGCCGACCAGCCGGTCGTCTCCGGCTGCGCCGTCGAGAACGTCGTCGCCGGTGCCGCCAAACAGATGATCGCCCTGGCCGGAGCCCACCACCCGCTCGATACCGCTGAGCCCGTCGCCTTCGGCATCACCGCCAAGGCCTGTCCCGGCACCGAGATCGATCGTCACAGCGGTTGCGGAACCGGCGTAGGACGCGGTGTCGGTGCCTGCCCCGCCGATCATCTGATCCTGGCCCGCACCGCCTTCGATCAGGTCGTCGCCTTCGCCGCCGTCCAATGTGTCGTCGCCGGAGGCCCCGTAGAGATTGTCGCTGCCGAGGCCGCCGATCAGCTGATCGGCCGACGCGGCGCCGGTTAGCGTATCGTTGAAGCCGGAGCCGACGACGCGCTCGATGCCGCTCAGTTGATCGCCCTCGGCATCGCCTCCGCTGCTGCCGCTGCCATCGAGGTTGACGGTGACCGCGGCGCCGGAGCTGGCGTAAGAAGCGGTGTCGAGGCCCGCTCCGCCGTCCAGCGTGTCGGCGCCGCCAGCACCGGTCAGAAGATCGTCTCCGGCGCCACCGATTAGCCGGTCGTCGCTCGTGTGGCCGACAAGTTCATCATCTTCGGCAGAGCCTACGACCTCCTCGATCTGGTTCAAAACATCGCCTTCGGCGTCGCCACCGACGCTGACCGTGCCGTCCAGATAAACTGTGACGGCCTGGCTCGAGCCGGTGTAATCCGCGCGGGCGACACCGGTGCCACCGGTGAGTGTGTCGCCGCCGGCCCCGCCGATCAGGGTGTCGTCGCCGGCGCCGCCATCAAGGGCGTCGGCAGCGGTGCCGCCGATCAGGCGATCGTCATGGTCCGATCCGATCAGCCGTTCGATATTGCTGAGGCTGTCCCCTTCGGCATCGCCGGCGACACCGAGGCTGCCGTCGAGGGCGGCGGTCACACCCTGGCTCGAGGCGGTGTAGGCGACCGTATCGGTGCCGCTGCCGCCATCGATCACGTCGGCGCCCGTGCTGCCGACGATGAGATCGGTTCCGGCGCCGGCTTCAAGTGTTTCGACGCCGGCCCCGCCGATTAGGGTGTCCGCATTGTTCGAACCAACGACATGCTCGATGCTGGAAAGCAAGTCGCCTTCGGCTTCGCCGCCCAGGCCGGTGCCTAGGGCCAAATCGACGGTGACGGCACCGGCGGAAGCCGAATAGTCGACCCGGTCGGTGCCGGCGCCGCCGACAAGCGTATCGGAGCCGGTGCTACCGACGAACAGATCGCCGCCGCCGCCGCCTTCAAGGGTCTCACTACCCGCAGCGCCGATCAGGGTGTCGCCCGAGGCCGAGCCAACGACCCGTTCGATGCCGGAGAGCACGTCACCCTCGGCGTCACCGCCGAAGCTGACGCTGCCGTCGAGCTCGACCGTGCCCGCGGCGAGGGACGTCCCATAGTCGGCGGTGTCGAAGCCGAGGCCGCCGATCAACTCATCGGCGCCGCCGCCGCCGACGAGCCGATCGTCACCGACCTCGCCGTCAAGCCGGTTGGTGCCGGCATCGCCGGTGAGCTCGTCGCCGTGAACCGAGCCTCGGATCCGCTCGACGTCGGTATAGCTGTCGCCTTCGGCGACGCCGCCCTGACCCGCGCCAGCGGCGAGGTCGATGGTCACCGCTGTCGCCGAGCCGATGTAGCTGACGGTGTCGTTGCCGCCACCACCGTCGATCAGGTCGCTGCCGACGCTGCCGGTGAGCGTGTCGTCGCCGCCTTCGCCGAACAAGGTTTCGTCGCCGGCACCGCCGCCCAGGCGGTCGCCGAAGGCGCTGCCCCTGATGGCCTCGATGCCGCTCAGATTATCACCCTGGGCGTCGCCGCCCTCGCCGGGCGTGCCGTCCAAGGAGACGGTCACCGCCTGGGTGGAGCCCTGATAGGTGACGGTGTCGACGCCGGCGCCGCCGATCAGGCTGTCGGCGCCGGCGCCGCCGTCGAGAACATCGTCACCCTGGTTACCGTCGAGGACATCGTCGCCGGCGCTGCCGGTGAGATGGTCGGCGTGCAGCGAGCCGTCGATCCGTTCGATGTCGCTGAGCGTGTCTCCCGCCGCATCGCCGCCGACCCCGACCGTGCCGTCCAGATAGACGGTGACGCCGGTGGCGGAAGCACGGTAATCCGCGCGGTCGCTGCCGGCACCGCCGTCCAGCGCGTCGGCGCCGGCACCGCCGGCGATGACATCGTCGCCCATGCCACTGTCGAGGCTGTCGTCGCCGGCACCGCCCCGAAGGTCGTCACCACCGGCGCCGCCAATAAGCGTGTCGTCGCCGCTGCCACCATCGATCAGGGCGTCGCCGGCCTGGCCTTCCAACTGATCGTCGGTATCGTGGCCCGTCAGGGCGTCGGCGAAAGACGTGCCGACCAACCGCTCGATGCCCTGAAGGACATCACCTGAAGCGACGCCGCCACTGCCGGCCGTGCCGTCGAGACGAAGCGTGACCGCGGTCGTGGCCGTGCTGTAGTCGGCCGTATCGTTGCCCGCGCCGCCAATGAGAAGGTCGGCCCCAGCGCCGCCGATCAGCGTGTCGTCGCCGGCAAGACCATCCAGCACGTCGTCGCTGGCCGCACCGGTCAGCCGATCATCATGGGCCGAGCCGATCAGGCGCTCGATGCCGTCCAGCGTGTCGCCGGCGGCGTCGCCGCCGACCGACACGGTGCCGTCGAGATTGACCGTGACGGCTTGGGCGGAAGCGGAATAGCTGGCGGCATCGAAACCGAGGCCGCCGATCAGCGTATCCGAGCCGGCCCCGCCTTCCAGTTCATCGTCGCCGTCATCACCCTCCAGAACGTCGTCGCCGGCGGCGCCTGTAAGGACGTCGGTGAAGGTGGTGCCGACCAGGCGTTCGATGTTGCTTAGGCTGTCGCCTTCGGCATCACCGCCGACGCCGAGGGTGCCGTCGAGCGCGACGGTCACGCCGCTGGCTGACGTCCCATAGTCGGCGGTGTCCGAGCCGTCACCGCCATCGATCAGATCGGCACCGGCCGATCCGATCAGCGTATCGTCGCTGCCGGCGCCGAAGAGTTCATCGTCGAAAGCGGAACCGATCAGCCGTTCGACGCCGGAGATGAGATCGCCTTCGGCCTGGTCGCCGATACTGGCGGTGCCGTCGAGATAGACGGTGACGGCTGCCGCCGCGCCGCTGAAATCGACGGTGTCCTCGCCGTCACCGCCGGTGAGCGTGTCGGCACCGGCTGAGCCGATCAGAATGTCGGCGCCATCGCCCCCTTCAAGCACCTCGCCGCCACTGCCGCCGATGAGCTGGTCGTCGAAAGCGGAGCCTCGGATCGCCTCGATCTCCGTGAGGGTATCGCCTTCGGCCTCGCCACCGACGCCGACGGCACCGGCCAGGCCGATCGTGACGCCCTCGTCCGAAAGGCTGTAGACGGCCGTGTCCCAGCCGCCGCCGCCCGTGAGAAGGTCGGCACCGTCCCCGCCCTCCAGACGGTTATCGAGGCCGTTGCCGATGAGCTCATCGTTGAAGGCCGAGCCCGTGATCCCCTCGACGGCCGCATAGCTGTCGCCTTCGGCGTAGCCGCCCTGGCCGACACCGGCCGCGAGATCGACGGTGACACCGCCATTGGCGTTGTCGTAGGCGATCCGGTCCTCGCCGGCACCGCCATCGATCACATCAATGCCGGCGCCAGCCTGAATGATGTCGTCTCCAGAGCCGGCAAACACCCGATTGCCCACCGGATTGCTTGCCAGGACTAGGGTCTCGGCGCCGGTGAACGGGTCGACGAACAAAACGTCGTCCTCGCTCAGAACTTCCTTGATAGCAAAGCGTCTCTGACTGTTGACGGTCGTCGTACTCGTCGCCTCGGGATTGATGAGCGTGAACTCGACGTTCAGGTTGAAGGCCTGAAAAAAGCCGTTCTCGTCGGTGCTCGCCCCTTCCTCCGGCAGCTTGTAGCGAAGCTCCAACTGGAAATGGTTGGGGTCGCCGAAGGGATCGAGGGTCATCAGGAAGTCGTCGCCTACCTGCGTTCCGTTGGCGATGCTGAAACCCTCAGGCAGGTCCTGGACCCGGATTTCGGTCGCGGCCCAGCCCTCGCTTTGAACGATGGCATCGATGTCGAGAAGGCGGATCGCCGTGCCACTCGGCACCAGGTCCGGATCGTCGGTGAAGATCCGGTCGTCGCCGGCCGTGCCGAGAACCGTTTCGGCGGTCCTTTGAACCGCGAAATCGGGATTGGTGGCGGCGTCCGGGATCGCCGCGCTGGCCCGGATCTCGGTCAGGCCGTCGACCGCTTCGGCGCTGATGCCGGTGACGCCCAGGAGCGTGATCTCCATGATCGGCGCCGGGATCCCGGGATCGAGGAATTCGCCGACTTCCGTGTCTTCTTCCGGCTCCGGCTCGGGTTCCTCGACCGGCTCTTCGATGTCCGAGGTCGCGTTGTTGGGCGGTGCCGACGGCGAGGATGGTGAGCTGTCCGTGCTGTCCTCGGCGATCTTCTCTTCCGTCCGCTTGCGCGCCTCCAGCTGGATCCGAGCCTTGCCCGGTCCCTGGTTGGTTTCGATCGACGGCGCCTCGACGGACACGAACGCTGGCTCGATGGTTTCCACCGGCGTGACATCAGGCGCGCTCTCGCTCTGCTCGGAGGCGGTCTCTTCACCGACGGTGCCGGGCGCCCCCTCGTCGCTGGTGGAGGTGAAGCTGAGCGGGTTCACGGTTTCGGCGGGCTCAATCCGCCCGACCCGGCTCAATAGTTCGTCCGCGCCGATTTTCGCATCGCGAAACTGGAGAATGGGTGGCAGATCAGAGACCGCGTCGATCGCGAGGCCCGGCAGGATCAGTTGGGCGCCGTTCTCAAAGCGGATGCTGACATCGATATCGACGAACTCGATTTCGACCTTTTCGAGATCGACATCGAGGGCGATACCTTTCTCGGCATCGACCTCGACGATCCGGGTCTCTCCCGGGGCTAGCGAGGTGACGAGCGGCAGGCCGAGCGCTTCCGCGATACCGCCGATGTCGAGCGCCCCTTTAGCCTCGGGCGACGTCGCGACCGGCTCCTCCTCGGCTTCGTTTTGCGGCGCATCGACGGTGTCGGACATCTCGGGCCAGGATTTGAGTATCAGGGACGAAGATCGCCTCGCATCAACGGGACTCCTCCGCTCGTCCATCATCGCGCCAAAAAGTAAAAACAATCCGAATGAGCCAAATTTTTTCGTCTTTTCAATATGTTGCCTTGAATGGTGGTAATCGGCCGACGCCGGGATAGAGCGCTGCGCCCATTAAGCAAAAACTTACCTTTCCGCTTCTTAATCATGAGCTGTTCCGAATGGAGGGATAGCTCGTATGCCGCTATGGCCGAGGCGACCGGGCCCTTGGGTCCTCGCTTTGGTGCTGCTGACTTTGGTGACCAGCTGCTCGACGGAGGAGCTCGCCAAGCGCGAGGTCGCGACGTTGCTGGGCGTTCCATTGCCCGCAGACATCGAAAGGCAGCCCGCCGGGCGCGGGCTGGCGCATCGCCATGCGTTTACGCTGCCCGCCGGAACGAAGGCGCTTGTGATTGCCGGTGATTTGGAGATCGCGGCACCCGTTGCCTTGGGCGATGGGGCGGATCGCCGATCGGCGTCACCATTTGCGGCCGCGCAGAGCGAACCGGAGCCGCCAGATCCGCCGGCACGACGGGAGGCCAGCAGGCAAGATACCGAAGCCAGTGTGGCTGAGAGCCCGAGGCCCGAAGAGACCGAACCGCCGCCGATCCGCCTGGCGGACGCGGTCGAACAGGCCATCGCCCGCAATCCGGATGTCAGGATCGAGCTGGCCCGGCTCGAGGACGCCGTTTTCGGCATCGATGAAGCGCGTGGCGCCTTGCGGCCGCGCGTTGATCTGCGTCTGGCGGTCGGCCCCGAACATACGCGGCCTGAGACCAACCAGCGAACCGACGAGATGCGCCAGGAAGCCAACATCACGGTCAGGCAATTGCTTTACGATTTCGGCCTGACCCAAGAGGATGTGCGCAGAACCGAGTTTCTCGCCGACAGCGCCCGGGCGCGCACCTTGGGCGTTGTCGAGGGCGTGACGCTCGAGGTGGCGAACGCCTTTCTCGGCGTTCTGGAGGGCCAGGAACTCCTGGATGTCGCCCGGGAAAACGAAGCGGCCCATGAGGCCATCCTCAAGCTGGTCAAAACCAGCGAGGCCGGTGGCAATGCGAGCAAGGTGGATGTGAGCCGGGTCAGTGCCCGACTGGCCGATGCCAGCTCCCTGGTGTTCGATCGGGAAAGCCAGTTGGACCAGGCGCGGGATTCCTACCGCCGGCTCTTGCGCGAACTGCCCGGGCCGCTGCTTGAGCCGGAGCTCGATCTCTCCGAGCTGCCGCTCGACAGCGAAGAGGCGATCGCCCGTGCCGAGCTGTCGAACCCCGAATTGATGGCGCTCCTTGCCGACGAACGCTCGCTCCGTCGCCAGCTGTCGAGCCAACTCGGCAATTTCTTTCCCAAGTTCGAGTTCGAGCTCCAGGGCAACAGCAATGTCGATGTCGGCGGCCATACCGGCGAGAACCAGGACATCCGGGGCATGTTGCAGATGCGCTACAACCTCTACCGGGGTGGTTCGGACAAGGCGATCGCTGGCCAGCTCCGGGCGCGCATCCGCGAGACCTCGCTCCGCCGCACCCGCGAGCTCGAGGATGTCGAGCGGGAGATCAGGAACGGCTTCAGCGCGATCGAAGCGAGCCGGCAGAAGCGGCGCACGCTCGAGGAAGGTGTCGAGGCCAGCAGCGATGTGGCGCGGCTTTACGTCGAACAGTTCAAGGCCGGCCGGCGGACCGTGTTCGACCTTCTGGACAGCCAGCGCGATCTGTTCACCGCCCGGCGCGACGCGATCACCAATCGGTTCAATGAATTGCGCAGCGCGTTCGGCGTGTTGCAGAACCTGGGCCGCTTGTACCCGGCGATCACCGGTGCCGCCGGCTATGATGTGGACACTGCCGCGCGCCATGAGTGATCGGTCGCTCAGGGCCGCCCTGGAGGCCCACCGACGGGGTGATGGGCCGGCGGCTCAAAGGGCCTATGAGCAAGTCTTGGCCGAAACCCGGTCGAACCAGACGGCCCTGATCAATCTGGCCGCGCTCATGAAGGGGCAGGGCCAACCCGAGAGAGCCGTGTCATTGTTGTGTCGCGCCCTCGAAGCCGGCGGCGATCCGGTTTCGGAGCACTTCAATCTGGGCAACGCCTTTTCGGCCGGCGGCGACGTAGCCAAAGCCATCGGCCATTGGACCAAGGTGCTGGCGATTGAACCTCACCATGGTGGCGCGCTGACCAATCTGGGACTGGCCCGCCGCCGTCGTGGTGAGCTTCACCAAGCCCAAGAGCTGCTGGCCCGTGCCGTGGACGCCACGCCCGGCCGAGCGACCTCCTGGTCCAACCTAGGTCTTATCTTGATCGACCGGTGCCAATTCAAGGCGGCCGAACAGTGCCTGCGCCGGGCCCTTGCGCTCGAGCCGGTCTCCGAAAGTGCGGCGATCGAGCTGGCCCACTGTCTGAAACAGGCCACCCGCTACCGGGAAGCTTGGGACATCCTCGAGCGCATCAGCAACGGCGGACGGAAACGGCCCCGATGGCGCATGGTCGCGGGCCATCTGGCGGCAGCCGAGGGGCAGAACGACGTCGCCCGGTCCCTGTTCGAAGGGCTACTGGCGGATGGTGCGGGGAAGTCAGACGAGACAGTCGAATGGGCGGCGCTGGGCCTCGCCGGTGTCGCCTTGCGTGAGGGGGCGTTCGGCGAAGGATTTCGTCTGTTCGAGCGGCGTTACGGGGCTTTGCTGACGAGACCGGCGGCACCTGGGCGATGGTGGCAGGGCGAGCCGCTTTGCGACAAGACCTTGCTCCTTCTGGCGGAGCAGGGTCTGGGCGATTGTCTCCAGTTTCTGAGATTCGTTCCGCGGCTGGTTCCGAGCGCCCGCCGGATCCTGGTCGCCCTGCCGGCGCCACTTCGTGACCTAGTGGCAGCCCAGAACTGGCCGGTCGAGGTCGTGGACGACCGGCGGCTGGATGCGCTTGGCGATGTCGATTTCCATCTCACCCTGCCGAGCCTGCCGGCGCGCCTCGGCGTTGACGGTCCCGGCGGTCTGGGCGGTGGCCGCTATCTGGTGGCGGCAAGACGAGCCCAGATTGACCAACGGTTTCGCGCCTGGCGGCGTGAGCATCGTCTCCTGATCGGTATCGCCTGGGCCGGAAACGCCGCCAATCCGATCGATCACGCGCGCTCGGCCCGCCTCACCGACCTGCTCGCTCTCGCCGCCCTGCCGCAGGTCAAGCTGATCAGCCTGCAACCGGACAAAGGCGAGGAGATCCGGGCCGCCGGCGCGGACGCGCTGATCACCGATCTGTCTGCCGATATCCGTAGCCTGGCGGACACGGCCGCGATGATCGGCCACCTGGATCTCACCATTAGCGTCGACACGGCCGTCGCCCATCTGGCCGGCGCGCTCGGCGCGCCCGTCACCGTGCTGCTGGCGCCCAATTCGGACTGGCGCTGGCCGCACGAGGGTCGGTCTTTTTGGTATCCCCAGGCGTCGCTCCGCTGGCGTCGGCCCGAGCAGAGCTGGTCGCAGATGTTTGAGGATCTGGCGGCTGAGCTGGCACAAACGCCATAAGGCCCTTAAGGAGCCTTGGTCGGAAGCTTGGCTTCCAATTCCTCGATCGACTTGGGCCAGTCCTTCTTCAACAACCGGGACAGTCCCCGGTCGGCCAACACGCGCCCTTCGGTCTGACAGCGCGGACAGTAGTTGGTCTCGTTGGAGGCATAGCGGATCCGCTGGATAGCCGTGGCACAAACCGGACAGGGTCTGCCGAACTTGCCGTGGACCGCCATTTCCGGACGAAACGCCGTGACCTTCGTCGGAAAAGCCACCGCCGCCTCGGCGCAAAGCCGGTCGATCCATTGCCTGAGCACCGTCCGGCAGGTTTGGTGCAGATGAAAGATCTCTTCATCGGTCAGGGCTTGGCTCATGGCCAGGGGCGAGAGCCGGCTCGCATGGAGGATCTCGTCGCTATAGGCGTTGCCGATGCCGTCTAGAATCCGGGGATCGGTGAGCGCGCGCTTGAGGGTGTGATTGGTCGCGGTGAGCCGCTCTTTGAAGGCTTGGGGGGAGGCTTCGAACAGGTCGAGCCCGCCGGGCTCGAAAGCGCTTGCCGCTTCGGCACCGCGGACGACGTGGAGCGAGGCCCGCTTCTTCGACCCGGCCTCCATGATCACCAGGCTTCCATCGTCGAAATCAATGGCCGCCAGAGCGATCCGGTTGGTCAGAGGCGCGTCCGGCGGTCGCCATTGAAGCCTGCCGGCGATCATCAGATGAATGATTGCCCAGAGATCTCCGCTGAGCCGGAAGGCGATGCGCTTGCCCAGCCGGCTGATGGCTTCCACCTGTCGGCCCACCAGCTCATCGACCGGCGGATCCGCGGTTCTGACGAAAAAGGCGCTCTTGCGACGGACAGCCCGAACCTCGCGGCCGATCACTCTGTCGCGGAGCGCGTCGACATAGGCCGAGATATCGGGCAATTCGGGCATGGTTGGTCCGGGCCACCATCGTCAGATCACCGAAGCAGACTATCCCCAGGTCCCGTCGACGGGCAGCGGAAAAGGAGATCCAGTCATGATCACCTCGGACAAGGTCACCTTCAAGGGCGTGGATGACCACGAGCTCGCCGCCGTCAAGATCGAACCGAAGACCGGGGCCGTTGCCTGGGCGATCTTCGCCCACTGCTTCACTTGCTCGAAGGACAGCCTGGCGGCACGCCGGATCGCCGACGCTCTCGCCGCCGAGGGCATCGGCGTGCTCCGTTTCGATTTCACCGGCATCGGTGACAGCGGCGGCGCCTTCGAAGAGACCGGCTTTGCCCACAATGTGCGGGACCTCACCGACGCGGCGCGGTTCATGGCCGATCAGGGGCGGCCGATCCAAATGCTGATCGGGCATTCGCTCGGCGGAGCCGCGGTGCTTGCCGCCGCCAACGACATTGACGGACTGAAGGCCGTGGTGACGCTGGGGGCACCCGGCAGTCCCGGCCATGTCGAGCATCTCTTCGCCGACCATTCGGAGGAGATCGAGCGCGACGGCAGCGCTCTCGTGCCGCTTGGCCAGAAAAAGGTTCGGATCGGACGCACGCTTCTCCACGACGTCCGCAACTATGATCTGGAAAGCCGGCTCAAAAACTTGCGGACGCCGCTTCTGGTCATGCACAGCCCGATCGATGCCATCGTCGGCATCGAAAATGCGGCGCAAATCTTCCAGGCGGCAAAACATCCGAAGAGCTTCGTGTCGTTGGACGATGCCGATCACCTGTTGAGCCGTCGTCGCGACGCGGCCTATGCGGCGCAGGTCATCGCCGCTTGGGCCGCCCGTTATCTGCTGGTGGACGAGCCGGCCGAGGCGCCGCCGGCAAAGGGTGTCAGCATTGTCGAGATCGGCACGGGCCGTTTTCTCAACCGTATCACCGGGCCTTCCGCCACCACCTACGCCGACGAGCCCGGTTCGGTCGGCGGCAGCGACGCGGGCTTCACACCTTATGAACTGCTGGCCGCGGGTCTCGGCGCCTGTACCTCGATGACGCTTCGAATGTATGCGGAACGTAAGGGCTGGCCGCTCGAACGGGTTCGGGTTCAGGTCGATCACGCCAAGGATTATCGCGACGACCGGGAAGGCTGCGATGACCGCCCCTCTAAGATCGACGTTCTCACCAGGACGCTTGTGATCGAAGGCGATCTCGATCCGGATCAGCGCCGCCGCCTGCTCGAAATCGCCGACCGCTGTCCGGTTCACCAGACGCTTCACCGGGAGAACGACATCGTCACCGAAGTCACCGAACCGGACGACCGCTAGCGGATAAGGATCTCGTCCAACTCGCTTAAAGGTTGGGTAGACAATAGCCTGATCCGTGCCCAGATTGCAGCGCATCTCACCCATGCGCGCGAGCCCGGCGGGAGCAACCATCATGAACGACCAGGTCAGCGAGATCTCCGACGGCGGTGTGACGGACGCTGCCGCGCTCGTCGAGGTCCTGAAGCGTCTGCGGACCCTTCGCGACGAGGATGTTTTCGTCAATCCCGTGATGTTGATGGGTCTTTGGCTGAAACGGGCGGATGACCGGGGCGCCTTGGACGAAGCTGGTGTCGATCGGGTGGTGCGTGAGCTCACCGCCATCGCCCGCGAGATGCGGAGTACGCGCCTCGGCCATTATCTGGGCGAACGCGATCCGGACCAGAACCGAAAAACCATCCGCCACCTGATCGAAGGATTACCGAAGGCGAGGGAAGCCTTCGCCAGGATTGTGGAAAGCCCACGCTTCGGCTTCGTCTTCACCGCGCACCCGACCTTCTCGCTGCGCCAGGAACTGCAGTTGCCCCTGATCGAATTGGCACTCGGTTTCGACGATCAGGGCGCGCCGGTCAGCGACGAACGGCGGCGCAGCCTGATGGCCGGTCTTGCGGGCCAGGCCCATGGCCCCGATCATCCGCTGGATCTGGAAACCGAGTACAGTCAAAGCTTGCAGGCGGTTCAAAATCTGCACCACGGGTTGAACGAAGCCCAAAGGATTTTGTTCGAGGTGGCGAGGGAGCGGTTCCCGGACAACTGGCGAGAGCTCAGACCGCGGCTCGTGACTATCGCCAGCTGGGTCGGATACGATCTGGATGGTCGCTCCGACATCACCTGGAACACCTCCTTCGCCAAGCGCCTGCGCATGAAGCGGGCCCAGCTTCAGCGGGCGGCGACGGCGGCAAAGACGTTGATCGAGCGCTCGTCCGGCGAGCCCCGCGTGTCCCAGATCCTGCAACTGGTGGAGGCGCGGGCGGCGCTCGCCTCGACCCGCGTGGCCGAGGATCTGGCGACCTTCGAAAGCCCCGCGAGCAAGGATGCGGGTTGGGCCTCAGAGTTGGCCGTCACCTCCAGGCAGATGGTCGAAGGCGGTGACGGCCGCCTGCACCGCGTCTCCGAGCTCACCGACCTGATCGATCAGGCCTTGGCGGTCGCCGAAGACGAGGATTTGGCCCTTGAACTGGCGCTGTTTCGCTCCGAGCTTCTGACCACCGGACTGGCCCGGGCGCAGACCCATCTCCGGCTTAACGCGATCCAGCTGCATAACGCGGTCCGCCAGCTCATCGCCATGGACCATCCGCCGGACGATCCGGCCCACCGGCTCAGCTACATGGAGCGCATTCACGATCTGATTCAGGGTGCAGCACCTGCAAAGGTTCATTTCGGCTCGGTCCACGGCGAGCGAGCGACGGCGCGGCGGATGATGATGCTGATCGCGCAGTTCCTGAAATATGTGGACGAAGACGAGCCGGTGCGGCTCCTGATTGCCGAGACGGAGACAGCGTTCACGCTTCTGGCCGCCCTCTACCTGGCGAAGCTTTTCGGGGTAGACGACCGCATCGACATCTCGCCCTTGTTCGAGACCGAGCGCGCGCTGGATCGGGGCGTGGCCGTGATCGCCAACGCGCTGGCCCAGCCCGCCTATCGCGATTACGTCATCCGCCGCGGCCGCCTCTGTGTGCAGACCGGTTTTTCGGATGCCGGCCGTTATCTGGGCCAGACGGCCGCCGCGGTTTCGATCGAAAAGCTACGCCTGGGCCTTGCCGAGGTAATGAGCCAGAAGGACCTGGAGCAGGTCGAACTGGTGATCTTCGACACCCACGGCGAGAGCATCGGCCGGGGCTGCCACCCCGAGAGCTTTTTCGATCGGTTGGCCTATGTCGATACGGCCGAAGCGAGGCGTCGCTACTGGACTGCCGATATTCAGCACAAACAGGAGATGAGCTTTCAGGGTGGCGACGGCTATCTGCCGTTTTTGGTGAAGCCGGGTGCGCTCGCGGTGCTCACCAGGGTCCTCGAGCATCGCTTTGAAGAACCGCGGGCCGTTCCCGATCCGTTCTACGCCGAGGCCACCTACGTCCAGGAGTTCTTCACCGGAATCAAGCGGTTCAACGCCGAACTAATCGACAATCCCTGCTACGCCACCCTGCTCGGCGTGTTCGGCACCAATCTACTGCCGCCGATGGGCTCCCGGTCGAGCAAACGCCAGTATGACGCGACCGCCTTTGTCGATCTGGAACACCCCTCCCAACTGCGCGCCATCCCGCACAACACGATCCTCCAGCAGCTGGGTTTCCTGGCCAACACGATCGGTGGTGTCGGCCGGGCGATCGCCCGCGACCCCGACAAATTCTCGGTCCTCTACCATACCAGCGACCGGTTCCGGCGGATCATCGCCATGGTGGAACACGCGTTCAAATATACCGATCCGGCGGTGTTGAAGGCCTATATCGACCTGTTCGATCCGGCCCTGTGGCAGTTGCGGGCGGCGCGCCAGGACGACCTCGAACGCCAGGAACATCTCCGAGCCGTCGCGGCGCTCATGGAGCAGATCAATATCCATGACCGCCTCTCGCGGGTCTTCCGCGTGCTCCATAACGACTATCTCGATCTGTCGCACTGGTTCTGGCACCATCGCCGCGCGCGCAAAGATGCCGGCGAGGAGCCGATCGCCATCGATGATCGGACCCGCAACAACATGCATCTGCTCAATGCGGTGCGCCTGGCCCTGATGCAGCGGATCTTGTTGAAGGCGGTGAACGTACCTGACTTCAGTGGCCGGCATGAACTGACCCGCGAGGACGTGCTGGTCCGGATGGCTCATCTCGACGTCGACGTGGCACTTAACCTTCTAAGGCAAATCTTCCCCCGAAGCGAAGCGGAGCCAATCGAGAGCTTGGACTTCGGCGAGATCGCCACCTATGAGGGCGGCGGCAATCAGTCTTATGCCAATGAGCACAATGAGCTGTTCGACCCGATCCAAAGGCTGTTCGCCCAGACCCAGCGTCTGGGTGGTGGGTTGATCCATCACATCGGCGCGGTGGGCTAAACACGCCCGACCCGCCCGCTGCGGCAAACACAATCCGCAAGATCGCCGATAGAAACAGGATAATATTCCTGATATAGCTATCCCATCTTGTTGCCACCGGGTGAGATTGATGCCGCACTACATGACCACGGGTCGCTACACGGCGGAGGCCGTCAACGCCATGCTGTCGTCGCCGGAAGATCGAACGGACCATCTAGGCGGTCTCGTCCGGCGGTTCGGCGGCAATCTGATCGAATACTACCTGGTGCTGGGGGACAGTGATTTCGTCCTGATTACCGAATTCCCGGACAACGGGTCAGCCTTGTCATGGGCAGCTCTGTTGGCCGGGGATGGTCAGTTCGAGGGCATCACCACCAAGCCCCTGATCCGAGCTTCGGATAGCGTCGCCTTGATGGTCAAGGCTTCGGCGCTGTCAGCCAAGCTTGCCGCAGCCTGCCCCTGTCCCTGACCATCGTCTACCGACGCGCAAGAAAAGCGGGCTGCCGGCGGGGACCGGCAGCCCGAGTGCGGGGTGAAGAGGTTCGAGGGGATATCAGCGCTTTGGATGTGACCGGCTTCGACCACGCCACCGATCGGTCAGATCGGCGATCTGCCGGTGTCGCGTTGAAGGGGCGTGTCGCGACGGTGGCGTGGTCGAACCTCGCGCTTGAAGCGGCAGGAGCCCGAGCATGTCCCGATCAGGTGAGATGATCTCATCGGGAAAGGCAGGCTCTTTGTCAGGGCGCTGGAGTAACCGGTCCGCGTTTAACAAACGGGGGCTGCTCCAGGACTGCTCCGCTCGCTCCGTGCACATGTGAAGCTTGTACTTTTCTATAGAAGCCGTTTTTGCTCCTAGGAGTTTTCCGATGGGTTCTGCCGTGGTCCGCGCTACGTCGCCGGCGCCGGGTCACCGGCCTGACGACAAGCGAGCCGGCGTTAAGGCTCTCCGGCCCGGGGCAGGATGGTCGATCGGACTGACCGAGACCGGCGGCCTGTCGTTGCTCGGCGCAGCCGCGATGACGATGATGTCGGGTTGTGCGATCGTTGAAGGCGCCTGGGGGCGAAGCCGCCCAAGGCATCGGCGACCGCCTCCGGCATGGAGGCGGTTCCTCCCGCAACCGTCCATTGCCGCCAGTCCTGATCACCGTCCGGCAGGTAAATCATGGCATCGTCTTGCGGCGCGTTCGAATAAATGTCGAAGTGGACGGAAGAATACAGAGGTCCGTCTTGGTCTTCGTGATGAGTATTTTTCATGATGCGTCCAGTTCAAAACTGGCGGCAGCGCTGGAGTAGCCATCGCGTTTGCGACGTGATTGGGTGAGCGCCGTTGATGGAGACTATGGCAGCCGCCGATGAACAAACTCTTACAATGTTGAGCCAGATCCAGCGCCGATCGTACTAAGATAAGCAATAGCGATCCGAGACGGCTATCGTTACGCTCAATCGAAAGCTGAAGAAACGGCTTCGCCTCAAGATGTTTGGGTGCGGACAGATCGTTGGAAACCGGCCTACCGGCCCTTGGGTCAAACGGAAAAGGGAATAACGCGTGCGGATTCTGGGCACGATCAGCGGGACGTCGGCTGACGGCATCGATATCGCTTTACTTGAGACCGACGGCGGGGCCATTGGTCGGCAGGGGCCTTTTCAGACGATCCCCTATCCGGAAGAGCTGAAGAGAAAAATTTTAGCTAGAGCCCGGCTCAGACGCGCCGCCGCGCCGGACGATTTGGACTTGGCCCAGGCGGTGACTGAAGCTCATATCCGAGCCGTGGACCGTTTCATCGACGAGACCGGCGAAACGGATATCGAGGCGGTCGCTTTTCACGGTCAGACGGTTTGGCACGACGCCGCCAAGGGCGAAACGGTTCAGCTGGGCCTTCCGCAGGAGATGGCCGACGTCTTGAACAAGCCGGTTGTCGCCCGTTTTCGAGACGCCGACATTCGGGCCGGTGGGCAGGGTGCTCCCATCGCCGCCCTGTATCACGCCGCCATGGTCGGCGCGGGCAATGGTCCGGTCGCCATCCTCAATGTCGGTGGGATCGCCAACGTGACCCTGGTCGCCACTGGCCAGGTCTTAGCCTTCGACACCGGGCCCGGCAACGTCTTGATCGACGAGTTAATGCTCGCCCGCACCGGCCGCCCCTGGGATGCCGGCGGTGCCGTTGCCGCCCGGGGGAAAGCGGATCCGACGCTCGTGGCCAGGGCTTTGAGCCATCCCTTTTATCGCCAGCCGGCGCCAAAATCGCTGGATCGGCTGGATCTCGGCGTCGATGGCATCGACAGGCTGAGCCTCGAGGACGCGGCTGCAACCCTTTTGTCAGTAACCGTCGAGGCCATTGCTCGCTCCGTCGATCTGATGCCCGAAACGCCCGGTGCCTGGTACGTCTGCGGCGGCGGTCGCCATAACCGGACTCTGCTCGATGCGCTGGATCGTCGATTGACGGGGCCGGTAGCGGCCATCGAAGCGCTGGGGTTTGATGGCGACGCGATCGAGGCCCAGGCTATGGCCTTCCTCGGCGCCCGTTCTCACCGGGGCCTGGCGTTGACCCTGCCGAGCACTACGGGCGTCTCGCGGCCAATGCCGGGCGGGGTCTGGTACCAGCCCCGATCAGCGAGGCGCTCGAACTGAGACAGAAGAGACGGCTGGCTGGGGCGGTAGGATTCGAACCTACGATCACGGGACCAAAACCCGATGCCTTACCGCTTGGCTACGCCCCATCAACGGCCGCGCGAAAATAGGCACAGGCTCAGCCGGGTGACAAGGCGTCCGCTGTCAGTTCGCTGCCGATCCGAAGGCCCAAGAGCGCCGAGGCCGATCCATTACGGGCGCTGATCTCGACCAGCCCCAGCGAATTCACATACCAAAAGGCCTCATCCATCTTGCCGTCGGCGAAGGTCCGTTCCTCATTGAGCTCGACGCCGGCGATGGTCAAAACGGAACCGGTCGGGATCTGCCGGGCGCGGAGACCGGTCATCGCATTGCCGTAATCGTCGATGAAGATCACTTCCGCCAGATCATCCGGCCAGGCGGCCGGTGAGACCGCAGTGTGGGCCCCGAGCGCCACCTCTTCGCCGGTCGCCAGTTTGGCGGCCACGGGCGCGAACAGGTCCCGGCCGTGAAAGCTCACCGACAGGATTTCCGGGCGCCACAAGATCTCGTTGATCTGGACCTTCGAGGCGCGGCGCATGGCGATGGCGAAAAGGCCATTGTCCGGACCGATCAGCCAGCGCTCGTCACAGCGGACGGCGAGAGCGGCCCGGGCCGTGCCGACACCGGGATCCACGACCGCGAGCATGATGTCGTCCGCGCCCAGCTGAGGCAGTTCCGCCGCCAGCCAGTAGGCCGAGCGAAACGGATCGAACGCCGGTGCGTGGGCGGTCAGCTCGATGACCGCGACCTCGGGACAGGCCCGTGCCAAGACCGTCCGCATCTGGCCGACATAAGAGGCTCGGTGGCCGAAATCGGTGAATAGGAAGATCATAGAACCGGCGCCAGACGGGTCGCTTGACACCACCAGTCGGGCCTTGAGTTCCGGAGCAATCGCTCCGCCGCGTGACAGGCTTCATCCGAGGCAAAAAGACCGAAACAGGTGGCGCCGCTGCCGGACATTCGCGAGATGACCGCACCGGTTTTCTCGAGCGAGGCGATAGCGTCGCCTACCTCGGGACAAAGCCGCGTCGCCGGCTCCGTGAGATCGTTTCTGCCGTCCAGCAGCCAGAGCGGCAGCCCCGTCTCGCCGTCGATCGTCGGATTGCGCCAGATTTCCGCCGGACCAAAGGCCGAACCGGCGGGAAGGTCGGCAGCGCGAAATACATCTGCCGTGGCCACCGCCACGCCTGGATTGAGCAGGAGGATCGCTGCGGCCGGTGTTTGGACCGGTGAGAGGCGCTCACCAATTCCCTGGAGGCGCTGGGGCGAGCTCTCAAGGCAGCAGAGGACGTCCGCCCCCAATGCCAGCGCCAGGTCCGAAAGCTGATCGGTGTTCAACTGAAGCCGCCAAAGCCGGCACAAGCCCCGAAGCGCGGCGGCCGCGTCGGCCGAGCCGCCGCCAATCCCCGAAGCAATCGGCAGGTTCTTTGTCAGTCGCACCCTGGCCCGGGGCTGGATGCCGGCGAGGTGAGCCAGACGGTCGGCGGCTCCGGCGACGAGATTTTCACCGGCGGCCTCGAGGGCACTGGCGAAGGGTCCGTCGATCACAAGCGACCAGGACGCGGCCGGCTCGAAGGTCAGGACGTCGCCCAATTCGGTGAACGAGACGATGCTGTCCAACAGATGGTAGCCATCGTCACGGCGTCCGCGCAGATGGAGGTCGAGATTGAGCTTGGCCGGCGCGGCCTCGTGGATAACCGTCGCTCTGGCGTGAAGCGCTACCTCAGACGTCATTCTGGGCGGGCAGGCCATCCGCGAGCTTGTCGCGCACGGCCGCTTCCACCTCCTCGTCCGGATCCATGGAAAGCGTCCGGCGCCATTGATAAATGGCCTCGCGGCGGCGGCCCACGCGCCAATAGGCATCACCCAGATGATCATTGATCACGGGATCACCCGGCTCCAACTCGACTGCGCGCTCCAATTGTTCCACGGCCTGCTCGAAACGGCCCAGACGGAAATAGGCCCAGCCCAAACTGTCGACGATGAAACCGTCCTCGGGCCGGAGTTCGACGGCCTTGATCAGCATCTGCTCGGCCCGCTCCAGATTGGTTCCCTGGTCGACCCAGCTGTAGCCCAGATAGTTGAGGACGAAAGGCTCGTCGGGGGACAGTGCCAGGGCTCTGAGCAGACTGGCCTCGGCCTGGCTCCACCGGTCGGTCCGCTCCTGGCTGATGCCGAGCGCATAGAACAGCCGCCAATGCCGGTTCTCGATCGGACCGATCCGATCGATCGCCTCCCGATATCCCTCCGCCGCCTCGTCGAAGCGCTGCTCGCGCCGCATCAGATCGGCGAGTGCGATCACCGCATCGATCCGCTCGGGCCTCTCGTCGATCATTCGCTCGAGCGCCGAGCGGGCATCGTCGACGCGCTCCAAGCGAGCGAGGCTCTGGGCGCGGCGGATCCGTGCCTCCCAGCGAAGGGGCGAGTCTTCCGAGACGTTGTCGTATGCCTCGATCGCGGCCCGCTCGCTGCCGGCCCGGGCCATGGTGTCGCCGAGGCCAAGCCACGCCGCGTCGTAATCCGGGTCCACGTAGAGCGCGTAGCGGGTGTAGAGAATGGGTTGGTCGCCGGGCCGCTGCTGCTCCAGGATCTCGGCGATCCCGAGCAAGGTGTCGGCGATGCCGCGGGTCGGGTTGGCGACCAGAGGATCGGGGATCTGCCCCTGCTCAATGGTCGCAAGCGCCTGTTCGATCAGGAGCGACTGATCATTTTGGGCATAGGCCTGTTCGAGCTTGGTTCTAGCCGTATCGAGCTCACCGGCACGGGCGCGAATCCGAGCGAGGCCCACTGCGACTCGCTCCGGTTCCGGGCGATCGCCGGTGATCCAACGCTCGACCAGTTGCAAACCACCAGCCGGATCATCGGCCACGTCCCGCATCAACGCGCCCTGATAGGCGGCGATCGTGGCCAGAGGGGAATCGTCGCTTAGACCCAGCTCGTCGGTACCGTTCGCCCCCTCCTGGGTGACCAGCCAGGCGCGGATCATCGGCACCACCAAACCCGGAAGCGAGCGCTGGTCGATCGCCGCCAGTTCCGCGGACGCGTCCTCGCCTTCGGTGATGGCGTGAAGCGCCAGGAAAAGTTGCGCCTCGTTGGCATCGGTCGATCCAGCCGTGATCTCTCGCGCCTGCACCAGCGCATCCTCGTAGAGACCACCGGCGATATCGAGGAAGAACACCTCGCGCCGCAGTTCGGCATTGTCAGGATCGGCTTCGAGAGCCTGGGCGAACGTCTCAGCCGCCTCGGCATAAAGCCCCTGATTGAGGGCGTGGCGGCCAGCTAGATAGGCTCCTGCGGGCGTGTCCCTGGGAGCACTTCGGAAGCTCGGTGTCTGCGGCGCCTGACCAGCGCAACTCGTCGCTAACAGTAGCGCCATCGCGGCGGTCGCCCAGACCCGCCGGACCGATTTCGCGCCGGCGGTTCTCGTAATCTGCGTGTCTGAATGATCCAAAGTTCGGGTGATCCCCCTTGACGCTCGTGGCGGCGCGCGCCTAAAAATCGCGCTCTCACGATCCATGTCAGCTAGTCTACCGAGGCGCGAGCCAGGAGCCAAACCCTATGCTCAAAACGTCACAGAGCAAGAATGATCCGACCGCGCGCGGTCCCGCTCAGCAGGACAAGACGTACAACGGCAAAAAGGTCAAGCCGGCACTCTATGTCGGCACCGCGGTCGGACATGGCCGCTACATAGCCGCGCAGGATGAGGGCGGCAAGCTGGTCTACGGCGACAATGGGCGGCCGGTGCCCTACCGCGACATCTAGCGGCTCTCGGCTCCGCTTCGAGGGCGTGTTTCCAGTGGCGATGCTGGAGAGGAACGATCCCGTCAGAGCGGCGGCGGCCTGGCTCTCTTGGTATCAAGATTGCGGTGTCGACGAAGGCCTCGTCGATAAACCCTTTGGACAGCTTGGCTTTCGGGATCAGGCTCGATCGGGCGGCTCGGCGCCATTGACGGCGGGTGCGGCTCCTGAGCGTTCGCAAATGCCTCCGGCAAGGTCCAATCGGGCGGTGCCGATGGCCGATCTCATTGAGCAGGCCGGAGGCGCCGGTTCTGATCAGGATGCCCGGGCGCTGGCCGTATCTTGTCGAAGCGTCGCCGAGTTGCGGGAAGCATTGGTTTCTTTCGAGGGGTGCGCGCTGAAAAAAACGGCGATGAACCTCTGTTTTGGTGACGGAAACCCTGACGCCAATGTGATGTTCATCGGCGAGGCGCCGGGCTCCGAGGAGGATCGCCAGGGCGTGCCATTCGTCGGGCCCAGCGGCAGACTGCTGGACCGGATGCTCGACGCCGCCGGTATGCCTCGGAGCAGCATTTTCATCACCAATGTCGTCTTCTGGCGGCCGCCGGGCAATCGTAGCCCGACCGCCGACGAACTGGCTGTCTGCCAGCCCTTTATCGACCGTCTGATCACCTTGGTTGCACCCCGCATCCTGGTCGCGGTCGGCGGCATCGCCGCCCGCGCGGTCTTGGGCGTGAATGAGGGTGTAACCCGCCTCCGGGGCCGGCGGTTCGTCCATCGCGGCGAAGATCAGCTCGAACGGCCGGCGACGGTCATGTTTCATCCCGCCTACCTGTTGCGGCAGCCGCTCCATAAAGGTTTGGCCTGGCGCGATCTTTTGCAGATCAGATCCTGGCTCGACGATGGCTGAGCCCCGGCCATTTCCCTGTTTCGTCTGCAATCGCTGATGGTTCGCTGCTCCAGCCTTAAGCCGTTCCGCCTGATCGCGGCTGGTCTCGTCTGGACAGTGGGCGCTCTGCTCGGACCGGCGACGGCCAACGAGACGCCTGGCGCCGGCGAGGAAGATCCGGCCGCCGTGGCCGATCTTCCGCTGTTGGAAGCGCCGGACATCCTTTCCGCCGCGGATGCCGCTATCTACCAGCGGGTGTTTCGTCTCCAGGAGGATGGCAATTGGGGGGAGGCAGACATCGCCGTCGCGGCGCTGGATGACCGGCTCCTGATGGGGCATGTGCTGCGGCAACGCTACCTCCATCCCTCGGCCTACCGATCCGAGTTCGAGGAGCTGGTCGGCTGGCTCGCCACCTATGACGATCATCCGGGCGCTCTCCGCATTTTTCGCCTGGCTGAGAAGAGACGGCCCGCTGATGCCGCCTTGCCGCCGCAACCCGATGGCCGGGTTCTGTTGGGCTCAGGCCAGGAACTGGCGCACGAGTCAGCCAAATCGCAATTGGTCAGCGCCCTACGCGAAGCGCCCGCGGAAATCAGCGCCATTTATGGGCAAGTAAAAGACTTCCTGGCGGAGGGCCGGCCCCTGGAGGCTGCGGCGGTCTTGCCGCAGGAGGATGTCGATAATCCGCTGTCCCGTCTGGTCCTTGACGCCGCCGCCGCGCGTTTGGCGCGCTATCGGATTTTTTCGGGCGAGATCGAAGCCGCCCGTGTCGTCGCCGATGCCGCCGTCGAGCGCAGCGCCAGCACCTTCCCGTCGATCCGCTGGGAAGCCGGCCTCGCCGCCTGGCACGATGGCGACTACCTGGCGGCGGCCGATCACTGGACCGAGCTCGCCAACAGCGACGAGGCCGTTGCCAACGACATCGCTCGCGCGGCCTTCTGGGCGGCCCGGGCGCACTTGCGAAACGGTCGGTCCGAGGTCGTCGGCTCGCTGTTCCGCCAGGCGGTCGAGCATGGAACCACCTTTTACGCGCTACTCGCCCGCCAGATGGTCGGCGACGATCTGGACTTCTCCTGGGAGAGCGTGCTTTTGACCGAGCGCGACGCGATGGAGGTCAGCGACCTCGAAGGCGCGCGCCGGGCGATCGCGCTGACACAGGTCGGACAACGCTCGCTCGCGGAACAGGAATTGCGCAAGCTCGGTGCCGAGAGCTCCGCCGACCGCCTGGTGAAGCTGATCGGTCTCGCGCGTTTGTGCGGTCTTCCGGCCGTGGAAATGCGGCTGGCGCAACATCTGGCGATGATCCAAGACGATCCGTACTTCCCCGCGCTGTACCCGTTGCCCGACTGGTCGCCGGAGGAAACGGACAAGGCGATGATCGATCAGGCGCTGATCTTCGCCGTCGTGCGGGCGGAAAGCGGTTTCGATCAGAACGCGGTTAGCCCCGCCGGCGCTGCCGGCCCGATGCAGCTGATGCCGACGGCGGTGGAAGCCGCGATAGGGGCGAAGCCTAAACTGAGCGACGTCGCCGGTCGCTACCAGAATGATCCGGCGGTCAATCTGAGCCTCGGCAACGCTTATCTGCAATTGCTCCTGTCACTGCCAGAGGTCGACGGAGAATTAATCAAGATGCTCACGGCCTACAATTTGGGGCCGACGCGCATTCGGACGATGATGGAGAAGGCCAAGACCTGGGACCCCATTTTGTTCATCGAAACCATTCCTTACGAGGAAACCAGGCGCTACACCAAAAAAGTGCTGGCCAATCTTTGGATGTATCGGAGCCGGCTCGGCGAGCCCATATCGTCTCTCAAGGCGCTGGGTGCCTACGAGTGGCCGCTCTACACCCATCCTAGCCGACGGGTTGAAGCACGTGCCGGGCATTGACGAGGCGATCCCTTTCAAGCCGCTTAACATCGCCGTTCTCACGGTGTCCGACAGCCGTGACGCCAGTTCCGATCGCTCCGGTGATCTTTTGGTGGCGCGGCTCGAGGATGCCGGCCACAAGCTCGCCGACCGGGCGCTTCTGCCGGACGAGCCCGACCAGATCGAGCGGCAGTTCCGATCCTGGATCGATCGGCCGGAGATCGATGTGGTCGTTTCGACAGGAGGCACCGGGGTCACCGGCCGTGACATTACGCCGGAGGCCCTGGCCAGGGTCATCGAAAAAGAGATCCCCGGCTTCGGCGAGCTTTTCCGCATGATCAGCTTTCAGAAAATCGGTACCTCGGCCCTTCAATCGCGGGCAACCGCAGGCGTCGCCAAGGGCACCTACCTCTTCGTGCTGCCCGGCTCAACCGGCGCCTGCAAGGACGGGTGGGACGACATCCTTCGCTTTCAGCTGGATATCCGCCACAAGCCCTGCAACTTCGCGGAGCTAATCCCGCGCTTGCGCGAGCACGAGCCCGGCGAGGCCTGATCCAGGCTTTGTTTGGGCTTTAGTCGGCAAGCAAGCTCAAAGGCTTGGCGAAGCGGCACTTTCCATGCATTACAACCCCGAAAGCTTAGCAAGTAGAACTGTGGGGGGACGCTGAATGGACCTGACCGGCGAATATCGGATCCCGGCTTCAAGAGATATCGTCTGGCGGGCGCTGAACGATCCCGAGATCCTGAAGGCATCCATACCGGGCTGCGAGGAACTGGAGAAAGTGTCGGACACCGAGCTCAACGCGAAGGTGACCGCCAAGGTCGGGCCGGTCAAATCGAACTTCGACGGCCAGGTCAGGCTGGAGGATCTGAACCCACCCGAGAGCTATCGCATCGTCGGCCAGGGCAAGGGTGGTGCTGCCGGCTTCGCCAAGGGCGGCGCCCAGGTCAATCTGTCCGAGGAGGGCGATGAAACCGTGCTTCGCTACGAGGCGCAGGCCGATGTCGGCGGCAAGCTTGCCCAGATCGGCTCGCGGGTGGTCAAGAGCTTCGCCAAATCCCAGGCCGACAAGTTCTTCAGCAATTTCGTCGCTGAGGTCTCGGCCCGCCAGGGCGGAACGGCGCCGGCCGCTCCGTCAGAGCCCGAGCGCGCGGCACCGGCCGCGGCACCTGGGACCGCGCCGGAGCCCGTCGCCGCCGATGCCGCCGGCCAACGTCCCGCCCCGGCCCGGCCGGAAGAGCCGCGACCGACACAGCCATCCCAAGCACCTGAGACAAAGGGTTCCACCTGGAACAAGCCAGCAATTTGGATCGGCGTTGCGGTGGTCGTGCTAATTCTGCTGTACCAATTACTCGGAACGGAATGACGTGCGGCTTCAGGCGGCCGCGTTTGGCGTAAAATAAGGGAGAGCACAAAGATGACGAATGTGTCGATGGAGGTGAACGGCAAGGCCGTCACCGTCGAGGTCGAGCCGCGGACCCTTCTGGTTCAGGCGCTGCGTGAAAATCTCGGACTGACGGGAACCCATGTCGGCTGTGATACCAGCCAGTGTGGTTGCTGCGTGATCCACGTCAACGGCGCCTCGGTTAAGGCCTGCACGATGCTGGCGGTTCAGGCCGAGGGCGCGAAGGTGACCACGATCGAAGGCCTGGCCAACGGCGATTTACATCCGATGCAAGCGGCCTTCCGCGACAATCACGGCCTGCAATGCGGTTTCTGCACGCCCGGCATGATCATGAGCGCGGTCGATCTGCTGCAGCAGAACGACGATCCCAGCGAAACCGAGATCCGTCACTGGCTCGAGGGCAATATGTGCCGCTGCACCGGCTACCACAACATCGTCAAGGCCATTCAAGATGCGGCCCAGCGGATGCGTGGGTAGGGGGCGAGACAGATGAGCGATAAAGGCATTGGGGCCCGCGTGACGCGGACCGAGGATCACCGTTTCATCACCGGCAAGGGCCGATACACCGACGACATCAATGTCGCCAACCAGGCTTACGCCTACTTCATCCGCTCGCCGCTGGCCCACGCCCGGGTCAATCGGGTCGATACCAGCGCTGCCGCAGGCATGCCGGGGGTGATCGGCATTCTGACCGGCGCGGACGTGGCCGCCGACGGGCTCGGTGGTCTGATCTGCGGCTGGATGGTGAAGTCCCGTGACGGTTCGGACATGAAGGCTGGCCCCCACCCGATGCTGGCCAATGAGAAGGCGCGCTATGTCGGCGACCATGTGGCTGTCGTCGTCGCCGATACGTTCGAGCATGCGCGCGACGCGGCTGAAGCGGTCGAGGTCGATTATGACGAGTTGCCGGCGGTGATCGCGACCGACAGGGCGCGGGACGAGGGCACGGCGCTGGTTCATGACGATATCGCGCGGAACACGGTTTATGAGTGGGAGCTGGGCGACCTGGCGGCGACCGACGCGGCGATCGCCAACGCCGCTCATGTCACCAAGATCGATCTGGTCAACAATCGCCTGGTGCCGAACGCCATGGAGCCGCGGGCCGCGATCGGCCAGTACGAGGTGGCAGGTGACAAGTTCACGCTCTACACCACCAGCCAAAACCCGCACGTGGCGCGGTTGGTGATCTCCGCTTTCGTCGGCATCGCGCCGGAGCACAAGCTGCGCGTGGTGGCGCCGGACGTCGGCGGCGGCTTCGGCTCGAAGGTTTTTATCTATGCCGAGGAGTGCGTCTGCCTGTGGGCCTCTAAGAAGCTGGGCGTGCCGGTCAAATGGACGGCAGGTCGTGACGAAAGCTTCTTGTCGGACGCCCACGGCCGGGACCACGTCACCCACGCCGAACTGGCGATGGACGCGGACGGCCGGTTCACGGGTCTCAAGGTCCACACAACCGCCAACATGGGCGCCTATCTCTCGACCTTCGCCTCCAGCGTGCCGACCTATCTCTACGCGACACTGTTGGCCGGTCAGTACAAGACGCCCGCGATCTACTGCGCGGTCGACGCGGTCTACACCAACACCTCGCCGGTCGACGCCTACCGCGGTGCCGGGCGGCCGGAAGCCACATACCTCATCGAGACCCTCGTCGAGGAGGCGGCGAAAGAGCTGGGCAAGGATCCGGCCGAACTCCGTCGGCTCAACTTCATACGGCCGGAGGATTTCCCCTACCAGACACCCGTGGCGCTCCAATACGACACGGGCAATTATGAGGCGACCTTGGACGCCGCCCTCGAGCTCGCCGACTATAGAGGCTTCCAGCAGCGGCGCTCCCAATCCGAAGCCAACGGCAAGAAGCGGGGCATCGGCTTCTCCTGCTATATCGAGGCCTGCGGCATCGCGCCTTCGGCCGTGGTCGGTTCCCTCGGTGCCGGCGTCGGCCTGTGGGAGGCGGGCAAGCTTCGCTTCACCCATACCGGCAAGCTCCAGGCCTTCACCGGCTCCCATAGCCACGGCCAGAGCCACGAGACGACCTTCGCCCAGGTGCTGTCAGACAAGCTCGGCATTCCGTTCGAGGATGTGGAGATCATCCATGGCGACACCGATCAGCCCCCCGTCGGCATGGGCACCTACGGCTCGCGTTCCTTGGCCGTGGGTGGTTCGGCCCTGGTGAAAGCCGCGGACAAGATCATCGAGAAGGGCAAGAAGATCGCTGCTCACCTTCTCGAGGCATCAGAGGGCGACATCGAGTTCGATGCCGGCTCGTTCAAGGTCCGGGGCACCGACAAGGCGAAGTCCATCGGCGAGGTCGTGTTCGCCGCCTACGTGCCCCACAACTATCCCGAAGGGGTCGAGCCGGGCATGGAAGAAAGCGCCTTCTATGATCCCGCCAACTTCACCTATCCGGCCGGCACCTATATCTGCGAGGTCGAGATCGATCCCGATACCGGCGTTGTCGATATCCAGAAATTCACGGCGGTGGATGATTTCGGCAAGGTCATCAACCCGATGATCGTAGAGGGCCAGGTCCATGGCGGGCTGGCCCAGGGTATCGGTCAGGCGCTGGTCGAGGATTGCGTCTACGACAAGGAAAGCGGCCAGCTCGTCTCCGGCTCCTACATGGATTACTGCATGCCGCGGGCCGACGACCTGCCGAACTTCGAGGTGGCGACCACGGAAACCGCCTGCACCCACAATCCGCTGGGCGGGAAGGGCTGGGGCGAGGCCGGAGCTATCGGCTCGCCGCCGGCCTTGATGAACGCCATCGCGGATGCCATCGGAACCCGGATCTCGATGCCGGCGACCCCCCAAAAAGTGTGGCAGGCGCTCCAGCAGAGCTCCGCTCGTGCCGCCGCCGAATAGAACAGGGAGAGCTTCATGTACGAATTCGCTTATCATAAACCGACGAGCGTCGCCGATGCCGTGTCGCTTCTGAAGAATGCCGATGATCCGGCCCTGATGGCCGGGGGGCAGACGCTTCTGCCGACGTTGAAACAGCGTCTTGCTCAGCCGTCGGATTTGATCGATCTGGGCGGTATTGCCGAGCTCAAGGGCATTCGCGAGGAAGCTGGCAAGCTGGTCATCGGCGCGATGACCCGCCATGGCGAGATCGCCAAGTCTGGGCTGGTCAAGGAGCGGATCCCTGGCCTCGCCCAGTTGGCCGGCTGGGTCGGCGATCCCCAGGTTCGCAATCTCGGAACGATCGGCGGCTCGGTTTCCAACAATGACCCGGCCGCCGACTATCCGGCTGCGCTGGTGGCGCTCAACGCGACCGTCCAGACTGACCAAAGGCAGATCGCGGCTGAGGATTTCTTCACCGGCATGTTCGAGACGGCACTCAACGAGGACGAGTTGCTCACCGCTGTCCATTTCCCGATCCCGGAAAAATCCGCCTATCAGAAGTTTCGCAACCCCGCTTCCCGCTACGCCATGACCGGCGTGATGGTGGCGGTCGTCAGCGGCAACGCTCGGGTGGCGGTAACAGGAGCCGGGGCGTCCGTGTTCCGGGCCAGCGATATCGAGCAGGCTCTTTCGTCCAATTTCTCGCCGGAGGCCGTGGACGGTGTGACCATCGATCCTTCGGGCCTCAACGAGGACATCCACGGGTCCGCCGAATACCGGGCCAATCTGGTCAAGGTCATGGCCAAACGGGCCGTCGCCGAAATCGTGTGACCAAGACGTGTCCGGGGAGCTCCCGGCTCCTCGGACCGCCGTCCGTCGGCGGACCATGACCAGCCTGACGATCGCCTGGAGCCGAAAGGCTGATCCAGAGGCGGCGGTTGCGGCTTTGGCCGATCAGCTGGCCTCGGCAAGCCCTCTCGAACTGGTCCTGTTTTTCGTCTGCCCTGATCTGGTGACGGACAGGACGGCCGCCGCGCTGAACCAGGCATTCCCCGAACCTCTCTTGATCGGCTGCACCACCGCCGGCGAAATTACGCCGGACGGCTACCAGACGGGCTCGATCGCTGCGGTGGCTTTTTCCAAAGGGCCCTTTCGCGCGGTCGCGGGCGGGCTTTCCGATCTCTCCCAATTCGCGTTTCAGGACGCCGAAACCCTTTCCAACGACCTCGCCGATCACTTGCGGGCGCGGGGGGGTGATCTTGCCGGCCGAAGCTTTGGCTGTTTGTTGATCGACGGTCTCTGCGGCAAAGAGGAGGCGCTTGCCACCTGTTTTGCCCGCGCGCTCGCCGGCATGCCGCTTTTCGGCGCGTCCGCCGGCGACATGCTCGATTTCGCGGATACGAGAGTGTTTTTCGGCGGCGCGTTCCATCGAAATGCCTGCGTGTTGGTTATCGTCGACTGCACGGCGCCGTTTCGGGTTTTTCGTAGCCAGACCTTCGTCAGCACGGAGCAGAAGCTGGTCGTTACGGATGCAGATCCTAGCCAGAGGCTGGTCCGGGAGCTGAATGCGGAGACCGCGATCGTCGAATATGCGCGGGTCAATGGCCTGGAGCCCGAGCAGATGACGCCTCTGGCCTGCGCGAAACATCCGCTCGTGCTGCGGGCTGGCGGCGCCGACTACGTTCGGGCGGTCCGGCGTGTGAACCCGGACGGCAGCCTCGTCTTCTTCGCGGCGATCGATGAAGGCCTGGTGCTGACCACGGCCGGCGGATGGGATCCGATCGGCAACCTGGTTTCGCTGTTCGGCGAACTCGAGCAACAGGTGGGACAGCCGGACGTGGTGCTGGCCTTCGATTTCGTCCAAAGACAGCAATTGATCGAGGAGGCTCAGGGGCTCGAGCGGGCGCGCGCGGTAATGGCCGCCAATCGGATGATTGGCGTTCGGTCCTTCGGCGAGCAGTTTTCGTCGATGCATGTCAACCAGACGCTCACCGGCGTCGCTATCGGCCGAACCGACTGAGCCATGGCGAGCGATCCGAGCCAGCAGGGCGATGGTGATCTTCAAAACGAGCTGGTCAGGCTGCGGAAGATCAACGCCGTGCTGATCGATCGGGTCGAGCGGAGCATGAATGTTGAGGGCGCCGACGTTTCGTTGTTCGAAACGGCCGTGCTTTTGGAGGGACGGGTCAAGGAACGAACCGCCGCACTGGAAAATGCCCTTCGCGACCTCCGCCGGTCGAACCAGGCGCTCGACCAGGCCCGCGCCGAGGCCGAGCGGGCCAATGCCAGCAAAACCCGCTTTCTCGCTGCCGCCGGCCACGACATTCTCCAGCCGCTAAATGCGGCTCGCCTGTTCCTATCCGCGTTGAGCGAGACCGAGCAGACCCGGGAATGCCAGCGCCTAATCGCCAATGTCGATCTGTCGTTCGAGGCGGTCGAGCGCTTGATCGGTGCCTTGCTCGACATCTCAAAGCTCGATGCCGGCGTGCTCAAGCCGGAGATGAGCGTGGTGTCGCTGGAAGAGCTGATGACCAACATCACCACCCAATTCGGACCGATCGCCCAGGACCGGGGCTTGAAGCTGGTCCATGTGCCCTGCCAGCTCACCGTTCGAACCGATCCCAATCTGTTGACCCGTGTTCTACGAAACCTGCTGAGCAACGCCATTCGTTACACCCAGAGGGGCCGGGTTTTGCTCGGTTGCCGGCGTTCGGGCTCACGGATTCGGATTGAGGTCCACGACAGCGGGATCGGCATGCCCCAGGACAAGCTGGACGAGGTCTTCGAAGAGTTTCGCCGGCTGGGCAGCGGTGGCGAGAGCCTTGACCGGGGCTTCGGTCACGGTCTCGCCATCGTTAAACGCATCACGACGCTTCTGGACCATCCGATATCGGTTCAATCGAAGCACGGGCAGGGAACCTGCTTTGCCGTCACCTTGCCGGTGGTCGAGGCGCCGGTACCGGCCAAGCCGGCAAGACCTCCGGCCGCTTCGGACATTCCGGTCCGCAGGCTGTCAGGTTCGGTCGTCTGCGTCATCGAAAACGAGCCTGCCGTCCTGGAAGCGATGAGGGTCTTGCTGACGAGTTGGTCTTGCGAGGTCGTCGTCGCGGCGACCCAGATGGACGCCCAGATGCGGCTGGCGAAAGCGGGCATGGTGCCGGACATGGTCATCGCCGACTTCCATCTGGACGACGGGGCCACGGGCGTCGACGCTGTCGCCGAGATGCAGATGCGCTACCAGATGGGCCTGCCCGGCATCATCGTCACCGCCGACCGGACCACGGAAGTGCGTGAGAAGGTTCTCAATGCGGGGCTCAAGATCTTGCACAAGCCGGTGCGAGCCGGCCGCCTTCGGGCACTGGTGACCCATCTGCTTCAGATCGACGGCCTTGCCGGATCCCTGGCGGATGATGCGACCCGCCGGATCGGACCGTTCACGACGGAATAGAATCGGCCGACAAATGGGTCTGGGCCATAAGCACGGCCTGGGTTCGGCTATGGACCCTGAGTTTGCGCAAAATCGCCGTGATGTGGGCTTTCACCGTGGTTTCGGCCACGTCGATCTCGTAGGCGATGATCTTGTTGGGTTTGCCCTCGGCGATCAGTTTCAGGACCCGGAGCTGTTGTGGGGTCAGGCTGGCGATGCGCCGGGCGACCTCCAGGCTTTTTTGCTCCTCGTCACTGATGTCGCCGGCGCCATCCCTGATCGGTTCGGGAAGATAGACCTCGCCGTCTAGCACCTTGCCGACCGCCGCCGCGATCTGGTCCCCTTTATGGGATTTCGGGATGAAGCCCATGGCGCCGAAGGTGATCGCCTCGCGCATGGTCTTCGGATCTTCATTGGCCGAGATCACCACGATCGGCACGTCCGGGTGGCTTTGGCGCATGGATGCGAGGCCCGAAAAGCCCACCGCGCCCGGCATTTTCAGATCAAACAACACCAGGTCGACGTCGCTGTGCTCCGCCAGCGTCGAAAAGGCGCCATCGAGATCATGGGCCTCGAGAACCTGATTGGCTTCTTCAGGGCATGCTTTTCCGATGGCGATCTGAAGGGCCTCGCGAAACAAGGGGTGATCGTCGGCGATCAGAACCTTGGCCATGGGATCACATCCTCCCGTGTTTGATGTTTTTTTTGACAATGCTGTGAAGCGTCCGTTCGTGCAACGCACAAACCGGTTGGTTGCGCCTGCGGTATGATCCGCGACGAAGCGCGCGCCCGATCAGGGGGGGATGAAACGGCCCAGGCGCACGGCCGTCTGGCCGCGCCACAAACGTCGAGACGGCATGATTAAAACGCAATCATCATAAGGTGTCCGGACCGGTTTGACACCGTCATAGCCGATGATCGTGCCGCCTTTGGCGATCACTTCCATGCCGCGGAACGGCTCGACGAAGCGAAATGCATCGGTTTCGATGGTGACGGGACCGCTCACCTCGACGACCTGGCGCGCGGGTGAGGGAGCCGTGCCAGCGACGACATCGGCGCCAAATCCGCTATCGACCATCTGGCAGCTGCGGAGAAACCAGATGCTGGTCTGCAGTGCCAGCTCAGCGGTCGCTTGCTGCCAATGCTGGCCGCATTCGACGAGAAGCGCGGTCTTGGCGGAGGCCGGGTCGTCGAAGCTTGAATAGTCGCGCATTCTCGGACCCGCGGCGTGGCCTCGATCCAGAACGATGATCGACGGTACCGGAAGCGTCGCCGCCAGATCGAGCGCTCTTGGCTGAACCCCGGCCAGGATGAGCGGCGCCGTTCGCTGCTGCATCGAATGGATGTCCAGCACCAGGTCGACGGTTTCGAGCCAGGGGCGGATCGATCGGGCCCGGCGAAGCTCGACGCTGTCACCGGGGCCGCTCAGCAAGGCCGGCGCCCAGAGACGATTGAAATCCTGGTCAACCCAGCGTGAACGCATGGGATCGTTCGGGTCGAAGCGGAGATAGGCTTCGGGATTGATGAACGCCAGACTGAGCTTGCCCCGAAGCGGGCGGATATCGCGGCGAAACAGGTCGTCGAGTGCGATCGCGCCGCAGGGTTCATTGCCGTGGACGAGGGCAGTCAGTGCCACATGGGGTCCCGGCGCCGGACCCTCAAAGGTCCAAATCCAGTCGATGCCGGTATTGCTGCGCTGATAGGGGGTGATGTCAGGCGGCACGATCTCGACCGGATAGCTTTCCGTCGCCGCTGTCATGGAACTCCGTCCCCAAAAACACGCCGTGGCCCAACGAACGCTCGCCCGCCCAGGGTCAGTTAGGCAGGTCTCCGAACAATGTCGATTCCACTCTCGGCTGTCGCAACGTCTTGACCAATCAGCGGCGTCTTCAATGGGGCAGGCGTTTGACCATCAAGGTGTCGAGAAGCTTCAAAAGGCTCTCGAGCGCCAAGCTTTTCGGCGCCAGATCCATCTTCGAGCGGATCGGAAGCGTATTGTATTCAGGCGCAAGCTCGGTCTCGCCGGTGACCAGAAGAATAGGCACCTTGCGCACCAGCTCCGCCGCCAGAGCGGCTGTTTCGTGAGGAGAGGAATCCGGGAGGTTCAGATCGAGCAGGAGCAGATCGAAATGTTTTCGCGCCAGACGCTCCAAGCCTTCCCTCAACGAGGTGGCGCGGGTCAGGCTGACATCGGCATGGGGATAAGATGAAAAACCTCTGCGCGCGATGTCGAAGTCCAAGTCGTCGTCTTCGATGTAGAGGATTTCCACCGTCCGTGGCCCAGCGAACGGAGAGCCGTTGACCCGCTTGCGGGGGAGCGAAGGATGATGTTTTTGCTGGCGGCCGGCCATGTTCTGCACCTTCCGTGGAGCGACAGGATCATGGCGGGCCAAGATATACAGAATATTTTCCTATTACAACGGCAAAAAAATCTGCTGCGTGAGATTGGCTAGCTGATCAGTAGCTCGTCGGTCAGCCTGTCTATAACCCGGTTGAGCAAAAGGCGGCCCGCGGATGACACTCTGAGCACCCGCAGCGGCTCGTCGATCCAACCGCGCGCGACCAATTCGGCAAGCATGTCGGGGGCGAAAATCTCGGCCCGTGGTCGCTCCGAAAGCCGTTCGAGACGGCGCCACGGAATGCCCTCCTCGAGCCTCAGTCCCATGAGCAGGGCCTCGATCACCTGGTCCCGGCGAGAGATATCCAGTCTTGGCCGCTCACCATGACCCTGGTTACGGACGGCCTTCAACCAGTCTTCGGGCGCTTTGCGTGTTTCGGTGGCGATCCGGCGCCTGCCGAGCGTGAGCCGGCCGTGGGCACCGGGGCCGATCCCGGCATAGTCGCCATAGCGCCAATAGATCAGGTTGTGCGCGCTTTCCTCGCCCGGCCGCGCGTAATTCGACACCTCATAAGCATTCAGGCCGAAGCCCCGGGTAAGGTCCTGGGTGATCAGGTAAAGCTCGGCCTGGACCTCATCCGTCGGCAGAACCAACTGGCCGCGCATGAACCGGCTGTGGAACAGGGTTCCGGGCTCAAGGGTCAGTTGATAGCAGGAAAGATGTCCGCCGGTGAGATCCAGCGCCTCGCCCAGCTCGCGGTACCAGGCATCAGGCGTTTGGCCGGCCCGGGCGTAGATGAGATCGAAGGAGGTTCGCTCGAACGTGGCGTGCGCCAACTGAATGGCGCGCTTGGCTTGATCCGCATCGTGCAATCGACCCTACGCTTCGAGATCGTCGTCGATCAGCGACTGGACGCCGAGTGAGAGGCGGTTGACGCCCACCAGTCGGTAAGCGTGAAAGCGCGAGGCGTCGGACGAGGTCGGATTGGCCTCGAGCGTGATCTCTATCCCCTCCTCGAAACGAAAATGCGCTTCCGCCCGTTCGATGATCCGCGCCACGGTCATTGGAGGCATGAGGGATGGGGTACCGCCGCCGAAGAAGATCGAGCGCAACGCCCGGCCGCCGGTTTCCGCCGCGACGTGATTGAGTTCCCGAAGGAGACCCTCGGTCATCGCCTCATGGTCGACCCGATCCCGGACATGAGAGTTGAAGTCACAGTAGGGGCATTTGCGCTCGCAAAACGGCCAATGGACGTAGAGGCCGAAGCCCTCGGCCGGAACGGCCGAGGGACGCGTCGTGTCGGACTGATGCTTCGGCGAAGCGTCAGTTGTCATCGTCGTCACGATCCCGGTCGCGCTGTCTGCGATTGGCGAGACCGTCGATCTGCTCTTTTTGGTCCTCGTCGAGGCTGGCGTAGAAGGTGTCGAATGCCGGCCTGACCTCCTGGATGACCTCGAGACCGGTAGCGACGGCCGCCTCCATAAGCGCCAGGCGTTCCGGTGCCGTCTCCGCATTCTCGACCTGGTCACGGAGCTCGTCGCAGCGTTGGGCGACGGTGGCATCAGCGGTCTCGATGCTGGCCAAGAGCCCGTCCCAGCTTTCTTCTTGATCCGGGCCCAGATCCAAACGCCGCTCGACGAAGCCGATCATCCGGTCGAGACGGCCGAGGCGATCGGTATCGCAAACCCGCGTAAACGCACCGCCTCGCCCTCGATGGCCCCAACCACGGTGGTCGCCGTGGATACTGCTGAAGCCAGGTAAGCCGGTATCGGCATAACGAAGCGCGTGCGCGCCGGCCACGGTGGCGGCGATCGCGAAGACGGCAAGACCGCCTATGAGGATGATCTTTTTCATGTCAGTGCTCCAAACCCTTTTACCGCTGACCCGCTGTCGGCGGCAACGTCGAGCCTGAACTTATGTGCCTCTGGTAACACTCGAATGTCGCAACCTTATGCGCTCTGTAACGAATTGTAACCAACACTGACCCAGCAATCTTCGGTTACTCCAAAATCGTCGGACGGTTGTGAGCTTGTGCTAGACGCAACCCATGAAGCACGATCCTCACATTCTGGTCGTCGACGACGATCCTGAGATCCGCGATCTTCTGGCACGGTTCCTCCGCAAACATGGCTATCGTTTGAGCGTTGCCGCCGACGGTCGAGAGATGGACAATGTTCTGGCTCACAGCCAAATCGATCTCGTCGTATTGGATCTTATGCTCCCCGGCGAGGATGGCCTCAGTCTATGCCGGCGACTACGTAGCACATCGTCGCTGGCGGTGATCATGCTCACCGCGCTCGGCGACGACACGGACCGAATAGTCGGTCTCGAACTGGGTGCCGACGACTATCTGGCGAAGCCGTTCAACCCTCGGGAGTTGTTGGCCCGGATCAAATCGGTGTTGCGCCGGACCAGGACTGAGCGCCCGCCGGTGGGTGAAACGGCATCCCGCTTCAGCTTCAGCTTCGAAGGCTGGCTGCTGGATCCCACGAGCCGGACGTTGGCGGACCCGCAAGGTGTCCTGGTCACGCTCACCGCCGGCGAATTCGACCTCCTTCTCGCCTTCGTCGAACGGCCCCAGCGTGTTCTCAATCGGGACCAACTGCTCGACCTGACGCGGGGACGGGAGGCGGGCCCGTTCGACCGGAGCATCGACGTTCAACTGAGCCGGCTGAGGCGTAAGATCGAACCGGATCCTAAGGAACCGCGCTACATCAAGCCGGTTCGGGGCGGGGGCTACGTCTTTTCGGCCGCGGTCGAGCGTTTTGATGGCGTTGCCTGATGGGTTGGCTGGTGCGCTGGTTGCCGGCGGGGCTCGGGGGACGTTTGGTTCTGATCCTCCTGGCCGGGCTTCTAGTCGTTCAACTCGTCAGCGTCGTTCTTTACGTCGGCGAGCGCAAACAGGCGACGATCGATCTGTTTGCCCGCTCGGTCGCAAATCGGATCCTGACCGCGACGCCGCTTTTGGATGCGGCAGCGCCGGGAGAGCGTCGGGCCTTGGCGGCAGCGATCGACAGCCCGACGCTCGGTGTCGTCCTGCCGGATCGGGGCGACCGTTTTCTCACCCGTCGCTGGCGACAGTTGTCCGAGGAACGGCGGCAGCAAATTGCCCTGATCCTGGCGCCCCTGGGGCCACGCGACATCCGGACTGCGGTATGGATCGACGACTGGCGTGGTCGACACTGGCACGGCTTCGACGATGACGACGATGATGAGGGCGAGCGGCGCCGGTTCGGTCGGCACGGACCGGATCGGGCACCGCCCGATCTCCTGCCGAGCCGCAGAAAGATGGCGATTTCCATGGATCTTCGCGGCGGCGGCCGTGTCATCTATGTGGTCGCCTCGGACCTCACGAGCGTCCGCTGGGCTCTGGGCATGGGCTTGTGGATCGGCGCGTCCGTCCTGGTCATCGCCCTGTTCACCTTTTGGGCTGGCAGGCGGGTCGGAAAACCGTTCCAGCGTTTCGCCGAAGCGGCCGACCGGCTTGGCGTCGACGTCGAGGCGCCGGCGCTTGAGGAAACTGGCAGCGCCGAGCTGCGCCAGGCGAGCCGGGCGTTCAACCGGATGCAGGCCAGGATCCGGCGCATGGTCGAGGACCGGACCATGATGTTGGCGGCGATCAGTCACGATTTGAAGACGGCTCTGACCCGCCTGCGTCTTCGGGCGGAATTCATCGAGGACGAGACCCAGGCGAAAAAAGCCGAGGCTGACCTGAACGAGATGCAAGCCACGTTAGAGGCGAGCCTTTCCCTTGCCAGGGGCGATGCGGCGAAGGAATCGACCGTCCGGCTGGACCTGGCTTCGTTGGTGACCAGCCTGGTCGACGACGCTCGCGACGCCGGCGCCGACATCGCCTACAAAGGACCGTTGAGGCTGGATTTAAGGGGCCGACCTACCGGCCTCAGGCGGGCACTCGCCAATCTGATTGAGAATGCCCGGCGCTACGGCGCGCCACCTTTCGAGGTCGAGCTCGTTGATGGTGGGGAGGATGTCACCGTGCAGGTCTCAGACAGCGGACCGGGAATTCCCGACCACGAGATCGAGCGGGTTTTTCAGCCGTTTCACCGCTTGGAAGGCTCGCGCTCACGGGAAACCGGGGGAGTCGGCCTGGGCTTGCCGATCGCTCGAAGCATCGCCCGGGCCCATGGCGGCGATCTCACGCTGGAAAACGCCGAGCGGGGCGGGCTCGTCGCCACCTTGCGCCTGGCCAAGGTGGGCACCTGACCGGTGACGATCGCCAAACGTCTGGTCATTCACGGCCGTGTCCAGGGTGTCTGGTTCCGCGCCTGGACGGTGAAGGCCGCCTATGCCCTGGGGGTCACGGGCTGGGTTCGCAACCTTTCGGACGGCACCGTCGAAGCCCATGTCGAAGGATCGCCGGAGGCGGTCGAGGCGTTGATCGTCAAGTGTCACAAGGGACCGCCCTTGGCCCAGGTTTCAAGGATCGATCAGGAACTGGCATCTCCCCTCAATCGAACGGGTTTCAACCAGCGTCACGATTGAGCTAGGATCGCGTGGGGCATGGGCCGGAACGGCGGCGGATCAGGGATAACGACAATGATAGGCGACCCGAGCGACAGCACCCACGGCCTTGCGCGAAACGCCATGGCTTATGTTCTCGCCGGCGGGCGGGGCAGCCGCCTCAAGGAGCTGACCGACCGGCGAGCGAAGCCAGCGGTCTATTTCGGCGGTAAGTCCCGGATCATCGACTTCACCTTGTCGAATGCCATGAATTCCGGCATCCGCCGCTTTGCGGTCGCGACCCAGTACAAGGCCCATAGCCTGATCCGCCACCTGCAGCGGGGCTGGAATTTTTACCGGCCGGAACGAAACGAAAGCTTCGATATTTTGCCGGCGTCCCAGCGCGTTTCGGAAACCCAGTGGTATGAAGGCACCGCCGACGCGGTCTTCCAAAACATCGATATCATCGACGACTATGGCGTTGAATACATCGTCATTCTTGCCGGCGACCATGTTTACAAAATGGACTATGCCGTGATGCTTCGCCAGCACGTCGAGGACGGTGCCGATGTCACGGTTGGCTGTCTTGAGGTGCCCCGCATGGACGCGGTCGCCTTTGGCGTCATGCACGTCGATGCCGACGACCGGATCATCGATTTCGTCGAGAAGCCGGCCGATCCCCCAGCCATTCCGGGTCAGCCGGATCAGGCGCTGGCCAGCATGGGCATCTACGTCTTCTCGACCAAGTATCTTTTCGAGCGTCTGCGCGAGGACGCCGCCGATCCCAATTCCAAGCGCGATTTCGGCAAGGACATCATTCCGAAAATCGTGAAGGGCGGTAAGGCCGTCGCGCACCGTTTCGAGCGCTCTTGCGTCAAAAGCCGCCAGGAGAGTGAAGCCTACTGGCGGGATGTCGGCACCGTCGATGCCTACTGGTCGGCGAACATCGATCTCACCAGCGTCATTCCCGAGCTCGATCTCTACGACCGTGACTGGCCGATCTGGACCTATGGCGAGATCACACCGCCCGCCAAGTTCGTCCACGACGATGATGGCCGAAGGGGTGCCGCGATCAGCTCGTCGGTCTCCGGTGGTTGCATCATCTCCGGCGCCGCGGTGAAGAAATCCCTCCTGTTCACTGGCGTTCACGTCCATTCCTACGCCAAGCTTAAGGGGGCGGTGGTGCTGCCGGAGGGCGACATCGGCCGGGCGGCCAGGCTCAAAAATGTGGTCATCGACCGGCGGGTCCGTATCCCTGCGGGCATGGTTGTCGGCGAGGAACCCGAACTCGACGCCAAGCGGTTCAGGCGGACCGATCAAGGCGTATGCCTCATTACCCAGACGATGATAGACCGGTTGCAGGACTGAGCGGGCCCGCGTGGACGTCCTCTTCGTCACTTCAGAGCTTTACCCGCTGATCAAGACCGGCGGGCTGGCGGATGTCGCCGGCGCCCTGCCGCCGGCCCTAGCTCTGGAGGACTGCCGCGTTCGGACGCTTTTGCCCGGCTATCGGCGGGTGATGGAAGCGCTCGGCGAGACCGAACTGGTGACGGTTCTGGAAGATCACTTCGGTGGCGACACCCGGCTCCTCAAAGCGCGGGCCGGCGAGCTCGATCTTCTGATCCTCGATGCGCCGGGTCTCTACGATCGGCCGGGCAACCCTTACGTCGATGCCGACGGCAAGGATTGGCCGGACAACGCCACGCGTTTCGCGGCGCTCTCGGCAGCGGCGGCGCAAATCGGTCACGGGCTGATCGGGGACTGGCGGCCCGATCTGATCCACGCCCACGATTGGCAGGCGGGGCTAACGCCGGCCTACCTGGCGACGGCCGGCGGCAAACGGCCGGCCACGGTCATAACCGTGCACAATCTGGCCTTCCAGGGACAGTTTCCGGCGGAGATGCTGAAAAGTCTCCGTCTGCCGGCGTCCATGTTTCAGGTCGCAGGGCTCGAATACTACGGTCAGATCGGTTTTCTGAAGGCCGGTCTTTTCTACGCCGATAAGATCACGACGGTTAGCCCGACCTATGCCCAGGAGATCCAGACGGCCGAGCAAGGTATGGGACTGGATGGCCTCCTGCGTGGGCGCTCCGGAGATCTCGTCGGTATCGTCAACGGTGTCGACGAGCAGGTCTGGGATCCGGCAACAGATCGCCATCTGAAGACACCCTACACATTCGAAACCATCGAAAAAAAGACGCTCAATAAGAAAGCGCTGCAGGAGCGTTTCGGTCTCGATACCGACCCGGATCGCCCCCTATTCATCGTCATCACCCGTTTGACCTGGCAGAAGGGCATGGATCTCTTGGCGGTGGCGTTGCCGAACCTGGTCGCAAGCGGTGCGCATCTGGCGTTGCTCGGCTCCGGTGAAGCGGTCTTGGAGAAGAGCTTCCGTGACGCGGCGAGCGACCATCCGGGGCAGGTCGGCTGCATTCTGGGTTATGACGAGCCTCTTTCCCACCTTATGCAAGGCGGGGCCGACGCTATTTTGATACCCTCGCGGTTCGAGCCTTGTGGCCTGACCCAACTCTATGGGTTGCGCTACGGCACCCTGCCGGTCGTCGCCCGCGTCGGCGGTCTCGCGGACACCGTGATCGACGCCAACGAGGCCGGTCTTCGGGCCGACGCGGCGACGGGTGTTCAGTTCACCGACCTCACGCCTCTGGGGCTGAGCGCAGCCATTGACCGGACGGTTGCTCTGTTCGCCCAGAAGCCGGTCTGGCGGGCCATGCAGAAACGCGCCATGGTCAGCGATGTCGGCTGGCAAAGTTCGGCCAAGGCCTACAAGGCCCTCTATCGGGAAGCTATCGAGGGGCGTCAGGCGGTTTGAAATTGGAGCCCGGGAAGCCGGCACCTCTGGGCGCCACGCCGGTGGCTGGCGGGGTCAATTTCGCGCTTGCTTCCGAGACGGCCGAGCGGGTCGAGCTCTGCCTGTTCGACGCACCCGGCTTCGAGCGAGCGCGCCATGACCTGCCAGGTTTCACCGATGGCGTCTGGCACGGTTTCTTGCCGGGCGTTTCGGCCGGTCAGATCTACGGCTATCGCGTTCACGGTCCCTGGCAACCAGGGCGTGGGTGCTGGTTCAATCCGGCGAAGCTGTTGCTCGATCCCTATGCCAAGGCGCTCACGGGCCGGCATCTTTGGAACGAACGTCACCTCGCCTTCGATCGCCATGATCCGAGCCGTGCCGACCGCCGCGACAATGCGGACTGGCTTTACAAAGCTGTGGTGACGGATCCCCATGATGTCCGGCGGCCGCTGGGTCGGCCATGGTCGGAAACGGTGATCTATGAGGCTCACGTCAAGGGTGTCTCACACTGCCATGCCGGCGTGCCAGCGGCGGCGCGCGGACGCTTTTCTGGATTGGCCAGCGAGCCGATCCTCGACCATCTGACGAGGCTGGGTATCACCGCGATCGAGCTCATGCCCGTCCAGGCCTTCGTCAGCGAGCCCCGCCTCGAGCGTCTGGGTCTCACCAACTATTGGGGCTACAACACGCTCTCGTTTTTCGCGCCGGATCCCCGCTACGGCAGCACGGACGATTTCTGCCGGATGGTCGACCGGCTCCATGAGGCCGGGATCGAGGTGATCCTTGATGTGGTGTACAACCACACTTGCGAAGGCGATGAGCTGGGCCCGACCTTCAGCTTTCGCGGCATCGACAATTGCGGCGCTTACGCCCTTCTCGCCGAAGATCACCGCCGCTACATCAATGTGACCGGCACCGGCAATACCCTCGATCTTGGTCAACCTCGTGTTCTTCAGCTGGTGATGGACAGCTTGCGGCACTGGGCGTCGATGGGTGTCGACGGCGTTCGCTTCGATCTGGCAACCACGCTGACCCGCGCCGGCGGTGGCGAGCCCTTCACGTCCGCGTTTCTGCCGGCGATCGCCCAGGATCCGACCCTCAATCGCCTGAAGCTGATCGCCGAACCCTGGGACGTTGGTGATCACGGTTATCAAGTGGGCCAGTTCCCGCCGGGCTGGGCCGAGTGGAACGACCGGTTCCGTGACGGTGTTCGAGGGTTCTGGCGAGGCGATGATGAGCTGGCGCCGGATCTGGCGGCGCGGCTTCTAGGCTCCGCCGACCGGTTCGACCATCGGGGGCGCAAGAGCTGGGCATCGATAAACTATGTCGCCTCGCACGACGGTTTCACCCTTCGGGACGTGGTCAGCTACGCTCACAAGCACAATGAGGCCAATGGCGAGGCCAATAATGACGGCCATGGCCACAATCTGAGCTGCAATCACGGCGTCGAGGGGCCAAGCGACGATCCGGCTGTTCTGGCGGCTCGGGCGGCCCATATGCGCGCATTGCTGGCGACCACGCTCTTGTCCCAGGGCACGCCGATGATTGCCATGGGCGACGAATTCGGCCGTACCCAGCACGGCAACAACAACGCCTATTGCCGAGACTCAGCCATCAGTTGGGTCGATTGGGAGGCGGTTGACGAAGATCTTTTGTCGTTCACTGCAGAGCTGATCCGGCTCCGCAAAGCGATATCGCCACTCCGCTTTGAAAACTTCATGCATGGCGAGAAGACGGCTGACGGCCTGGCGAATGTCGGTTGGTTCACGACCGCCGGCCAGGAGCCCGAGCCCGGTGCGTGGAAACATCTTCGCGCCTTCGGCTTCTGGCTCGCGGACGACGCAACCAAGCTTGCCGTGCTGATCAACGGCCAAAAGACCGACGAACGCTTCACCCTGCCTGGGCCGATCGCCGATTTGGCAGAGGGACCGGTCGAGGTGAGCGGAGTATCGGTTCGTCTGATATACCAATAACCAATAAAGGGGAGGCTTGAGGATGACCGGAGATCGCTATCGCGAATGGATCGGCCGCGTCGACGAACGGCAAGATCGCCTATCGCCTGCCGTTGCCAATATGATGCGCGCTGCGCTCTCCGATGCCGGCCAGCCGACCGTCGACGTGCGGGACGGCGAGGTTTTGCCGCCTCTCTGGCACTGGGCGGCCTTTCACCCGACGGAAGCTCTAAGCGAGCTTGGCGCCGAAGGCCATCCTAAGCGGGGCGGTTTTTTGCCGGATGTGCCGTTGGAGCGTCGCATGTGGGCCGGAGGCCGTTTGACCTTCCACCGCCCGCTTCACATCGGCGAAACCATTCGCCGGCGGTCAGAGATTCTCAAGATCGAGGAGAAGAGTGGCGGCGCCGGTCCGATGGTGTTCGTTACCGTCGGCCACGACGTTCATGGTGAGGCGGGACTGGCTGTCAGCGAAGAGCAGGACATCGTCTATATCGCGATGCCCGAGAGCTATCGGCCGCCCAAGCCGATCCCGGCACCTGAGAAACCGGACGTGGATATCAAGGTCAGCGTCGATCCGGTCCGCCTGTTTCGCTACTCGGCCGCGACCTTTAACGGCCGCCGGATCCATTACGATCTCGCCTACACGACCGAGGTCGAGAAGTATCCAGCTTTAGTGGTCCACGGACCTCTGCAAGCGACGCTGTTGATGGGCATCGCGGTCAGCCATCGCGGCCGAGCGCCCGCCAGCTTCGACTATCGCGGCGTGCATCCAATGTTTGACAACGAGCCCATGCGGTTGGTGGGCTTGGCCCGGGACGAGGATGGCATGGAGCTTTGCACCGCAGCGCCCGCCGGTCATCAGGGGCTTCAGGCTCGGGCCCGGTGGACATGAGCGGCGTCCTCAGGGGCATGCGGGTTGTCGAGGGCTCTGCCTTCGTCGCCATTCCGCTGGCCGGCATGACGCTCGCCCAGATGGGCGCCGACGTCATTCGCTTCGATCGACTGCAGGGAGGGCTCGACGCCCAGCGTTGGCCGGTCACCAAAGATGGACAGAGCCTGTTCTGGGTCGGCCTCAACAAAGGCAAGCGTTCGATCGCCGTCGACATGAAATCGCCCCGTGGTCGGGAACTCGTCAGTGAGATCATCTGTGCGCCGGGGGAGGATGCTGGCCTGTTTCTGACCAACCTCCGGGTGCGGGGCTGGATGGACTATGAGACCTTGCGCCAGCGGCGGGCGGACTTGGTGATGGTGACGCTTTTGGGTGACCGCCACGGCCGGCCCCAGGTGGATTACACGGTCAACCCGGCGGTAGGTTTTGCCCACGCCACCGGCCCGGAGGGTTCAAACGAGCCCGTGGCTCACGTGCTGCCAGCGTGGGACTGCATAGCCGGCAACATGGCGGTCTCGGGTCTGCTCGCCGCCGAGCGTCAGAGGCTCAGGACCGGCCGGGGTCAGGCCGTGGAGCTCAGCCTGAAGGATGTGGCGGCGGCGATGATCGGCAATCTCGGCATTATTGGCGAGGTCACGGTCAACGATGTCGACCGGCCGAAGAGTGGCAACAGCCTCTACGGCGCCTATGGCCAGGATTTTCTGTGCGCCGATGGCGAACGGGTGATGGTGATCGGGCTTACGGACCGGCAATGGCGCGGGCTGATCAAGGTGACGGAAACCGGCGACGCCATGACCGCGCTGGCCGATCGTCTGGGCGTCGATCTTGGCGAGGAGGGAGTTCGCTGGCGGGTGAGGGCGGAGATCACGGCGCTGCTTGAGCCGTGGTTCAAGGTCCGAACCTTGCCGGAGATCGCGGGCCTTTTCGATGCCGCCGGTCTTACCTGGTCGGCGTTCCGCAGCTTCGCCGGCGCCGTCCGCGAAGATCTGGATTTTTCGACCGACAATCCGATGTTCGGTCTCGTGGATCAGCCCGGGATCGGCCGTTTTCCGATACCGGGAAGCCCGTTTTCTTTCTCATCCAACCCACGCGAAACGCCCCGTCCGGCGCCGGTGTTGGGCGCCGATACCGAGGCGATCCTGGCCGACGTAGCCGGCTTGCCGGACCACGAGATCGGACGCTTGTTCGATGAAGGCGTGGTGGCCGGGCCCCGACCGCGACGGTGACAGCAAGGCGGGAGGATCAATGACCATCAGACGGATATGGCATGGCTGGACCACGCCGGAAAACGCCGATCACTATCAACGCCTGCTACACGACGAGGTATTTCCCGGCATCGAGAAAAAAGCCATTCCCGGATATCGCGGGATAGAGCTCCTGCGTCGCGATCTCGGTGGCGAGGTCGAGTTCGTGACGATCATGACGTTCGATACGATCCAGAACGTGATCGATTTTCAGGGGAAAGACTACCAGCGCTGCTACGTGCCAGAGACCGCGCAGCGCGTCCTGAAAAGGTGGGACAAGCTCTCGACGCATTTTGAGGAGATCGAAGTCAGACGCTACGCTTAGGGCCACCATCACTGGCAAAGAACCTGCTCCGATAAAGACGTTCCGGATCCACTCCGATGACCGAAACCTATCCCCGTGACATGGTCGGTTACGGCCGAAACCCGCCCCACGCGAGGTGGCCGGGCGAGGCGCGGATCGCCGTCCAGTTCGTCATCAATTACGAGGAGGGCGGCGAGAACTGCGTGCTTCACGGCGATGAAGCCTCGGAAGCCTTTCTGTCCGAGATCGTCGGTGCCCAGCCGCTGGTGGGCGCCCGCAACATGAATATGGAATCGATTTACGAATATGGCTCCAGAGCCGGATTCTGGCGGCTTTTTCGTCTGTTCACGTCGCGAAAACTGCCGGTCACGGTCTATGCGGTGGCGATGGCCTTGGCCCGCAATCCGGAGGCGGCGGCGGCGATGAAGGAGGCGGATTGGGAGATCGCCAGTCACGGTCTTCGCTGGATCGACTACCAATATGTCGAGGAAGTGATCGAACGCCAACACATGGCGGACGCCATCCGGATCCACACTGAGGTGACCGGCCGGCGGCCGCTCGGCTGGTACACCGGCCGCGTGAGCCCAAACACCCGCAAGCTGGTAATCGAGGAGGGCGGGTTTGTCTACGACGCGGACTCTTATGCCGATGATCTGCCCTATTGGGTGCGCGAGCAGGGCAGGGATCATCTGGTCATCCCCTACACCCTCGATGCCAACGACATGCGCTTTGCCACCGCTCAAGGTTTCAACTCGGGCGATCAGTTTTTCTCGTACCTCCGCGATTCTTTCGACATGCTCTACGCCGAGGGGCCGGAAAACCCGAAGATGCTGTCGATCGGCCTTCACTGCCGGCTGGTGGGACGTCCCGGCCGTCTAGCCTCCCTGGCGCGCTTCCTTGATCACATCCAGAACCACGAGTGGGTTTGGATCTGCCGACGGATCGACATCGCCCGGCACTGGCGCGAGCATCATCCGCCGAGATCGACAGCGTAGCGTTCGACCGGCAAGGCTTCCTCGATCAGACCCTGATCCGCCAGGAAGGTGGCGAAGCGGCGGTAGCGGCCGGCATCGAGACCGGCCGGGCTGAGGGCGAAGCGGGGCACCGTGTCGACCCAGGCACGGGCGTTCAGCTCATCATCCAATTCGGCGCTGGTGGAACGGAAAATCTCCCAGGCCTCTTCGGGATGGTTCACCAGCCAATGGGTTGCCCGCTCCACCGCGTTGAGAAACGCGACCAGTTCGGGGCGGTCCAGATCATCTTCGTGGGCGACGTAGATCAGCTCGTCATAGGCCGGAACGCCCTCTTCTTCCGGAAAGAAGGCCCGGCCGGGATGGCCGACGATGTCCATCTGATTGAGCTCGAAGTTTCGGAAGGCGCCGATCACGGCGGCGACCTGGCCGGCGATCAGCGAGGGCGACAGCGAGAAATTGACGTTGATCAGCTCGATGTCGTCGGTGCTCAGACCGTGGGGCTGAAGCATCGCGGCCAGCAGCGCGTCTTCGAAGCCGCCGACCGAAAAGCCGCCCTTCTTGCCTTCCAGGTCGGCCAGACCCTTGATCGGGCTGTCGGCGAGAACCACCAGCGTATTGAGGGGCGTCGCCACCAGGGTGCCGATCCGGACCAGCGGCAAGCCTTCCGCGACCTGGAGATGGAGTTGCGGTTGGTAGGAGACGGCGATATCCGCATTGCCGGCGGCCACCAGCTTCGGCGGGTCATTAGGGTCGGCCGGCGCGATCAGCTCGACCTCCAAGCCCTCATCGCTGAAGAACCCCTTTTCCTGGGCGATGATGAGGGGCCCGTGGTCGGGATTGACGAACCAGTCGAGAAGGACGGTCAGCTTCTCCTGGGCATGGGCCGCAGGCGACAGGAAGATGACCAGAAGAGTCAGAACGAGACGCATCAAGAGTTCCTCACCTGGGGTCGATCGATTGTTCGTTGAGCCAGGGCGTCAGCCTGCGGGCCAGCCGGTCGACCGCGCCGTAGATCAGAAGCGCCAAGACCATCAGCACCAGAAGCGCGGCGAAAGTCAGATCGGTTTGCATGCGCCGATTGGCGTGCAACATGAGAAAGCCCAGGCCCTGGCTGGCGCCGACCCACTCGCCGACCACAGCACCAATCGGTGCCGCCGCGGCCGCGACCCTGAGGCCTGAGGCCAGCGCCGGAAGCGCACTCGGAACGGCGATCCAAAGAAGAAACTGGCCACGGGTGGCGCCGGCGAGCTGGGCGAGGTCTCTCAAGCCCGGCTCGACCCGTCTGAGGCCATCGAAGAACGCCGCCGTGACCGGGAAATAGATGATGAGAACGGCCATGGCGATCTTCGAGCCCAGCCCGTAGCCGAACCAGAGGACCAGGATCGGTGCCAGGGCGAAGACCGGCAGGGCCTGGCTCGCGATCAGAACCGGGAGAAGCCAGCGCCGGGCCGCCATCGAGCTGGCGAGACCCATGGCGCTGAGACAGCCAAGCGCAACGCCCAGAACCAGGCCCATGACGATCTCGAAGGCCGTGACCCAGACATGGCTCAGGATCAGCCATCGTTCCTCGACCAGGGTCAACATGACGATCGGGGGCGACGGCAGGATGAAGGACGGGACGCCCGTGATCCATACCAGCAGCTGCCAGGCAAAAAGCAGGCCGGCCAGCGTGACGACGAAGCGGCGGAAGCGCCCCCACCAGGTCTCGTTCATGCGCCGCCATCAATCACCGGCACCGAGATCGAGACCCATCTGCCAGAAGCCCGCCTCGAGTCGGCAGGCTTGTTCGAAGGTTTTTGTCAGTTCAGCCCAGCGGGGTGAAGACAGGGGATCCGCGCCCAGACGGCTTACGGCCACGCGGTCAAGCTGGTCGATCGCCCGGCCGACCACCTCGCCATAGTCGGCGCCAGAATACATCTCGATCCAGGAGCGGTAGGGGTTGTCGTCCGAGGCGCTGGCATCGGCTAGACGCCTGCCGATCTCGCCATAGCCGATCACGCAAGGCGCCAGGGCGACCAGCAGGTCGAGAAGATCGCCTGCGAGCCCCCGTTCCATGACGAAGCGGGTGTAGGCGATATTGGCGGGATGCTCCGGTGTCGCCGCCATCTCCGTCTCGCCGATCCCAAATTTGTAGCAGTAATCGACATGAAGCCTGATCTCGTCGTTGATCAGGGCGGCTTGGGTCACCGTCGCCTGGCGGATGTCTTCGATGGTGTCGGCCTTGAACGCGGCGAGCCCGTAGGCGCGGGCGAAGTGGATCAAAAAGAGATAGTCCTGGATCAGATAAGAGCGAAATGCCCGCTCGCTCAGGCTGCCCGCGCCCAATTGCCGGACGAAGCTGTGGTTGGTGTAGGCATGCCAGGCCTCGTCGGCTTCAGCGATAAGGTGGCCTGCGACACTCTCGGGCGGGGTCAGGAACAAGATCATGGATCACGTCCCGGGGTTGCGGGCCTGGTGGAACGCGGCGACGGAGATCGAGGGCCAGAGATCGCCCCGGCTCAGCGCTTCTCTGTATGATGCAAGGATGCGGCGTTCGATGTCGCCCTCGCTTTCGAACCCGGCATAGATATCGCCCACAGCCTCGCGGGCCCGGGCCTGGATATCGTCCGGAAAGCGCCTGAGTTCGACTCCCTCCGCGATGAGCTTTTTGAGAGCGGCCGCGTTTCGGAGCTCCGCTTCCGCCAGAGCTTCGGCATTCTCCGCCGCACAGGCATTGGCAATGACCGTCTTCAGGTCATCCGGCAGCCGGTTCCAGGTTTCCAGATTGACGAGACACTCGCCTGTGCCGTTCGGCTCATGCAGCCCCGGCCAGTAGTAGTAAGGTGCAGCCTGGTAGAGAGCGAGACCTAGATCACTGCTGGGTCCGGCGAATTCGGCGGCATCGATCGTTCCCGCCTGTAAGGCGGGCAGAATTTCGCCCGGGGGCAGCGAGACCTGAATGATGCCGAACGGCGCATACATTTCGCCGCCGAGGCCGGGCATCCGGAATTTTTGCCCTTGGAGGTCGGCCGCTCCTTCGAGCGGCTGCTTGAACCACCCGCCCATGGACATGCCGGTATTACCGGCCATGAAGGGCTTGACCCCGAAATCGGCATAGAGTTCGTCCCAAAGGACCTGGCCGCCGCCGTGGACGATCCAGCTATTGTGCTCGATTGGCGTCAGGCCCATGGGCATGGCGAGAAAGAAGGCGGATGCTCGCACCTTGCCCATCCAGAAAACGGCCGCGGTGTGCGCCATCTCCGCCGTGCCGCCGCCGACGGCGTCGAGCACCTCGAACGCCGGCACCAATTCGCCGGCGGCATAGACCTGGATGCTGATCCTGCCGGCCGTCATCGCCTCGATGCGCTTCGCCAGACGTTCGGCACTGACGCCCGGACCCGGCAGGTTTTTCGGCCAGGAGGTGACCATCCGCCATTGGAAGGACTCGGGCTGGGCGCGGACGATGGCCGGCGCTGCGATCAGGCCCGAGGCCAGTCCAAGACCGGTGGCCCGACGAGTGATGCGGCCCATCAGCTGACCTCCTGCCAGAGCCCGTGGAAATGATGCACCGGCCCGTGGCCGCCGCCGACCTCAAGCGTGTCGGCCGCGCGGATCGCGCCATCGACATAAGCCTTGGCCCTGGCGACAGCACCCGGAAGCGTCTCACCCCGGGCGAGATAGGCGGCGATCGCCGAGGAGAGCGTGCAACCGGTGCCATGGGTGTTTTTTGTCTGAGTCCGCTCACCTTCTAGCCAGATCAGCTCACCACCATGCATCAAAAGATCGGGACTTTCGTCCGTTTCCAGATGGCCGCCTTTCAGCAGCACGTTGGCGGGGCCGAGATCCTGGAGCTGAGCCGCGACCGGGGGCATCTTGCCACGGCTCGTGGGTACCGGACGGTCGATCAAAACGGCAGCTTCCGGCAGGTTGGGGGTGATGATTGAGGCCAGCGGCAGCGCGTGGCGGATCAGGGCTGCGACCGCCTCGTCGGCGAGAAGTCGGTCGCCGCTCTTGGCCACCATGACGGGATCGAGAACGACCCAGCGCGGCTTCGCTGATCCAAGACCCCGGGCAACGGCTTCGATCGTCTCGGCCGTGCCCAGCATGCCGATCTTGACCGCGCCCACCGTCAGATCATCGAACACGCTTTTGATCTGTTGTTCGACGAAGTCGGGCTCGACCCCAAACACGGCCTGGACGCCGCGGGTATTCTGGGCGGTGAGCGCGGTGATCACCGAAGCGCCGTAGACGCCAAGCGCCGAGAAGGTTTTGAGATCGGCCTGAACGCCGGCACCGCCGCTACTGTCCGATCCGGCGATGGTCAAAGCGATCGGGATCATGATTTCTGTCTTTCTGTGAGCGTCCGATCGACGATGGCTCGCAAATCTTTCGCGGCGGTGGCGACGTCGTTGGCAAGGAACAGGGACGCGATGACGGCGATCCCGTCGGCGCCGCTCCCGATCACCGTCGCCGCATTGGTCTGATCGATCCCGGCGATGGCGCAGACCGGCAGGCCCGGCTTGTGTCCGCGCACGCGCCCGACCAAATCCCGAAGCCCGTCGGCGCCGAGGGGCGGGTCGCCCGGATCCTTGCTGCTGGTCGCGAACACGGGGCCGAGACCGGCATAGTCGATGTCTCCGGCCAGTGTTTGCTCGAGAGGGTAGGGCGCGTGACAGGTCACGCCGATGATGGCGTTCTCGCCCAGAAGCTCGCGAGCAGCACCCGGGTTCTTATCATTCTGGCCCAGATGGACACCGGCGGCACCGGCTTCGATCGCCAAGTCAACATTGTCGTTGACGATCAACGGCACGCCCGCCCGCTCGAGCACGCGGCGGATTGCGGACACCTGATCGACGGTCTCACTAGAGGGGCGCGCCTTAGTGCGATACTGAACGAGCGTGACACCGCCCTCGGCCGCCTGCTCGGCCATCGTCACCGGATCGCGGTCCCGGCAGCGCGTGGGATCGAGAACGCCGTAGAGGCGGAGGTCGAAGTTCCGTCTCACGGCCGATCTTCTCCGGCGAGGAGAGCTTCCGCCTCCAGACCGTAGAGGGCGTCCAGATAGGCTGCCTGAAAACTGCCCGGACCAGCCGAGTGCTCAGCGGCGATCTCACCGGCTACGGCGAGTACTAACAGTGCCGCGGCCGTGGCCCGCCCGGCATCAGCATCGAGGGCGACGAACGCGGCGCTCAGGGCGCCGCCCGCACAACCCAGAGCGGTGACACGGGTCATCAGGGGATGACCCCGGTCGATCTGCCAGCTTTCCCCGCCGTGGCGCACCTGATCGACCGCGCCGGTCTCGGCGATCACCGCGTCCATGCGGGCCAATTCCGCCCAGCTTCGAAGGTGAGCCATCTCCGACCGATTGGCCCGGATGACCCTGGGATGCCAGCGGAGCAGCGTTTGGGCGAAGCGATCGCGGGCCGCGGAGCGCTCGACCTTGACCGGGTCCAGAACCCATGGAACGGCCCGGTCGGCCAGGATCGGCAGCGCGCTCTCGATGCCGCGTTCTCGCTCCTCATCGACCATCCCGAGATTGACCAGAAAACCGTCCGCCTTGCTGGCGAAGGCTTCGATCTCACCGGGCGCGACCGACAAGGACGGCTCGGCGCCACAGGCCAACAGAAGATTGGCGGTCAGATTCTGGGCGACAGGGCTGGTGACGCAATGAACGGACGGCTTTCGGTCACGACACATCGCCAACAGATCGGCGGCCACAAGCGACAATGGTGACGGTGAGACAGAGTCCACCCGGCCCTCCCGAAAGGTCCGAACTCTGGATCGATGAAGGAGCAGGAAAAGGGTGGAAGCGCGGAGCCGCGTGCCTCTCAATTCCCTGCGCCGGCATGATCCGGATCAGGTTCTACGGGTCGCGCGCAACGCGCCTCTCAGCCCCGGTGATGCGGTTCGCACCACCCAGGACACCCCGTTGAGATCACCAACAGATAGGTTTTTGACCGGAAGATGACAAGCGAGAAACCGTGGTCCGCGTGCCGGAACGTCTGATCAGCGGGAGTAGTACTCGATGACCAGATTGGGCTCCATCTGCACCGGATAGGGCACGTCCGAGAGCTTCGGTATCCGAACGAAGGTGCCCTTCATCGCCTTGCCGTCGACCGAGATGTAGTCGGGCGTGTCCCGCTCGGGATGCTGATAGGCTTCCATGATGAAGGCCTTGTCCCTCGACTTCGGCGCGATCTCGATAATATCGCCCTCGCGGACCCGGTAGCTGGCGATGTTCATGCGCCGGCCGTTGATCTGGACATGGCCGTGATTGATGAGCTGGCGGGCGCCGAAAATGGTCGGGCTCAGGCTCATCCGGAAGACCACCATGTCGAGACGCCGCTCGAGGATACCGATCAGGTTCTCGGCGGTGTCGCCCTTCAGGCTCGAAGCCTCCTGGTAGGCGCGACGGAACTGCTTTTCCGTCATGTTGCCGTAATAGCCCTTGAGCTTCTGCTTGGCCTGCAACTGGACGGCGTAATCCGAAAGCTTCTTACGCTTCGCGCCATGCTCGCCGGGGCCATACTCTTTCTTGGCGAGCGGGCTCTTGCCGCGCCCCCACAAATTCACGCCCAAACGACGACAAATCTTGTTCTTCGCGCTGATACGCTTGCTCATCTGCTGGCCAACGATGGTGGAGAGGTTCTCGGAAGCCCGAGGCTTATAGCCAGCTTGGCGAAAATGTCAAAGGACCAGGCGGCCGGCTCGCGTGGCAGTTTGAGATCAGCCGCTTCGAGCCCATTTTACCCATCCTGCTCGCTGCACGAGTGACCTGCTTTGCGACCATTCTTCGTCCGTGTACGCTTGCTTAAGCGCACGACCATGCAGGAGCCGGACGATTGATTGAGGCCCTCAAACAGATTGAAGTTCTGACCCTTTTTGTTGCGGATTTGGAGAAGGCGAGGCGCTTCTATCGTGACGTTTTCGGACTTCCTGTCGTGTTCGAAGATGACGTCTCGTCTGTCATGCAGATCGGCCCCATAATGATTAATCTGCTCCTGTCCTCCGAAGCCTCTGATCTGGTGACACCGAAGACAGTAGCGTCGCCCGCCACCGGACCGCGTGCGCTTTTGACAATCAAGGTTGCGGACGTAGATGCCGTTTGTCGCGACTTGCAGGCCCTCAAGGTCTCACTCCTGAATGGCCCGATAGATCAACCGTGGGGGCGTCGCACAGCCGCCTTTGAAGATCCCGATGGCAATGTTTGGGAGGTCGCGCAAGAGATATGACCACAGAGATCGTCGGCAGATGCGCATGTGAGGCGGTTGTCTTCCAAGTTGTGGACGACTTCTGAGGCCTATAGCCAGCTTGGCGAAAATGTTAAAAGACGACGCGGCTGGCTCTTGTGACAGTTAAAGATCAGCCGCTTCGAGCCCATCTTGATCGAATTCTGCGTCTCGACGAATGGCAGCTTCAGAGATGTCGCTTGTTTAATGGAGCCAAGCGCATGGTAGAAAAACAATCTAAGAGATCGAAACACATAATTGTGACCAGTTGGAACAACAGCAAAAATTACATGATGGCCGTGGACGAGTTCACTGGGATTGTCGTTGGCAAAGACGCGACGAATTCAGAATATGTAATCAGAAACGGCGTGATCGCTCCAGGCGCGTCTATTCCGGATCACTACCACAAGTGGGAAGATCAGACATTTCATATTATCGAAGGGCGACTTGAGGCCAAGATTGGCGATGCTCACTATTCCCTTGGGTCGGGTGACACGGCTCATTGCCCTAGAGGCGTTTCGCATTTCATGAAGAACGTTGGCCAGACCCAGGCACGGCTGATCAGCTATATCTTCCCAGGCGATTGGGCAGAGTCGTTCATGGCCGAAACGTCCCGTCAAAACCAAAACAATCAGCGCGATCTTGAATTGATCGAAGAGCGTTTTGGGGTCGTTTATCTTTAGCCATTCAAGCCGACATTCGGTGCCATCGATCGAACGGCGGCTTCGTCCCGCGCAGCCGATGTCCAAACCATGACACTGCCCGAGGTCGAAGGGGCCACAGGCCTAACGCTCCCCGCCAGCCAGCGTCTTGATCACGCCGTGGAGCAGGTGCACTTCCGGATCGCTGAGCCGGCGGCGCTCTAGCAACAGTTCCAGCTCGCGGATCCGGGCCAGGCGGCGGTCCGGGCTTCTGAAAAAGCCTCGCTCGTCGAGGGCCACGACCAGGCGGTCGACCAGCCGGCGGACGTCGGCCTTGGATGCCGGGGACACGGCGTCCGGGTCCGTCGCCCGGTCGCCGTCGCCGGTGCCCGCCCGGTGCCACTCATAGGCTGTCAGAAGCACGGCCTGGCCCAGATTGAGGGACGAAAAATCGGGATTGAGCGGGATGGTGACGATGGCGTCGGCAAGCGCGATCTCGTCATTGGTGAGACCGAAGCGCTCCGGGCCGAAGAGCAGGCCGACACGGCGACCTGCGGTGGCGAAGGATCGGGCCTCATGGCCCAGCCTCTCGCTGGTGATCACCGGCTTGGTCATGCCGCGGGGCCGCGCCGTGGTCGCGAAGACATGCTGGAGGTCGGCGATCGCCAGGTCGGTGTCGGCGAACAGCTCGATGCCGTCCAGAACGCTGAAGGCACCGGATGAAGCGGCGACGGTCTTGGCGTTCGGCCAGCCACATTGCGGTGCCACCAACCGCAGCCGGGTGAGGCCGAAATTGAGCATGGCCCGGGCGGCGGCGCCGACATTCTCGCCCATCTGCGGGCGGACCAGAATGACGACCGGCTCGGAGGCCGCGTCGCCCGCCGGGTCCGGTGGGCTCGCGGTCATTCAGGCGGCCTGGCGGTTCTTTTTGTCCAGGTACAGCTTGTAGGTGATGCTGTCGGTCAGCGCCAAGAACGAGGCCTCTATGATGTTGGCCGAGACACCGACCGTCGACCAGGTCCGTCCGGAGGCCCGGTCGTGGCTGTCCATGATGACCCGGGTGACGGCGTCGGTGTCGGCTTCCGGATTGAGAATGCGCACCCGGTAGTCCGAGAGTTCGAGATCCGCGAGCGAGGGGTAGGACGGCAGCAGGGTCTTGCGCAGCGCGTGGTCGAGCGCGCCCACCGGACCGGCGCCGCTGGCATATTCCTCCAGCTTCTGGCCGTCGACCTCGACCTCGACGATTGCGCGAGACACCGTCACGGTCTCGTTTCGGGCATTGATCCGGCGTTCGGTCTGGACGTTGAACATGATCGGCATGAACGGGGTCGGCAGATGCTCGAAGGTGCGCCGGGTCAGGATCTCGAAGCTCGCCGCGGCGCCTTCGAAGGCATAGCCCTGGGATTCCTTCTCCTTCAGGGTTCTGAGGAGATCGCCGACCTCGACCTTCGCCGGATCGCAACCGATCTCGCGCAACCGCGCCATCAGGTTGGAACGGCCGGCCTGATCGGAGACGACGATGTCGCGGTGATTGCCGACCGCCTCCGGATCGATGTGTTCATAAAACAAAGGGTTGCGGGCGACAGCGGACGCGTGAAGGCCGCCTTTGTGGGCGAAGGCGTTGGCGCCGACATAAGGGGCCGACGGCCAGGGTGAGCGGTTCAAAAGCTCGTCGAACTGGCGGGACAGATATGTCAGCTGCTTGAGGCCCTGCTCGTCGATGCCGGTAACAAAACCTTCCTTCAGGACGAGGGCCGGGATCAGGCTCACCAGATTGGCATTGCCGCAGCGCTCACCCAGGCCGTTGAGGGTGCCCTGGACCTGCCGGGCACCGGCGCGGATGCCGGCGAGCGCGCCGGCGACGGCGGTCTCGCTGTCATTGTGGGTGTGAATACCGAGCCTGGCGTCGGGAAGTTCAGCCCGGACCTCCGCCACCACCCGCTCGATCTCAGCCGGAAGCGTACCGCCATTGGTGTCGCAAAGGACCAGCCAGTCGGCGCCGCCGGCGTCCGCGGCCTTGAGGCAGGCGAGCGCGTAGGCCGGATCGGCCCGGTAGCCATCGAAGAAATGCTCAGCATCGAACATGACTTCGCTGGCATGGGCCCGGCTCGCCTCGAGACTGTCCTGGATCATGGCCAGATTTTCGTCGAGCTCGGCGCCGAGCGCGCCGGTGACGTGCCAGGTCCAGGTCTTGCCGACCAGGGTGATGACATCGACCCGGGACCGGAACACGGGCGCCAGGCCTGGATCATTGGCGGCGCTGCGGCCGCTTCTGCGGGTCATGGCGAAGGCGCAGAACTTCGCCCGCTCGAGAGCCGGCGGCTCGGCGAAAAAGGCGTCGGCGGTGGGATTGGCACCGGGCCAGCCGCCCTCGACGTAATCGATGCCCAGCGCGTCCAGCTGGCGGGCGATGGTGATCTTGTCGCCGACACTGAAATCAACCCCCTGGGTCTGCGCGCCATCGCGCAGGGTCGTGTCGTAAAGATAGATACGTTCGCTCATGACAATCGCCGCCAGGTGGTTCCGTCGGGTCCATCCTCAAGGATGATCCCGCGTGCTTCGAGCTCCTCGCGAATGCGGTCCGCTTCGGCGAAATTCTTGGCGACCCGGGCGGCATTGCGTTTGGCGATGAGCTTCGCGATCTCCTCGCTGTCCTCGCCGTCGCCGGCGAGCCAGTGACGCGGCTCGTCCCGAAACAGGCCCAACAATTCGCCGGCAGCCAACATCTCGCCCTTGAGGCGGGAGCGGATCTGAACGCTTTTCGCCTTGTTGGCGGAGCCCGCCAGTTCGTGAAGGCCGGCCAACGCCCGGGGCGTGTTCAGATCGTCCTGCAGACCGTCCATCACCGCCTTGGACGGTTTCGTCGGCGAGGGCGGCAGGTCGACATCGGCCAGGCCGTCGAGGGCGCGATAGAGCCGGGTCAGCGCGCTTTCCGCCTGGGCCAGCGCCTGCCGGTTGAAGTCGATCGGTTTGCGGTAGTGGGTCGACAGCATCCAGTAGCGGATCACATCAGCCGGTACCTCGTCAAGGATCTCGCGCACGGTGACGAAATTGCCGGCCGACTTCGCCATCTTGTCGTCCTCGATGGTGACGAAGCCATTGTGCAGCCAATAGCGCGCCATGGTCTCGACGCCGTAGGCGCAGCAGCTCTGGGCGATTTCGTTCTCATGGTGAGGAAAGATCAGATCAACCCCGCCGCCGTGGATATCGAAGGTCGCACCCAGATAGTGGCTGCTCATGGCCGAACATTCGATATGCCAGCCGGGCCGGCCACGGCCCCAGGGACTGTCCCAGCCGGGCTGCTGATCGCTCGAAGGTTTCCACAAGACGAAATCCGCGGGATCGCGCTTATAGGGTGCGACCTCGACCCGGGCGCCGGCGATCTGGTCGTCCCGGTCGCGCCTCGAAAGTTGGCCATAGGCCGACATGGCGGGAACGTGGAACAGAACATGCCCCTCGGCCTCGTAAGCCACGCTTTGGCGGATCAGGGTTTCGATCAATCGGATCATGCCGTCGACATGATCGGTGGCCCGGGGTTCCACGTCTGGACGCAAGCACAGGAGACCGTCGACATCCTCGTGGAAGCCCTCGATGGTCCGCTCTGTGAGCGAGCCGACGCTTTCGTCCCGCTCCCTGGCGCGCTCGATGATACGGTCGTCGATATCCGTGATGTTGCGGACGTAGGTGACGTGCCGGTAGGTCGCCTTGAGCAGCCGGTACAGGACGTCGAAGACGATAAAGGGTCGGGCGTTGCCAATGTGGATCGGCCCGTAAACCGTCGGTCCGCAGACATACATGCCCACATGGTTGGCGCGTAAGGGGCGAAAGCGGTCCTTCGACCGCGAAAACGTGTTGTAGAGGCTTAGACCATCGCTCACGGCGCATAAGTCCGTTTCTATTCAACTTATGGTTAAAATGCGTTATGCAGCGGCATGCCCAGCCATGCCCGCTCCGCATCCGCGTCGACAGGTCTCGGTGGCATCGCCCAGAGACTGTTCGTCGCCTTGTTGGTCCTAGCGCCGTTGCCGCTGGGGGGCAATGAGCCGCTTGCTTGGCACGGCTTCGCGCTGGTCACGGGTCTCTGTCTTCTATTGCTGGCCCTGGATCCCAAAGCCACACCGCCAAGGCTAGTGCCGCCGGCGCTCCACGTCATGGTGGTCGGCGGTTTGGTCCTCTGCTGGATCACCTTTCAGGGGCTGAACGGTCTGCCGCAGGGCTGGGCGCATCCCGCCTGGGAGGGGCTCGAGCGGGAGATGGTAGGCGCGGCGCCGGGCCGGGCGATTGACAGCCTGGTTCTCGCCGCCACCGCTATTGGCGGCTTTTGGATGGGGCTGCAGAAGGGGAGATCGAGCCGGGCCCTGGCGGTCCTGATCATCGGCAACGCGGCGGTCGCGGCGCTCGCCATGGCCGCGTTGATCACGCCCGTGCCGCCGGCCTTATCCTGGCTCAACGAGGCTTATCCCGACGATGCCACCGGTCCGTTCGTCAGCCGCAACAGTTTCGGCGCCTATGCGGTGATCGGGCTGATCATGGCGCTGGGGCTTACTCGTCATCGGCTTCGAGCCGGCGGCGGCCCTTTGATCCAAAGGCTCGATGACAGTTGGTGGCTGGCCGCGGCGATTGCCTTGCTTGCAGCCGCAATCGTCTCCTCCCACTCCCGCGGCGCGTGGCTCAGCCTGATCTGCGCGCTGATCGCATTCTGGTTGCCGCACTGGACCGGAGACCGCCGGAAAAGAGGGCCCTACGGCCCGGCGCCGGTCGCGTTTCCGCTTTTCTTGGCCGTGATCGCAGGCGTTTGGCTTCTGCTCGCCTCGACCGCGACCCTCGTTCGGTTTGCCGATGGCGGCTGGCAGGGACGGTTTGAGATCTGGCAGATCACCTGGGAAATGATCCTGGCCCGGCCGCTCCTGGGACACGGCGCCGGTGCCTTCGCTTACCTATTTCCGGGCTTCGCCGGCACCCGACTTACCGGTTGGTACGACAATCCGCACAACCTCTATCTGACTTGGGCCGCTGCCTTCGGCCTGCCGATGGCGGCGCTGTGCGTGGGCGTCGCGTTCCTGGCGGTCGTGGGCGTCCTGCGCGCGAGGCCCGTTTCCGCCGAAGCCGCTCTGGATCTGGCGATTGCGCGGGGGGCGTTGGTCGCCGCGGCGGTCCACAGTCTGATGGACAATGCTTACGAGACGCCGGCGATCTCGCTGCTCATAGCCTGGCTCACGGGCCGAGCGATGCGAGCGCTTGGTCGAGCTCCACCAGGCGCTCCCTGACCACGGCCGAAGCCGGAAGCTGGCGCCGCAAGCGGAGATCGATCCGTTTCGCGCTTTCGATCGCCTCTTGATAACCATCCGCAGTGGTCGCGGTCTCGGCCTTGGCGATCCAAGCGAGGGATGCGGCTTCGAGAATGTCGGGGCCTGGCGACCATTTCACGGCTCTATCCAGGTGAGACGGCAGTGGCATAGGCGTGGAATGCTGGGCCGCCAGCAAGAAGAGATGACCGGTGGCGTGGGGCGCGGCCAGCGCGATCAGGCCAAGGCCGGCCAGAGCCAAGCCGGAGCGCCAGACCCTGCTTCGCGGCTCAGGTGGTGACGTAGTAGTTGGCGTAGCGCGCATAGGCGTCGGCCTGATCCTTGTAGCCCCAGCGGAGGTGGCGCTTCAGATCGACCTGGGCGATGACGACGCCGGTGATCGCAGCGTCCAGGCGTTGCAGCTGGCGGAAAGCGTCCGCCGCGACCCGTTGAGGCGTCTTCTCCCACTGGGTGACGAGGATGACCTGGTCAGCGACATGGACCAGGCTCGACGCGTCCGGGACCACCGATAAGGGCGGCGTGTCGTAGATGACGAGTTCGTAGTTCTGGGCGGTCGCCATCAGACCGTCGAGGGCCGTGCTTCGCAAGAGACCGGCCGGGTTCGCCACCGGCTGGAGTGCCGGCAGAACGTCCAGCCGGCTCTGCGGGTCCTTGCGGATCGCCTGGGTCGGCGCGACCCCGTCCCGAAGCACGTCGACCGCGCTGAACTCGCCGAACAGGCCAAAGCGCTGGGCCAAGGCCGGCCGCCGCAGATCCGCTTCAACCAGAAGCGTCGATACCCCCTCGAGCGCGGCAACCCGGGCAAGCGCCGCCGAGAAGGTGGTCTTGCCCTCGGCCGGCAGGGCCGAGGTCACAACCAGCTGAGTTGGGCTCTCGCGATCGTTTCTGACCAGCAAAACCTGGGTGAGGGCGGAACGGATCGCCTCACTGTAGGCCGATCCAGGATCCTCGATCAGCGCGTCAAGCGGGTCGGCCTTGGGCCCACGGCCCTTCAGCCGGGGCACCATGGCCAGCGTTCGGGTGCCGAGAACCTCTTCGATTTCCCGGGCGCTTCGAAAGCCGTCGTCCAATTGTTCGACGAAGAAGGTGGCGATCAACCCCAGAAGCAGACCCAGGGCGGCGCCCAACGGCAGGATCACGCCGAGCTTCGGAAATTCCGGCGCCGCCGGTTTGGCGGCGGGCGTGATGATCCGCACATCCCGCCAACCGACATCGGTCTCCTGGCTCGTTCTGTGCAAGAGACCGGCGAGATTGTCGTAGCGCGCCTGCACGTTCGCCCGGGCGCGCTCCAAATCGTTCAGGTTCGAACGGATTTCGGTGCGGTTGACCGCCTCGTCCTTAAGCGCCGCGAGGCTCTCCTCCAACGCGCTCGCCCGGGTCTTCGCGACCTCCACCTCGCTCGCGAACTGATTGATCATGCGCGAGACCTCGGCGCTGATGCGAAGCTCGATCCGCTCGCGCTCGGCGTTGAGACCGACGATCACCGGATGCCGGTTGCCGTATTGCGACTGGAGTTCCGCCTGGCGGCGGATGAGGCTGGCCTGCTCGGCCCGGAGCGCCTGGAGCATCGGCGATGCGGTCAGCTCGACGATGTCCTCAGCGGCGCCCTGGCGATTGAGCCGGCGCATATTGTCTAGGGTCGCCTGTTTCTCCGTAAGCGCGACCTTCTCCTCAATCAGTTGCTTGTTGATGTCGGCGATCTCTGCCGCCCTGGCGGCGGAGGCGTTGCCGTCGACCAGGCCGCTCTCCCGCTTGACGAAGTTGATCGTCTGTTCGGCCTGGTCGAGTTCCGCTTCCAGCTCGGCCATTCGGCCGCGCAGCCAATCCTGGGCCACCTGGGAACGTTCGTAGCGGGCGACCAGGCGATCGACGATGTAAACATCCGCCAGCGTGTTGGCGACCAGCGCCGCCATGTCCGGATAGCGATGGCTGTAGCGGATTTCGATGACGTGGGATTGGGCCAGGCGAATGACCTCCAGATGGTCGAGGACGCGGCGGACCGCCTGCTGCCTCGGTTCCTCGACCGTCGTCTCCGTCGCGGCCGGCGGTAGCCAGCGCTCGAGAACGGTGTGTTCCGCCGCCCAGCGCCGGAGGGAACCGACGCTGGCCTGTTCGACCAAGAAACCCTGATCTTCGTTGAGCGAGAGCTTGTCGACGACCCGTTCCGCCAGCAGGCGCGATTCGATCACCTTGATCTCGGTCGCCAGCGTTTCTTGGTCGATGGTGCGCTGGAGTTGGGCCTGCTCCTTCAGCGGCTGGCCCTGAGCCGGAGGTTCCAAAACCAGTTGCGTGGAAGCTGTGTAACTTTTCGGCAGATTGACGCCGATGCCCAGGGCCAGGAGCATCATCGCCAACGTCGAACCGGCAAGCAGCCGCCGGCGCCGCGAGACAATCCGCAACAGATCGGCCAGGGCGATATCGCCGTTGGCGGAACCGTCGGTCGTTCTCCTCATCGTCATGCCTTTGTCGAAAAGAGGATCAGTTGGGGCTGACCCGATCCCGCCGGCGAGGCTCGATCGGCGCCCGGACCGGGGGAGGCTGGAATTGGGGCCGTTCCGGACCGGCCGTCGGCTCGATGGTCGACACATCCAGATCGGCAACCGCCTGCACGATCGTCTCGTCGCCCCCGCCCTCGACCAGGCCAGCCAGGGTCGGTCCGCTCGGAGCGCCCGCCTCGAGCACCGCCTGCATCAGGGTTTGGGTCATGAGGGCCTGGTCGCCTTGCGAACGGCCGGGGCGCTCGGCCATGGCCCCTGCGGCGGCGGCTTTACCGAGCACCTCGATCAGCCTGTCCGGCGAGCCGCGGCTCAACCGATTGGCCTCATCGACGATGCCCATGCTCAGCCGCCGCCAGGCTGTGGTGAGCCGTTGTGCCGCCAACGCGTCACCAGCGGGATCGAACCGTCGCGCCAAAGTCCCACCAACCTCGGCCGCGAAGGTGGCGCCGGGGAGGGTGCGGCCCAGACCGATGAAGGCGGCTGCCCGGCCCAATCCTTCCGAACCGGCGGCGAGCATCGCCTCGCCACCGTCGCCCTGGAGTGCCATCTCGGCAAGTGCGTTCGCCAGCTGGGCACCCTGACCTTCACCCACGGCGGCGTGCCTGGTGATGGCTTCGCTTCGAAGCCAGGTGGTGAACGCGGGACCGTCCGTCATACCGGCCGGAACGGCGAGCCGGCCCAGGTGGGGCTGGGCTGCGGACCCGGCCGCCAAATGGCTGAGAACGGCCGCGAGAACGAGCGGTAGAATCTGTTTGCGCAACGTTTTGATACCAAAGTGGGTAACGCTGCCGTTCTTTAACTTAAAAGTGAACTAAACACAATCTGACCAACCTAAACGTGGGCAAATTTCTTCTACGACTTAGGTCGTCGAAACGCATTGGTGATCGGGTAGCGCCGGTCGCGGCCGAAGGCTTTCTGCGTCAGTTTGACGCCAGGCGGTGCTTGCCGGCGCTTATATTCGGCGCGATCGAGGAGCTGCTGAGCGCGTTCGACGCTGTCTTGTTCATAGCCGGCGTTGACGAGATCTTCGACATGCTGCTCGCCCTCGACCAGTGCGCGCAAAATGCTGTCGAGCAGGTCATAGGGGGGCAGACTATCCTGGTCTGTTTGATTATCGCGAAGTTCGGCGCTTGGAGGCTTGGTGATGATCCGCTCCGGAATGACCTCGCCATCGGGGCCGAGAGCGATCCGTGGCTTCGCCCGGTTGCGCCAGGCCGAGAGGCGAAAAACGGTGGTCTTGTAGACGTCCTTGAGAACGGAATAGCCCCCGCACATGTCGCCGTAGAGCGTCGCGTAGCCGGTCGACATCTCGGACTTGTTGCCCGTGGTCAGGACCATCGGTCCGAGCTTGTTGGACAGGGCCATGAGGATCAGACCGCGCACCCGGGACTGGATGTTCTCTTCCGTCAGCCCCGGCGTCAGGCCCTCGAACAGGGGCGCCAGGACTCGGTTGATGGCCGCGACCGGCTCCTCGATGGCGATCTCGTCCAACCGGATCCCTAACCTCGATGCCAGGGCCGCGGCATCGTCCAAACTGTGTTGGGAGGTGTAGCGCGACGGCAACATCACCGCGTGAACCCGCTCGGCGCCCAGCGCATCGACAGCCACGGCTGCCGAGAGCGCGCTGTCGATGCCGCCGCTGAGCCCGAGGACGACACCGGGAAAACCGTTCTTCTCCACATAGTCGCGGAGGCCCAGGACCATCGCCCCGTAAATCGCCTCATCGTCGCCCGGCATCGGCGCGATCGCCGTCTCCTGGCACCACCAACCCTCTTCCGTTTCCGACCAGTCCGTCGCCAGAAGCTGGGTCTCGAATTTTTCCGCCTGGGCGGCGAACCGTCGGTTGGCGTTGAGCACGAACGAAGCACCATCGAAACAAAGTTCGTCTTGGCCGCCCACCAGGTTGACGTAGATGAGCCCCAGACCCGTTTCGGTGACCCGCGCCACCGCCTCCTGCAGGCGCAGATCGTCATTGACCGTATCGAAGGGGGAGCCGTTGATGACGATCAGGAGATCGGCGCCGCATTCGCCCAGCGCCTCGGCGACATCAGGTGCCCACATGTCCTCGCAGACCATGACCCCCAGACGGACCGCCCGGTCGTTCCACTCGAGGATCATCGGCCCCGGCACCTGGGCCGCATCGAACACCCGCTTCTCGTCGAAAACCCCATAATTGGGCAGAAGATGCTTGCCACGCACCGCCTGCATCTTGCCGTCGCCGAGGAGGACGCTGGCGTTCCACAAAGCGTCACCCTGACGCCAGGGCGCACCGATCAACAGCGCCGGTCCCGGCTCTTCGGTCGCCCGGGCCAATGCTTCCAGCGCCGCATGGCAGGCCTTCTGCAGGGCTGGCTTCAGAACCAGATCCTCGGGCGGGTAGCCGCATAGAACCAGTTCGGGAAAAACGACCAGGAGGGCGCCCTGATCCGCTGCTCGTCTGCGGCAATCCAGGATCAGCTGACGGTTGGCATCGATCGCGCCTACGGTCGGATTGACCTGGGCGAGGACAATTCTGAGCTTGTCGGACAAGGTAGGGCTCCCGTAACGGCCTGATCGGACTATAGATCGGGGCATAAGGGCAGGCGAGAGGGGGGAGGTTGCGGCCTTGGACCGACTGCAGGCGATGCAGGTTTTCACTCGAGTGGCGGAGCAGGGCAGCTTTTCGGCCGCCGCCGATCAGCTCCACATGTCGAAATCAGCGGTCAGCAAATCGATCGCCGGACTCGAGGATCATCTGGGCGCGCGGCTCCTTAATAGAACCACGCGCAAACTCAGTTTGACCGAGGCCGGCAGTCTCTACCTCGAGGCCTGCGCGCGGATCATCGCCGAGGTCGAGGAAGCTGAGAACAGTACCCAGCGACTACAGTCGAATCCTAGGGGCAAGCTCCGGGTCAACGCGCCCATGTCCTTCGGCGTGTCCCATGTGGCGCCGCTGATCGTGCCGTTCATGGCGGCGTTCCCCGACATCGAGGTCGATCTGACGCTGAACGACCGCTTTGTCGATCTGGTGGACGAAGGCTTCGATCTCGCGATCCGGATCGGCTCGTTGGACGATTCCACCCTGATTGCCCGGAAATTGGGTGAGGATGAGATCCTTCTGGTCGCCGCGCCGAACTATCTGGAACGGCGGGGCGTTCCCGCGGCGCCGGCGGATCTGAGCGACCATGATTGCCTCGTCTACACCTACGGCAGGACCCGGGACGAATGGCGTTTTCGAAGCGAGAACGGTCTGGCCCCGGTCCGTGTCCAGGGGCGCTTTCGCGCGAACAATGGCGACGCCGTGCGGGTCGCAGCGGTGGGGGGCCTGGGCGTCGCCCTCCTGCCGCAATTCATCATCCGCGATGATTTAGTGACCGGCCGCCTGGTTCGGCTCCTGCCGGAGATCAGCGCGGCCCCCCTCGAGATCCACGCCATCTACCCGCACAATCGGCACCAATCGGCGAAGCTCCGGACATTCATCGATTACCTGCGTGAGCATTTGATGCTGGCCGGCATCCATCGGTGAGCCTCCCCGTGAGCCGAGATTCTCTTGTGTACATATTTCCTGCATACGAGATAGGTGGGTGCCGAGTTCTTCGGCATGGGAAAATCCCATGCTGAGCTATTTTTGGGTGGCCTTGGGAAGCGCGCTTGGCGGCATGGCCCGGTTCGCGCTCGCCGAATGGTTGCCGGTCATGGGCCACGGTTCCTTTCCGCTCGCCACATTCCTCGCCAATGTCCTGGGCTCGGTGGCCATAGGGGTCGCGTTCGCAACCCTCTCCGGCGATCCGGCGCGCCTCTTCTTGATGGTCGGCGTGCTCGGCGGGTTCACGACCTTTTCGACCTTCAGTCTACAGACCCTTTTGCTGATGACGGCGGGCCGGATCGACCTCGCTTTGCTCAACGTCCTCGGCACCCTGGTCTGTTGCCTGATCGGCGTCTGGTCCGGGGTGAAGCTCGCTGGTTTGATCTTGCCTTGACATCGATCGGCTTGATGCTTGAAAGGCAGGGTGCTTCGCGGTAGACGAACCCCCTCTCGCGGGCGCCCGTAGCTCAACTGGATAGAGCACCTGACTACGGATCAGGAGGTTGGGGGTTCGAATCCTCCCGGGCGCGCCAAGCCTTCCCAATCCATTGGTTTCTGTCGTCGATCAGTGACTGGCCTGGCCACGGATTATCTGCCGCGACGGTCGAGGGCGTCGCAAAGAGGCCGTTCGGTCAAGCGTCGACGGCCGACCTAAGATCGCCGCCAACGGCCTTCCGCGGGCAGTGTCCGGTCAGCTTATGTCCGCCACGGTCACGCCAAGCCGCTCGGCATAGGCGCTGATCGCCCGTTGCCACGCCGGGCGTGAGAGTGCCCTCGCGTAATAGTCCGTGAGCTGAGGGTAGGGGTCCAGAAGATCGGTCTTGCGGATGTCCCGCAACACGGTCGCCAGCAGAATGTCGGCAATCGAGAAATCGGAGCCCGTGATTCAGGCGCGATCCTCAAGTTGGCGTTCCAGTCCGGCGAACCAGCGCCCCGCTTCCTTGACCATCGCCGCGCGCCGGGTGCTGGCCGCCTCGCCGCCATCGCCGAACTTGTCGATCAACTGGATCTCCAGCATCGGCCTTTCGATGGTATTGAGCGCGGCGAAGCACCATTGGATCACCCGCGACCGTCCTTCGAGATCTGAGGGGATCAGCTTGCCGCTCTTCTCCGCTAGGTAGAGCAACACGGCGCCCGATTCCGCGACCGTAAGGCCTTCATCGTCGATTGCCGGCACCAGATGGAAAGGACTGATCCGGGAGTAAGCGGCCTCTTTATGCTCACCGCCCATATGATCGAGACCCTGAACGCGATAGGGCAAGCGCATTTCTTCGAGCGCCCATTCAACGCGAAGGTCGCGTGTCTCCCCGATCACAGGCCGAAACACTTTTCCGAAGCCAAAAACCGTGATCATGATCGCACCACCTTCCGGGTGACGTAGCGAACGAACTCGTCGAAAGCGCTATTCCCACCGTCAGAGAAGGCGTTCCGTCGTTCCTTTGCGTGTCGGCAAACGTTTTGCCTTCGCCACGAATGTGGAAAAGGCGGTCCTGTTCAATCCGGAGATCGAACGACGCGTGGCCCGAGCCGCGAAAGCGGCTGGTCGGCGATGGACCGCCATCCCATCAATGACTATTCGACGGACGCCGTCTCGGTAAGCTTCGCCAAGGCACCTGCCATCTTGCCGATCACCGGGTGGTCCGTCGGCACCCCGTGGGTGGCGGCAACGTTGGCGGGATCGTGATAGGCAAGCCAGATCTTGCCGTCGTCGTCCTGGTAGGTCAGGACCCGCATCGGAAGATCCACGCCCATCGAAATCTCCTCCTGCATCGCCGGCGTGCCGAGATTGGGGTTGCCGAAGATCAGCAAGGTGGCGGGCGTCAACTCCATCCCGACATTTTCCGCGCCCTTGGCATGGTCTACACGCGCGAACACCGTGGCACCTGCCTTCGTCACGGCCTCTTCGAGTCGGTCGACGGTTTGGCTTACATCGTGGGCGCTCTCGACCCTGACGAGTTCATTCGCCAAGACCGGGACGGACGCGCAGATGGCAATAACAGCGGCCAAAAAAACTTTCATCGACTTGCAATCGCTCCTCTCGTTTTGGTTGGTCAGGGATCGAGACAGATAAAAATCGCCGGACGGCTCCTTATAAACGGACGGCCTCCTCAGCGATCTCGTCCGAAAGTGCCTCGCGCTTCTACATAGCGCCATCCTGACCATGGCGGTAGCCGACTAACCCGCACCGAGCTTGGTAAAGCTCTGGCCACCGAACACGTCATGGTGAGACGTGGCGAGAGGTCGAGTTCCGTTTGAACGGGTACCGCGCTCGATCGGTGGGTTTCAATCAAACTGAGCAACCGTCCTCAATGTGCGCGGTGCCGCTGCCATTTCGACCGGGTTGCTCGTTGCTAGGCCGGATGTGAGAAGAGCGGCCTTCCAGAGCGCCCAGCACCGACCTCGCTGCCAGGTCGCCTCATCCAGGCGCAAACGCGAGCGAAAAGCGGCGCGGGCGGCCATATCGAAAAAAGTCCAGGCGATCGCCAGGTCGCAGGCCGGATCACCGGCAGCGAGTTGCCCGAAATCGATCACCGCGCAGAGCTTACCCTCTTTCACCAGGAGGTTGCCCGGCGCCACGTCACCATGGATCCAGACCGGCTCACCGGTCCAGGCCGATGCCAGGCCCCGCTCCCAGATCGAGATTAAGGTGGTCTCGTCCCAACCGTCGGCGAGCCGTTCGATCGCCGCCCGCGCTTCGGCGTCATAGACCTGGAGTGGCCCTCCTCGATGAAAATTGCCGTCGCCTGGACGGGGCGCGCCCGTCGGATCGATCCGATGGAGGGCCGCGAGAAAATCTGCCAACTGCCCGGCGAACGCGCCGGGATCGTCAATCTTCGCCGTCGCCGCCGTTTCACCGGGCAGCCAGGCATAGACCGACCATGCGAAGGGATAGCTCAGACCGGACGAACCCTTGGCGACCGGCCGGGGAATGGCGAGCGGCAAAAAAGGTGCCAGTTGGGGAAGCCAACGCTGCTCTTTGGCGACCGCACAGGCGTAGCCCTCGGCGCGGGGCAGGCGCACCACGAGATCGGAGCCGAGGCGGAAGGAGGCATTGTTCCAGCCACCGGTCTCGACTGGTCTCACCTGTAAATGCGCCCAGCGCGGAAACTGCTCCCTAATCAACGCTTCGACCAGGCTGGCGTCGATATCGATCATGCCGGCTTCGTCATCATCCATTGCCAGTCCGAACGCCGGCAACGGGTTTCGATCGGCGCAACGCCCTCAAGCCAGGGGACGGCCCTTCGCCGCGAGCACCAGCGGCACGCACAGGTCGGCGCGCTGGTGGATGGTCACGCAGTCGAGACATTGGAAGCACTCGGCATAGTCGACCCTGCCTCCCCGATCGATCGCGCCATATTTGCAGCGGACCCGGCAAAGTTGGCAGGGACTGCCGCACTCGGCGCGCCTCTCGATCCAGCCGAAGCGGCGAACCCGGCCGAGCAGCGCCAGAAACGCGCCGAGCGGACAGATATAGCGGCAGAAGGCCTTGAATACGAAAACGGAAAGGATCAGCCACAAGACCGCGTAAGCCACATAGCCGAGTTCACGCACGAAAACGACCGTCACCGCGGTCTTGAACGGTTCGACCTCGACCGCCGCGTCGAGGAGCGGCGGGACGAACAGGGTGACGACGATCAGTGCCGCGAGCACGCCATATTTTATCTTCTTCAGATGGAGGTCCAGCGCCGGCGGCACCTGAACCGTTTTAGCGCCTACGGCGCTGCCTGCCTTATGGGTCAGTTCCTGCATGGCGCCATAGGGGCAAAGCCAACCGCAGAAAAAGCCCCGTCCCCAGACCACCACCGAGGCGAGGGTTCCAACCCACACCAATGCCGAGACCGGATCATAGGCCAGAAAGGCGAAACTGCCGCCATCGGTCGCCGTCCGAAGCACCGCTAATGGCGTCACGATGCTGAGCTGAGCCTGGGCGCTCCAACCCAGAAACAGTATCGTCGCCCCGAGCGTCGCGACGCGCACCCAAGGGAACAGCCTGTGGGCCGCGAGCCCCGGCATGTTCCGGGCCATGGCGTAGAACACCATGCTCACCAAAAGCACGGCACCGGCCAGGTGCGGCGCCCGGTCTCGGATCGCGGCGAGCCAAGCCGGCACCGGACCAGGCTGGTCGGGAGTTGCGAAGAACCGCGTCGGCGTCTCCATGGCAATCGCGAAATCACGGGTGCCGAGTTCGGGCATGAACATGCCATGGGCCCGGATCGCCCGCAGCCGAAGGGTCCATTCGGTGCTCGGATCGAAGCCCAGACGGCGGTCGGCGCGGAGGATCATCGCCTGATCGAAGTCCGGCACATCCGCGGCGAGCTCGATCTCGATATCGGCGTCGCGAAGGGCGATCGGGAACCCGCCCTGTTCGGCGCCGATCCGGTCCGGGCTCGTATTCCGAACGTAATCCGGCGCCACCAGCGGGTGACGACCATTGGCGACGATCAGGATCGGCTCATCGCTGGCGCGGACCGTCAAAAGCGCTTCCAGCTCCCGCAAGGAGCTATCGGCCAGCACCGCCTGCGCGATCGACGGCGGTCCGATATCAACGGCGTAGGCCTCGAGATAAAGGCCGTCCATGTCCTCCTTGGCCTCCGGGTCATCGTCCGCCCAAAGCGAGCCGGCGAAGGCGGCATCGGCTTCCCGGTTCGTCAGCACGAGCTTGCGGGCAATCCTCTGATCCACCAGGTCATCCCAGCTCAGCGCTTCGCGGTAATCGGGATCGGGATGGGCCGCTGGCGCGCCGGCCACACCCTGCATTTTCTCGCGCGCGACCTGGAGCGCCGCCGCCAAGATGGTTTCGTTGGCGATCCGCACCGAAGCCGTCGCCTTGAGGACCCCATCCAGATAAACGTTGGTCGACGTCGCCACCTCGGCGTCACCGTAGGGCGCGCCGACGGTGATGGACGAGTTGATCGAATGGCCCCGATATTGGGCGACGAATTCGTTGAACGCCGCCTCGCCGAGACCTGAGACGAAGACCGGCTCGTTTTGGCTGATAATGGAAACGTCGAGAAATCGGCCGTCCCGGTCAAGGGTCACCAAGAGATTGATGGGCGCCCCGGAAAAGCCGGGCAGAGGCGCCAGCGGTTCCGTTTCGAAGACGTAGCCGGCGGGGCCGCCGCCGGCATCGACGATGGTCCAGACCCCATCCGAGCCGGTGGGCTCGCCGAGTTTGTAGGGTGGCACGACCCGTTTCGCCAGGGCTTCCGGATCAAGAGGTTCGGCGAGCGATGCCGTGAGAAAGGAGAGAAGACCCAGCGCAAACCAGAGCCCTAGGGCCGGCCACCGCCAGGAAATGGTCAGCCCTCAGCCTGGCCCAGGAGCCGGGCGGCGTCCTCATCGCCTTGATCGGCAGCTTTCCTAAGCCAATGGCGAGCATCGAGCCGGTCCTCTTCGGTCTCCGCGCTTTGCAAAAGCGAGGCGCCCAGATGGTACTGAGCCACGGAATAGCCCTGCTCGGCCGCCCGGCGCATGATCGCCTCGGCCTTTTCGAGGTCCTGCTCGACGCCCAGGCCCTCCTCATAGAACAGCGAGAGGTAGACCATCGCGGCCGGATTCTTGGCCTCGCTAACGCAGCGATCGAAGATCTCCTTCGCGACCCCGTGGGCGCCGGTCTTGGACGCAAAATAACCGTACATGCAGTAGAGCGGATGGTCAGGACCCTGCTCATAGGCGAACCGCTCGAACGAGAGTTCGCTGGTCGTCTCACCGGCCGCCACGGGCCCGGCGACCAGGAGAGCCGCCGCCATCGCCACCATGCGCATCGTCATGCCTCCGATTATGGTTTTTTTATCATAGCGATCGGTTGCGCAAAAGCGAAGGGCGCCCGGCAGGCGCCCTTCAACTCCGATCCTGTTCGTGCTCAGTTGGATGCGAACTGGTCGGCCAGCTTGAACACCCACATCGAACCGCCCTGGTTCAGATATTTCACGGTCTTGGCGACCTCACCGCCCCAGAGCGGCACAGCGCCACCCCAACCCGACGCGATGGCAATGTATTGAACGCCATCCTGGTCCCAGGTAACGGGCTGACCCACGATCCCCGAACCGGTCTGGAATGACCAGAGCTCTTCACCGCTCTCGCTGTCAAAGGCCTTGAAGTGACCCTCAGGCGTCCCGGTGAAGACAAGCCCGCCGGCCGTGGTCATCACACCACCCCAAAGCGGCGCATCGTTTTTATATTCCCACTTGATCTCGCCGGTCGCCGGATCGATGGCCTTGAGCGAACCGATATAGTCCTCGAACAACGGCTTGATGGTGAAGCCGGCGCCGAGATACGCCGCGCCCTTTTTGTAGGTGATGGGTTCGTTCCAGAGGTCCATGCCCCACTCGTTGGACGGCACGTAGAAGAGGCCGGTGTCCTGGGCGTAGGCCATGGGCATCCAGTTCTTACCGCCAAGGAAGGAGGGCACGGCGAAGACGACCTCGCCCTTCTTGCCGTCCGCGGCTTCGCTCGGATCGCCGGGCCGGTTGTTCTCGACGAAATTGGGCCGGCCGGTTTCGAGATCAATGCCGTCAGCCCAGGAGATGTTCTGGACGAACGGGGTCGCGCTGACCAGTTCGCCGCCCTCGGCCTTGAGCACGTAGAAGTAGCCGTTGCGGTCGGCGGTCGCCAGATGACGCTCGCCATCCATGTCGAAGACGACCACCTCATTGACGCCGTCATAGTCCCAGCCTTCGCGCGGCGTGGTCTGGTAGTGCCACTTGATCTCTCCGGTGTTCGGATCGAGCCCGATCCGGGACGCGGCGTAGAGATTGTCGCCGGAGTTATCGTCGAGCGGCTCGCCGGCGTCGCGCAGGTAGCTGTTCCAGGGCGCCGGATTGCCGGCACCGAAGATGATGGTGTCGGTGGCAGCGTCATAGGAGCCGCCGAGCCAGGTGGCGCCGCCACCCGTCTGCCACATGTCGCCGGGCCAGGTCGCGTTGAGCTCGCCGGTCATGGTCGATTCCTCGCCCAAGAGCTCACCCATATGGCCCTCGATAACCGGCCGGCGCCAGACCAGCTCGCCATTTTCGGCGTTGCGCGCCTCGACCGCGCCGACGATGCCGAACTCGCCGCCGGAATTGCCGGTCACGACCAAGGGACCATGCTCGGAATCGACGATCATCGGCGCGGCGGTGTAGGAGTAACCAGCCTTGTAGTCGCCAATCTTCTTGCGCCAGACGACGTCACCGGTCTTGGCGTCAAGTGCCATGATCCGGGCGTCCAGTGTGCCGAAATAGACCTTGTCGCCGAGGATGGCGGCGCCGCGGTTGACCACGTCGCAGCAGGGCAAAATGCCTTCCGGCAGGCGGGCGTCATACTGCCAGAGCTCTTCACCGGTGGCCGCGTCCACAGCGTATAGCCGCGAGTAGGAGCCAGTGATGTACATCACCCCGTCATAGATCAGCGGCTGGGTCTCCTGGCCGCGCTGCTTTTCGCCCCCGAACGAGAAGGCCCAGGCCGGTACCAGCTTTTTGACATTGTCACGGTTGACGATGTCGAGCGGGCTATAGCGCTGCAAATCGCGGCCCATGCCGTTGGTCACGATCTGATCGGTGGTCGCCTGGTCATTGGCGATCATGTCCATCGTGACTTCGGCTTGGGCCGCGCTGGATGCGATGGCAATGGCAGCCACGCCGTAGATCAGTTGTTTCATATTCAACCTCCACTGGGCCGTCTCTATGACGGCGTTCTTGTCAACCGCTCTAACGGGTATCATACGGATATGAGTTGGGCGTAACACATGTCTTTCAGTACAACAAAGTGCGCAGTGCCTATTGCGTCGATTGGACGTCTTGCACCGATTTTTCGCGCATTAGTCGACGGCGACCGGAACAGGCTGCACCGGCTCCAGCTCAAACCCGGCATCCAGCCAGCCGTCGGTTCCTTCCCGAAACCAAAGCACGTTTCGGTAGCCGTAAGACTGGGCTCTTTGGGCGGCGTTCCAGCTCATCCAGCAATCGGCCACGCAGAAAATGACCAGGGGCATCGCGACATCGCCATCCGTCACCAGCGCCAGATTATCCCGAAAGTAGCGATCAATTTCTGCGCTCAGGGCGCCTCGACCGACCTCCGGCAGCCAGATCGCCCCCGGCAAGCTTAGATGCTCTTTTTCGACCAGCCAGGTACCGTCGAACTCGTAGTAGAGTGACCGCAACGCCGCGAAAACATCGATCAGCACCGCGCCGTCGGCGGCCGCCCGTTTGGCTTCGAGCGCCGAAATGCGGGCTGCTCCCGGAATGTCGTCCGGCGTCGGCGCCCGGGGCCGCAAGAGACGATAACCGGTCTCGGCATCGAACAGCTCCGGATCCCGCACCCGGTGCTCCGCGCTGGTGAGCGCCGAGGCTTCGCTCCAGGCGAGCGCCAAGACGACGAGCGTAACGAGACCGGCGCGTCTCACGGCCGATAAGCGGCGCCCCACGGAAAGCGACCGACCTCGATCGTCTTGATCGGCTGCAGGGCTTCCAGATCGATCACCGTCACGTCACCGGAAACCCCGTTGGTCGTGAACAGGAGCTTTTCGTCGGGGGTCATCTCCATGTGCCAGACCCGCCGGCCGACCAGGAGATACTGCTCGACCTCGTAGGTTTCGGCATTGACCACGGCGACGTGGTTCGAGGGACCGAGCGCCACGAACGCCCGTGTCCCATCATCGGTGATCCTCATGCCGACCGGCTGTATGGCATCCGGGCGGGCGCCCGGTATCTCGAACCCGATCTTCGCGATCTCGCTCTGATCGGCGACATCGAACACGGTCACGGTGCCGCCGATCTCCGAGCTCACCCAAAGCTTCGAACCGTCATCGGTGAATTCCGCGTGGCGCGGCCGCTGGTCCACGAGCGTGTTGGCGAAGATCGCCTGGCTCTCGACATCGATCCAGTGCGCCATGTTGGTCGTCTCGGAGGTGGTGATCGCGATCGTGCCGTCGGGGCTTACCGCCATCCCTTCAGGCTCAATGCCGACATCGATCTGGGCGAGCACCTCGCGGCTCTCGGTGTCGACGACCGTGGTGATCGCGTCGTCCTCGTTGGCGATATACAAAAACCGGTTATTCGGGTGCAGGGCGAACTGCTCCGGATCCTCGCCGGACGGCAGATTGTGGAGGATCTCCCCGGTCTCGGGATCCATCACCTGGACCGCGTCGCTGTCGGAGGCGCAGATGAAAAGAACGCTGTGATCTTTCGCGAAGGTGATGCCCCGCGGCCGTTCGCCGGTCTCAATCGTTCGAACGACCTCCAGACTGTCGACATCGATCACGCTGAGCGTGTCGTCCTTCTCGTTCGAAATCCAGATTTCGCCGGCCTCGGCGGCGAACGGGACCACGGCGAGACAAACCGCGAGATGGGTGAGACGCATGGTAAACCCCATTTGACGATTGGCTTGGTTCACTGAAAGGCCGTGCAGCCGCTTTCGGGCTCGTCGAAGCCGAGCGTGTCCATATCCGAGCGCTCGTGCAAGAAGCCCTCGAGCGGCGCCGAGGCCGTCAGGGCTTCCGGGTGGACGAGCGGTATCGGTTGGCGAAGTTGGCCGTTCCAATGACGAAAGCTCATCTTTCGTCCCTTGAACGCCGCGAGCTCGAAGTCTTCGGACATGATGTAGTCGCGGATGGTGTCTGTGTCGTTTGCATTGGTCCGGGTCACGGCCTCGGCGATCGAGCGGACTGCGGCCCAGGCGGCGTAATCCAATGATCGCATCGGGCGTTCCGCGAGCTCACCGAAACGGCCTTGCAGTTGCGCCGCGCCCCACTGCTCGACGACGGGCGCCCAGGCGACCGGCACCAGTCCAGCGCTGCCGGCGACCGGCACGGCCTGCCAGGTGTTGTAGGGAACGTAGCGGGCGAAATCGTTGATCTCATCGGCGACGATGATGACGTCATGATCAGCCCCCTGGGTAAAGAGCGGCACCTCTTGGGCTGCATTCCGGCGCATGTCTGCGTCGAACGTCCAGGCTTTATCTTCGACGATTTTTTGGCCGTACTTGGTCGCTGATGCCCGGAGCGCATCGGCCCAAAGCCGATCGGTTGGCCCGGGGCCTTCGATCAGGAACCAGTTTGACCATTGCCTGTTCCTGAGAAACTGGGCCAGGGCGTCCGCCAACATCGCCCGGCTGGGGAGCGTGTGCAACAGGTTGGCGCGGCAATCCCCTAACCGAAGCTCGTTGTCCTTGGCGCCAGCATTGAAGACCAGTGCGTTGGGCAGCGCGTCCGCGACCGCGATGACGTCCGCCGTCGGCGTGTTCATCACCACCAGGGCACCATCCTGCAACTGGTCGCCGGCGGCGGTGATCAGGTCGGCGTCTTCCGGCACCAGAACCTCTACCAGCGAGAATTCCTGGCCCAGGAACTTGCCCGTTGTGTTGGAATCCTCGATGCCAAGGCGTGCACCGGCAAGCCCCGCATCCTCCGGCGGCGGATCGAGGTTCGACAAGGTCGGCGGCGGCGGTATCTCGCGCTCGAGATAGATAATCGGTATCTCGAGCGTTTGCGCGAGCGCCGCCGGCATGGCTATAGCAAGTGCATAACAGGCAAGCAGCGTTCGCCGAAACATCAGGATCAAGACGTTCATCATCGGCCTATTCGATGATGAAGGTCGTCACGCTGCCTTCGCCCGAGCGACCTCGAATCCGAAACTCGTAGGTGCCGGGCTTAATCGCCAGGAAGGAAAATTCGACGACGCCCTCGTCGTCGAACTCGACGCTGTCGATCCCCATCGGTCGAACCTCGAGATCGTTGATGACCACTTCATCAACCCAGATGTTTCGAAACAGGCCCGGGCTTTCAATGGCGAGCTCGGCGGAGCCATCGCTGATGATCTCGATCTCGTAGTAGGTGCCGGATTTGAGACGGTATTCCGCCGGCGCTTCCATGCCCGACGACGATAGTTTGATCGGCTCGAGTTCCGCCTGATTGTCGCGCGAGAGAACACCAGCCACCCCGAAATCATGACCGAAAGCGATGCCCGAACTCAGTCCGACAGCCGCCGCGATCAGGGACGCAGCGCTAGCGTGTGCTATTTTTCTCACGGCCGTTCTTCCTCCCCTTTTCTTCGTTGAGATCGGGCGAAAAGCCCGAACGACGCCCACTAAGTGATTCTGCGGCGCGTTCGCAAGTGCACCTTTTGTCGGACTATCGATTTCTCGAGATCGCGCTAAAGATCTAAGCAATACAATCGATCAGAGGAGGCTCAACGTTGCGCTCATCGGCTATTCTCGTTCTTGCGGTGCCGTTCGCGGTTTTCGGGTTTACGGCCGAGACCGTCTGGAGCCATGGCGATGTGGCGCCGCAGCCGGTCAATACGGATGCGCTGCCGGATATCGACGAGACCGAGTGGGCGCTGGAAAACCCTTATCGGAGCATGGATGAGGAGGTCTACCGGACAGCCGTTTCGATCGGTGCTTCCGGCTACAATCAGAATTGCGCGCGCTGTCACGGTCTGGAAGCCGTATCCGGCGGTGTCGCGCCCGATCTTCGCTATCTGGAGGCGGACGATTATGGTGACGAGTGGTATGTGGAGCGGTTCATCAACGGCTATACCCAGAACGGCGTGAACAAAATGCCGGCCTTCGGCGACCTTTTGGGCCAGAAGGCGGCCTGGGCAATCCGATCTTATATTGAAACCCGGCCAGACGACGGCGCGCTCGACGAATTCAGCGACGATCTCGTAGGGATCCGCGACGAGCTTCAGAGCAAAGCGGCGAAGCTCAGCAACGGCACCGACTATGACGCCTTGGCGCCGGAGATCGACAACCTGAAAGCCGAACTCGACGAGATTGCGGGCCAGGTGCCGGCCGCCTCCGGCGCGGAATTCACCGATTCCCCTGCGTCCCGCGCCTATGCCGCGCTGGACGGAACGGTCGCCGGCGTGAAGCAGGCGGAAGAAATCCTGACCATTGGTCTGTCGGCCGCGCAATAGGCGACTTCTGAACCATGCGTGTGCCCGTCTGGTTGATCGTCCCGCTGCTCTTCGGCCTGTCGCCCGTCGGCGCGGCTTTGGCTGCGTGCGAGGATTATGTGCCGCAGCCTAAGCCGCAGAATGTCGGGCGGAGCGATGTCGGCCAGACCTATGACGAGATCATTGAGCGCGGCTGGATCAGCTTTGCCGTCTATGAGAACCACCCGCCCTATTCGTGGGCAGATGGCCGCGAGCCCAAGGGCGTTGATGTCGAGCTCGGCCGGCTGATCGCTGCCGAGCTGGGGGTCGAGCCCCGGTTCAACGTGGTCGCCGCCGCTGAAAACGTGGCCGGTGATCTCCGCAACAATGTCTGGCGAGGGCCGCTCGTCAGCGGCGCCGTCTCCAACGTCATGTTGCGGGTCCCGTTCGACGTGGAGTTCGGCTGCCGCAACGAGCAGGTCGTTCTGACCGGTCCCTACCAGGTCGAGAAGATTGCCGTGGCCTGGGATCGGACTGTGTTCGACGAGGGGCCGCCGACGCCCGCTTATTTTCGCTTCGATCCGGTCGGCGTCGAGAATGACAGCCTAGCCGATTTCTACCTCGCCAATCTGTTCGGCGGCCAGCTACAGCCGAACATCCACCGATTTATCGATGTTTCGACCGCCATGGAAGCGCTGGTCCGGGGCGAGGTGGCGGCGGTCCTGGGACCGTTGGCCCAAGTCGAATACGGCGCTCGCAATCAGGACAATATCGCGGTCGATGACGTACCGCTGGTCGGCCTCGGTCGTGGGGAATGGACGTTGGGGGTCGCCGTCAGGCATACTTACCGGCAACTCGGCTATGCGGTAGACGATGCGATCCGGTCCGCAATCGCCGACGGCAGGCTCGAAGCGATCTATGCCGACTATGAACTGACCTTTCGACCACCGGAGTGGTGAACCCATGAACCACCAAAACAAATTGATCAGCGCGGTTCTTCTCGGCACGGCGATGGTCGCGGGTCCAGCTTTGGGATTGGACCGTCCGCAGACACCGCTCGACGATCCCTATCGTTCCGGCATGCTCGACTACATGCAGGTGGAACTGTTGGGCGATCCGGAGGCGATCACCTTCGATGACCGGGTGGTGGTGATGGCGCCGGCCACCGCCGAAGACAGTTTTCATGTGCCGGTGACGGTCGATGCCACCGCCATTCCGAACGTCGAGCAGATCACCTTGTTCGTGGATTACGGGCCGATCCCGCACATCCTCGATTTCTATCCCGAAGCGGTCGACGCCCGCCTTTCGTTTCGCTTCAAGATCGACCAGGCGACCCCGGTCCGAGCCGCGGTCAAGACGACGGACGGCCAGTGGTATCTGGGCTCGACCCGGATCGATGCCGCCGGCGGCGGCTGCACGGCACCGGCCGCGGCCTACGCGTCCGACGATTGGGAGGAGCATCTGGGTGAGGTGCGGGGACGGATGTGGGCGGACACCGGCCGGGTGCGGGTTATCGTCGACCACCCGATGGACACGGGCCTCGCCGATGGCATCCCGGTCTTCATCGGCGAGGAGCTGGCGCTGGAGGACGAGGCCGGCACCAGGCTCGCGCGCGTCGATCTCAGCGAGCCGGTGAACGAGGATCCGGCCTTCACCTTCCATCTGGCCGAGAACCATCCCGCAGGGCCGCTTCGGATTTCGGGCCGCGACAATAACGGCAACGAAATCGACGCCACCATTCCGGTAGGAAACCTCACTCAGTGACGCTGTCCCGCCGCCAGGCCGGCGCCGGCCTGGTGGGTACCGGTCTCGCTGGCGCGGCGGGGCCCTCCAAAGTCTGGGCGGAGCCTCGTCTCAACTACGGTCTCGAGCCCCGCCAGGTGGCGCAGGGGCTCTGGATGGTCGAAGGCTTGACCGAATACTTCTCGTTTCAGAACGGCGGCAACATCGTCAACATCTTCTTCGCCGAAACGGATGAAGGTGCGGTTCTGTTCGATACCGGTCCCTCTCTGCGCTACGCCGAGGAACTTCGGCTCACCATGACCGCGGTGATGCCGTCCGGTATTGCTGCGGTTTACAACACCCATCACCACCCGGATCATTTTTTCGGCAACCAGGTTTTCACCGACCGGCCTCTCAGGGCTTTGCCGGCGACCCAATCTCTGGCCCGCGAGCAGGGTGACGATTTCGCTGACAACATGTACCGGCTGGTCGGCGACTGGATGCGGGGCACCGAGCCGGTGCCGCCGGAAGAGCCGGTTCAAGGCGGCCTGTTCAGCGTCGGCGGGCGGGAGTTCGAAGCTTTTCCGCTCGAAGGCCACACGAGCGCCGACCTTGCCATCCTGGATCGGGAGACCGGCGTGCTGATCGCCGGCGATCTGGCGTTTCTCGACCGGGCTCCGACGACGCCGCACGCCGATCTCGCCGTCTGGCAAAAGTCGCTCGACGCGCTCGCCGCCGTCGAGGCTGCGGCCATTGCCCCGGGTCATGGGCCGTTCGATCCGGCGGGCGATAGTCTGCGCCAGACTCGGGCCTATCTGGAGTGGCTCGACGACACGCTACGCCAGGCGGCCGAGCAGGGCCTCGACATGGTCGAAGCCATGAATCTACCGATGCCGGAGGCATTCGCGGCCATGGGCGCCCAGCCGCAAGAGTATCACCGCTCGATCGCCCATCTCTTTCCAGACTACGAACTGGCGGCCTTGCCGCGCATCGACTGAGCGGCTCCGGTCCGTCTTTCAAACCGCTTGGCCCCGATCACTCACTGCTGTCGATGACCTTGTCGAGGGCTGCGATGACGCCTTCGAACCCATGGTCGCGGTAGGTCGCCGATATTTCAGATCGCCGACGGGCGAGTTCGCTGATCGATCCCAGAAGCTGGACGTCGACGATCCGCCACTCTTCTTCCTTTGGCCTCAGCACATAGGTGAGCTTCACCGGGTCCCTGCCCTCACGGAGAAGCTCTGTGTCGACGACCTGGGTGCCTCGCGGGCCATCTTCCGCCTCGCCGCTTTTGAACGCGTCCTCGCTCAGCGGCGTCTGATCGGGAGGGCCCCGGAAGTTTCGCGCGTAATTGGCAGCACTGAGCGAGCTGAACCGGTCGACGAAGGTCTCCTTCTGCGCTTGATCGAGGTCCCGCCAGTTTGTCGTGCCGATGGTGATGCGGGCCATCGTCGGAAAATCGAAGACGGCGGGCAGGGCGCCCTTGAGCTTGTCGAACCTGCCCTTGAAACCGAGGTCGCCGCCGTTCTGCATGGTTTCAACGAGCAACCCGTGCAGTTCGTCGACCGTTTGTTCCGGCGTGGCGGCCGCGTGAACCTTGTTGCTCGAAAGCCAAGAGGAGCTGAGCGCGGTCAAGACCATCACTGCGAAAAGGCTGGCTAAACGAGACCGGCGGACGATCACGGCAAGCGCGTTCCGAACCATTTGCACAAATCCTCCTATTCCAGGAAACAAACGCCGCCGCAGCTTTGTATGACATGGCATCGCCGTCTTGCTAAGTCACCGGTCATGCCTCGTCACCCCTTTCCCGCACCTTGCTGCGCTGATGATGCCTAGCTGGTGTCCGGTAAGCGCCGGAGCCTGGGCCCTTTGAGTCGGGCCATCGTCTCGCTCGTGGCATCGGCGGTGCGTCACGCCCGGCTCGTGGTTCTGCTCACCCTGGCGCTTTCCGTCCTCGCCGGCACCTTCGCCGCGTCAAATCTCGGGATCCAAACGTCGACCGGTGATCTGATCGAGCGGGATCTACCCTACCGGCGCGACGCCCAGGCCTTCAAGGCGGCGTTTCCAAATCTGGACGACCTCATCCTTGCCGTGGTCGATGGTCCGAATGGAACAGAGGCCGCCGAGGCCGCGACAGCCCTGGCGGACGGCTTGGAGAACACGCCGGCGATCGCCTCGGCCGAAGTTCCCTTCGTGGGGCCGTTCTTCGACCGAAACGGGCTCTTGTATCTTTCGGTCGACGAATTGAGCTCGCTCGCCGATCAATTGGCGGCGGCTCAGCCCTTTCTGAGCACCATCGCCCAGGACCCGACGCTTCGCGGGCTTTTTGGTCTGTTGGCGCGGACCTTGGAGAACCCGACCACGGCGGACGATGGTGGTCTTGACGAGAGTCTTGAGCAGGCGTTGCAGGCGCTCACCACGGTTGTTGAGGCCCAAGCACGTGCGCAGTCCTCAACCCTGGATTGGCGGTCCGCCATCGGCCTCGACCTTCAGGCACAGGACCTGGCGCGCCGTTTCGTTCTGATCAAGCCTCGCTCCGACGAGGGCCAGGCGATCCCGGCGCGGAACGCAATCGACGCCGTCGAACAGGCCGTCTCGGCCGTGCTCGCCGACCGGCCCGGTATCGATATTCGCCTGACCGGAGAGCCCGTGCTCGATCGGGCGGAGCTCCGAACGGTTGCGCGCGGCGCCGGCATCGCCGGGATCCTATCGGTCGCCCTGGTCACCACGATCCTCATTCTGGGCTTGGGCTCGGGCCGCGCGGTCATCGCCGTGCTCCTGACCCTGTTTTCCGGCCTGGTGCTGACGATCGGTTTCGCCGCCCTGGCGATTGGCCACCTCAACCTAATTTCGGTCGCGTTCGCGGTCCCGTTTCTGGGGCTCGCGGTCGATTTCGGCATTCACTTCGCCCTCCGTGCCGCGGAGGAGCGCCGCCAGGGCAATGATCTCGTGGGCTCGTTGGAAACGGCCGCCGCGACGACCGGCCCACCTCTGGCGCTGGCCGCGCTTTGCGCGCTTTTCGGTTTTTTCGCCTTCATTCCCACCGACTATCGGGGACTAGCCGAACTGGGCGTCATCTCCGGCACGGGCATGGTCATCGCCTGGCTCTGCAGCATGACCATCCTGCCGGCGATGCTTCACCTCTTGGCCCGCGAGCCCGCGAGCGCGGCCGGGCCCGGGAGCCGCCCTGTCGTTGCAAAAATCGGCGGGCTTGCAACCAAAAATCCGGTGCTCGTGCTCGGCGTCGCCAGCGTCTTGGCTGTGGGCTCCCTGGTGGTGGCCCCCCGGGCAGTCTTCGATCTCGATCCCTTATCCCTGCAGGATCCGGAACTGGAGCCGGTCGCCGCCTTCCGTGATCTGGCCGACGATCCGAGAACCACACCCTACCGAATCGATATCCTGGCCGAGGACGTGGCCGCCGCCGGAAACATCGCCGGGGCTCTTCGCGATCTGCCGACGGTCGGTCGTGCCACGACACTCGGAAGCTTCGTCCCGTCGGACCAGGATCTGAAGCTGGAGATCATCGACGGTCTCGCCTGGACGTTGTCACCGCTTCTGGATACCGCGGATCCCCCCGCAATCGATGCCGAAGGCCGCCACGCGGCGATCGTCGACTTTTTGGCCGTGGCGCAAAGCGCTGAGCCGACTGAGGAGACTTGGGCAGAGCTTGACGCGGCCTTGCGGCTTTTTCTCGAACGACAAGCGCCGGAGTCGGTCACCGGAGCGGCGGCTCTGGCCCGGTTGGAAACAGGTCTGGTGGCCGATCTCGTTGGCTGGATCGAGGGTCTGACGGTGGCCCTGGAGGCCGAGCCGATCACCCTCGAGACGCTACCGCCATCGTTACGCGACAGGTGGATCGGGGCGGATGGAAGCTCGCGGGTCGAGGTGATCGCGGCGGAACCGCTGAACGGTCCGGAGGAGATGCGCCTCTTCGCGGATGCTGTTCGAAGCGTCGTGCCTGTGGCCACCGGCGCCCCGGTGATCCTGAGCGAAGCCAGTCACATCGTCATCAACGCCTTCATCGAGGCGACGGCGATCGCTTCCGTCGCGATCGTTCTCCTTCTAGTGCTGGTCTACCGAACCGCGGTCGACGTCGTGTTCACTCTGACGCCGGTCCTGCTCGCGGCTCTGATGATGTTCGCGGCGGCGGCGATCCTGGGCCTGTCCTTCAATTTCGCCAACATCATCGTGCTGCCGCTTTTGATGGCTCTGGGGGTCAGCGGCGGCATTCAGATTGTCGGCCGCCATCGCCAGTTCCGGCAGCGCCGGTCCGAGACCGCACAATCGCTGATGGCGAGCAGCACACCCCGGGCGGTTTTGTTGAGTGCGCTCACGACCATCGCCTCGTTTGGCAGCCTCTCGATTTCGGCCCATCGCGGCACGGCCAGCATGGGCCAGCTCCTGACCGTCGCCATTCTCGTGGCCTTGTTCACCACGCTGGTGGTCTTGCCGGCATTGTTGAGCTTGCGCGACCGCCGGATTGCGGCTTGATAGCGGCCAATTGATCGACAGCGGCAAAGCCGAGGACCATGTCATGTGGTAACCGCTCGGCTGAACCCATCTCGTACACGGAGGCGCTCCTTGGCGATCCCCCTGCGTCAGCAGATCGACATCGCACTCTACATCCTCAAGCAGCGGGTTCGCGGTAACCGACGCTACCCGCTCGTGCTGATGCTGGAGCCCCTGTTCCGCTGCAATCTGGCCTGTGCCGGCTGCGGCAAGATCGACTATCCGAAGCCGATCCTGGACCGCCGCCTAAGCGTGCAGGAGTGTCTGGATGCTGTCGACGAATGCGGCGCGCCGGTCATCTCGATCCCGGGTGGTGAGCCGCTGATCCATAAGGATATCGGCGAGATCGTGGCCGGCATCGTCGCCCGGCGGAAATATGTCTATCTCTGCACCAACGCGCTTCTGCTCGAGAAAAAGCTCGATCAGTTCAAGCCCAGCCCGTATCTGGCGTTCTCGATCCATCTGGATGGGCTCAAAGATCACCACGATCGTTCGGTCTGTCAGGAGGGCGTCTTCGATAGGGTGATTTCCGCGATCAAGGCCGCCCGCGCCCGGGGCTTTCGCGTCACCTGCAACGCGACCATCTTCGACGGCTTCCCGGCCGAGGAGATCGCCGCGTTCCTCGACTACACCCGGGAGCTGGACGTCGAGGGCGTGACCCTTTCGCCCGGCTACGCCTATGAGCGGGCCCCGGATCAGCAGCATTTCCTCAACCGGCAGAAGACGAAAAACCTGTTCCGCGACCTGTTCCGGATCGGCAAGGGACGCGGCTGGAGCCTCAATCACAGCTCCCTTTATCTCGACTTTCTGGCCGGCAATCAGGACTACCGGTGCACGCCCTGGGGCAACCCCACTCGCAATATCTTCGGCTGGCAGCGGCCCTGCTATCTGCTGAATGAGGGCTATGCGTCGTCCTTCAAAGCTCTCATGGACGAGACGGAGTGGGACAGCTACGGCACCGGTCGCTACGAAAAATGTGCCGATTGCATGGCCCATTGTGGCTATGAGGCATCCGCCGTGACCGACGCCGTGCAAAAGCCCTGGAAGCTCTTGGGCCTCAGTCTGCGGGGTCCGCGCACCGAAGGACCGATGGCGCCTGAGATCCCCTTGGATCAGCAGCGTCCGGCCACCTACATGTTTGAGAAACTGGTGGCGGAAGCGGAGGCTGAGACTAGGGCGGATATGTCGGGCAACCGGCGCGAGACGCGCAACGCGTCTTAGTCTGAGAGGCCGGCCAGGATCGGGCCGGCTCGGCGTAGCGTGCGCAAGGCCCGGGCGTAATCGACAGCCAGCCTGGCAAGTGCCGGAACGTCTCCCGGGCGCCACAGGAGAGCTTTCAAGACCCCGTGAGCCGAGCCGCCTTTGGGACCGCCCGCGAGCGCCGCCGGGGGCACGCCTCGCTCCGCCGGATCCAGAACGGCCCTTAACACGACCGGCGGAATATTGGCGTGCGCGGCGGCGGACACGACACAAGCGCTTTCCATGTCAGCGATGATCGCGCCCGTGTTTTCGAACAAGCGGGCCTTGGTCGTCGGGTCGGTCACCGGCTTGTCAACGGTAAGCGCCGGCCCCTGGACCGAACCTCCAAGAGCCGACGCAATCCGATCGGAGAATGCCGGGTCCGTTGGCCAGCGGCCTGCGCTTAGGGTCATTACATGGGTTGCGATCACCAGGTCGCCCGGTTTCAGCGACGGATCAAGACCGGCGCACACCCCGAACGATATGAGCAGAGCCGGATTTCTCTCGATAAGCGAGGAGACGGCTTGGTGCGTGTCCTGCGATGAGCCGGCGGCCACGCGCACGCTGATCCGAGGGGCCTCGGGTAGACACCGTGCCTCGGCCGGCAGGCCAACGACGACGCCGATCACGGCGCCGCTGACCGGCCGGATGACCTAGAGACCGTAGGCCACCTGGCGATCGTTGCTGCGCATGAGGTTGCGGTACCGAGCCAGCGCCCATAGAGGGAAGTAGGCGGCGTATCCGTGGTAGCGGAGGTAGAACACACGCGGGAAACCGACACCGGTATAGAGGTTTTCGTGCCAGCGAGCGTCGTTTCGCGGTGCGCGCGCCAGATAGGCGATGCCTCTGGCCACGCTCTCGCTCTCGACCTCACCCACCGCCATCAGCGCCAGGACGGCCCAGGCCGTCTGCGAGGGCGTACTCGCCTTCACCTCGTCCCGGCGATGTCCCCAATAGGTCGCACCGTCTTCGCCCCAGCCGCCGTCCGGTTGCTGCCGTGATATGAGCCAGTCCACGGCCCGGCGAATATGCGGTGCGTTCGGGTCTTCACCGGCGGCGTTGAAGGCATGGAGCGCCGACCAGGTGCCGTAGACGTAGTTCGTGCCCCACCGTCCGAACCAGGATCCGTCCTCTTCCTGCTCCCGGCGAAGGTAGGCCAGCGCCCGAGCCATCACCGGATGGTCCGATTTCATCTCGGTCTGGGCCAGAAAGCCGATGCAGCGCGCCGTGACGTCGACCGTCGGCGGGTCCAAGAGCGCGCCGTGGTCGGCGAATGGTATGTGGTTCAGGTAGTAGGCCGTATTGTCGACGTCGAAGGCGCCCCAACCACCGTTGCGGCTCTGCATGCCGATGATCCAGTCCCGGGCCTGGGCGACCGGCTCCTCATAGCGGTCCGGATCGGCCCGGTGGAGCGCCATGGCGACGACGGCCGTGTCGTCGACGTCGGGATAGTAATCGTTGTTGTATTGGAACGCCCAGCCGGCGGGCTCCAGGTCAGGGCGGCTGTCCGCCCAGTCACCGCGGACGTCACGGATCTGTTTCGCCGCCAGCCAGGAGGCCGCCGCCGTCGATGACGGATGCCGGCTATCGCCGGCCTCAAGCAGCGCGTGGGCGGCGAGCGAGGTGTCCCAGATCGGCGACGCGCAGGGCTGACAATAGTCGAGTTCCTTGTCCTGCCAGAAGCGCAAGTGTTCGACCGCTTGACGCGCGGCAGCCACCTTCGGATCGTCAGCCGAATAACCCAGGGCGTGATACATCATCACGACGTTGGCCATGGCGGGATAGATCGCTCCCAGCCCGTCCTCGCCGTTGAGCCTCGGCTCGATGAAAGCGAGGGCCGCTCGCTCGGCCCGGTTTCGAACCGACGCCGGGATCAGCGGCTCCAACGAGCGCAACAAACGGTCCAGTACCAGGAAACCGTTGCCGATCCGCGAGCCCGTCGGGTTCACATTGTAGCGGCGTTCTTCTTCGGGCGGGGTGACAAAAAGCTCTGAAATGTGAATGTCGCGGGGGTTTTCGGCCCGCGGCTTTCGGCTCATCAACACGAGCAGCGGTGCAATCACCGTGCGTGACCAGTAGCTGACCTTGGATAGATGGAACGGGAACCATCGCGGCAGAAGCATGATCTCGACCGGCATCACCGGCACGGCCCGCCAGGGTACCTCGCCGTAGAGAGCCAGCATGATCCGCGTGAACACGTTGGACCGGGCGGCGCCGCCAGCGGCCAAGATCGCCTCGCGAGCCCGGACCATATGCGGGGCGTTGATGTCGTCGCCGATCACTTTCAGTGCGAAATAGGCTTTGACCGATGCGCTGATGTCGAAATCGCCATCGTGAAACAAGGGCCAACCGCCATGGTCCGCCTGCCTGCTCCGCAGATAGTCAGCGATGCGCGGTTCGGTTTCAGCAGCGGGTTCGCCTACGAAGTGGCGAAGCAGAACATACTCGGCTGGGATGGTCGTGTCCGCTTCGATCTCGAAGACGAAGTGACCGTCATCGCGTTGCTGTGCGATCAGACTGCGGCGGGCGTCTTCAACCACATCGTCCACCTCGTCCAGGAGCGACGGGTCGGCATTGAAGGCGCCCAGACCAGTGACGCCAGACGATAGAAGAGGCTCGTCGGCTACCCCGTTTGCCTCGGGAAAACCGAACGGCTGCAAGCTTGCAGCGACAGATTTATCCACGTCAAACGGAGCTAGCTAAAATACAGGACTGTCGTGCGAACACGTGATGATCTTGCTGTTCTACCAAAGACTTAGCCGACGGCTGATCGATCATCGGTCCAGTCCTCCTCTTCGACGATGGCGAAACTCGGTGTTGAAACCTCTTCGTCTCGCCCTTGGAACAATAGTTTAGTGGCGGCCTTAGTTGTTCAACGCCAGTGTGTTAGGGTTGGTCACGGAGGGATACCTAGACGGGAGACCGATCTTCGGCAACCACACTCGTGGCCTATTTGCCACAGTGAGCCGGGGGTGTGTCTTTCTGGCACTTCTCTCCGATCGCGATAAAACAAAGCAGGTTGGTATCCGACGACTTCGGTCATCCCCATGCACCCATTAGTCGGCAGCGACCCCGTAACGTTTGCTCACGCTTTGTGGAGCAACGGCGGTGTCTCGCCCTCAAAAATCCCGAAAACGCTGGTCATCGCTGCCGGCATCCTCGCCCGCGCACCGGTGTCCGCGATCGAACACGCCCTGATGGCCCGACGTTTGGCCGCCGAGGACATGCCGGCGCCCATCTTCATCGTCGGTCATTGGCGAAGCGGCACGACCCATCTCTACACGTTGATGAGCAAGGGTCGTTTCGGCTACGTAACGCCGCTCGCCGCCGGGCTCCCCTGGGACATGTTCGGTATCGTCGCAGCGTTGCGCCCGATGTTGGAATTGATGCTTCCAGCGCACCGCTATATCGACAACATCCCGATCACGCCGGACTCGCCTCAAGAGGACGAGGTGCCGATGGCCAACATGTCGGCACTCTCGTTCTATCACGGCATCTATTTTCCCAAGGCCTTCGAGAAAGCTTTCAATCGAGCGGTGTTTTTCGACCAGGTTACGCCCCGAGAAATCGAGGCGTGGGCCGCCCGTCTGGACTATTTCTTGCGCAAAGTGTGGCTGCACCAGGGGCGGCGGCCGCTCCTGATCAAGAACCCGGCCTATACCGGCCGCCTCACACTGCTGGCTCGGCTGTATCCAGGCGCCCGTTTCATTCACGCTGTCAGGAATCCTTTCGAAGTGTTTGTTTCCATGCGCAATTTCTATCGCAAGCTCTTACCACAGCTGTCCCTCAACGGCTACGATCATATTGATATCGATGGCTTCGTTTTGAGCACCTATGAGCGTCTCATGCGCCAGCTAATGGAGGAAGCCGCCCAATTGCCGACCGGAAGCTTCGTCGAGGTTCGCTATGAACGTTTGGACCGGCAGCCCCTCGAGGAGATCGAACGGGTCTACGAGACCCTGGGCCTCCCCGGTTTCGAAACAGCTCGGCCGGCTCTTGCAGCCCATCTGGAAGCGGTTCGCGACTACAGAAAGAATCGGTTCCGTCTCGCGGCCTCGGATATTGAGCGGGTGAGCACTGGCTGCGCCGAAGCGCTGGCCCACTGGCACTACGCTTTGCCGGAACCGCTGGCGGCCAACGCCTGACCGTTTCCATCGCAAGCTTGGCCAAGCCGGCGGCAAAGACCGCATCCCGGGCGGTTCTTGGCGCTAGCTTATGCTGGCTGATCGGCGGCTCGTTCGCCGGCCTGGCTTCGGAAACGCCCTATCATCCAAACGACTGCGTCCTCCTCGATCTACGCGACGAGAGCGGAAACCGCTTGCGCGGTGTCGAGGATATGGCGGCGGTTGCCGGAGCGGGCTGGGTTCTCCTGTCGGCGTACGATCGGCGAAGCGAACTCGATGCGAAACGCTCGCCCCATGGCCTCTTTGGGCTCAGCCTCGCCGATCTGAACACCGAAGGCCGGCTGACTGTATCTGCTCTTTCCGCGTCTTTCGGGGCATCACAGCCGTTTTTTCCCCACGGGATCGGCATTCTCGAACGAGCGGATGGCGAGGCGACGGTTGCGGTGGTGAACCGGCGGCGAAACGGCCAGCCCGGCGACGGCACGACGATCGAGCTCTTCACGCTGCGTGATCGGCTACTGGACCATCGGCATACGATCGAACGGCCGGAGCTTTGCCGCGCCAACGACGTGGTTCCGCTAGGCGAGGAGACCGTCGCGGTCACGCTTGACGGGCAGGCTTGCGGCGGCCTGGCCCGGGCCTTGGAGCTGGCTTTCGCGGCCGAACGCGGCCGCGTGGTGCGTGTCGGAACCGGGTCTTCGGGTGGCGGCATCCCAATCGAATTAGCGAAGGAACTAGCATTTCCCAATGGGATTGCCCGGATGGGCGATCGCCTCATGATCGCCGTCACCCGCGAGGCTCGGGTCATCGATGTCGCACCAACGGTTTACGGCGAAGCACCGCTGCACAACATCCATGGGCAATCGTTGCCAGGCGGTCCGGACAATCTCACGCTGACCCCCGAAGGCCTTGTTCTCACCGCTATTCACGATCGGCTCATGGGGCTGGCGTTGTATCGTTTGGTGGGGCAGCGTTTCGGTTTCGCAGGCACGCATATCGTTGCGATCGACCCGAACGATGGGCTTCTGAAAACCGTGTTTCACGATCCGAAAGGCGAGCTGTTCGCAGCCGGTACTGTCGCCCTTGAAACGGCGCGGGGCCTGCTCGTCGGTTCCGCCATCAATACCGGTTTGCTCTGGTGTCCACATCGGGCGTCGCCAGCACCCCCGTGACCGATCTTGTCACCGGTGGCGCCGGCTTTATCGGCCATCATCTGGTGAAAACGCTGCTGGAGCAGAACCGACCGGTGCGGGTCTTCGACCTGGCCCAAAAACCTGAAACGGTCGGTCCAGCGGATTGGCATCAGGGCTCGGTGACCGACCCGGCGGCGGTGAGGCGCGCCATGACCGGCGTAGCCCGTGTGTTTCACATCGCCGGTCTCGGCGATCTCTGGCGGCTGGACACCGAGGACTACCAAGCGGTCAATGTCGAAGGCACCAAGTTGATCGCCGAAGAAGCGATGCGAGCCCGCGTGGATTGCTTCGTCCACACCTCGACATCGGCCCTGCTAGCCGGTGCCAAGTCCGGCGGAAGGGGTGAGGTGGCGGTCGCCGGCGCCTATACCCGGTCGAAATGCGAGGCAGAAGCCCATCTGCGACGGGCCCACCGCCGGGGGCTGCGGGTCGTCACCTTGCGTCCCTCCGCCGTCATTGGCCCCGGTCCTGGCCGGATGACAGCGCCGATGCGCATGCTCGATGATATCATTTCCGGATGCCTGCCGGCCTATCTCGATGCGCCCTTGAGCTTCGTCGATGTGCGCGACCTGGCCGAGGCCTATCTGGCAGCGGCCGATCGGGGGCAGAAGGGTGAAGCCTACGTCATCGGCCACGAGCAGGTCCGTCTGTCCGCGATCCTGTCGATTATTGCCAGCCACGATGTGACCGTTCCCCGCCGGCGCCTGCCCTACAGTCTCGCCTGGCCGACTGCCGTAACCGCCGAGCTCATGTCCCGGTACATAACGCACAAACCGCCGGTCGCTTCGATCGAAGGGGTCCGCCTTGCCGGAAGGCCCATGAGCCTGGCCAACCGGCCCGACCACCGATCTCTCGGTCTTTCCCTGAGGCCGCTCGAGCAAACGATCGGCCAGACGGTCGACTGGCTGCGCGAGAGACGCGGGTCGAGATCAGCGAAAGCGCCGGCAGCCCCTAGCCCAGCGGGGGTTGGACGACCTGATCATTGGGCGCGACCGAAACCCTAGCCTCGTGCGTTCATATTTCGGCAGATGATGCGGGGGTTCGTTGGGGACAGCGTTAGGCATTGGTGGCCGGACGGGAGACGGAACCGGATCGCGTGCGGAAAAGCCGCGCTTCGCGGTGGCGTCCCTGTTTTCGATCGGTCTAGGCCTGATCTTGTTGGTCTCGATCGGCAGCGTGCTTGCTATCTCGACGATCGGTGCCCGCAAGGCTCTGGTGGCCGGTCTCGCCGAAGATTTTGATCTCATCATCGGCACCATTGAGGAACGCGTCATCGAGCATATGTCTGCATCGGAGCGTCAGCTGGATTTTCTCAGCGACTTTCTGACGCGGTACAGCCACCTCGTCCACGACAACGAACGACTGACCTTCGCGATGAAAGGTCTCCTCGCGCCCGCATCTCAAGTCTCGGCCCTGGCGTTCATCAGACCAGACGGTTCCTCTGTCCGGGTCGAGCGGGAAAATTTGCGTGTGTCCGTCGATGATCTGTTCGACCGGGGTGACCTTCAGGCCCTGGTTCGCAAGGCCGAGACCTGGGGCCCGGATTTCGCCCACCGTAAATGGAGCGAGCCCTATCGCTCCGGCAGTCTCAACCGCTCGATCATCGTCCGCCGGCAACCGGTCTGGATCGATGGCGCGTTCGCCGGCCTGCTGCTCGCCTCCGTCGATCTTCTGCAATTGTCGCGTTTTGCGGCGAACGTCAGTGACAGTATTGGCCACACCGTTTTCATTTTGCACGGCCGAGATCATGTCATCGCTCATCCGCTGTTGCTCGAGCGAACGGTACTCGCCCAGGGCAACCGGCCGACGGTCACGATCGAGGAATTGGGCGACGGGCAAATGCGGGAGATCTGGTCGCCCGACCGGCGTGAAGTGATTTCCCAGCCGCTGATGCGGCGGAGCGAGGGGCATTACCTGTTTCGCAACGGCGACTGGCAGGTGTTCGTCTACAGCGATCTCAAGGGCTATGGCGCGACCCCCTGGCTGGTCGGATTTTACTTCGATTCCTCGACCCGAGGCTCCGAGGTCTGGCGTTTTTGGCAGTTGTTCGCCGCCGGCAGCGGCCTTCTTCTGTTGTTCACGGCGTTCGGTGCATGGGTTGGCCGGCGCACCGCTCGCCCCTTGCGGCTCCTGACCGAGAACGCCGCCGCCATTCAACGTCTGGATTTCGCCGCTGTAAGGCCGATGCGTGGCAGCCGGATCGTGGAATTCGACCGCGCCGCCAAAGCCATGGACGGAATGATCGCGGGCCTGCGCGTCTTCGAGCGCTATGTGCCCAAACGCTTGGTCGAGCGGATCGTTCGCGACGGCCAGCACGAGATCGTTGCCGATGTTCGCGAGATCACCATCCTGTTCATCGACATCGTCGGTTTTTTCCGAATGACTGAAAAGATGACCCCGAGGCAGACCGGTCTCTTGCTCAACGAACATTTCGGTCGGGTGGGCGCTGGCGTCGATCGCTATGAGGGAACGATCGATAAATATCTGGGAGACGGCCTTTTGGCCCTCTGGGGCGCGCCCGAAGACCAACCCGATCACGCGGCGCGGGCGTGTCTGGCAGCCGACGCGATCAGGCGGTCGATCCTGGAGGACAATGAGCGCCGCCGCGAGAGCGGACGGCCGCCGATCCGAGTTCGTATCGGGATCAATTCGGGTCGGGCGATCGTCGGTGATATCGGCGCTGCCAATCGCGTCAATTACACCGCGATCGGTGACGCCGTGAACATAGCCAGCAGGGTCCAAGAGGCGGCGCGCGGTTATGCCGAGGGCGACGTCACCATCCTCGCCACCGCCGGCACCGTCGAAGCCGCCGCTCGCCATCACCAGTGGCGCGATATCGGGCCGACGCAGCTGAGGGATCGGGACCGCCCGGTCCGACTGTTTGAGATGCTCTAGTCGTCCAGTGATTGCGGAGGATCCGTTGACACCGTCGCACCATGGACAAAGTCATCTCGAGGCTTCAACCGTTCGTCTACACTCTAGCATCATTGGTGGAATCTTAATTGCCGACACAAGTGCTGAGGTCCAATCGCAGCCCGTTGCCTTAAATCGAACCAGTCCTGGGAGGTAAGCCGTCATGGCACGACTAACGGTCAATGGAAGCGTCGTCGAAATCGATGTCGATGGCAGCACACCGCTGCTTTGGGTGTTGCGCGAGCAGCTCGGTCTGACCGGCACCAAATATGGCTGTGGCATTGCCATGTGCGGCGCGTGCACGGTTCACATCGACGGTCAGGCGCAGCGCTCCTGCGTTTTGCCGGTCGACGCGGTCACCGAAGATCAGGAAATCACAACCATCGAGGGGCTGTCGGAAGACGGCAGCCACCCCGTGCAGCAGGCCTGGCTCGAACTTGACGTGCCGCAGTGCGGCTATTGCCAGTCTGGGCAGATCATGGCCGCCGCCGATCTCGTCGACAATGTGCCCAATCCGACCGACGAGGACATCAACACCTACATGACCAACATTTGTCGGTGCGGCACCTTCCCACGCATTCGCCGCGGTATCCATCGCGCCGTCGAACTGAAGGGTTGAGGGGGCCTGTCATGACGTCACTTCTGATGAACCGCCGCAAATTCGTGGTTGGCAGCGCGGCCGCCGGTGCCGGCTTTTCCCTCGGCTTCAATTTTCAGCCCTCGCTCGCCCAGGGCATCGGTGATGCTGCGGAGGTCAATGCGTGGGTCCTGATCGCGCCCGATAATCAGGTGACCATCCGCGTCGCGCGCTCCGAGATGGGTCAGGGAACGCTGACCGGTCTGGCCCAGCTGGTGGCCGAGGAACTGGAGTGCGATTGGTCGCTGGTAACCACCGAGTATCCGACGCCCGGCGAAAACCTGGCGCGAAACCGGGTTTGGGGCGATTATTCGACCGGCGGCAGCCGGGGCATTCGGGACAGCCATGTCTACGTTCGCGAGGGCGGGGCTGCCGCACGCATGATGCTCATCGAGGCGGCGGCCAACGCTTGGGGCGTTTCTCCAGAAGAGTGCGTTGCTGCTGAAAGTGTCATCACCCACGAGCCGAGCGGCAGGACCGCCACTTACGGTGCGGTCGCGGCCGATGCCGCCAAGCTGGTTCCGCCCTCGGAGATCACGCTGAAGGATCCCGCGGACTGGAAGCTCGCCGGCCAACCGCTGCCGCGTCTGGACACGGCCGAGAAGCTCACCGGCAAGCAATTGTACGCAGCGGATCTCAGCTTTCCCGGCATGTTGAACGCCGCGATCAAGCAGGCGCCGGTTTTCGGTGGCGCGCTTGCCTCGTTCGATGCCGCGGCGGTGGAGGACATGCCAGGTGTCCGCGCGGTGTTGCAGGTCGATGACACGGCCGTCGCAGTCGTCGCCGAGACTTGGTGGCAGGCCAAGACCGCCCTCGACGCGCTTCCGATCGAATGGGATAACGGGCCGAACGCCGAGGAAAACGACGAGACCATTGCCGCCTTCCTGAAAGAGGGCCTCGACGCCGAGGACGCTTTCGTCGGCAATCAGAATGGCGATGTGGAAGCGGGGTTGGCCGGTGCCGCCCAGACCATAGAGGCGGTCTACAGCTACCCCTTCCAGAACCACGCGACCATGGAGCCGATGAACGCCACGGCCCTGTGGACGCCGGAGCGCTGCGAGGTTTGGTGTCCGACCCAAAACGGTGAAGCGGCGCTCGCGGCAGCTGCGGAAGCGGCCGAGCTGCCCCAGGAAAACTGCGACGTCTACAAATATCACCTGGGCGGCGGGTTCGGCCGGCGCGGCGCGTTTCACGACTATGTCCAGCAGGCCGTACGCATCGCCAGGCAGATGCCCGGCACCCACGTGAAGCTTCTATGGAGCCGGGAAGAGGACATGCAGCATGGCATGTATCACCCGATCACCCAGGCGAAGCTGACCGGCGGGCTGGACGATGAAGGCAATCTGACGGCCCTCAAGATCCGGATTTCCGGCCAGTCGATCTTGGCGCAGGTTATGCCGGCCCGGCTCAACGAAGGCATGGATCCCGTCACATTCCAAGGCTTTCTCCCGGAGGGCGGGCACAGCATCAGCTACAGCGTGCCCAATCTCCTGATCGATCACGCCATGCGCAATCCGCACGTGCCGCCCGGTTTCTGGCGCGGTGTGAACATCAACCAGAACGCCATCTACATCGAATGTTTCATGGATGAGCTGGCCGAGGCCTCCGGCCAGGATGCGCTCGAATTCCGGCGCAAGCTGATGGCCAATCACCCGAAGAGCCTGGCCGTTCTCGAGGCGGTCGCCGAACGGGTCGGCTGGGATACGGCGCCGCCGGAGGGCGTCCATCGCGGGCTCGCCGTGTGCAAGGCGTTTGCCAGCTACATCGCGGCCTGCGCCGAGGTGTCGGTCAGCGAGGACGGCGAACTGACCATGCACCGCATCGTCGCCGCCACCGATCCGATCTATGCGGTCAATCCCCAGCAGATCGAGGCCCAGGTTGAGGGCTCTTTCGTTTACGGCCTCTCGGCTCTGCTCCACGGCGGCATCCAGATCGATCAGGGCCGGGTTGTGGATCAGAACTTCGACACGTTCGGATCCCTGCGGATGGCCGAGATGCCCGAGGTCGAGACGATCGTCATGCCGTCCGGCGGAGACGATGAGTGGGGTGGTGTCGGCGAGCCGACCATCGCCGTCGCGGCCCCAGCCGTGCTCAACGCGATCTACCGGGCGACCGGCAAGCGTATCCGTCATGTGCCGTTGAAAAACCAAAGCCTGCGCGACGCATGAGCGAAAAGACGGTGATATGGACCATTGTCCTGGGGGCAATGGTCCTTCTCCCGGCTTTGGCTGACCGGGCGAGCGGCGAGGAAGCGGATGTCGAACTCCTCGCCGCCGCCTGTTCCGGCTGTCATATAAGCGAGGGCCAGGCCCAGGCTCTGCCGCCGATCGCCGGCCGCGACGAGGAGGAATTGCGCTCACTCCTGCTCGGCTTTCGCGACGGCACGATCGAGGGCACAATTATGAACCGGTTGGCAGCCGGATACACCGAGCCGGAACTCGCCAGCCTCGCCGCCTATTTCGCCGCTGAAACCAGGTGAGCGCCTAAATCGGCCGGCAGCGGGGCACTGAGGGAAGAAACGCCTATGTCAGTGGACAGTCATCTCCGTCGTCGGCTCCACACCAGCCGCCGGCAGATTGTCGCCGGTGCCGGGGCCGCGGCGGCCAGCGCCGCGATGGCAAAGCCAAGCTTCGCTCAAGCCTCCGCCCGGGTCGTCGTCGTTGGCGGCGGCTTTGCCGGGACGACCGTAGCCCGTTTTCTTCGTCGCGAAGATCCGAGCATCGACGTCACCTTGGTGGAGCCAGGCGCGACTTACACCTCTTGTCCGTTTAGCAATCTGGTTCTTGGGGGCCTCCGGGAACTGGCCGATCAACGCTTTTCTTACGAAGCTGTCGCGGCCGCGGGCGTGTCGGTCGTCAAGGACAGGGCCAGCCAAATTGATCCCGACACCAGGACCGTTCAAACCGATGGCGGCCAGACAATTGCTTATGACCGCCTGGTCCTGACGCCGGGCGTGGATCTGATCTTCGGTGGGCTCGAGGGCTATAGCCGGGACGCGGTCGAGACCATGCCCCATGCCTGGAAAGCGGGACCGCAGACCGCGCTGTTGCGCGATCAGCTGGAAGCCATGGACGATGGCGGAGTGGTGGTGATCGCGGCCCCCGCGAGCCCCTATCGATGTCCGCCCGGGCCCTACGAGCGGGCGAGCATGATCGCCCATTATCTGAAGCAGAACAAACCCCGATCGAAGGTGCTGATCCTCGACGCCAAGGAGCGTTTTTCGAAGCAAGATCTGTTCGAGCAGGCCTGGGCTGAACATTACGGTGACATGGTCGAATGGGTTGGCGTCTCGCTCGGCGGTCAGGTGGTCGCCGTCGACCCCGGCACCCGCGAGGTGCACACCGACTTCGACACGGTTCAGGCGGACGTCGCCAACATCGTGCCGCCGCAGCGGGCCGCGGAAATCGCCCAACTGGCCGGCGTTGCCGACGCCAGCGGCTGGTGTCCGATCGATCCGCTCACCTTCGCGTCCACGCTACAGCCGGACATCCACGTCCTGGGCGATGCGGCGATCGCCAATGCCATGCCGAAGTCCGCGTTCTCGGCCAACTCCCAGGGCAAGGTCTGCGCTCGCCAGATCGCCCGGTCGCTCCGAGGCGAGCCGCCTGTCGAGACCGTCTTGCTCAATACCTGCTACAGCCTGGTCGCGCCTGATCACGGGATCTCGATCGCCGGCGTCTACCGGCCGGGCGAGGGCCAGATCGAGCCGATCGAGGGGGCTGGCGGGGTGAGTCCGCTGGACGCATCGCCGGAAGCGAGACGGCTCGAGGCGGTTTACGGCGAAGACTGGTTCAAGGCCATCACCACCGAGGTTTTCGGTTGAGTTTTGGCCGTTTGGGAGTGGTTGTTCTGGCGGCTGGTCTCGTCGTGTCCGGGTCAGCGGCCGGGGCGCCGGGAGATGTCGCAGAATACCAAATCGTCGACGGTGGTATCACGGCGCCGCTCACGGATCAGCCCGGCGATCCGGACGCGGGTAGGGAAGCGTTCATCGACCGGGACGGCGGCCATTGTCTGCTGTGCCATGCGGTCTCGTCTCTCGATGAGCCCTTCCAAGGCACCCTTGGCCCCGACCTATCCGATTTCGGCTCGCGCATGGACCTGGCCGAAACGCGGCTGAGACTGGTGGACGCCACTGAACTCAATCCCGAAACCGTGATGCCCGCCTATCACCGGACCCGCGGCCTCCGGCAGGTCCAGACCATGTTTCAGGGCAAACCGGTCTTGTCGGCCCAAGCGGTCGAAAACATTTTGTCTTATCTGACGACCTTGAAAACCGAGGACTGAAGGCATGGACGCGAGACGCATTCAGGGCGGCGCCGGGACCGATCGGCGGGCGATCCTTCGTGGCGCTGCCGGCGTAGCGGTGACGCTGATACCGGCCGTGGCACTGGCGACACCGGAAGAGGTGGAGCAAGAGATCAGGGCCCTGTTCGGCGAGCGCGCGATCGAGGAGGGGCGCGTTGTGCTCGAGATCCCGCCTCTGGCCGAGAACGGCAATTCCGTTCCGCTAACGGTCTCGGTGCCGGACAGCCCGATGACCGCTGAGGATCATGTCCGCTCGATTTCCGTGTTCGCCGAGCACAATCCGCTGCCGGTGGTGGGGCGGTTTTTCATGGGCCCCCGGTCCGGCCAGGCCGAGATTTCGACCCGCATTCGGCTCGCCGATTCCCAGACCCTGCTAGCGGTGGCCGAAATGAGCGACGGCTCGCTCTTCAAGGCGACGGCAGAGACGATCGTCACGCTCGCCGCCTGCATAGATCTCAGTTGAGGAGAGCGCCTGTGGCCTCCATTCGCATCGCCGTTCCCCGCACCGCCCAGTCGGGCGAGGTGGTCAAGATCAAGACCCTGATCCAACACCGCATGGAAAGCGGTTTCAGGCGGGACAGCCGGGGACAGGAGGTCCCTCGCGATATCCTGACCGACTTCGTCTGCCTCTATCACGGTGACGAGGTGTTTCGGGCGGCGTTTCACCCGGCGATCGCCGCGAACCCGTTCTTGAGTTTCTTCATCGTCGCCGACCAGAGCGGCGAGCTCGAATTCCGATGGACCGATCAGCATGGGCAGGTTTTTTCGGAGACCCGGACGATCGACGTCGCTTGATGCGTTTGTGGGCATGGGTGACCGGCCGCAGCCGTTGCCTTGCCGCATGGCTCGCTTTCATGCCGCTGGTCACGATGCCGGCGGTCGCCGACGAGTCCGGGCAACGCGCTCTGCCCCTGGACCAGATCGCGTCGGGCTATGCATTTCAATCGACTGACACCCAGGCGCTCCAGGACGATGACTTTGCCAATCCCGGTTTCCTCTGGCTCGACCGGGGCGCTGCTTTATGGCAATCGCCTGCCGGCAAGACTCAGAGAGCTTGCGCTGACTGTCACGGTCCGAACGGCGACGACCTGAAAGGGAACGCCGCTCGATATCCGGCGTTCGATCCCGTTTTCAACCGGGTCATCAATCTCGAGCAGAGGATCAATGCCTGCCGCCAGCGTCACCAACAGGCGGCGCCCCTGGCTTACGAATCGGACGAATTGCTGGCGCTCACGGCCTATGTCGCCAATCTGTCGAAAGGGAGGGCGCTCGACATCGCCATCGACGGCCCGGCTCGTCCCGTGTTCGAAGCTGGCAAGCAAGCGTTTTTCACCCGGCGTGGTCAGCTCAACCTGGCGTGCCACCACTGCCACAATCGCAATTGGGGCGAGATGCTCCGGGGCGATCAGATCAGCCAGGGCCACGGCAATGGCTATCCGGCCTACCGGTTCGAATGGCAATCGCTCGGATCCCTGCACCGGCGTCTCCGAGCCTGCAATCTGGGCGTCCGGGCGGAACCGTTGGACTATGGATCACCCGATTACATCGCGCTCGAGCTCTACCTTGCCTGGCGGGCCGGTGATCTTGAAATCGAAACACCGGCGGTTCGGCGCTGAGTTTCGTACTTTCGCCTCAGGCAGAGGGAATGGTCGCGGTGATGGCGGTGGCGATCATGCCTTCGGCGCCGACGAATGCCCGGTGGTCCTGAGCCCTCAGCTCGACCGAGAACCGATGGGTTCCCGGCTCCAGTTCGCCGAGCTCGACCCGCGGCCCGGTCGCCTTGGCGATCTTTTTTCCGTCCTTGATCACATGGGCATGGCCGATCGTCGCCGGCGTCCGTGCGATCCGGCAGATATCCGTGAATTGGAAGTTTTGCGCGTCGATCACGAGCACCCAGGTGCCCGTCGGGTCGCGGGCGATATCCAACGTCACCCGCGGCTCGGGCGTGTCCGTGGGTAGTTTAATGAAGAGGGCCCGGGGCGGGCCGGCATTGGCATTGAGCATCGGCAGCGCCAAGGCCACTGCGAAAACCGCGATCACCATGGCCGGAACCTGGCGCCGGAAAACGGACCTTCGTGTCATGACCGGTCCCCCAAGGGCTCGGGGGTTTTTGGGACCGCTTGGCGGCGCGGCATACCGACCGGGGTCGGCCCGGTCATCACCAGCATCGCCGCCAGCGCGTAGAGATTGGCGTGGAACAAGGGTGTCTCGCCGAGGGTGACGGCGAAGAAGGTGAAAAGGCCAATCAGAAGCAGAGCGGTGGGGCGGACCAGCCGACCGAACACCAGAAGCAGGCCCACGATCAGCTCGACGCAGGCCGCCGCCAGGGCAATCAAGTCCAGCGGCAGCCCGAAGGTCGGGATCTCTCCATGCTCGAAGATCGCCATCAGCAGTGTCGGCTGCGTGAATTTGTGCGCGATTGCCAGGTAGACGAAGCCGAGGCCCAAAAGCACGCGGGCCGCCAGGAACGACGTGTCGCGGGTACGGGGATCGATCGCTGGTTCGGCGCGCCGGTGCCAAAAACGGTCAACGGACCAGGGACCGCCCCCCAAGGCCAGGAGGACCAGGGCGGGAGCGGCGAAATGGGGCGCGTAGGACAAAAACGGCTGGCCGAACGCGACCAACCCGGCGAGCGAAAGACATAAAACCGCGCTCGCCGATAGCCGGGTTTGGACGCCGAGCCCGAGCAACAGCGCCAGGACGAACTGGGTCGGCGCCAGCCAATCCCAGCCAGGAACCAGCGCCAGTTGCATGTCGGGCACGAACAGGGTCGGCTCGGACCACGGGGCCGTGCCGTGCCGGGGTAAGCCGCCCAGTGCACCCAGCGCCATCATGGCGGCGAGGCCAAGGCGGATCAGGAGAGGGCCGAGGCTCGGAGAAAGGATCAGGAGCGGAGCAGAAAGTCGCGTTTCCCAGCGGCTTAGCCGGGTTTCCAGCGCCACCGCCGTGAGCAGAGCAGCGCTGCTGGCGAATGCCGCCAGGGCGAGGGGGCCGGGCGCGGTGAAGAGCGTGGGCAGAGGCTGGCGGGCGAGCTCGGCGACCTCAGCCGGTGTCAGAAGCCATGCTTCATGGGCGCTGGCCGAACTCGAGCCTGCGCAAATAATCAGAACAAGAACACCATTCGCAAGAAAAAACGCTGCATGATCAAGATGTGGTCGGTGGTGCGCCCGACGAATAGCCGGCGTGATCGGCGGAAAGATAGTCATCTTGTGTCGCTCTCAACGAAATCATTGTGAGTTTTTCCAGGGACAATTGTTTTTGTGAGATGATTGATGAGAGAGTATTAGAGGATTGGGTCGTCGAAATTCTGTGAAGCTTGTCACAACAAAGGAAACGCGGCGGGTGGCTGGTCTCAAAGCGGGAGACGGCTTGTGGGTGTTGCACGCGCATCCGGCGCCTGATCTGGCATCGGGCGGGTGAGGGCTTGTGGCGCCGGGGCGGGGGTTTGTGGCGCCCGGACCGGGTTTGGGTGCGAGGCGGCAGTCTCAGGGCTGGGGCGGGGCCAGGTCGATGCGCAGGATCTCGATCCCCTGGTCGAAGCCGGGGCTGCTTTTCTGCACGGTTTTGAGGCGCCCGCCGAGCCAGGCGGGGTCGACGATCTGCCACCTCGGATCGGCCGACTGCAGGAGCCACAGCCGGCTTTTGTTCCGGGCCTCGTTGCGGAGCTGGTCGGGGGTGCTGATCAGCGGCCGGCCGGACCATAGATCGACGCTGCCCCGGCGCCGGCTGACCCGCTCGAAGCGCTGGCCGTCGCGCTCCAGATAGACCAGATGCGGTACCGTCAGATAGGCCGGCATCTGCGGCAGGTTGGCGGCGACGATCAGATCGGTTTCCGGCTCGAAGCCATCGGCGACGATCCGGGCCGGGGTCCGGTGGTCCTCGCGCGGATACCAGTGATTGGCCCGGCCGGCGAAGGGCCCGGTGCGGTAGGCGGCCGGCTCGCCGCCGGCCTGGAGCAGGTGCCGGGGGTCGATGTCGCCGGCGAGGATGTTGGCGGCGATCAGGGCCAGGCCCGCCAATGGCGCCGCGGTTTCAGCCCTGATCCAGGCCGGCCCGGCCCGGCCTTGCCCGAGCCGCCGGACCAGCCAGCCGAGCGCCAGGGCGGCGAGCAGCAGGATCGTGGTGTGCAACGGGAACCAGTAGCGAGTCGCCGAGGACGCCACCACGAAACAGCCCAGGACCAGCGCCGTGTAGACCAGCAAAAACGCCGGATGGCCGAACAGCTCGGCCAGCGGCCGCTTCAGCTGGCTCGAGGCGAACCAGATCAGGCCCAGGGCGAAGATCAGGGCCAGGCCCGGCGCGTCGACCGCCAGGGGGCGGAGCGTCGCCCGGTAGAGCTCCGGCCAGCCGAACAAGGCCGCCCACACGCCCTTGACGACCACCGCCAGCCCGCCGCCTTCCATGGTCCAGCTGCGGGCCGCCTCGGGCGTCGACAGCGCCCCCGGATGGCTCAGGGTCCAGACCAGCCAGAAAAGCGCAACCGCCAGGGCGGTCCCGACCAGGACCAGCCGGCCCCGGGGCTGGCCGCGGATCTTCACGAGGTCGTAGCGGCCGAGGAGCAGGATCAGGGCCAGGCCCAGGACCACGAACTGGTGCAGGCACGCGGCGATCAGCGCCACCCAGGCGAGCATGTCGACGGGCTCGCCCGGGATCTTCAGAAACAGGAAACAAAGCACCGGCGCCGCGCACAGGCCCGCGATCAGCACCAGCTTGAGCAGCGGGTCGACGGCGCCCAGGAAGAACGGCGTCGAGGGCACGGTGATCGGCAGGCCGAGGCCGTAGCCCGGCCGGACATAGTCCAGGGGCAGGGCGTCATCGACCCCCCAATTGCGCAGATCGACCATCACCATCAGATAGATCAGGACGGCGGTGAGCGCGGTCACCGCCAGATAGCGGAGCGCCTGGTCCGGCGCCATCCTCGGCACCCTCGTCGCGTCCGGCAGAAACGGCAGGAACAAGAGCGGCAGCATCAACAGCGCCAGCTCGTGGCAGGTGGCGACCAGGAGCAGGCCCAGATGGGGGGCGAACACCGAAAGCCGCGCCCGCTCGGCAAAAAAGCTCCGCTGCAGAAGGATCAAAAACAGAAGAAAGGTGACCTGGAAGGCGGCGTAGAAGCGGATGAACCGGGCGAACTCGATCTGCCAGGAGGACAAGAGCAGGACCGAGGCCACCGCCAGCGCCAGGGGCCGGGAGGTGTGCTCGCGGGCGTAGACATAGCCCAGGGCGGCGCCGAGCAGGCTGAACAGGACCTGGGGCAGGCGCTGGGCGAAGCCGTCCCCGCCCAACAGCGCCATCGACAGGGCGGTCAGATATTGGAACAAAGGCCCGCGGAAATAATAGCCGCCCTCGTCGAACCGCGGCAGGCCGTGCTCGAGGATCAGCTGGATGCTGACCAGCGAGTAATATTCGTCGATCGCCAGGGTCCGCTCGCCAAGGCCGGAAAAGCGGGCGTAAACGCCGGCCACGGCCGCCACCGCCAGCATCAGATAGAGCCAGACCCCGGCGCCGACGGCCCGTCCGGCTACGGCCCGCCACGCCGGCCGCTCCCGGCCCGCCACCTCAACCATCAACCGCCATCACTTCCCACGCACCGGAGCC
>JBHJGP010000002.1:0-69783 GCA_050331695.1 Geminicoccaceae bacterium
ACCAACCCAAGGCCCCAAACATAGAACCCCAGACCAACAGCCCGGCACGCCCGGAAAACGGGACGCCACAACCTGGCTTCGATAGACAAACGGCAACCACCGCCCGTCTATCCCTTCTCTTCTATCAAATGTCCAAAAAACACGTGCCTCGCACGAGGTGGCGGGAGGTCCCGCCGGCGAGGCCCGCGTGGTATAGGCGCGAGGCAAAATGCGATCAAGAGCTTTTTTGAGAGATTGTTCATCGATGGAGAAGCGCCCCAGCATCGGACCTGGCGAACGGTGATCGACGTCGTGGTCATCGGCGCGGGGGTCGCGGGGCTGGTCGCCACGCGCATGCTGAGACAAGCCGGCGCCAACGTCGTCTGCATCGAGGCGAGGCCCCGGATCGGCGGCCGCGCCTGGACCGAATGGCTCACGCCCGACCTGCCGTTCGACATCGGTGCCTCATGGCTTCACGCCGTCGACAAGGGCCATCCCTGGGTCCCGCATCTCCACCGCCTGAGCGTGCGGACCAAACCGGATCCGAGGCACAGGGTCACCTTCGACCTCGACGGCAGGCCGAGTGAAACGGCGAGCCGGGCGTTCGCCCGAGCGATCGATGATGCTTGGCAGGCCATGGAACGGGCCGCCGCCGAACAAGATGATGTCAGCGCCGACGAGATCCTGCCGAAGGGCCATCCCTGGGCGGATTTAACGAGGGCTCTGATCGGTCCCTGGCTCTGCGGTGTCGACACCGACGATCTGTCGGTTCGCGACTGGGTCCACTGGATCTCCGGTGAGGACTGGTTCGTCGATCCGGGTGTCGGCGAGATGGTCAGGCGCTACGCCGCCGATCTCGAGATCGAAACGAACACGGTGGCGACCGCCATCGACGTCAAGCCCGACAGGATTGACGTCGGTACCTCCACAGGGCGGATCGAGGCGAAAACGGCGATCTGCACCGTGCCCTTGGGCGTGCTCGCCGCCGGCGACATTGTCTTCACACCGGCCCTGGAACCGGATCGGCTTGCGGCTCTCGACCAATTGCCCATGGGCCTGTTGATGAAGCTCGCGCTGGTGTTCGACGATTGGGAAATTGTCCGTGAGGGCCCGCGTTATCTGCACCTGCCGAAGGGCGGTGAGGCCGCCCCCTTCTACTGCGTGCCCCCGTTCGGACGTTCTCTGCTCTACGCCTTTTGCGGCGGACGCCAGGCCCGCGCCCTGGAAGCGGCGGGAGAACAGGCGGCGGTCGAGGCGTTGCTCGCCCCGCTGATCGATCAGTTCGGCGAAGACTGCCGGCGCCGGTTTCGCTTTGGCATGATGACCCGCTGGGGCACGGATCCTTTTGCCCGGGGAAGCTACGCCATGGCCAGGCCAGGCGGCAGCGGTCTGCGCCCTCGCCTCGCCCGCCCCCACGCCGGACGCCTCTTCTTTGCCGGCGAAGCGACAGACGCCGACGGCTGGGCGGCCACCGTAGCCGGCGCTTACCGCTCAGGCGAACGGGCCGCGCGCGAGGCCATCGAGCTGTTGCAGCACTAGGCTCGTTCGCGACGCCCCAGCATCCTCACCAGGACCGCATCGCGATCCACGAAATGGTGTTTCAAGGCCGCAGCGACATGAACCACCAAGAGCAAAATCAGGGCGTTGCCCAACCAATAGTGAATAGCCTTGTACAGCGCTTCGGCCGGCTCGCTGGCGGCCACCAGATGCGGCAGCGTGAACAATCCGAAGATCTGGGTCGGAATCCCCAGGGGCGAGGCCGATGCCATCAGCCAGCCGGCCACCGGAATGGCCAACATCAACCCGTAGAGCAGCATGTGCGACAAGCCGGCGCCGACCCGCATCCAGCCGGGCGCGCTCTCGGGTAGCGGCGGCACCGGTTGTAGAAGACGCCACGCCAAACGCAGAATGGTCAACGCAAGAAGCGTGATGCCGAAGCTCTTGTGCAGTTGGTACAAGCGAAACTTGGTCTCGAGATCGTCATCCGGCCAATCGACCATGATGGTGCCGGCGACCAGCATGCCGATGATCATCAGCGCCATCAGCCAGTGGAGCGCGATCGCGACACCTCCCCAGACCTCGCGACTGTTGGTCAAGGCCATGGCTCACTCACTCCGATTCGCGTGGATCTCGAACACGACCCGGACGTCGAGCGCCACGGTGTTGCCGCTGGCGAACTCGCCCTGGCCAACCTCGAAATTGGTCCGGACCAAGGTGCCGCTGCCCTCGGCCACGGCGCGATCACCGTCGATCGCGATGGTGAACTCGATCGGCACATCGCGACTCACACCTTTCAAGGTCAGGGTGCCGTCGGCCCGATAGCCGTCGCCGTCGGCTGTGAACCCCTCGGCCTGGTAGACCGCCTTCGGGAACTCGGCGAAGTTGAACCAGGTGGTCGCGCCGAGCTGGCTGTCCCGTTCAGGCGTGCCAGTGCTGGCGCTGGTCACGTCGACTTCGACCCGGACCGAGCTGTTCCCGAGGTCGTCTGGCGAAAAGGCGATCTCAGCATTGAAGTCTGCAAACCGTCCCTCGAACTCGGTCGAGCCCTGCTGGCCGATGAAACCTAGAGAGCTCTGGGCCGGATCCATGGTCCAGTTCGAAGCCGCATGCCCCGACGTTGATCCGAGCCAGACCACGAGCGCGACGAAGACATTTCGGAAAATCAACGACAAACCCCCTACATCGTGAGACCTGCGCTTCAGAGCCGCGAGTCCGCACCGGACGATCCGGCTAGCAACCTGCCAACGCTTCGCAGCATTATGTGTGACCACTTTGATCAGCGGCCAGCCCCGATCGAGAGCCATGCGGCCCCGGTCGACTGGGCTCAATTGACGCTTCAACCGTAGACCCAAGCGGCATTGCCAATAGGTTCAGTGGGCGATGTGTGATCGACGGTTGGTGAGGGAGGAGGAACCGATGGCGTCTTTCGGGGTAAATGGTACAGCGGTGAGCATCGAGGTCTCGCCGAACACGCCGCTGCTGTACGTGCTTCGAGAGCATCTTGGCTTGACCGGCACCAAGTTCGGTTGCGGGGCAGCGATGTGTGGAGCATGCACCGTTCATATCGACGGTGCACCGGTCTTCGCCTGCGTTACTGCCGTTGACTCGGTCGAGGGCTCCGAGGTCACCACCATCGAAGGTCTCACCGCCGGCGACGACCATCCCCTTCAACGGGCCTGGATCGCGGAACAGGTCCCGCAATGTGGCTATTGCCAGTCTGGCCAGATCATGCGTGCGGCGGCGTTGCTGGCTGACAACCCGACGCCGACACGCTCGGAGGTGGTCGACCATATGAGCGCCAATCTCTGCCGCTGCGGAACCTATAATCGGATCGTCAAAGCGGTTCTTCGAGCCGCTGAGGAAGCGTGAGATGAGCGCTCGGGAGAAAGTCGCCGCCACGGAGCTCAAACTCAGCCGCCGGGCGGCAATGGCCGGTGGCGCGGCACTGACGTTCGCCGTCGGCGGTACCGGTCTTCTGTCCGTCGCGAGGGCCGACGCAGCGGGCGCGAAGGCTTCGCTCGACGCTAATGCCTGGATCCGCATCGGAACGGACAATGTCGTCACGGTCATTTTCCCGATCACGGAGATGGGCCAGGGCAGCTCGACCGCGCTTCCCTTGATCCTCGCCGAGGAGCTCGATGCCGACTGGGACCTGGTTGAGGTCGAGCAGCTTGACCGAGACGACCGCACTTACGGTAATCCGGTTTTCGGCAATGTGCTCTACACCGCCGGCAGCACCGGCGTTTACGGCTATTTCGACACCCTGCGAAAAGCGGGCGCCCAGGCGCGCGCACTGCTGATCGCTTGGGCTGCCGATCATCTGGCGGTGGCGGCAGAAGACCTGATCACCGAGCCCAGCCTGGTCGTTCATCCGCCGAGCGGGCGCCGCTTGAGCTACGGCGACATTGCCGCCCTGCCCGGCGGTGATTTGAGCGTTCCTCAGATCGACGACGGCGATCTCAAGCCTCGAAAAGACTACAGGCTTCTGGGTCAATTCGTGCCGCGGCGGGACATTCCGGCCAAGAGTAACGGCACCGAGACCTATGCGTTCGATGTCTGGATGCCGGGCATGCTCTATGCCGCCGTGCGACGCAGCCCGATCGAGGGCGAGCGTCCAGTAACCGTCGACGATAAGGCGACCCTGGACACGCCGGGAGTGCTTCGGACCCTCGAACTGCCGGACGGCGTGGCGGTCATCGCCGAAAGCTACGAGGCCGCTGTGGTTGGCAAGGACGCTCTCGAGGTTGACTGGAGCACGACCTCGCCGGCACGGAAGTACGACAGCGACACGACGCTGGAGAACTACGCCTCGGTCGCCGGCGATCTCGACAAACCCGGCGCGGTGTGGCGCGAGCAAGGTGATGCGCCGGCGGCGATCGCGTCCGCTGATCGCCAGGTCGATGCCGTCTATCTGTCCGACTATGCCTACCATGCCCAACTGGAGCCGATGGCGGCGGTAGCGTCCGTCGATCCCGACGGCAAGGGCGCCGAGGTGTGGGCCGGCACCCAGACCCAGAGCTGGACGATGCACACCATTACCGAGGTGCTCGGCACCACCCCCGACCGCATACGTCTGCACATGATGACCATGGGCGGCAGCTTCGGCCGGCGGACGGCTCTGATGCAGGAATATGTCCGGGATGCTTTGTTGACGTCGAAGGCAATGGGCGCGCCGGTGAAGGTCAGTTGGTCGCGGGAGGACGATCTCAAGCAGGGGTGGTTCCGGCCTGCGGCCGCGCAACTCGTTCGCGCCGGCTTGACCGCCGACGGCAAATTAGCGGGCTGGCATCACCGGGTCGCAACGCCTTCGGTGATCGCCTACTTCAACCCAGTTCGCTGGTCCCAAGTGGACCCGAACGACATCATCTCGATGCGGGGCTCCGAGAACAAATTCTACGATCTTCCCGACATCACCGCTGAACATCTGATCACCGAGCGGGGCGCTCGCCTGGCACCATGGCGCGGGATCGGTGCCAGCTACACCAGTTACGCCGCGGAAGCATTCATGGACGAGCTTGCCGAAGCGGCGGGCGCTGATCCGGTCGAGTTCCGCTTGGCTCTGCTTCAAAACAACCCCCGTGGGCGCCAGTTGATCGAGCGGGTTGCTGACATGTCGGGCTGGGGCAAGCCGCCTGAGGAGGGCCGGGCGCTCGGCGTGGCGTTCGCCGGCTACGGCGACACGATGGCGGCAGGCGTCGCCGAGATCGATTTGGACGAAGATGACCGGATCCGGGTCCACCTGTTCTGGGCGGCGGTCGATGCCGGGCTCGTGGTCTCACCGGACAATGCGCTGGCGCAGATCGAAGGCGGCATCGTGTTCGGTCTTGGCAGCGCCCTGAAGGAGCGGATCACCATCAAGGGCGGCGAAGTTCAAGAGAGCAACTTCTACGTCTACGAAATCATGCGGGCGAACGAGGTCCCAACCATCGAGATCGATCTGCAATCCGTCGACGCACCGCCGACCGGCATCGGCGAAGCGGGCACGCCGATGGTCGCCCCGGCGATCGCCAACGCGTTCCATGCTCTGAAGGGCAATCGTCTGAGGCACATGCCGTTCACGCCCGAACGGGTTCGATCCGCCCGCAGCTGACGGCTTTCGATCTGTGGCGACAAGGCCGCTGAACGCGCCGGTAGCACCTGCTTTCACGAAACGATCGTTGACAGTACTGGCCCGGTGCGTCACAGGATGGTGAGCCGCGAGAAGCGCGCATGTGTTTGTCCTTTCTGCCGAAGAATGGCTCAAGTGCGGACTTCTGCCGAAAGGGTCGATCAGCGGCGGCACTGGTCGGCGAGGATCTATGGACTGGAATGAGTATGGCGACTGGTGTTGTGAAGTGGTTCAACGCCACCAAGGGTTACGGGTTCATCAAGCCTGACGGCGATGGCCCGGATGTGTTCGTGCACATCACGGCGGTGCAGGCCGCAGGTATGGACAGTCTGGCCGAGGGTCAAACGGTGTCCTACGAGCTTGAGACCGGACGAAACGGAAAAAAGGCGGCCGCCAATTTGAAGGCGACCGGCTAACAAAACCGGCCCCACGAGATCGAGAAAGGCTGCAGTTCGCTGCAGCCTTTTTCTTTGACGTTCTCGCAGCCTTTGCTGTCGGTCCCGCCTCTCGGAAAGGCGAGTTGACGTTGTCCTCGCGTCGACCGACATGTTCAGGATCGAGCTGAAGGTAAGCGGAGGCGTTCCATGGACATCACGATCGCGGCCAGTGACCAGAAGGCGGCGCCCGCGCCGGGTTCTTTCCAGTGGGACGATCCCTTTCTTCTGGACAATCAGCTAAGCGACGACGAGCGGATGATTCGCGACACGGCCCATGGCTACGCCCAGGACCGCCTGTTGCCGCGGGTCATCGATGCCTATGCGAACGAAAAGACCGACCGCGCCATCTTCTCCGAGATGGGTGAGTTGGGTCTGCTCGGCACCACGCTGCCGGAAGCCTATGGCGGTTCGGCGGCCACTTATGTGGCTTACGGATTGGTGGCACGGGAGGTGGAGCGGATCGATTCCGGTTATCGCTCCATGATGAGCGTTCAGTCGTCGCTCGTCATGTATCCGATCTACGCTTTCGGTACTAAGGTTCAGCGGGAACGGTATCTCCCGAAGCTGGCAAGCGGTGAGTGGATCGGCTGCTTTGGCCTGACAGAACCCGATGCAGGTTCCGACCCCGGGGGAATGAAGACCAAGGCGGTTGCGGTCGACGGCGGCTACCGGCTTTCCGGAACCAAGACCTGGATCTCCAACGCGCCGATCGCCGATGTCTTCGTCGTCTGGGCCAAGTCGGAAGCCCATGACGGGCGGATCAAAGGTTTTGTCCTCGACAAGGGCATGGAGGGCCTGAGCGCACCCAAGATCGACGGCAAGCTGAGCCTTCGCGCCTCGATCACCGGCCAGATCGTCATGGACGACGTGTTCGTGCCGGAAGAGCAGATGTTTCCCGACATCTCCGGCCTGGCCGGGCCCTTCGGCTGTCTCAATCGGGCGCGATACGGTATCTGCTGGGGTGCCATGGGCGCGGCAGAGGATTGCTGGCATCGGGCGCGCCAATACACCCTGGACCGCCATCAGTTCGGCCGGCCGCTGGCCCAGACCCAACTGGTCCAGAAGAAGCTGGCGGACATGGCCACGGAAATCGCGCTGGGCCTTCAGGCGAGCCTGCGTTTGGGACGGCTGTTCGACGAAGGCGGCATCGCTCCGGAGATGATCTCGATGGTCAAACGCAACAATAGCGGCAAGGCCTTGGACATCGCCCGGGTGGCCCGCGACATGCATGGCGGCAACGGCATCGCGGACGAATTTCACGTGATGCGCCACCTCTGCAATCTCGAGACCGTCAACACCTATGAGGGCACTCACGACATTCACGCCCTGGTTCTGGGCCGGGCGATCACAGGCCTGCAGGCATTCGCCTGATGACCCGGAAGCGTCCCGTCGACAGGGCTTAGGCCCTGGCGTCGGGGCTCGCCGTCATCTGCAGGATGGCCCGCTCATTCGCTTCGGCCACGGTGAAGGTGTAACCCTCGGCTGAAAAACTCTCACCGACGTCCGGTAGGCGGCCGAACTGGGCGAGAGCGAAGCCGCCGATGGTGTTCTGGGTGAGCGTCGAGAGGCTCACATCCAGCGCCTCATTGACCTTCACAATTGGCAGTCGCGCATCAAGAAGGTAGCTGCCGTCCGGCTGGGTCCACAAGATCTGCTCGGTGTCGGCCGCGCGCCGGTCGGTAAGGGGGTTGGTCTGAGCGCCCAACGTGCGCCGGACCAACAAATTCAGGGTAATCAAACCGACGGCATTGCCCAATTCGTCGACCACGATCACCGTCAGGTTGGTCTCGGTTTGAAGGAGCTTGATGATCTCGCTTACCCGCTGAAGCTGGGGAGCGTACTTGACCGGGACCATAAAGCGTTCGACCGGCTGGGCGCAGATATCCCGATCCAGAATATCCCAGCTTTCGATGATGGCGATGGCGGAAAGGTTGGTAGGCGTGCCGTCGAAGAGTGGGATCAGCCTCTGGCCGGTTTCACGTCTGAGCTCCACGAGAGCGCTCATCGCCGTCGTCCGCTCCAGGCACCGGACATCGGACAAGGGCCACATCGCTTCGGCTGCGGTCATCTGCGCGTAGCGGAGAACCCGGCGCACCTGGCCGCGACTGAACGCTTCGATGGTATTGGTCCGCTCGGCCATTTGCACCGTCGCCAGGAACTGATCGCGCACACCGTCGCCTTCGTCCGTCCTGCCGCTGATCAGGCGGGTTGCGAGCTTGGCGATGTGGGAGAACAGCCAGACGAGCGACGCGAGCACCGTCTGCAGCCAGGCAAGCGGATAGGCGACGAGGGGCGTTAGTGTGTCCGCCCTTTGTTGGTGAACCGATTTGGGAACGATTTCGCCGAAGATCAGAAACAAAGGCGTAAACAAGATCAACGCCGCGAGCTCGCCCCGTCCCGCCAAGAGGCCGACCATCAGCAATGTTCCGATGGTTCCAAGCGCGATGCTCGCTATGTTGCCGCCCAAAAGAGTGGTCGTCAGCAGGCGCGGCGGATCGCCCAACAGCCGAAGAGCCAGTTTGGCGCCGGCGTTGCCCTCGGCGGCTCGGTGCCTGAGCCGAACACGATCGGCGCTCACCAGCGCGATCTCCGAGCCCGAGAAGAAGCCTTTCAGCAGCAGGAGTGCTGCCATCAAAAGGAGGGTCAGCAAGACGATCATGGCGAAACCGCCGCCGGCGAGGCTAGGCATGGATGACCCACTGGCGCCACCAGAACCTGGTCGACCAGAAGGTTGTTCATCGACAGAACACGAAACACCATGCCCGCGTCCTCGACCTGATCACCCGCCGCCGGCACGCGGTTCATCAGCGCCATCACCAGGCCGCCGACCGTCGAAACACCCGCATCTTCTTCCAACGGCAGGTGCGTTGTCCGCCGCAACGCGCGGATTGGGGTCAAACCGGCACAGCGATACACCCCCTCCTCCGGTTCTTCGATGCGGGCATATTGATCGAAGTGAATGCCCTCGCCTTCGGTGAGGAACCGGAACACATCGTCCATCGTCACCAGACCTTCGACACCGCCGAACTCGTTGACGACGATGGCCGCGTGATGATCACCGTCCTTGAAATACTCACAAAGCTCGCTGATGGTTTGCGTCGTGGGGATCAGTGTCGCGGGCTCGATAACCTCGTCGAGTGTGATCGCGTCCGCCCCTTTCACGGCGAGCAGGTCCAAAAGGCGCTGCTCCTTGATGACACCCAGCACATTGTCTCGCTGATCGCGAAAGACCGGGACCCGCCGATGGCGGAGCGTTCGGAACCGCTCGATGATCTCCGACATCGGTAAATCGGCATCGATGAAAGCCACCTGGGGCCGCGGGACCATGATCTGAGCGACCTCCGTGGACCCGGCCTCGATCAGGTTCACGATCAGTCGCCGCTCTGCCATGTTGACCAGGCCTTCCTGCTCGACATCGTGTAAGAGCGTTCTGAACTCGTCCGTGCTCAGCAGATATTGTTGGCGTTGCTGATCACCGATGATCAGCGTGGTCACCCTGTCGGAGACGAAGCGGACCGCGAGGCGTAGCGGCATGACCAAGCGGACCCAAGCGCTCATGACCGGCTCAATCACCTGTGTCGAGAGCGGCGCCGGGCGCGAGACGGCGAGCGATTTCGGTGTGATCTCGCAAAAGATCAAAAGCAGTGACAGCATCACGATCGTATTGATCAGCGCCGCGGTCTGCGGATCACCGAAGAACGCGAGCAACAGGCCGGCGAGATTGATGGTCGCGGCGATGTTGATCAACTCGTTGCCGCACAGGATGGAAACGATCAGCTGGCGTGGCTCGTCGAGCAGGCCGCGCAGCCGGCGCGCTTTCGGTCCGTCTTGACGTTCGACGCGCTGAAGATCGGTCTCGCGAAGGGCAAACAACGCCGTTTCCGACATGGAGAAAAAAGCGGAATCGGCAAACAAAACGACCTGCAGGATGAGCCGCGCAATGATGACGGGGTCTTGTAGGAGCTCCCAATTGAGCGTCATATCCGCTTCCTACCGCGGCTTGTCCTCGTGGCTTCCACGCCCTCCATAGGCCTTGGTTGATGTCAGGACCGTGACGCTCCCAGCTCGCGGCGACTGCAAACCAGAATGTGCCGCGCGATAAATCAATCAATGATTGATTTTCTTGGCGATGTGTTCGGGCCATGGTAGTTCGCGAAACCACAGATCACTTGGGCATTTCAACCGCGGTGACGTCGATGCTGCTTACGCGCTCATCCCCCTCGACGACTGATGCCTCGCTCGAGGACACACTCGATGCCTTGCTGGCCGGCGACACCTCTCTGGCCCAGGCCCGCAACGATGCGATCGGCGACAAGCTGCTTCGGCTGGCCCGTGCCAACGCCGCTGAGGCGGATCGAGAGCTGCGCCGCTGGGTGGCGATGTCGATCACCGTCAACGGCAGCGTCCGCCAGGTTGCGGAAATGGTTCGTCAGATCCGCGAGGCGGACAGCCGAACGCAGTCGATCGCGGCGGCCGCCGATGAGACGTCGCGCACCATCGATGGCATCACCTCGACAGCCGATGCGGTCGCGAACGACGCCCGCGAAGCAACGCACAATGCCCAGCAAGGTCATGTCGCGGCGGTCGAGGCAGTCGACGTTATGGAAGGCATCGCCTCATCCGTGCGCGATGCGGTGGCCAAGGTCGAGACCTTGGGCGAAGCCTCGACGATGATCGGTCAAATCGTCCAGGACATCGACGCCATCGCCAAGCAGACCAACCTTCTTGCCATCAATGCCAGCGTGGAAGCGGCCCGTGCCGGCGATGCCGGTAAGGGCTTCGCCGTCGTTGCCGGTGAAGTTAAGAACCTGGCGGGCCAAACCGCCCGGGCTACCAACGACATTCGCTCTCGCATCGCGACGCTGCGCGAGGAAATGTCCCGGATCGTGGACGCGATGACGGAGAGCGCCAACCGGGTCGAAAAGGGGCGCTCGGTCATTAAATCGACCGGCGAGAATATCGGGCGCCTGGGCGGCCAGGTCGATGCCGTCACGACGAAAATGGCGGACATCGCCAATCTTCTCCATCAGCAAAAGCAGGCCACCAGCGAGATCGCCGAGGGTGCCGGTGTCGTCATCCGGATGAACGACGCCAACATAAGTTCGATCGACGCGGCCATTCAGACCCTGGAGCGAAGCGAGGCGCCGATCGTTGAGGGGATCAACGAGCTGGTGCAGAAAGCGCCACCGGGCGCGACGATCCAGGCGGCGAAATCCGACCACATGATCTGGATGAGAAAACTGTCTCAGATGCTTGCCGGGCGAGCGCGGCTCGATCCGAACGAGCTTGCCGATCATCATGGTTGCCGGTTGGGCAAGTGGTACGACCAGCAAACCGACCGCGCATTGCTGTCCCACCCGGCGTGGCGGGCGCTTCTTGAACCTCACCGTCAGGTGCATCGGGCAGGCATCGACGCGGCCCGTGCCTATAAAGCCGGCAATCTGGAAAGATCGATCGCGTTCGTGAACGAAGCGGGGGTGGCCTCAGAGCAGGTGATGAGCTTGCTCGATCAACTCGGCGGGACCGTTCACAACCCGTCGTAGCGCCGCCGGTCCCGGCTGCCGGTACCATCTCTTGTGAATGAAGTGGGCTTTCGCTCAGGAAGCGGAGTGCGCCTGATTGACGGCGCGGGCCATGACCCGTTCCTCGTCCGTGGCGATGACGAACACCTCCGTCGGTCCGGTGCCGATCCGCTGCTGATTAGCGCCGTTTCGCCCTTCATCCAGCCGGATGCCGAGCCACTCCATGGCCTCGCAGACACGGGCCCGGACCAAAACCGAATTCTCGCCGATGCCCCCGCAAAAGACCAACGCGTCGATGCCCCCCAAGATCGCGGCCATGGCGCCTATCTCCCGGCGGATGCGAAAGACGAAATAGTCGATCGCCTCCTTCGCTTCGGGCGCATCGGACGCCTCGAGGGTGCGCATGTCGTGGCTCAACCCCGCCAGCCCCTTGAGGCCGCACGCCTTGTAGAGAAAGTCCGAGATCTGGGCGGTGGTCAGTTTCTCTTCATCCATGAGGTAGAGAACCACCGCCGGATCGAGCTGGCCGCAGCGGGTTCCCATGGGCAAACCGTCCAGCGCTGAAAAACCCATGGTGGAGGCGACGCTTCGCCCCGCCTGAACCGCGCACATGGACGCGCCATTGCCGAGATGGGCGATGACCACCCGGCCACCGGCGACATCCGGGGCGGTGCGTTGCAACTCGCCTGTCACATAGCCGTAAGAAAGACCGTGAAAACCGTAACGCCTGACCCCCTTTTCGTAATAGGCGCGGGGCAGAGCGAAAGTGTCGCTGACCCAGGGCTGACCCCGGTGAAACGCCGTGTCGAAACAGCCGATCTGGATGGCATCGGGAAAAGCGGAACGGGCGCCCTCGACGGCGGCGAGATTGTAGGGCTGGTGAAGCGGCGCCAGGGGCGACAGCGCCCGAAGCCGCGCCACGGTTTGCCGATCCAGTTCTCGGGGCCGCGAAAAATCGACACCGCCATGGACGATCCGATGGCCGACGCCGACGATCCGGCGGTCACCCAGGAGCGTCAGTGAACGGGACAGGATCTCCTGGAGCGCCAGCGCATGGTCGGCCGCTCCCAGCTCATGGGTTTCCGTCTCCGCGCCAGTACGGCCGATCTTCAGCCGCGCAGCTGGCCCCAGATTTTCGATCTGGCCCCTGGCCAATTCCTCCGGCTCCGCCCCGAAGGCATAGAGGGCGAACTTGATCGACGAGGATCCGGCGTTCAGGGTCAAAATGGTGTCGGCGCTCATGGATGTTTTTTCCAGTCATCATAGAGCGCCGCCACCGCACAGGAGGCCAGCCTGGCTTTATCGTCGTCGGCCCGGCTGGTCAGGATCACCGGACAGCGGGCGCCGAGCGCCAGGCCGCCGGCCTCGGCGTGAGCGAGAAAGGTGAGCTCCTTTGCAAGCATGTTGCCGGCCTCGAGATTGGGAGCCACCAGCACATCCGCATGGCCCGCGACCAGCGAAGTGATGCCCTTGGTCTTCGCCGCCTCGACATCCACCGCATTGTCCATGGCCAGAGGTCCGTCGACCAAGCCACCCTTGATCTGCCCGCGCTCGGCCATTTTCGACAAGATCGCCGCGTCGAGGGTCGAGGGGATCCGGGGATTGACGGTCTCGACCGCCGACAGAACGCCGACCTTGGGCGTTTCAATGCCGAGCGCCAGGGCCAGATCGATAGCGTTCTGGACGATGTCCATCTTGGTCTCGAGATCGGGTGAGATGTTGATCGCCGCATCGGTGACGAGAAGCAGTCGGTCGCGGCCGGGCACATCCATGACGAACACATGGGAGAGACGGCGAGCGGTCCGAAGACCGCCGTCCTTTTTGAGGACCCGGCGAAGCAGCTGATCGGTGTGCAGATGCCCCTTCATCAGCGCCCTTGCGCGCCCTTCGTGGACCAGCGCCACCGCTGAGGCAGCGGCAGCGTCGTGATCGACTATGTCGATCACCTCGAAGCCCGAGAGGTCTCGGCCAATCTCGTTCGCAGCTGCCTCGATCCTGTTCCGGTCACCGATCAGGATCGGCGCGATCAGCGTATGGTCGGCGCCCAGAAGAGCCCCTCCCAAAGCATGGGGTTCCTCGGGCGCCACGACCACGGTCGGGATCGGATCCAGCGGTTCGGCTTTCTCCAGCAGCCGGTCAAAATGAATGTGTTTTTGGACCAAGAGGCCCGGTATCGCGTCGTCGGTGAAGCTGAGATGTTTGTCCGGTGCCGTGACATCGGCCTCGCCTTCGGCCAGCCGCGTGCCGTCGGCACGCTCGACCCAGGTCTCGAAACGAGCCAGCCGGTCCTCACCCTTCTCCTTGAGCCGGACCCGGGCAACCAGCTCGTCGCCGGCATGGGCCCGCTCCAGGAAACGCAGACTTTGACTTCGATAAACGGTCCCGGGCCCCGGCAAAACATTGCCCAGGACCGCCGAGACCAGCGCACCGATCCACATCGATGGAGCCACGGCTTCGGGCGTGCCATCACCATCGCCGTCGACATCCGGAATATGGATCGGGTTCAGATTGCCGGACGCATGAGCGAACACGTAGAAGTCGTTGGCGGAGCACAAACGGTGCAGCGAGGCTTCGACCCCGATCTGCAAATCTTCCCAGGGCACGTTCCTGCGTTCCGCCATGACCTCACCGTCTCTGAGCTTGCTGATCAAACGCCGCGCATCACTGCCGGCCGGTGAAACTTGCTGACTTTGTATGGCCGGTTCGTGACCGAAGATGCACTAGCCAAGGTAAATCGTCGCCGTCCCATCGGAACGAAACAACACCTTGATGGTTGTGTCCGCAAGCCGGTCGAGCAGGAGACAAAACGATGAAACGATTTGGGTGTGGGCCGCATTTCAAGCGACAGTTCCTTGGTATGATTTTGCTTTCGATCGCAGTGACTTCCTCTGCGCTGGCGACATCGACAACGTCGTCCCCCGACAAGGACGTATCAACGCCGCGCCAGTATCTCCAAGACCAGGGCGGCGGCGAGGTTGAGCGCTGGAGCCCTTGGTGGTGGCGCACGCCAATAACCCCCTCGCTCGACAAAGCCACGCCCGCGACCCCGGAGATGTTCGCTTTTGACGGTGGGTTCATGTCTTTGTGGCAGCCTCAGGCCGCATCGCGAATCTCGCTCGATGCACGCAATACGATCCCGTACGTGATCCCGCCGAACGAGCTTTTCGAGCGGGACTTGTATGTCTGGGACGCTTGGCCGCTGAGGACCACTGATGGTGTCGTCGCGACGATTGATGGGTGGACGGTCCTCATTGGCCTGAGTTCCGCGCGTTCCAGCGATCCGAAATGGCCATTCTATACACGGTCCACCTGGCGTTACTGGTTCACGAAAGATGGCGACTGGCAGCTGGGCGGTAAGGTGTTCGATCGCACCGAAGCACTTGGCAGTCGGCAATGGGCCGGCTCCTCGGTTTTCGATGCCGACACCGGCCGGGTCACATTCTATTATACTGCGGTCGGTGCGCTCGATGCCAAGAGCCTGGAAGACGACGAACCGGCCCTTGCCTACCCGATGGGCCATCCGGCCCAGGGCCGCCCCTCGATCGTGCAACGTATGGCCGCGGTCAGCGCCGCCATCTCTTCCGGTCCGCAAGGTGTGACCTTCACCGATTTCGACGAGCACCGCCTGCTTTTGGAGGCGGACGGAAAGCACTACCAAACAGCGGAACAATCCCGTGCAGATCAGGTGATCTATGGCATGCGAGATCCTTGGTACTGGCGCGACCCGAAATCAGGCGACAACTACATTCTTTTCACCGCGAATGCTGGCTTCGCGCCGGGCACCCACAATGGCGTCGTCGGTATTGCCCGCGAAAACGGCGAAGGCGGCTTCGACCTGCTGCCGCCCATCCTGGGAGCGCCCGGCGTCAGCTCCCAACTTGAGCGTCCCCATTTGGTCCGGCGCGATCAGCGATTGTACCTGCTCTTCTCGACTCATGAGTTCACCTTCGCCGATGGGTTCAGCGGACCTGAAGGCCTATACGGTTTTATCAGCCACACCGGCAACATCACCGGTCCCTGGGAACCGCTCAACGGCTCTGGCCTAGTGGCGGGCAACCCCGGAAGTGCTGGAACCATGGTCTATTCTTACCTCACGCTACCGGATGGCTGGGTCATGAGTTACCTGAACACCGCTGCGGGCCAACTCACCGAAGACCAACCAGGCGAATTCTTCGGCGGACCAGCGCCGATGTTTCGCGTCGCCTTCGATGGCGTGCGCACGGAGATTGTCGACATTTCCAACAAGCGATAAGTCATGATGCGCGTGACTGTGGCGTTGCTCGCCGGATTACTCGGCGTAAATGGTGCGGCCCAATCCGAGACCGCGGCCCTTTTTCCTTTGGACGAGGTTTCCGCCGCCACCAGTAGCGCTGACGGCCGGTCGGCGCTGGCGATGCACACCCCCTTTCATGCGGTGGAACAGGTCGCAGGTGTGTCCGGCCTGGGGCTGCGCCTCGATGGCTATTCGACCTGGCTGGAGAGTGACACCAGCGGCGCTTTGGTGGGTGAGGCCTTCACGATCGAGCTGTGGATGGCGATCGCGCACTACCCCGTGGGCACAGCGGCGCTCGCTGCCCGGCACGAACTGCCGCACCGGGGCGTCCGGTTCGGCCTCAATCCTTGGGGGCAACTCCAGGCCACGGTGGCCACCGAAAACGGGGTTTTGACCGCCATCGACCAGACACCTCTGCCACGGGCGCGATGGTTGCACCTCGCGGGCACCTTCGCTCCCGAGGAGGGGCTGAAACTCTTTGTCGACGGAGACCAGGTCGAGCACGTGCCCGGCGCGGGAGCGGACTTCCTGGCCGCCGGCGATCAGCCTTTGATCGTTGGCCGCGATCCCGCCGCGGGCTTCCACCGGACTGTCTTCCCGCTCGGCGTGATCAACGGGGTTGTCGACGAGTTGCGATTTGAAAACAGCGCGTTGTCGGCGCAAGATCTCAAAGCTAGCGCGGGACAATCGAAGCCGTCCTCGCCACCGGACGTCCGCGTACCCGAAGCGCGGTTCGGGCATGATCCGTCAAGGCCGCGATATCACCCTATGCCCACGGCGGGCTGGACCAACGAACCCCATGGTTTGATCCAAGATGGTGAGAACTTCCGGCTGTTCTACCAGGCCAATCCGAACGGTCCCTATTGGTCGAACATCCGCTGGGGACAGCTGACCAGCGAGGATCTGGTCCAGTGGACCGAGCGGGCGCCAGCGCTGGTGCCCGAACCAGGTTTTGACCAAGTCGGCATATGGGTCGGCAACACGTTTCGTGACGACGACGATCGCTTGCGTGCGGCCTACACCGGCGTGAATGGGGTCAAAGCGGGAATTGGTCTAGCCGAAGCCGGTGATGGTTTTCGCTTTGACAAGCATCCGGCCAATCCTCTGCTTCCGGACGCGCCGCCTGGCTTCAAGGATTTTCGAGATCCCTTCATCTGGCGGGACGGCCCGGGGTGGGCGATGTTGATCGGTAGTGGAACCGTGCCCCCCGACGAGCGCGGCGTAGCTCTCCTCTATCGCTCCCGCAACCTTGTTGATTGGACCTATCGCGGCATTCTCGATACCGGCCGAACCAACACCGAGGGCGTCTATTGGGAAGTACCGGTGTTGATCCCGATCGACGACAAGCGCCACGGCCTGTTCATCACGACGGTGGAGGCCAAGGCCCTAGCTCGGGGGCTCTATTGGCTGGGCGAATGGGACGGCGAACGCTTTCAGCCGGAAACAAGTCGGCCGCGCGCCTTCGATTTGTTCCACCGCATGTTGAGCCCAAGCTTTGGTCGCCATCCCGACGGTCGCCTCATCGCCATCGGCATCGTCCCGGGTACCCAATCGTTGGAAACGCGCAATCAGCGGGGCTGGGTCCACACCTTTAGTCTGCCGCGGGAAGTCCAGCCCTGCGCCTCGGCTGGTTTATGCCAGACGCCGCTTGGCGAGATCGAGATGCTAAGGCGGGAGAGTCAGCTGCTATCCGCGCGCTCGATCGGCGAGAAAGGCAGCTTTTTGGATTTGCGCGACGTCGACGGCGATCAGATGGAGCTTCAGCTCGAGATCGACCCGCAGGACGCCACCGAAATCGTCCTAAGCGTGCTGGCGACCCCCGACCTCGAGGAACGGTCTATCGTCCGCTTGTGGCCCAAAAACGGTCGGGCGCAACTGGACCTGCGGGAAGCGAGCCTGACCGACGACGTCGGTGCCGCCCGTTTCGATGGGCTGATGACACCCCTTGCCGGCGACGAGCTGCTTCGGCTGAGAATTTTCGTCGACCATTCGGTCGTCGACGTGTTCATCAACGACACCGATGCGTTCAGCTTCCGAACTTTTCCGAGTCGCGAGGACGCGCTCGGGATCCGTCTGCAGTCCCATGGTGGCAAAGCTCAGCTCGTATCAGGCGAGGCCTGGACGATGGCAGACGCGCCGATCCGCTAATCGGTCTGGCTTCCGCTCATTCCGCTGGCTGCTCGCGAGCCTTGCCGGTCTGTTGTTCTTCGGTCTTTTGTTGCTCACCCTTCACCCGCTCGCGCATGCGCTGAAAGAAGGCGTAGAGCGCCGGAATGAAGAAGATGCCGACGAAGGTCGCGGCGACCATGCCGGCGAACACCGTCCAGCCGATCGACTGGCGGGAATTGGCGCCGGCGCCGGTGGCGATGAGAAGCGGGACCATGCCGACGATGAACGAAAACGCTGTCATCAGGACGGCGCGAAACCGGGTGCGCGCGCCGGAGCTGGCGGCCTCGTCAATCGATTTGCCGGCTTCGCGCTCGGTCTTGGCAAATTCCACGATCAGGATCGCGTTCTTAGCCGCGAGCCCGATCAGCAAGACCAGGCCGATCTGGGTGTAGACGTTGGACCCGATGCCGGTGAGGAAAAGCGCGATCACCGCACCCAGGGCGGCGATACCAACCGAAAGCATGACCGGCAGCGGTATGACGAAGCTTTCATACTGACCGACCAGGAACAGGTAGGCGAAGAAAAGGGCGAGCACGAAGATGTAGACGGCTTGGTTACCCTGCTGCTGTTGCTGGTAGGAGATCGCCGACCAGGAGTAGCCGAAGCCTTCCGGCAGATGCTCGGATGAAACCTGGGCCATGTCGGTCATGGCCTCGCCCGACGAGAAGCCCGGCGCGCTGGCGCCGTTGAACTTGGCGCTGGTGAACTGGTTGTAGCGGTTGATGATTTCCGCGCCGACCCGCCGCTCGACGGTAACGATCGTATCCAGCGGCACCATGTCGCCGTCAGCATTGCGCACGTGCAGCCGACCGATGTCGTTCTCGGCATCCCGATATTCCTCGTCGGCCTGCACCCGGACCTGGAATATCCGATCGTTGCGGACGAAATCGTTGACGAAGGTTGCACCGAGATTGGCCTGGAGTGTCGCGAAGACGTCCGAAACGTCGACGCCGACGAGACGGGCCTTCTCCCGGTCCAGATCGACGAAGAGTTGCGGAATTTCGGCGGCATAGGTGGAAAAGGCCCGGCCGATCCGCTCCGCCTCGTTGGCGCGGACGATGACGTTGCGCATGACTTGCGCGAGTTCGGTCGCCGGTTGTCCTTCCAGGGCCTGCAGGCGGTAGTCAAAACCGCCCGACTGACCGAGACCGCGAATGGCCGGTGGTACGAAGGGAAAAATCTGCGCCTCGGGCAAGGCCGCCAATTGCGGTCTCAGCTCATTGAGGATGGCGAAGACGTTGCGTTCGGTGCCCCGGTCGGCGAAGGGTTCGAGGACGACGACCACGAGGCCGGAGCGCGGCAGGGTGGTGCCGTTGAGCAGCGAGAAACCGGCGAAGCCGATGGTGTTGGCGACGCCATCCGTGTCGCGGATCAACTGGTCGACCTGGAGAACCGCGTCCTCGGCCCGGGAGAGCGAGGCGGCCGAGGGAAGCTGAATATCGACGAAGAAATAGCCCTGGTCCTCTTCCGGCAGAAAGGTTCCGGGCAAGGACGTGAACAGCCAGCCGCTGGCAGCGAAGGCGCCGATGATCAGCACGACGGCGATGATGGCCTTTCGCGCTAGCCATTCGACCACCGCCCCATAGCCGTTGCGGGTCCGGTTTAGTCCTGAATTGAACCAGGCGAACGGACCGCGTTTCGGCTCGTCCCGGGCCCGCAGAAGGACCGAGCAAAGGGCCGGCGACAGGGTCAGCGCGTTGATCGACGACAGAACCACCGAGATCGAAAGGGTCACGGCGAACTGTTTGTAGAGCTCGCCGGTGATGCCCGGAAGGAAGGTGATGGGCACGAAGACCGCGAGCAGAACCAGCGTGGTGGCAATGATCGGCCCGGTCACCTGGCGCATCGATTCGATCGCGGCTTCCTTGCGGTCCCTGCCCTCCTGAAGCAGCCGGGCGACGTTTTCGACCACGACGATGGCATCGTCGACCACCAGGCCGATGGCCAGGACCAACGCGAACAGGGTCACCGTATTGGCCGAGTAGCCCAGCGCCGCCAGCAGACTGAACACACCGACCAGCGATACCGGGATGGTCAAGGTCGGGATCAGCGTCGCCCGCCAGTCCTGGAGGAAAACGAAGGTGACGATGACCACGAGGACAAAGGTGATGCCGATCGTCTGGGCGATCTCGTAGATCGTCTGCACCACGAATTCGGTGGTGTCGTAGGTGACCGAATATTCGAGGCCTTCGGGGAAACGTTGCGAAAGCCTTTCGACTTCGGCGATCACCTCGCGACTGACCGCAAGGGCGTTGGCGCCCGGTTGCTGGTAGATCAGGGCGGTCACCGCCGGTTGGCCGTTCAAAAACGAGTTGACGCTGTAGTTCTGGGCGCCGAGTTCCACCCGGCCGATGTCCGCTATCCGAACGATAGCGCCGTCATCGTTCGAGCGGATGATGATGTTCTCGAACTCTTCGGGCTCGGTGAACAGGCCCCGGGCTCGAACCGTTAGTTGGAACTGCTGGTCTTCATCGGTCGGCTGGGCACCCACCTGCCCGGCGGATGCCTGGATATTCTGATCCCGAATTGCTCCGATGACATCGTCCGGCGTGATCCCGAGAGCGGCCATCCGGTCCGGGTTCATCCAGATCCGCATGGAGTAATCCCGGCCGCCCAGGATGTCCGCCCGGCTGACCCCGTTCAGCCGTTCGATGGCGTCGATCACGTTGATGCTGACGAAGTTCTGGATGAAGATCTGATCGTGGCTCTCGTCGGGCGAGAAGAATTGAACCGCCTGCAGGAAGCTGGTCTGCTGCTGGCGGACCGAGACGCCCTGGGCCTCGACGGCCGCCGGCACCCGCGGCAACGCTAGCTGAACGCGATTTTGGACGTTGACCTGGGCGATGTCCGGGTCAGAGCCGACCTCGAAGGTCACCTGAAGCGTGTAGCGGCCGGTCGTGGACGTCGTGCTCTCCATATAGAGCATGCCCTCGACGCCGTTGACCTCGCTCTCGATCGGCGCCGCCACCGTGTCGGCCACGGTTTCGGCATCGGCGCCCGGAAACGTTGCTTCGACCTGGATGACCGGAGGCGTGATCTCGGGAAACTGCGAGACGGGGATCCGGGTCAGGGCCAGGAGACCGGCGATGAAGATCACGATCGAGAGCACGCCCGCGAGACGCGGCCGCTCGATGAAGACCTGAGAGATCATTAGGACTGCCCGTCGTCGCCGGAGCCAGCACCGGCCTGGTCCGCTTCGCCCGATGAGGCGGCATCGCCACCGGCCTCGTCACCGTCTCGGAAGGACGCCGACACCGCCGCGCCGGGCGAGACTTTCTGAATGCCGGCGACGATCACCCGCTCTCCGGCTTCCAAACCATCCTTGATCACGAAAGCATCGCCGATATTGGCGCCAAGCTCGATGCGCCGCTCCTCGACCTTGTCGTCATCGCCAACCACGAAAACGAAAGAACCGTCACGGTCCCTTTGCACGGCGGCGAAAGGTGTCGTTGGCTCGACGCGTTTCTCGCCGATCTGCACGACCACGCTGACGAACTGACCGGGCAGCAGCACATTTTGGGGATTGGCGAACCGGGCTCTGACCGGAACCGTACCGGTCGAGCTGTCGACGACATTGCCGACGAAGGCGATCTCGCCCTCGCCGCCATACATCTCGCCGTTGGGCAGACGCAGTTGGGGGATGAAGCGCTCGCGCATCATCTCGGTTCCCTTGGCCGACGCGTAGTCCTGCTGGAACTCAACGAAGTCCCGGTCGCTTAAGGAAAAGACCACGCGGATGGGATCGAGTTGAACGATGCGCGCCAGGGTGCCGGAAGCCAGTTCGACGAAATTGCCGGCCGTGTACATGGTTTCGCCGATCTTGCCGTCGATCGGGGCCGTAATGGTCGTGTAATCCAGATCGAGCTCGGCGCGGTCCACGGCCGATTGGGCAGCCAGAACATCGGCGTCGGCACTTTCGAAAGCCGCTCGCGCGTCGTCGACGGACGATTCTGCGACCACATTGTCCTCATAGAGCTCCATGTTCCGCTCCAGCTCGCGGCGCGCTTCACGCCGGCTCGCCTCGGCGCTGGCAAGCTCCGCCTGGGCGGAAGCCAAATCGGTCTCATATTGGTTCCGTTCGATGAGGTAGAGCACGTCACCTTTCGAGACGAGCGTCCCTTCCTCGAACCGGCGCTCCATGATGAAGCCAGGAACGCGGGCCCTGAGCGCAACGTCTTCGATCGCTTCGACCCGGCCGATGAACTCGCGATAATTGGTCACGTCCTCGGTCTTGATCTCGGCGACGATAACGGCTGGCGGCGGCTGGTCGCCGCCGGCCCCTTGAGACCATGCCGACGATAGGGGCGTTACCGCCAATGCCAGTCCGACAACCGCCCAAACATGGTTCATAAGCCCTACTCCACGATCGACCTGCCGGGCCGTGAATAAAGTCAAAGGCGAATAGCGATATAGAAGCGGTCTCGACGATTTCCCCTAGAAAGCCGTTACAGGCTTGAGAAAGGAACGCCGAGAGCGGGGGCATGCCAGACCAAAACAGATGTGTCGCCGGCATCCGCCGGGCCGATCGAAGCGTCGTCTCCCGGCTCGATATGGGCGAAATCCTCAGGCTCCAGAACATGATCCAGACCGCCGAGGGTGAAACGCGCTTTGCCCTCCAACACGATCAGGCCGGTCGCCGCGATCCGGTGACCGATCACCCTCGGCAACGCGCCGGCCGACAGCCGCGCCCGGGCGACCGCATAACGCCCTCCGGTGTGCTTGGCTTCAGCCAGAACCGTCACATTGACGCCGGCGGCCAGCTCGTCGGCGGGCGCATCGCCGGCCACCGAGTGGACGACCGGCGGCACCTCGAAAAGCGCTTCGTCAGGGAACATGGTGATGCCGAACGACGGTGCCACCTCGGCGATCCTCTTGCCCAGTTCGGGCATTGGCGGCGGCGCTTCGCCCTTCTCCACCCAGGGTGCCATCACCTGTCGCTGAAAACGGTCGAAACCGGCCGGTGCGTTGAAGGTGATAAGCCGGCCGGCGCGACCGTTGTTCTTGAATTGATGAGCGGTCCCGGAGCTGATCGTGATGAAGCCGCCGGCGCTGACGTCGACGGCCTGATTGCCGGCCGTGTAGGTGATCGGACCACCGGAGAGCACGAAGAAGAACTCGTCTTCGCGAGCCTGGAGATGCGGGGCCGGGCCCCCGCCCTCGCCGGAGGCGGCGATTTCGACGGTGTAGCGATCGCCGGTTTCGTCGCCGGCGGCGAGCAGCGCAACGTCGCCTCCGATCCAGGGGATGCGCGGCGCCTCGCCGCTCCGCCGAACGAACGATCGCAAGGGTTCTTGGCCCTCCCCCTCCATCGCTTTGATCTCCTCAGACCATCATTCGATACAGATGACCCCCCATGTTAGCGGTTTGGTTGCGACGCTCAAATGACAGAGTTGAGCCAACCGCCGCCGTCGATCGCTCGGGGCCAAGCCTCGAGTTCCGTCTGGATCGTCAGCGTTCCTCGATCGCGACCACCATGCGCTCGCCGTTCTGCTCGTCGGTGATCTCCGCGACCGGTCCGCGAAGATCCTCCTCGACCACCAAGCGGACCAGCTCATCCAGAGGGATGCCCTCGAGCTCGAGCTCCCGGCGGATCGACTGGGGTACCAGCCGCGAGGCCCGGGCGACCAGCGACAGCGGCACCGCAATGGTCTCGGAAACGTTGGAGCCGGTCATCTCATAGGTGCGGATGACTAACCACTGGCGTTCGGAGCCGGCCTGGGCCGCCGCCAGCGGCGCCAAGACCAAATGCAATGTGAGAAGGGCGGCAAAGGGAGCGCGTCGCATGATTGTTTCCAATGGCGAAAAGAGGGCACGGGCGTAGGCGCCATCCTTTCCTCCTATCCACTGATCATGCGCGCGTCGTCCGGCCCAGCCGGACCGGACATCTTTGTCCGTTGGAAAATGCGATAAGACCGGCCGATAATCAGGCCCGCCGCGACTACGGTTTTCGCCGGATCGACAGACGAAAATTGGTAGCGGAGGAGGGACTTGAACCCCCGACACGCGGATTATGATTCCGCTGCTCTAACCAACTGAGCTACTCCGCCATCCCGTGCCTGAGCGCCGGGGATTAAGGCATGGCCGCGTCGTGTGTCAAGCGGACCGCCGGGTCGAAGCCCTGGGGCATTCGGGTTGCCACCCGATCGATCCAACCGCCGCCCAGGACCCGGTCATTCTGATAGAAGACGCAGGCCTGACCGGGCGCCACGCCGAACTCAGGACGATCGAACTGGATGACCGTCGAGCCGTCGCGGCGTGCAATCGTGGCCGGCACCTCGGGCTCATTGGCCCGGTGCTTCACCATAACGTCTAAGAGTGCCTGGCCAAGCGGCTCGTCGCCCAGCCAATTGACGCCCGTGAGCGTCAGCTCTTCACTCAGAAGCGCGTCTCTTGGGCCCACAACCACCTGATTTCGCTCCCGGTCGAGCCGTAGCACGTAGAGCGGTTGGTGGGCGCTGAGCCCAAGCCTGCGGCGCTGACCGACGGTGTAGTTGATGATGCCCTGATGCTCTCCCAACTGGCGCCCGGCCAAATCGACGATGGCGCCTGGCCGCCTTGCCTCGGGGCGAAGCCTGTCCACCAGCGACGAGTAATGGCCTCTGGGCACGAAACAGATGTCCTGGCTATCCGGCTTTTGGGCGACCGCGAGCCCCAGCCGCTGGGCTTGGTCCCGGACCGCATCCTTGGTCAGATGGCCCAACGGAAAGCGAAGGAAATCAAGCTGCTCGGCGGTTGTCTGAGACAAAAAATAGGTTTGATCGCGTTCCCGATCTGTCGCCCGGAACAGGCCGGGTTTACCGGTCGCCAGGCGGCGCTGGGCGTAGTGGCCCGTGGCCAGCGCGTCGGCGCCCAAATCTCGCGCCGTCGCCAGAAGATCGCGGAACTTGACGCTTTGATTGCAGGAGACGCAGGGGATGGGCGTCCGGCCGGCGGCATAGGCCTCGGCGAAGGGCTCGATCACGTCTCGCCGGAAACGATCCTCATAGTCGAGGACATAATGGGGAATGCCGAGATGGTCGGCGACCCGCCTGGCATCGTGAATGTCACGCCCGGCACAGCAGGACCGGCCCGCTTGGGTTGCCGCCGCATGATCATAGAGCTGGAGCGTGATCCCGATCACCTCATGGCCTTCCTCGACCAGGAGGGCCGCCACCACCGAGCTGTCGACGCCACCAGACATGGCGACCACGATGCGCGCTGGTTTTGTCATCGCCGAACCAGACAAAAACTCATTCCCCGATCAGCCGGACACGCATGCCATCGACCGCTCGGGAGACGCGAACCTGGCAGCCCAGCCGGGAGGTTGCTTCCAGGTTGCTCGCCAGATCCAACATATCCTCTTCCTCGTCGGTCGGCGGCGGTAGGGCCGCGAACGACGCTTCGTCGAGGGCGACGTGGCAGGTGGCACAAGCCATGCACCCCTCGCAGGTGCCCTCGATCTCGAGGCCGAACTGCCGGGCAATCTCCAGAATGGAGGCGCCGTCCCGAACCTCGAGCCTGCGCAGACGACCGCTTCGCTCGATAACCTCGATCCACGGCACCGGGACTGAGGCTCAGACCGTGAAGCTTTCGCCGCAGCCGCAGCGACCGGTCTCGTTGGGGTTAGTGAACTTGAACGAGGAGCCAAGCTTGTCCTCGACGAAATCCATCTCCGTACCGACGACGAACATGATGGCGCCGGGGTCGATCACGAGCTTTACGCCCGCCGCTTCAACGATCTCGTCGGTGGCCTGGATTTCGCGGGCGAAGTCGAGCTGGTAAGTGAGACCGGAGCAGCCGGCGGTTTTGACGGCGAGTTTGATGCCCTCGGCGCCCTCGCCGCGCGTCTCGATCAACTCCTGCATGCGACGGGCGGCGCGTTCACTGACCTTCACCACCGGTTCACGTTGCATCATCACCTTCTCCGCCAAACACCTAAGCAGCGCGTTTGGACCATCCTCGGCACAACTCTTCAAGGATGTCGAGCGCCTGGTCGGCTTCCTCGATCGTGTTCGCCCAACCGAAGCTCATCCTAACCGCACGTTCCACAATGTCGTCATCCAGACCCATCGCCGCAAGGACATGGGAGGCCGCGACCTTGCCGGATGAACAAGCAGCACCCGCACTGACGCACAAACCGGCCATATCCATGGCGATGACCTGGGTTTCGGCCCTGGGGCCCGGCAGCGCCAGGCAGGACGTGTTGCCGATCCTCGGAGCTTCGTGGCCGATAATCCGGACACCGGCGCAACGGGCCAGAACACCCGCTTCAAATCGGTCCCTCAGCATGCGAACCCTTTGGCTTTCGCCATCTTCGAGCGCGGTCAGGGCCGCGGCGAAACCGACGATCCCAGCGTCATTCTCCGTGCCCGGGCGTCGGTAGCGCTCCTGACCGCCGCCGGCCATCAGCGCCGGCAGGCGGGTTCCGCCCCTGATGACGAGCGCGCCTACGCCCTTCGGCCCGCCAACCTTGTGGGAAGACAAGGTCAGAAGATCGGCGACGGCGGTAATCGGTGCCAGATCCATGCGACCGGGTACTTGGACCGCGTCCACATGAACCAGGGCGCCCACATTTTTCGCGATGCTCGCGACGTTGGTGATGGGTTGGATCACACCGGTTTCGTTGTTGGCGGCCATGACCGAGACGAGATCCGGTTGGTGCTGGTCGATGAGACGTTGGGCCTCGTCCACGTCAATCTGCCCGTCGCCGGCGGCGGGAAGATAAATCGCCCGATCACCAACCGGCGCGCGCACAGAATCGTGTTCCATCGCGGAGATGGCGGGTCGAGCGCTTCCGTGGAGCGCCAGATTGTTGGCCTCGGTTGCACCGGCGGTGAAAACGATCTCGGATGGATCTAGTCCGAGCCACCGGGCGAGAGCCTCGCGGGCCTGGTCAATCCGCGCCCGCGCCCGGCGGCCGGGCCCGTGAACCGAGGACGGGTTGCCGGTTGCGTCCAGGATCGCGTCCACAGCCGAACGCGCCTCCGGCCGAAGAGGTGCCGAAGCATTGTAATCCAAGTAGATCACGGCTTTTTCGACCGCGTAAGGGCCGGCGCTTTAGGAGGCGGCGCGCTTGGGCTCAACGTCGTCCGCGCTTTCCGAAACGCTGTCGAGCTCGTCGAGCCGCGCTTTCAACGTTTCGATCTCACGCCCCATGCGCTCGATGGTGCGCGCCAACGGGTCGGTTTCGACACCGGGGTCAGCCCCGTAGGCCGGAAAACAGCAAACGTCTAGCACTGGTTTTGGGCCGACCTGCTTCGCCGGGATGCCGACCACCGTGGAGCCCGCCGTCACCTCTGACAGAACGACGGCATTGGATCCAATGCGCGCGTCGGCACCAACCGTGAACGGTCCCAAAACGGCGGCGCCGGCGCCGACGACCACGCCTTTCTCCAGGGTTGGATGACGCTTGCCCTTGTTGGTGCTGACGCCACCAAGCGTCACACCCTGGTAAAGCGTCACATCGTCGCCGACCTCCGCGGTCTCGCCGATGACCACGCCCATGCCGTGGTCGATGAATACGCGCCTGCCGACTTTGGCGGCAGGATGGATTTCGATGCCGGTGAGCATGCGCCCCAGATGGGACAGCAGCCGGCCGACCAGAAACAAGCGTTTACGCCAGCACCAGTGGGCCAGCCGGTGCCAGATGATGGCGTGAAGGCCCGGGTAACAGAGCAGTATCTCGACGGTGCTCTTCGCCGCGGGGTCGCGTTCGGCAACCGCCTTGATATCGTCGCGCAGCATCTTGAACATGCCGGCCTCACCACGCTATATCCACCTATGAGCAGACGTAGGCCAGCATTGCTCCTAATTCAACGCAGAGGCAGGTTGGCGTGATCGGAAACGACACGGTCGTCCGTGAGTTCGTCGGCTTCGGCGTCTGCAATTAAAACCATATCCGCATGCACCGCATCTTAGGGATGGCTTCAACGCTCTCCAATATCTTCAGCGGTGTTGCCTGGGAGTCAGGAGAACACGATGCCGGAAGTCATCTTTAATGGCTCCGATGGTCGCCTTGAAGGCCGCTACATCCACGGGAAGGGAGCAACGCCGCCGCTGGCCTTGATCCTGCATCCCCATCCGCTGCACGGCGGAACCATGAATAATCGCATCGTCTACAATCTGTTCCTGGCCTATCAGCGGCGGGGCTTTTCGGTGTTGCGGTTCAATTTTCGGGGCGTCGGCCGATCCCAGGGCATTTTCGACCAGGGTCAGGGCGAGCTGAGGGACGCGGCATCCGCGCTCGACTGGATGCAATTGCACAATCCGAACTCGAAGGTCTGTTGGGTCGCCGGTTTCTCCTTCGGCTCCTGGATCGCCATGCAGCTGTTGATGCGCCGGCCTGAAATCGAGGGCTTCGTCTGCGCGGCCCTGCCTGCAAGCCAGTATGACTTCAGCTTTCTTGCGCCTTGTCCGTCGTCCGGCGTGATGATCCAGGGCAGCAAGGACATCGTGACGTCTGTGGAATCGGTGGAAAAACTGGCGCACAAACTTCAGCACCAGCGTAAGATCACGATCGATGTGACTACCATTGCCGACGCTGATCACGCCTTTTCCGGCAAGCTGGAAGTGTTCAACGAAGCGGTTGAACGGTATCTGGACAAGCGCGAAGTGAGGGCCGAACCAGCGCCGGCCGCCTGAACCTTCTTCCGCTTTCCTGGCCCGATCCATGTCTGAGTTCCGGTCGTCTTTTTTGCGCACGCTCGACCAGCGTGGATTCATCCATCAGGTCACCGATGCCGAGGCGCTGGACGCTTTGGCGGCCACCAACCGCGTGACCGGCTATATCGGTTTCGATTGCACCGCGGACAGCCTGCACATCGGCAATCTGGTCGGCATCATGATGCTGCGCCATCTCCAGGCGACCGGGCATCGGCCGATCGCGCTCGTGGGCGGCGGCACCAGCCGGGTCGGCGATCCCTCGGGCAAAGACGAGGGCCGCCAGCTTTTGGACGACGACACGCTCGAGGCCAACAAGCAAGGTGTGCGACAGTCGCTGACACGTTTTCTCGATTTCGGCGATGGCGGCGCCCTTTTGATCGACAATGACGCGTGGCTCAGCGAGCTCCGTTACATCCCGCTCTTGCGCGAGATCGGCCGACATTTCACCGTCAACCGGATGCTGACCTTCGATTCGGTGCGGCTGAGACTGGACCGAGAGCAGCCGCTAACGTTTCTCGAATTCAACTACATGATCATGCAGGCCTACGATTTCGTCGAACTGGCCAAACGGGAAGGCTGCCGCTTGCAGATGGGCGGTTCGGATCAGTGGGGGAACATCGTCAATGGTGTCGAGCTCGGCCGGCGGACCCAAGGGTTCGAGCTCTTCGGTCTGACGACACCGCTCATCACCACCGCGAGCGGCGCCAAGATGGGCAAATCGGTGAGCGGCGCGGTGTGGCTCAACGCCGACAAGCTTCCGGCGTTCGATTACTGGCAATATTGGCGCAACACCGAGGACGCGGATGTCGGGCGCTTTCTTCGCCTGTTCACGCTGCTGCCCCTGGACGAGATCGCCCGACTGGAAAAGCTGGAAGGCGCCGAGATTAACGAGGCCAAGAAGCTGCTGGCGACCGAGGCGACGGTGCTTTGCCATGGCGTGGAAGCCGCCCATGAGGCGGCGCAAGCCGCGGAGGCGGTTTTCGAGTCCGGACAGGCAGGCGACGAAGGTCTTCCGGTCCACACCATCGAAGCTTCCAAGCTGGTTGGTGGTGTTTCGGTCCTCGATCTTCTCCATGAAAGTGGCTTGGTTGGCTCCCGGGGCGAAGCGCGGCGGCTGATCCGGGGCGGTGGCGCCAGGCTGGCCGATCGAGTGATCGAGGACGAGTCAGCACTGATCGACAGCGATATTTTGCACGGCGGGGGCGTCAAGCTTTCCGCCGGTAGGAAGCGCCACATCATGGTCAAGGCGCTGTAGATGTCGGTTAAGGCGTCGCCGCTTTCTGGTTCTCACCGTTGCCCGCCAACGCCCGAAACGCGTCCCGAATGACCCCGGGCGTCACCAGCGCCAGCGGATTGACCGCGACATTCGGGTCAGATTTCGGTCCCCGGATGGTGAAGGTGATGGCGAACGCGCCCTGCTGACGCTGGCCACGGAGAATGTTGCCGATCAGCGGGATCTGTCCAAGAAATCGATTGAGCGTGTAAAGCGGCGCGAGACTGCCCTCCAGGTCCAGACGGTCGTCCGGGCTGTCCAGCGTGCCATCGAGGGTCAGGCCAAGCTCCGAACCGGTTCCTGCCGCCTGGTTGATCCGGATCACCCCTTCCCGCGCGGTGAAAGGTGCCTTGAACTTCTGCAAGTAGAGGCCCCGGCCGTCGAACACGTCGGCGATGCCCTGGATCGACGCCAGGCTGAGAAGGCGGATAACCGAGGGCGAGTCCTCGATCATGAATTGCTCCATGAGCAGCGCGCCATCGGCGGCCAGCCCCACCTCGCTCGGCTGAATGGCGGCTTCGACCTGGATCGAGCCGCCATTGACATGTTCGGTCAGACCAAGGGTTTGCAGGAACCCGCCCGCATCGCCGCTTTCCAGCTCGAAGGTCCAGCCGCCGGCCTGCTCCGAGAGGCTTGCGATCGTAAGCCCGCCCGCCTCGGTCCAGGCGTTGGCCTCGAAGGAGTTGAGCCGGCCTTTGCTGGCCGACGCCCGTGCCTCGACATCCGCGAGCACCAGATCACCGCCCAGAGACAGCTCGTCGACATTCACCAACAGGCTCAACGGCGGCAGTCCCGATGCGTCCACCGGTGCCGTCGTGCTCTCCGCATCGGCGCTGAACAGATCCGTAAGCCAGGTCAGATCCAGACGGCGGCCTCGCAAGGCTACGGCGAACCCTTCCGCACCATCAGTCTTGGCTTGAACGCCGAGGTCACTGCCGGAAACGGCAAGCTGATCCAGCTCCAGAGATCGCAGACGGCCGTCGGGCGCAAAGAAGGCATCACCGGTTAGCTTGACGCCGGGCCATGCCACGCGGCCATCGCGGATCGCCAGGCCCGTATCGTCGCTCACCATGTTGAAGGCGAGTTCGCCGGCGGATCCCCGGGGCTTGCTGAGCTTGAGCGCCGGCACGAAGACGGCCGTGTCGGTCAGATCGACCTGGAAGCTCTGCTCCTGATCACCGCCGGCTTCGATCCGGGTAAAATCGACGCCCAGTTGGCCCCGGATCGGCAGGGCCTCGGGTGCGCCGAGCCGGCTGAGCTGATCGGCCTGGATCGTGCCGCTGCCCTCGATGGTCGTCCGCGCGCCAACGATCTGCACCTTCAGATTCAAAGGGATGTCGCTCACCCGGGCGCTGCCGTCCAAGGCAAGACCGTCCGGATCGGCCCGGAGTTCGAACTGGCCGGCCGTCAGGGGTTGCCCTTCGAGCGCATCCGGCAACGAGAATCCGTCGAGACGCCCGTGCACATCCAACACCACCTGTTCCCAGAGGAGGTCACGGAGCAGAGGCAGGGCCACCTTGAGGTTCAGCTCTGCGCTGCCGGCAGTCGCCGCCGGCTCGATGCCCGCATCCGAGGCCAAGGTCAGGGGCTCCCGGTCGATGACAGCCAGAAGGTCGGGGATCGGGATGGCGATGGACGCATCGACATCCAGCGTCTCGGTGACACCGGGAGCGTCGAGATTGTCGATCACGATGTTACTCGGGGCGAGTTTGCCTTCGCTCAGCGTGCCGCCCTCGGTCGCAAACCGCAGCTCGCCAAGATCGAAGGTCGCTTTCGCGCCGATACTCTCGATCGGCGGCATGGGCCGGAGATAGTGCAGGGTCACGTCCTGGAGGTCGAAACCGCCGGTCACGTCTTCCGCGGCCAGCGTCCCCTCACTCAAATCGTCGAGCGTGCTCCTGAGGTTTATACGCCCATTGGTCAGCGAGGCTTGGGTGATGTTTTCCGAAATCCAGTCAAAGGCGCCTTTCGCCTCGTCGACGGGCCAGTGAGCCAGGAGCTGATCGAGGGAGAGTGCGTCGAGGCTCAGATCCAATTGCACTTCCGATGCGCCGTCGCTGCCGCCCTGTCCCAATAGCTCGATATGACGACCTTCGAGCGCGATGTTTCCCCGCTCGAGGGCCCATTCACCGGTCGAGACATCGTAGCGACCGGCAAATGTGAGCCGGTCCAACCGGAGATCCTTACGCAGCGCGGGAGATTGGACGCGCAAGGAAGGCTCGCTGACCAGGTTCCATAGGTTGCCGTCTCGGACCAGGGTCAGGCTTTCGATCTCGAGACCCAGCACCTGCTGGCCGGCTTGGTCGACGACCCGGATACGGCTGGACCGAAGGCCGAAACCTTCCATCGATGCCAACACGGCCATGCTGTCCTGGTCCGCGTCCGACTCATTCGTCAGGAGCGACTGGTCGACGGTGAGATCAAGGCCTTCGACGGCAATACCGACAGGCTGAGCGCGGCCCCGAAGCAGTTCGCTCCGGTCGAGCGAGACGGCGACCGAGCCAAGCGTGAGCTCACCCATCAGATCTTCCATGCCGCTGAGCGTGACCTCGCGTGCCACCAGCGCCGGCGTCTGAGTCAGACGATCCCAGGAGAGGCCGATGCCGCCGATGTCCACATGGCTGGCGCCGGAAAGACCGCCAAGGGTTCGGATCAGGGTCGGCCTCGCCCAATCGGCGGTTATCTCACCGTCACCGACCCGCCACCAGACGATCAGCGCCAGTATCACGAGGGTGGTCGCGGTCCAGGCGAGAAACCGCGCACCCCAACGTCCGCATCGAGACGCCAGGGTCCAACCATTCACACCTTTGCTCAATCGTGAGACTCCGGGCTAAAAAGATTCTTCGTCTGTGCCGCATATATGCACGATGGGAGCGACGAGACCTTGTGACCGCCGATGGTGATACGCTCATTGAACGCTGGAGTGCCGCCGCGCCGACGGCGATGTTGCGCGAGCGGTGCGCCGCGATCGCCGGCAAACCGGAACATCAGAGCCTGATCCGAGGCGTCCTGGTCAACAGCCCTTATCTGAAACGTCTTCTGTTTGCTGAGCATGAATACGTCTCGGAACTTTTGACCGGCGACATTGACGACCTCGTTACGCTGACGATCGATCAGATCTCGGCCAGCGAACCGGCAGGTCGGCGCGCTTTGCTCAGCGATCTTGGCGCGGGCAAACGGCGGGTGGCACTTGGCGTCGCGCTCGGCGACCTCGCGAACCGATTGTCCCTGGAGCAGGTAACGCGGCATCTCAGCCGGTTTGCCGATATCGCGGTGGCGAAGACCCTCCGCCTGATGCTCGGCTTCGCGGTAGACCGCAACGAGCTGCCCTCCTGGGTGCTCGAGGAAGGAGCGCCCCACGGTCTGTTCGTGCTCGGCATGGGCAAGCTCGGCGCCTTCGAGCTCAACTATTCGAGTGACATCGATCTGATCATTTTCTTCGATGAGGAGCGGTTTCCTTACCGCGGACCGGAATCGGCGATGGCATCGACCGCCCGCATCGCCCGCGGCATCGCCGGTGTTTTGGATGCCGAAACCGGTCGTGACTACATCCTGCGCGTGGACTACCGCCTCCGCCCACGGCCGGCGGCCCAGCCCCTGGCACTGAGCACCGAAGCGGCCGAGGCCTACTACGAGCGTCAGGGCCAGAACAGGGATCGGGCCGCGCTGGTCAAGGCCCGCGCGATCGCGGGTGATGTCGGCGGGGGCGAAGCGTTCCTGACCCGGCTGCGACCGTTCTTGTGGCGCCGTCATCTCGATTTTGCCTCGATCAACGATATTCGAGCGGTGAAGCACCAAATAGACCGCCATCGCGGTCATGGGCAGGTGCGCACCGCCGGGCACAACATCAAGATTGGTCGAGGCGGCATTCGCGAGATCGAATTCTTCGCCCAGACGCAACAGCTTATTCTGGGCGGGCGCCATCCGGAGCTGCGTGTTCGGGAAACCCGGGAAGCGCTCCATCGCCTGGTAGACGGCGGTTGGCTCGACGCCGAGGTCGCGAGCGAACTGAGCGATGCTTACGTTTTCCTCCGGCGGACCGAACACCGCCTGCAGATGATCGACGACAAGCAGACCCATAGTCTGCCGGAACGGCGTGAAGCGTTCGATCGTTTCGCCCGGTTCATGGGCTTCGAAGAGCCCGGCCTTTTCGAGGATCAACTCTCAACTCATCTTCTCAGGGTGGAGAAGCATTTTTCCGAGCTTTTCGATGGCACCTCCATCGACGGGCGGGGCGGACGGTTGGTCTTCACCGGCACGGACCCGGACCCCGAGACCGTCGACCACCTGACCAGGCTCGGCTTCGGCCGTGCGAAGGATCTGATCCGGCGGATCGCCGAATGGCACCATGGCCACATCCGGGCAACCCGGAGCGAGCGGGCGCGGGAACTCCTGACGGAACTCCATCCGGCCCTGATCGAGGCGCTTGCCGCCCACCATGATCCGGACGCAGCCTTCCAACGCTTCGATGAGTTCGTGTCCTCGCTGCCGGCCGGCGTTCAGGTCTTTTCCCTGTTGCGAGCACACGAACCGCTGCTCCGGGTGATCGTGACCATGATGGGCGCGGCGCCTCGAATGGCGCGCCGTCTGGTCCGTCAGCCGCAGCTTTTCGATGCCATGCTGACCAACGATTTTCTGGACGATCCGCCCGACAAGCAGGGTTTGGCCGAGGAACTGGACGCGAGCCTGGCGGTCGCCTTGAGCCTCGAGGAGATGTTCGACCGGGCCCGGCTATGGGCCTCGGGCCGCCAGTTCCAGTTGGAGTTGCAGGTCTTGTTGGGGCGAAGCCGGGGCGTCCGCCTGTCGCCGCGGCTGGTCGATATCGCCGAGCTGGTGATCGAGCGGATGCTGCCGCCCGTGGAACGCTGGCTCGCCGACCAGCACGGGACCGTGCCGGGCGGCCGGTTCGCCGTCATCGCCATGGGCAAGCTCGGCAGCCGCGAGCTCAGTATCGGCTCCGATCTCGATCTGATCTTCATCTATGACGCGCCGGACGGTGCGATGAGTGACGGCACACGCCCCCTCGCCGCCGCCACCTTCTATGCCCGGCTCGGCCAAAGGCTGGTGAGCGCGATCAGTGCGCGCACCGCCGAGGGACGTCTCTACGAGATCGACATGCGGCTTAGGCCATCCGGCAAAGCCGGCCCGGTGGCCAGTTCGCTCGCGGCCTTCGACGGCTATCAGCGGCGGACAGCCGCCCTCTGGGAACATCAGGCCCTGACCCGGGCCCGGCCGATCGCCGGTGATCCCGCTCTGTGCGACGCCGTGCGGACCATCATTACCGATGTGCTGGCGACGCCTAGGGACCCGGTCAAAGCGGGCGCAGAGATCGTTGCCATGCGCGAACGGGTGTTTGGCGAACATGGCAGCGACGATCCGTGGCAGCTCAAACATGTCCGGGGCGGCATCGTTAGCCTCGAGTTCCTGGCGCAGTTTCTGGTGCTGACCCGGGCCCAGCATCATCCGGATCTTGCGGGTCTCAGCACGACGGAGGTGTTTCGCAAGGCGCAGGAGCTGGATTGTCTGAGCGAGGATCAGGCGGATATCCTGGTGCGCGCCTATGAGGTCCAGACCGATCTGGATGCGGTATTGAGGCTCGCCGCCGATCAAGGGGTGCGACCCAAGGAGATCGCCCTCGATCTGGAACGCTGCCTCACCCGAGCCGGTGCGCTCGCCTTCGATGATGCCGAGGTGGGTCTCGACATGGTCCGCCTGGAAGCCGCGCTGACGGAGCTGCAGGCGCGGGTCGAGCGCCTGGCCGCCTCGATCTACGGCGTCGCTGCGGATCCGGTCGACGGGTCTCGTTGACTTCTCGAACAACCGATCAAGCTAGCCTTCTAGCGCCATGAGCGAAGGGCTGACGGCCGAGCCTTCGGGCTTTGGCCTATGATCAAACCCAAATACCAGGAGGACGACCAGCGATGACCATTGACGTCGGTTCGGAACTGCCGGATTTCACACTGCCGACCGATGGCGGTGAGACCCTTAGTAAGGCCGATCTCGCCGGCAAACCCTTCGTTCTCTATCTCTATCCAAAGGACGACACCTCAGGCTGCACCAAGGAGGCACTGGCCTTCCAGGAGCTTTACGACAGGATCGGCGGCGCCGGCGCCGAGCTTCTGGGCCTGTCCAAGGACAGCGTTAAAAGCCACGACAAGTTCAAAGCCAAACACGGGCTCACCTTCCCGCTGCTCTCGGATGAGGAAGGCGGGCTCGTTGAAGCGCTCGGCGCATGGGTCGAGAAAAACATGTACGGCAAAAAATATATGGGTATCGACCGCTCGACCTTCCTCATCGACGATCGGGGGGTGGTCCGGTCGGTCTGGCGCAAGGTCAAGGTTCCGGGACACGCCGAAAAGGTGGTCGCCGAGCTCGAAAAGATGCGCGCTCCGGCCTGATCGGCTGGCCTGAGCATAAAGGAGCGGACTCGTGGCGTTCGGATGGCTCGCCTCGAATGATCGGCTCGCCTCCTATTGGGAGGAGGTGGGCCTGCGTGAGCATCCCTCGCTCCGAGCCTTGCGGGAAGCGACCCGTGCCCATGAGCATGGGGGCATGGCGAGCCCACCGGAACAGGCCGCTCTCCTGGCATTCCTGGTGGAGGTGACGGGCGCTCGGCTGATCGTCGAGGTCGGTACATTCACCGGCTATGGCAGTCTGGCCATGGCCCTGGCGCTGCGCCCGAATGGACGGTTGATCACCATCGACGTCAATGCCGAATGGGGTGACCAGGGCGCCGCCTACTGGCAGGAGGCGGGCGTCGGCGATCGGATCGAAAGACGGCTGGGGCTTGCTTCGGAGCAGATGGACGCGTTGCTTAACGAAGGTTTCGAGGGGTTGGTCGACCTGATCTACATCGATGCCGACAAAAAGAGCTATCCCGACTATCTGAAAAAGGCCGAAGCGCTAGCGCGGCCCGGCGGCATTGTTGCGCTGGACAATGTGTTTTGGGGCGGTGAGGTCGCGGCACCGGATCCCCGAAGCCGACAGGCGCAAATTCTCGATCAGATCAACAGATCGCTCGCCGGTGACGATCGCTTCGCTTTATGCGTGCTACCGATAGGGGATGGCCTGACGCTTCTCCGCAAGCGATCGCCGGACCCGGAGGTCTGAATAGAGCTCGCCGGTGGAAAAATGCAGGATGGCCCGCATCATGAAGCCGTCGACGTCGAGATTGCTGCCCTTGAGCTTGCTCTTGAAACGCCAGCGACCTTTTTCGACGAACATGTCTGGCTTGATGCGGCCGCCTTCATTGCGGATCTCCAGGCCCATCGATCCAAATCGGTGCTCGATCGAGTCGGAGATTTGCTGGTCCTGCTCGGTCGGCCTCAGGCGGTTCTGACGTTCCTGGACCCGGCGTTCGAGATCGGAAGGGGCGACGTTGAACAGAAGCCACTGGTCGGGATCGGCATTCGCCTTGCCCGGCGTGGCCAACACGCCGCCAACGATGAAAGCGACGGTCAAAACAACACGCATCATCCGTCTCTCCCGATCTTGTTTACCTCTTGTTAGTATATCAACAACCCTAGATAAACGCTCCACGGTTGATATGCATTGGAGTGAGCCTAAACCGAAATTTCTCTCGCCAACGCTTGGATCGTTTCCCAGGTTCCTTGGACATGTCGCTGTTCTGTTGCAAAAGGCCCGATCGATACTCTGATCGCATAGCATGAGCCTGTGTCCGTGCCGGTTAGGTAGGTTGTTCCCTCATCATTCACTCGATCGATTAAGGTGCGATTAAGCGCGTCCAACTGATCGACCGATACACAACGGGGACGATATCGAAAACAGACCAAACCGAGAGTGACCGGAGTCACCAGCTCGAAATCCGGACTTTCGTCGACCCAACCGGCGAACTCGTGGGCCCAGGCGATGTGTTGGCGAATGATCGTCCTCAGGCCGTCGAGACCATAGCAGCGCAGGACAAACCACAATTTGAGGGCCCGGAACCGTCGGCCCAGCGGAATGCCCCAATCGCGATAATCGATGACCTCGCCGGTTTCGCGCGATTGCAGGTAGCTGGGCATCACCTGAAAAGTTCGAATGAGCCATTCGCTGTTCCTCACGAAGTAAGCCGAGCAGTCGAACTGAACGCCTAGCCATTTGTGCGGATTAAAGACGATGCTGTCGATACCGTCGGCGGACGGCAGCAGGTGGCGCCACTCGGGACAGATGAGCGCCGAGCCCGCCCACGCAGCGTCGACGTGGAGAAAGAGATCAAAGCGTCGGCAAATGTCGGCGATCGGCAAAATCGGGTCGACCGCACCGGTCGCGGTGGTGCCCAGGGTCGCGACCACCGCCGCCGGCCTTCGGCCTCGCCTTTGGTCCTCGCGGACGGCTGCTTCCAATAGGTCGGGGCGCATGGCTCCCGTAGGGTCGGTTTCAATGCGCCGCAGACCCGCATCGCCGAAGCCGGCTATTCGCGCGTTCTTCTCGACGGAAGAGTGGGCCTGGGCGCTGGTATAGACGAACAGTGGACCGAGACCGCTCAATCCCTCCTGGTTCGCCTCGCCGCCGGTCGCCAGTTCGCGCGCCGTCAGAAGCGCGCAAAGCGTTGCCGACGACGCCGTGTCCTGGATGACGCCCTGAAAGCCGGCAGGCAGGCCAATCGCCTGGCGGAGCCAATCGAGGCAGTGGGTTTCGAGTTCGGTCGCCGCCGGCGAGGTCTGCCAGAGCATGGCATTGGCCCCCAAAGCGGCGGTTAGAAACTCGGCCAGGACCGAGGGCGGCGAGATATTGGCGGGGAAGTAGGCGAAGAACCGGGGATGCTGCCAATGGGTGATGCCCGGCATGACGATCCGTTCGAAGTCGGCCATCACCTGGTCGAAGGGCTCGCCCTGTTCGGGCGGTGCCGCGGGCAGCTGGCTTTTGATCGCGCCCGGCTCGGTCTGGGCACGAACCGGTCTATCCTCGATCGTCTGCCAATAGTCAGCGATCCGATCGATCAGTTCGTGGCCATGCCGCCTGAACGTGGCAATGTCCATCGCTCAACCTCCGGTACGATATGCTTGACAGTTGAGACAATCACCGGTGCGATGAGGATCATCCGTTTTCATGTTTGGTAGCCTTTGTCCTATGCTCGAATTCCTCGCTGATCCCCCAGGTCTGGACCAGCATCATGAAGTCTAGCCCGTTCGTGATCCTCTCCGTCATCGGCAATCGTTTTTTGCCATCGACCGACCCGTTCCTTTTGCCCTCCGACCTCGAGCCCGCCGAGATCCAACGGAACCGAAAACCCGTAGCGGACTAATACCGTGGCCAGCAGGATCACCCTGGCTAGCCAACCGGTTGCACCGCGCGACCGGCTAATCGGCACCATCGCCGCACTGACGGCAGTGACCATCATGGCGGGCTGGATGGTGATCACGCGGCTGGGTGTCGGACAAAGTCTGAACGCGGCCGATCTGGCCTTTTTGCGCTTCGCAACGGCGGGTTTGCTCCTGGCCCCGGTCGTGCTGTGGCGGGGCCTGGCCTTCAAGCAATTGGGCTGGATCGGCTTTTTGGCACTCACCGCCGGCGCCGGTGCGCCCTACGCGTTGATCGCGGCCCAGGGGTTGAACTATGCGCCAGCCGCCCATGCGGGCACCTTCATCCCCGGCGCCATGCCCTTGTTCGTGATCCTGATCCTGGTCGGTCTGTTCGGCACCCGGCTCAGCCGGCAACGATGGCTCGGGGTAACGATGGTGACGATTGGCATCGTCATGCTCGCGGGCCAGCAATTCTGGGCGGCGGACGGGGACCAGGCCTGGATCGGCCACGGCTTCTTTCTGGTGGCGGCCCTTTTTTGGGCATCCTACACCGTTGCCATGCGCGCGGCGCGGCTCAACCCCTTACACGCAAGCGCGATCGTCACGGTCGTCTCCGCGCTGCTCTATTCGCCCGTCTACCTGGTGGTCCGCGGAACCGCACCGCTCATGGCCGTGCCGCCCGGGGAGCTGGTTCTCCAGGTTGTTTATCAGGGCCTGGTCACCAGCGTCATTCTGTTGATCGTCTACGGTGTAGCCATCGCCAAGCTCGGCGCCGCGCGCGGTGCCATATTCGCCTCCCTCGTTCCGGTCATAACCCCCTTCATCGCGATCCCGATTTTGGGCGAATGGCCGGTGGCGATCGAGTTCGGCGAGATGGTGTTGGTGGCCATCGGCGTGGCACTCGCCAGCGGCTGGGGTGAAAAAGAGGTGTCCGCCGGCGGCCCCGAGCCCGCGAACCCGGAGCTGGTCAGCTCCGGTCCGCCGATCAGCTCAAATCCAAAGCGTGGCGCTTAAGGTCGTCCAAGGAGATGAAGTCGAGCACTTTTTCGTGAGTTGCCCGCAGCGCCACCTTCGGTGCGCAGCCTGCTTCAAGCGCCTCACGCCAGCGAAGCGCGCACAAGCACCATCGATCGCCAGGTTTGAGGCCCGGAAAACCAAACGCCGGCCGGGCTGTCGACAGATCGTTGCCGCGGCTTCGGGTGAAATCGAGAAAGGCCGCGGTCATCTCGGCGCAGACCAAGTGGCTGCCCGCATCCTCCGGACCGGTTTCACAACAGCCGGTTCGATAGAAGCCGGTCATCGGTTTGGTGCTGCAGACGCCAAGCGGTTCACCGAGCACGCATCTCTGTGCCTCGTCAGCCATCGCCCTTCGCTCCTAAATCGATCTTCATGCCGCTATGGGTCGCCTCGAAACCGAGCGCCTCATAGAAGCGATGGGCATCTGCTCGGGTTCGGTTCGTGGTCAGCTGAACCAGACGAGCGCCTCTCGCGCGGGCCAAATCGAGCACCCACAGCATGAGGTGCCGGCCCAGTCCCTGGCCCCTGAGGTTCTCGGCCACCCGCACGCTCTCAATCTGGACGCGCTCGCCGCCACGAAACGACAGGCCGGGGATGAAAGTGAGCTGAAAGGTGCCGACGATCTGGCGGTCGAGCTCGGCGACGATCTGGCGATTGGTCGGCGACGCTTGGATGGCCTCGAACGCCTGCTCGTAGGCGCCGAGATTGTCCTCGAGACCGTCACGCAGACGCCCCAACGGATCGGCCTCGAGCAGGGCAATGATCGCCGGCAGGTCCTCCCGATCCGCATCTCGAATGGTGACGCGCTCAACGTCGATCACCTGATCGCTCCTCTTACGCTCACGGACAAATCTGGCATCCCCCACCGTTGTTTTCCTGCCCTACCAGCCGAGCCGGCAGTGGGCCCAGGCACGGAGGATGGTCCAAGGCGGACGGCTGCACCAGTCCTCTTTGGTGGGATCGAAGCCCTGACCCTGGAGCTTGTTGAAATCGTTCCCGGCGAGGAGGTGGATGAGACCGACGGCCCGGATCCCGTCGCCCTGTGACGCTCGCAAAACCTGGCTTGCGCGCAGAAGCGCTTCGCCGCGCTCGGCGGCTTGGCGGCTAAAAGCGAGCAAAGCCGGCGGCGCCGCGCTCACCGGCGTTGACGGCGAAAGCTCCGGGGCGAACGGCGCGACGCCCTGGGACATTGCAAACGGCAACGCTTTCAAAACACCCAGAATTCCGTACGCCGTGCCGGCGGCGGTGAGCGCGTCGAGCGTGCCGTCAGGCGCGCCCTGAACGCTGCCGCTCAGACGCGCCAAATGTCCGGCCGTGGCCTGCGCGAAGGCCTCGAGCTCGGCCACGCTCGCCAGCGGTGACGCGTCGAACTCGGTTTCGCGCGCATCGACCAAAGACAGCAGGTCTTCTGATTGGAAACGCCCTTCTGCCAGTAGTTCCGCCAGAACGCCGAGCACTGGGTGACCCGATGACTGTGCTTGTCGAGAGACCGCCTCGAGGCGCTCGCGCCACCATTGCAGCCGCATCAGGCCCGTGACCGGTAGCGTGGTCGCCTCTCGGATGCGGGCCAATTCAAGGTTGAGAACGAACAAAGCCGCAACCGGCTCCTGCCACTCGGCCGGCACGAACAGGCTGACCAGATAACGGTCCGGGTCACCCTCGCGAAGTGCGCCGAGAAGATTGGATCTCCGGTCGTTCATGATTGGGGATGCAGCCCTTGCCCCTATGGGCCTCCTGCCCGGATAGCCCTATGTAAGGGCTGGAACGCGCCGACCGCCTCGGGCGTTGGGCGACGTAATAGATGCAACGAAAGAGAGGACGGCATGGCTTTCGAACTTCCTGACCTCGGATACGCGCATGATGCGCTGGCACCCTACATGGGGGCGGAGACGGTGGAGCTCCATTACGGCAAGCATCACCAGACCTATGTCACCAAACTCAACGACCTGGTCGAAGGCAGCGATTTGGCCGGCAAGTCCCTGGACGAGGTGGTGGTCGAAGGCTACCGGTCGGGCAATGCGGGCCTCATCAACAATGGCGGCCAGCATTGGAACCATACCCTGTTCTGGCGGACCATGAAAAAGGACGCCGGCGCACCGGGTGGCGAGCTCGCGCGCATGATCGACGCCGCCTTCGGCTCGCTCGACGACTTCAAGGGAAAGTTCAAGGATGCGGCCACCGGGCAGTTCGGCAGCGGCTGGGCCTGGCTGATCGTCGACGGCGGCAAATTGGCCGTCACCAGCACGCCCAACGGCGAAAACCCGCTGATGCACGGCAAGTCCGCTATTCTGGGGATCGACGTTTGGGAACATGCCTATTACATAGATTATCGCAACCGCAGGCCGGATTACGTTCAGGCGTGGCTCGACCATTTGGTGAACTGGGAAGCCGTGGAAGCGGAACTTTCGAAGGCCACCAGCTAGGTCAAACGTCGGCATCACGCTGATGATGGCGTGACAGGCCCGACAAACTGGCTCGGCATTGCGACCAAAGGGGGACGGAGACAGCCGTCCCCTTTTTTGTTTTGGAGCCGGATCAGCATGACCAAAGCCACCCTTGTGCAGATCGTCGCAACCGCCTCGCTTCTCGTCCTGCTCGCAGGCTGCGCCGGGACCTCGACGGCCATCTCCAAGCGCAATCTCGAGGTCGAAACCAGAATGACGGACACGATTTTCCTTGATCCTGTCGCCCACCAAAATCGAACCGTGTTCGTCCAGATCCGAAACACCTCCGATCGCAGCGACCTAGATATCGAGCAAGCGGTCCGGGCCGAGGTCGAGGCGCGCGGCTACCGAATTGTCGAGGATCCTTCGATCGCCCGTTACTGGCTCCAGGCGAATGTGCTGCAGGCCGGGGTCATGTCACCGTCAGCCGCCGAGCAGGCCTATAGTGGCGGCTTCGGTAGCGTCATCGTCGGTGGCGCCACGGGCGCTGCCGCCGGTGCCGCGGTCGGCGATACCGAAACGGCGATCGTTGGCGGCCTGATCGGTGCCGCGGTCAGCACCGTCGTCGACAGTTTCGTCAGCGACGTGACCTATACCATCGTGACCGATCTCCAGGTTTCGGAGCGGGTTCGCGATGGCATCATCATCACCGAGACCGTCGATCACGAGCTGATCCAGGGCACGTCCGGTACGACCAGGCAAAACTCGATCAGGACCACCGACTGGCAGCGCTATCAGACGCGGGTGGTCAGCACCGCGAACAAGGCCAATCTTGAATTCGAGGAAGCCTCGCCCGATCTGGTGGCCGGCCTAACCCGCTCGATCGCCGGGATTTTCTGAGCGTTGCGCGGTGGCGGACAGAGCGATCATCAGGGCCGCCGCGACTCGATCTTCGTTGAGAAGCACATTGTAGGTGCGGCAGGCAGCCGGCGTCGCCATCTGATCGAGGGCTGTGCCGGTGGCTCGGATCCGATCCAAGATCGCGGCATCGACCCGCTCGAAGCGTTCCCCGGTGCCGATGATCAGGACTTCGGGGCGGCTTTCCTCGAGCGACGCCACCATCGGGCTGACGTCCACGTCCGCGATGCTTTGAGCCGACAACAGCTCCGTTCGCCGCGGGGTGACGAGAATGGAACCCTGAAAGGGCTGGCCCGACACGACGAAGCGTCCGGGTCCATAGCTTTCGATGACCTGGCGGTTCTCGAGGGAGATCGGATTGAGGTGGACCACGCGTCCCGCTCAGCCGGTGGTGGCGGCCGCCTGAACCTCACCCTCCCGGCGCAGGTTCAACCAGACCAACAACGGTGTGCCGACGAAGATCGACGAGTAGGTACCGACCAGAACGCCAAGAATCATGCCGAAGGTGAAGCCGCGAATGACCTCGCCGCCGAAAAAGAACAGGGCGAACAGGGCTAGCAGCGTGGTCAGCGAGGTGACCACCGTTCGCGCCAAGGTCTCGTTCAGGCTCCGGTCGAGCAGATCAATAATGCTCAAGCGTTTGTAGCGTCTAAGATTTTCCCGGACCCGATCGAACACGACCACGGTGTCGTTGAGCGAGTAGCCGACGATGGTGAGGAGCGCTGCCACCGTCGACAGATTGAATTCGAGGCGGATCAGCGCGAACACCCCAAGGGTGATCAGGACGTCGTGGACAAGAGCTGTGATCGCGCCGACGCCGAACTGCCACTCGAAGCGAAACCAGATGTAAACCATCACCGCGATCAGAGCGAGCGTCACAGCGAACACACCGGCCCGCAACAGCTCCTGGCTAACCTTGGGGCCGACGAACTCGGTGCGGCGAAAACTCACATCCTCGCCGACCAGTTCGGCGATCGCCGTCTTGACCGTCTCGGTCGCTTCGATCTGGGCCGCCTGATCGCCCTGTTGGCGTTCGAGCCTGACCAGAACATCCGTCTCTTGGCCGAACTCCTGAAGCGCCACCTCGCCCAGACCTAGATCGTTCAGCGCGCCGCGCATCCGTCCCAAATCCGCCGGCGCGGGCGTGCGCACCTCGATCAGGATCCCGCCTCGGAAATCGATGCCGAAATTGAGGCCAAGGGTCGCGATCAGCAGCATCGATAGCACCATGGCGGCCCCGGAGACGGCGAACGCGATCCGGCGCAACGCCATGAACGGGATGTGGGTCTTTTCGGGTATCAGCCTGAAGGTGCGCATCGGCTCAGATCGGCAACGTCTTGGGTCGCGTCCGCTGATACCAGACGCTGACCAGGAGACGGGCGAAGGTTATGGCAGTGAACATCGAGGTGACGATACCGATGGCGAGCGTCACCGCGAAGCCCTTGACCGGTCCGGAGCCGAACTGAAACAGGAGCAGCGCCGCGATCAGGGTGGTGATGTTGGCGTCGATAATCGTCCGCATCGCCTGCTTGTAGCCGCTTTCGATGGCGCCGACCGGTCCCTTGCCGATCCGAGCCTCCTCGCGGATGCGCTCGAAGATCAGGACGTTGGCGTCGACCGCCATGCCGATGGTGAGCACGATCCCGGCGATACCCGGCAAGGTCAGGGTGGCCCCCAGGACCGATAGGGCGCCGGCGATCAGCACCAGATTGACCAAAAGCGCCGCCACCGCGACGAGACCGAAGATACCGTAATAGGCTCCCATGAAGAGGCAGACCGCGACCACGGCGATAACCCCGGCAATTTCACCTGCCGCGATGGAATCGGCACCGAGATCCGGACCGACGCTCCGCTCCTCCAGAACGTTGAGCGGCGCCGGCAGAGCGCCGGCTCTGAGCAGCAATGCCAGCTCATTCGCCGATTCCACGGTAAAGCTGCCCGAGATGATGCCGTTGCCGCCGAGGATCGGCTCCTGGATCTCCGGTGCGCTGATCACCTTGTCGTCGAGAACGATGGCGAACAGCGCGCCGACATTCTCGGACGTGATCTGGCCGAATTTGCGGGCGCCCGTGGTGTCGAAGGTGAAGCTTACGACCGGCTGATTGTCCTGGAAGGTCGGCTGGCTGTTGGTCAGGTTCTCGCCGCTCAGCTCGACTTTTCTATCGACCACCCACTCGAAGACGGGATTGCCGTCCTCGTCGGTTTCATCAGACGGGAAGACCACCAGACCGGCTCGGCTGGACCCATCGCGGACCTCGCCTGCAGTAACCCCGGGCTCGACCATGTGGAAGGTCAGCCGCGCGGTCTGTCCGAGCAGGCGCTTGATGGCTTCGGGATCCCGTTCGCCCGGCACCTGGACGAGGATCCGGTCCGCGCCCTGGCGCTGGATGGTCGGCTCGCGGGTGCCAAGCTCATCGATCCGGCGACGCACCACCTCCAACGACTGGGTCAGAACCGAGGTGAGCAGCGCGTCCCTGCCCTCCTCGCTGAACCCCATCGACAACCGATCGCCCTGCTGGCTGATCTCGAACTGTTCGGCGGTGATCGCGCCGAAGCCGCCGCCGAGCAAACTGCCCCCGCCGCCGGCCGTGCTGACCGGAATGTTGGTGTTCAGTTCGTCCAATTGCTCGCGGGCGCTCTCCGCGTCGGTGCTTTCGGCCAGCGTGAAGATGACGCGGCCGTTCCTGACACCCAGTCCCCGGTAGCGGATCCGCTCGGTCCGGAGCGCAATGCGAATGTCGCCCAGAAGCGTTTCCAGACGCTCTTCGACCACCTCGTCGGCATCGACCTCGAGCAGGAGATGGGAGCCGCCTTGAAGGTCGAGGCCGAGATTGATCTGCCCCTTCGGCAAAACGTCCGGCCACGCTTGGACAGTGTCTCGGGCGAAGAGGTTGGGCACGGCCAGAACCGCTCCCAGAACGCAGATCCCGAGGACGAACACAATCTGCCAGGTGGCGAACCGTAGCATGGGTGTTGCTTTATGACTTCTTGCCGCCGAGCAACTTCTGCAGGAAACCACCCTTTTCGGCGCTGTCATCGTTGGCCGGCTTGCCGGCCGGTTTCGGCGCTGCCGGTTTGGGCGGCTCATAAAGACCGGAAACGGTGCCTTGGGCGACGCGCACCTTCACATTCTCAGCCAGTTCGACCACCAGCACGTTTTGCTGTTCCTCGACCTTGGCCACCGTGCCGATCAAGCCGCCACCGGTGACGATCTTATCACCTTTCTTGATAGCGGCGATCATCTCCCGATGCTCGCGCATCTTTTTCTGCTGGGGCCGGATCAACAAGAACCAGAAAACGACGAAGATCAGGACCAGAGGCAGCATGGAGACGAAAAAGTCGGGCGAACCCGCGCCGGCAGCTTGGGCGTAGGCGGGAGAAATCAGCATCGAGGCACCGGTTGAGGCTTGGTTGAGAGCGTCGGGACTATACCGACGCACATGCCGTTTGCAACTCCGCCGCCAGTCGCCCTAGAGATAGGCGCCTCAACTCTCTTCCTCGGGATGTGGTCATGAGCGAGCACCCTCTCGCGCCCCTGCTGCTGCGCATCGCCGAAGCCCTGGATGGTGCGGCCGATCAGCCATTCGCGGTGGATCTCTCAAGCGCGGACGGTTTCATCTGGCAGGCCGACCGAAAGCAGCTCCGCCCGGTGACCTCGATCAGCAACATCTCCTGGGATCTGCTCCGCGGCGTCGACCATGTGCGCGATATTCTCGAGGCAAACACCCGGCAATTCGCCGACGGCCACGCCGCCAACAACGCCCTGCTCTGGGGTGCCCGGGGCATGGGCAAGAGTTCACTGGTCAAAGCCGTCCACGCCCGGATCAATGCCGGCCGAACGGACCGGCTGGCCTTGATCGAAATTCATCGCGAAGACCTACCGAGCCTGCCCATGCTGCTGGGCGCCTTGGCGCGTCAGGATCGCCGCTGCATCCTCTTCTGCGACGACCTCAGCTTCGATGCCGGCGAAACCAGCTACAAATCGCTGAAAGCGGTCCTTGAGGGCGGGCTAGAGGGCAAGCCCGGCAATGTGCTGTTCTATGCGACTTCGAACCGCCGGCACCTGATGCCTCGGCAGATGATCGAAAATGAGCGATCGACGGCGATCCATCCGGGTGAATCCGTCGAGGAAAAGATTTCGTTGTCCGATCGTTTCGGCCTTTGGCTCGGTTTTCACCCTTGTGACCAGGCGACCTACCTGGCGATGATCGACGCCTACGCCGATCATTTCAGCCTGAAGGCCGACGATCTGCATCGCCAGGCGCTGGAATGGGCCCAGACCCGGGGCACCCGTTCCGGCCGCGTCGCCTGGCAGTTCACCCAGGATTTGGCGGGCCGGCTCCGCGTTGCCCTCCGTGAATAGCGCTCAGCCGGTCAGGAAATGGCCGGCTTTTCACCCTGATTGCGGAGCGCGTCCACGCTCAACGGCCCCGGTCCGGCGAACAGGATGAACAGAAAGACGAAACAGTAGAGGATGGCCGCGTCGCCGCCGTTCTCGATTGGATAGAAGCTCTGGGGCGCGTGCACCATCCAGTAGGCAACGGCCATCAAACCGGAGAGCAGAAACGCGACCGGCCGGGTGAACAGGCCGACGATCAGCAGGGCACCGCCGATCAGCTCGAACACGCCCGCGATCCAGGGTAGGGACATGACCGGCGGCCCGCTTTCCGTGGGCGGGAAGTTCAGCAGTTTCTGGGTGCCATGTTCGAAGAAGATGAGTGCCGTGACGATGCGCAGAACGCTCAACATCCAAGGCGTCCAGCGCTCCCAGAAAGATTGCTCGGCCATGGCCTCCCTCCCCTTTCCTATCGACGATTAGCGCTTCCGCCTTATGCCCGCACCAGGGTCGGGACGTCGATAGGTTGTGGGACGAACCTCAGGTGTGCGGAACGCCCTTCTAGCGCGACGCAAGCCGGGGGGACGGGGTGAGATAGTCGACCGGATCGACCACCTGGGCACCGACACGCATCTCGAAATAGAGCTGGGCGGCGGCGGCAAGACCGGTGGCGCCAGCGAGCCCCAGGGCCTGGCCCCGGCGGACCACGTCGCCCACCGCGACCTCGGTGCTCTCAAGGTGGCCATAGGCCGTGGTGTAGTCGCCATCATGGCGGATCACGACCATGTTGCCGTAGGCCGGGATCCCGTCACCTTCGAAGATAACGACGCCGTTCTCCGAGGCGAGGATCGGTGTGCCTTGGCTGGCCGGAATCGTGATGCCGTTGGCGATCCAGCCCTCGATCGATGGCGCCGCGAGCGTCGCCGGGTCGGCCTCGACCGGCCAAAGGAAGCCGTTGCCGCTCAGGGATGGTGGCGGCAGCGTCTCGGTGCTCGGATCCAGTTGCCCGTGAACGTCCGTGTTCGGCTGGGCGCGCTCGCCGCTGCGGGCGCCAACGCCAATGCCCCGGGTTGCGACCTCGGCTTCAGGAGCCGGAAGCTGCAGAACCTGGCCTGAATAAAGCGGCTCGTGGGGGCGAAGACCGTTGGCCTCAGCGATCGCTTCGACGCTCAGACCGTATGATTGGGCAACCTGTTCCAGGGTTTCGCCGGCGACGACCTGATGAACGGCCCCGGCCGCGAGGTCCTTTTCGGTAGGTTCATCGGCGCCGATGAACGGTCCACCGGCCCCGCCGCCGAGGCCGGGGCCACCGAGATCGCCATCACCAGCCCCGGAAATGGTGCCGGAACGGTGCGGCTGGTCGGGCGGCGGCAAAGGTTGGCTGTCGATCTGGGGGGATGGCGCGGGAGGCGCCCAGACATCGATCGGACCATTCGCCGGAACGGGTTGCGGTGTCTGCGCAGGCGTGTCGGCGGACCGGTCATAGGCGACGGTCTGGGTGTCGCCCTCTTGCCTGGCTTGCTCCAGACGTTGGCGGTGATTGGGATCAAGGCTGGCAAAGGCGCTGTATTCTTTCGCCCGGTTTTGCTTGCGGGCAGCCTGCCAACTGACGCCCTCACCCCATTTGAGCGGCTGGTACTGCGTGCACGCCCCCATCAACAGGCTCAAGCCAGCGATGCTGACAATCCAGGCACCTTTGGTCACGGCACGACTCCTCAGCTCAACCATTCGGACGAGCCTATAACCGAACGCGCAACCTCTAATCAAGGTTGTTTGAAGTACTGGATGAACTCAGAGACGCAAGTCTCTCCGAAACCGCTCAAGTTCCGGTATATGGGTCATATCCAGGTGTATCGGTGTGATTGAAATGATGCCGGCTTCTACAGCCGTAACGTCAGTTTCGGGCACCGAATCATGTTCTGTCTTCAAAGTGCCGATCCAGATGTAGGGCTCGCCCCGCGGATCGATCCGCTCCACCAATTGGTCGCCGACTTTGCGCTTGCCCTGGCAGGTGACGGCGATGCCCTCAACCGACGCCACCACGCGGTCCGGAAAATTGACGTTGAGCAAAACCCCTTTGCTCCAGCCGAGATCGGTCGCCCGCCTGATCAGATCCGGCGCGAAATGTTCGGCCGTTGCCCATTTGACGGGGTGACCGTAGCGGCAGCACTGGCTGAGCGCGATCGCCGGCACGTCCATGAGCGTCGCCTCCATGGCGGCAGCGATGGTGCCGGAATAGGTCACGTCGTCAGCGACATTGCCGCCATTGTTGACCCCGGAGAGAACCAAATCGATCGCCTGGTCCTTGAGGATCGTCTGCAGTGCCAGCAGCACGCAATCGGTGGGCGTCCCGTCAATCGCATAGCGCCTTTCCGAAACCTCACGAATGCGCAGAGGCCGCTTGAGGGTTAGCGAATGGCCGGCGCCACTATGGTTAACCTCCGGCGCGACGACCCAGACCTCGCCGCCGATGGTCTCGGCGATCCGCTCCACGCTCTTCAGGCCCGGCGCGTTGATCCCGTCATCATTGGTTACCAGGATCCGCCGGCTCATGACCGGACCAGTCGTTCGAGACCGCTCATATAGGGTCTGAGCACTGGGGGAATGATCACCGAGCCACCCTCTTCTTGATAGTTTTCAACCACCGCGACAAGCGCCCGGCCCACGGCGACGCCCGAGCCGTTCAGGGTGTGGACGAATTCGGTTCGCTTTTCGCCATCGGGGCGGAAGCGGCAATTCATCCGCCGAGCCTGGAAAGCGCCGCAATTGGAGCAGCTCGAGATTTCCCGATAGCGGCCCTGGCCCGGCAGCCAGACCTCGATGTCGTAGGTTTTCTGGGCACCGAAGCCGATATCACCAGCACATAAGGTAACCGTTCGATAGGGAAGCTCCAGGCGCTCCAAAACGGTTTCCGCGCAACGGGTCATGCGCTCATGTTCATCGACCGAGCTTTCAGGCTCGGTTACGCTCACCAGCTCGACCTTGGTGAACTGGTGCTGGCGGATCATGCCCTTGGTGTCCTTACCAGCGGCGCCCGCTTCGGCGCGAAAGCAGGGCGAATAGGCCGTAAACCTAAGGGGCAGCGTCTCCAAATCCAGGATCTCGCCAGCATGGAGGTTGGCGAGCGCCACCTCCGAGGTCGGGATCAACCAGTGATCGCTGGTCGTGTGAAAGGCCTCGTCAGCGAATTTCGGCAGTTGATTGGAGCCGTACATGGCTTGCTCGCGCACCAGGTAAGGCACGTGGACTTCGCGATAGCCGTGCTCTTCGACATGTAGATCGAGCATGAACTGGGCAAGCGCCCGCTCCAGCCTTGCAAGACCGCCGGAGAGAACGACGAAGCGGGCTCCCGAAAGCTTGGCCGCGCGTTCGAAATCCATGCCGAGGGCAGCGCCCAGCTCGTCGTGGGGCAAGGGATCGAAAGCGAAATTTCGGGGGCTTCCCGAGCGGCGAACCTCTTGATTATCCTCTTCATCGGCGCCGTCCGGTACCTCGTCGGTGATCAGATTAGGCAGGCCCGCGAGCTGCCCTTCGAGAATGATCGCCGTGTCCCGCTCCTGATCCTTAAGCGAGGCCAGCTCGCTTTTCAGCTCGGCAACGCGGGCGATCGCCTCTGACGCGTCACCGCCTCCCTGCTTGATGCGTCCGATATCTCGCGACGCGGTGTTGCGCTCTGCTTCAAGCTGCTGGCCTCTGGCTTGCATCGATCGGATCCGCTCGTCCAGCGCCAGAAGTTCCTGGGCCACCGGCGGCAGACCGCGACGCGCCATGGCGGCATCGAACCCTTGCGGATCGGCGCGCAGCGCTCTCAGGTCATGCACCGCTATCGTCCTGATTGAGAGAAAACTGACCGGAAACTAGAAGCTTAGGCCCGGTCAATCAATCGCCAGTCCCGGTCACCTGCGTTTCGGCGGCTTCCCCATCGGCCTCGGCCTGTTCACGTTTTCGCTCGGCCATGCGGACGGCGATGATCGAGATCTCGTAGAGCAGAATGATCGGCAGGCCCAGGCCGATCTGCGAGATGATGTCGGGCGGGGTCAGAAGGGCTGCCACGACGAAGGTGCCAACGATCGCATATTTCCGGTTGCGGGCGAGACCTTCGGCGGTAACGAGGCCCACCCGCCCCATCAGGGTCAGGGCCACGGGAAGCTGAAAACAAAGCCCAAAGGCGAAAATCAGCTTCATGACTAGATCGAGATATTCCCCGACCCGGGCCTCGAGCTGAATGGGCAAGGCGGTCTCGCTGCCAGTCGTTTGGAAGCTCAGGAAAAATTGCCAGGCGAGCGGAAACACCAGATAGTAAACGACCGCACCACCGAGAAAGAACATGACTGGCGTGGCGGCGAGAAACGGCAGAAACGCTTGCTTCTCGGTTCTATAAAGACCCGGAGCGATAAACATCCAGAGCTGGGAGGCGACGAACGGGAAGGTGATGAAGGCGCCGGCGAAAAACGCCACCTTGAGATGGGTGAAAAACGCTTCGGTCAGGCCCGTGTAGATCATCCGGGTGCAGGCAGCGGCCTCACCTTCGGCAGCATTGGCCAGTCAGACATCGGCCAGTGGCTGGGTCAAAAACGAATAGATGCCGTCGGCAAAGAAATAACAGATCAGAAACCCGATGAAGATCGCGATAACCGAGTACATCAGCCGGTTTCGAAACTCGATCAGGTGATCGAGCAGCGGCATCTCCCGATCGTCGATATCCTTCAGCATCGCAGCCGCTTAGACCGGCTCGGCTGGTTTGGAGGACTCGGCCGGTTTGGCATGCTCGGGCGCTTGCTGCGCCGTCGCGCCCCCTGGCTCGGCCGCCCCGTTGGCCGCAGTCGGCGCCGCCCGGCTCTCGTCCTCTGCGGCATCATCCTTGCCGTTCTTGGCCTTGATATCCGGGCGCAACGCGCCCTTGAGATCTCCGTCCGGATCGATGGCACTCTCAATCGACCTGCCGACGTTCATGCGACCCGCCTTGTCGATCTGTTTCTTCACCTCGCCGAGTTCGGTTTCGTTCGCCATGTCCTCAAGGGAACGCCGGAACTCGCGTGCCAGCGCGCGCGCCTTGCCGACCCAGCGGCCGACGTCGCGGGCAAGCTTGGGCAGTTCTTTGGGACCGAGAACGAGCAACGCGATCAACATCACGATGCCCATTTCCGACCAGCCGAGATCAAACACCGGCTTGGTTCCTAACTTTTGACGGTGTCGTCCTTGGTGGTCTCAGCGACCGGAGTCTGATCGTCATGGGCAATGGACTTGTCCGCCTTGGCGGGCTCGTCGTCCTCCTTCATGCCCTGTTTGAAGTTCTTCACGCCCTTGGCCACGTCACCCATCACCTTCGGCAGCTTGCCGGCGCCGAATAGGATGAGGACGATCAGCAGGATCAGGATCACCTGCCAAACACCGATACTCATCGACGAACTCCCCTGGAAAGGACCGCTAAACGATCCCTAATTGTTGCGAACTGTCGCAAAAAACCACCCTCGTGACAACGTCGCCTGTTCCGGCAAGCGTCATCTGGCCAGTGGGTGCGTGCCCGTAGCCCTAGGATGACGAATAAATGAATACGTGGCCCTGGTCGATGCGAACTGCAACCTGGGCGCCCACGGATGCATCAACACCCGGCGGAACCCGCGTCGTTACGGTCCAACCGGCGATCGCCAGCTCCGCCCAGTGATCGGGGCCCGCCCGACGGACGGCGACGATCCGCCCCACCGCACTACCGGGCTCCGGCTCATTCAGAAGGGTGGTCGCGTCGGGCCTCACGACCACGTCGACGGCGGTGCCGTCACCGAGTTCCGGCCGCGGAATATCGCCCATGGGGGTCGACACGCTTCCTCCCACAGCCCAGCTCTTGAAGCGCCGGACCGGACCGAAAAAGCTGCAGCAGAAGAGATCGCTTGGCCGTTCATAAATTTCTTCCGGCGAGCCACTTTGAAGAATGCGGCCCGCCTGCATGATGTGGATTTGATCCGCGGCCGCGACCGCCTCGTCCGCATCATGGGTCACCAGTAAGGTCGGCGTGCCCGTGTCCTTGACCAGGCGCATCACCGTCTCGCGGACCTCCGCCCGCAGATAGGTATCGAGACTGGAGAACGCCTCATCAAGCAGCATCAGACACGGATCTGGCGCCAGGGCGCGGGCGAGCGCGACCCGCTGCTGCTCGCCGCCCGACAGACGGTGGGGATAGGCCGCGGCATGGCGCTCCATGTCGACCTGTTGCAGGAGCGACGTCACCTTGCGCTCGCGATCACGCTTGGGCAGATGACGAATGCCGAAGGCGATGTTCTGCGCAACGCTCAAATGGGGAAACAGAGCGTAGTCCTGAAACATCAAGCCGACTTTCCGCCGCTCCGCCGGCAATTGCCAGCTCTTTTGGGCGACGCGGCGATCGCAGATGTCGATCTCGCCGGCCTGAACTTCCTCGAGACCGGCGATGAGGCGCAACGTCGTCGTCTTGCCGCAGCCGGACGGGCCGATCAGGCAGTGCACCTCACCGGGCCCGATCGAGAGGTCGACATGATCAAGAACCAGCCTGTCGGCGAACCGATGCGACAGGCCGCGGACGCGCAGAGACCCGTGAGCTTGCCTTTCGATCGGTTCCGGCACCGACGGCGGGTTCAGCAGCTCGGTGATGTTATCGAACATGAGCGTTTTCGAACGGTGCCATGACGCACAAATAAAACCGTGCTGGCCTTTAATCAAGGACAGGCGATTATCACGGTCGGGTCAGTTTTTGTTTGGAATTATTTTAATTCGCGTCTTGGGATGTTTCCTGCGATGCGGCGGGCGTTTCCGTCGCCTGGTGAAGATCGTCGAAAAAGCCGGCGGCCCGAAGCTCCTCGACCCGGGGCAGGTCTTCCAGCGATGAGAGATCGAAATGATCAAGAAAAGCCTCCGAGGTCACCCAGGTGACCGGCCGGCCGGGGCTTCGCCGCCGCCCGCGCGGCTTGATCATATTCAGGTCCATGAGCAGATCCATCGTACCCTTGCTCACCGAAACCCCGCGGATACGCTCGATTTCGGCCCGGGTGACCGGCTGCCGATAGGCGATGGTGGCGAGCGTTTCCATGGCCGCGCGGGACAGTTTGTGGACCTGGCTTTGGAGCCGTTCCAAATGGGGGGCGACGTCCGCCGCCGTGCGAAAGGCCCATAAACCCCCTCGGCATTCGAGCTGGACGCCGCGCCCGCCATAATCGGTTCGGAGCCGCTCCAACAGCGAGCGGACATCGCCGCCATAGGCAGGGACGTGAGCCGAAAGGGTCGCCAGATCCAAGGGCTCGGCGGCGGCGAACAAAACCGCTTCCACGACCCTTATCGCTTGAGCCTCGTTTTCGGCACCGTCCTCGGCTTCACCGCTGGCCGCCTCACCGTCAGCCATGAACTCGCCTCAAGGACGGGGTCAACGAGCCTTCTTCCTGGTTGAGTTGGATGCGGCCCTGGCGCGCCAGCTCCAAGGATGCGGCGAAACCGGACGCCAGGCGCGTTCGCCGCTGCCAGGGTTTGCTCGCCAGGCGACAGGCGGCGTCGGCCAGGTCGATCCAACTGGCATCGACCCTCAAAATGTTCTCGAGCCAGGTCCTGGCCTCCTCGATCGACAGGATCTGACCGCGGTCGATGGTGAGCGTCTGCGCATGCGCTCTCTGGCTGGTGCTGGCATAGGCGCGCAGGAGTTCAGCGAGGCTGAGGTCGAGAGAAGCGACCCGGCGAATGCTGAGACCATCCGGGTTGCCCCGGACCAGACGCCCCTGCCCCAGACGCGGTCGCTCGGTCAGCGCCGCGGCGGCACCCTTGAGCGCGTCCAGCCGGCGCAGTCGGGCGGTCAGATCCTCGACCATCTCGTCGGCCGCGCCCGCCTCATCCTCGGCGGCAGGCAGCAGATATCGCGACTTGAGGTAGGCCAGCCAGCTGGCGGTGAGAAGATAGTCGGCGGCGATTTCGAGGCGTGTTTCCAGGGCCTTGGCCATGAACGCCATGTATTGATCGACGAGCGCCAGGATCGAGATCTTGGCCAGATCGACCTTCTGGTTGCGGGCCAGGGTTAGGAGCAGGTCGATCGGCCCCTCGAAGCCGTCGAGGCTGACGACCAAGGTCTCGTCGGCGGTAGTCCGTTCAACCTCGGTGACAGGCTCGGCCATTCAGGCGAAGCCCGCCATGGCCTGCTCGATATCAGCTCTCGCGACCGGCGCCGGGTTTTCGACCATGGCCAGCGCCCGGTGCAGGCGTTCAGCGGCGCCCTCGGTCACGGCCGGCACCGCGTCGAGCACGGCCTCGATCTCCCGGGCGTCACCGGTGCAGTGCAGCACCAGATCGCAGCCGGCGGCGAGAGCGCGGTGACAGCGGCTCGGCAGATCGCCGTCGAGCGCGCCCATTGAGATGTCGTCACTGAACAAAAGACCATCGAAGCCGATTTCGGAGCGGATGACGCGCTCGATGACGATCTTCGAAAACGTTGCCGGCTGACCGTCGAGAGCGTCGTAACGCAGGTGAGCGGTCATACCGGCGGGTGCGTGGGCGCAGCGCCGGAACGGCACGAAATCACGGGCGCGGAGCTCGTCGATCGAAGCGTCGACCGTCGGCAAAGCAAGGTGGCTGTCGAGGCGGGCGCGGCCGTGGCCCGGCAGATGCTTGATCACCGGCACGATGCCGGCATCGATCATCGCCTCGAGCGCGGCTGACCCCATGATCGCCACCGCTTCCGGATCGCTGCCGAACGAGCGATCTCCGATCACCTGGTGGGTCGCCTCATCGGCGACATCGAGCACTGGCGCGCAATCCCAACCGATGCCGCAATCGATCAGATCGACCGCCAGTCTCCGGGCATGACGACGGGCGGCCTCACCAGGGTCCAGGCCCGACGAGGACGACCAACTCTCCAACTTTCCCGCCGGCGGCAGGCACGGCCAAGCCGGTGCGGTCAGGCGCTGGACACGCCCCCCCTCCTGGTCCACCAGGATCGGCACGGCGGGCCAATCTGTCACCTCGCGCAAACGGTCCGCGAGCCGCCGAAGCTGAACCGGATCGCCGCAGTTCCGCCGAAAAAGGATGAACCCGGCGGGTCTGTAACGTCTGATCAGGTTGATCTCGACGGCGGTCAAGCTCGCTCCCTCAAGACCGATGACAGCGGCGGACCGCGGCAGGCTCATCGCCGGGGCGTCACCACGAAACAGTCGCCGCCCCGATCCTTGATCTCGACACAGGCCGCATCCGCGCTCGCCACGTCGGCGAAGGGGCCGACCTGGACCCGGGCGAAGACGCCGCCATCGGTCGACACCGCCTCAAAATAAGGTCGTTTGTCTCCGAGAATATCCCGATACTGGTCCCTCATCGTCTGCCAGGCCCGGTCCTCGGCGCCGGGCCGGACGGCAATCAACTGCAGTCGAACGCCATCGCCGAGCGCGGTCAGACGGGTAGGGACATCGTCTTCCTGAGGCGCGGGCGAACTCGGCGCCGTCGCGGTTGGCGCGGCCGGCGCTTGCGGCGGTTCCGCCGGGGCCGGTGTCTGGGGCGTGCGTGCTGCTTGCAGAGCCGCGACCTCTTCGGTTTCAGGCTTTCTCACCGGCGTCGGCGCCGGTGCCGCCGGTGCTCGGGGCTCCTCGATCGCCGCAGGCTGTTCTGTGCCGGCGGGCTGCTCGACCGGTTCGACGGCTGCCACCTGACGCGTCTCGACCTCGGTTGGAGGTTCGATCGCCACCGCCGCGTCGTCGGGCGTCTCTATAGCGGCAGTCGCCTGATCGATGGCTGTCTCCGCCCGGCCGTCCGCACTGTCAGCACCGTCACCGGCGCCTCGGACCAGACCGTCGGTCGCCTCCGCAACGGTATCCGCCGGCTCAGACGCGGATCCGGCGGTCTCGCCCTCGTCCTCGGGTGTCACCGCGGCGATCTCCTCCTGGGCGGCCTCGAGCCTTTCGTCGAAAGCCTCGGCGGCGGCTTCGGCCTCGGCGACCGCCTCGGAAATCCGCTCTTCGCCAGCCGTTTCGGCTGTGTCGGCCGGAGCCGCCAGATCCTCCTCGGTTACCGGATCATCGGTTCCTATGTCCGTGTTGGCTGATGTGCTCTCGGGTTCGGGAACCACATTGTCGGCAAGATCGATCGCCTCAACGTCGGCAGACGATGACGCCTCGTTCTCCGCGCTCTCGACCGGCTCCTCTGAGATTGCCCCGTCAGCGGAAGCCGTCTCATCGACCGGCTCGTTCAAAAGCTCAAGGACCCCGCCCTGCCCCGCCTGCTCGTCGCCGGCAGCATCGGCCGTGGCCAGGATCTTCAGCGGCCCCTCGGGTGCCGCGACGATCGGCGCCTCGCCACCGGGACCAATGACCCGCTGATAGGCCGACCAGACGGTCGCGCCGAAAATGACGAAGACGCCGATGAGCAAAAGCCCCAAAAGCAGCCGCTTGTAGCCAGCGCCTTTCTTGGCGGCCGGCTGGCCGTACTCCTCATAGGGCGGTATCTCGAGCAAATCGATGGACTTCTGATTACCTGCCACCGCTATCCCTCCGGTGTCATGGCTCTATGCATTTCCTCGACCGGTGTCACGCCGATGATCCCTAGGCCACTCGCTAGGAGATTGCGCACGGCCCACAACAGGCCGAGGCGCGCCCGGGTCAGATCGGGCGCATCGTCGCGCAGGAAGCGCAGATCCGGTTCTTCCTTGCCGCGGGACCAGAGCCGGTGAGAGGTCGCGGCAAGCTCCTCCAAGTAAAAGGCGATACGATGGGGTTCGCGATGCTCGACCGCTTGGATCAAGGTTCGCGGATAGAGCGCGATCTGACGCGCAACGGCGATCTCCCCCTCATCGGTCAAGAGATCGAAACGGGCTTCGGCGAGGTCGGGCTCACTGACATCGATACCCGCCTGCTCGGCCTTGCGAAACACTGAGCAGATTCGCGCGTGGGCGTACTGGACGTAGAAGACCGGGTTGTCCTTGGATTGCTCGGTCACCTTGGTCAGGTCGAAATCCAGGGGCGCGTCGTTGCGCCGCGTGAGCATGATGAAGCGAAGCACGTCCGCGCCGACCTCGGCCACCACGTCGCCGAGCGTGACGATGCGGCCCGCGCGCTTGGACATGCGCAGCGGCTGGCCGTCATCCATGAGATTGACCAGCTGACAGAGCTTGACGTCGATCTCGGCCGTCTCGTCCGACATCGCCGCCACGGCGGCCTTCATGCGCTTGACGTAGCCACCGTGATCGGCACCGACCACCAGCACCATCTGATCGAAGCCCCGGTCGATCTTGTCCCAATGATAGGCCAGGTCCGAGGCGAAATAGGTCCATTCGTCGTTTGAGCGCTGGAGCGGCCGGTCGGTGTCGTCGCCGAACGACTTGGTCTTGAACAGAAGCTGCTCGCGGGGCTCCCAATCCTCGATCGGCTTGCCTTTGGGCGGCGGCAGCGTGCCTCGGTAAAGCAGCTGCTTGGCCTGCAGCTTGTCGAACACTTCGGCCAGCCGGTTCGAGCGGAGCAGCGCCGCTTCCGAACTGAACCGGTCATGGTGCACGCCGATGGTAGCAAGATCCTGCTTGATCAGCTCGATCATGGCGGCGATGGCGCGCTCGCGGAAAACCTCCAGCCAGACCGGCTCCGGTTCATCGCTCCAGCGGTCACCGTCCCGGTCGACGATCGCCTGGGCCACCGGGATCAGATAGTCGCCCGGATAACAGCCCTCGGGCAGCTCGCCCACCGCCTGTCCCAAGAGCTCGCGGTAGCGATGGTGAACCGACCGCGCCAGGACATCGATCTGAGCGCCGCCGTCATTGACGTAATATTCCCGGGTCACCTCGAAGCCGGCGGCGGCCAAAAGGTTGGCGAGCGCGTCGCCGAAGACCGTGCCCCGGCCGTGGCCGACATGGAGTGGGCCTGTTGGATTGGCGGAACAATATTCGACGTTGATCGGCCGCCCTTGGCCCAGATCCGGCCGGCCATAGTCGACACCCTGACGGATCGCATCCCGAACCTCGCCGAGCCAAACATCGGGCGCGAAGGTGAGGTTGACGAAACCGGGCCCAGCCGTGGCCGCACCGGTAACGCCGGGGGTCGCCCGGAGCTCCTCGGCAAAGCCCTGCGCCAGGTCCAGCGGCTTGCTTCTCGCCGATTTGCTGAGAATCAGGGCCGCGTTGGTGGACGCGTCGCCGTGGCTCGGATCCTTGGGCGGTTCGACCGTCAGTTTCGAAAGCGGCAGGGCCTCGCCCGGCAGGCGACCAGAGGCCTGCCAATCGGCAACGATCGCCCGGACCCGGGCCTCCACTTGCGCGAACGGGTTCAAAGGCCGAGCCTCGTCAGCCCCAGAAGCCGCTCATGCTCTTCAAGCGCGTAGCGGTCGGTCATGCCCGCCAGATAATCGCGGACCGCGGACGCCGTCCGTTCACTGCCAGGATCACCCAGCCGCTCTTGCCAACGGGTGGGCAGACAGGACGGATATGCGAGCAGATGCTCCGCCAGATCATGCAAAATGCGCTGCGCCTTCATCGCCATTCGGTTGACCTTGTAGTGGCGATAAACGCGTTGATGCAAGAACCCTTTCAACCGGCTGAGAGGTTCGGCCCATTCTTGGGAGAACCCAACCAAAGGGCGAGTACAGATCCGGACCTCAGCCGCCTGGTGAACGCCTTCAGCCGTCAGACGCCGACGGGTTTCGCCGATGACGTCGTGCACCATCCGGTCGATTAGCCGCCGCAGGCACTCGCGGGCGATCCGTGTATCATCCAAAGACGTATAGGCCGCCCGAGTTTCGGCGACGATCGGGCCCATCGCTTCTGTCTCGGCGATGTCGTCGAGCGAGAAAAAGCCGGCGCGGAAACCGTCATCCATATCGTGACCGAGATAGGCGACATCGTCGGAAAGCGCGGCGATCTGACATTCCAGGCTGCCCTGGCAGGCCAAGGGGAAGCACAGACTCCGTCCGATCTGCTCGATGATCGGCGGTGCCCCGCCGGTCCAGGGACCATTGTGCTTGATCACGCCGTCCAGCGTCTCGTGCGTGAGATTGAGACCGTCGAAGGTCGGATAGCGGCGCTCGAGACGGGTTACGACGCGCAGGGTCTGAACGTTGTGATCGAAGCCACCCGCGTCGGCGAAGACCCGGTTCAACGCCTCTTCGCCGGCGTGACCGAAGGGGCTGTGGCCCAAATCGTGGGCGAGCGCGATGGTTTCGGCCAGATCCTCGTCCACCTCCAGGGCCCGGGCAATCGTGCGGGCCACCTGGGCGACCTCCAGGGAATGGGTCAGCCGGGTCCGGAAATGATCGCCGGAATCGTGGACGAAGACTTGCGTCTTCGCTTGTAGGCGACGAAAGGCGGTCGAATGCAGGATCCGGTCCCGGTCCCGTTGATAGGGGCTCCGCAGCGCTGACGCCGGTTCGTCGATAAGCCTGGAGGATCCGCCTTCCATGGGCGCGGCGATCATGGCGCGAGGCATCAAGCACCTTCCGGGCTGATCTCTCGACGCTGGGGGCAACCCAGCCTCAAATTGACATCGATGGGCCTGTGCCTACATTTCGTCGATCAGGTGCACAAGCGCCGTGTGGTTGTTTGCCCGCTGGAAGTCATGACCCCAGAAACACCAACTCCGTTTACCGTCACACCATCGGCAGCCCGCCGGATCAACGCGATCGTGGCGAATGAGGAGGCCGATGATCTACACTTGCGGGTCAGCGTCTCCGGTGGCGGCTGCTCCGGTTTTCAGTACGGTTTCAGTCTCGCTTCCGAGGGTGAGCCGGACGATGTCGCCGTCGAAAAGGATGGCGCCAAGGTCGTCGTCGACGGCATGTCGTTGATGTTCATCCTCGGCGCCGAGATTGACTTCGTCGAGGATCTGACCGGCTCCTATTTCCGGGTGCAGAACCCGAACGCCACCGCGTCCTGCGGCTGCGGCAACTCTTTCGCCGTTTGAGGTGAGTTCCGAGCCCTTCCGGGTCGCGAGTTGGAACGTCAATTCGATCCGGCGGCGACTAGACGCCGTGCTGGCCTGGCTGGGCCATAATCCGGTCGATGTTCTGGTCCTTCAGGAAACCAAGACAATCGATGACCAGTTTCCGGCGCAAGCGCTGGAGGAGTCCGGCTATCGATCGGCCGTCTGGGGCGAGTCTCAGCGAAACGGGGTCGCCCTTCTCGCCCGGCACCCGATCGACGATGTGACGAAGGGCCTGGACGACGAGCAAGACGACCAGGCGCGCTACATCGAGGGCACTGTCCGCGGATTTCGCGTTGCATCTTTGTATCTGCCCAACGGAACTGCGCCTGACAGTCCGAACTTCACTTACAAGCTCGGCTATTTCGAACGCCTTAGGGCCAGGCTCGAACGGGCACTGGAGAATGAGGAAAGCCTGATTATCGCCGGCGATTACAATGTCGCGCCGGCGCCGGTGGACGTGTACGACGCCGAGGACTGCGAGGACGACGTCTGCTTCCGGCCTGAGGTCTGGGCCGGCTGGCGGGGTCTCTTGAACCAGGGTTTTTACGATGGCTTTCGGGCGGCCCATACCGATCGCCGGGCCTACACCTGGTGGCCCCACCAGGGTCGGGGCTTCGAGCTCGACGAAGGTATGCGGATCGATCATCTGTTGTGCGCGCCGGCGGTGATCGACCGATTGGTGGAAAGCGACATCGATCCCTCGCCCCGGGGCGAAAAGAATGCGTCCGACCACGTGCCGATCTGGTGCAGCTTCAGGCGCTGACGCGGGTCGGCCGGGTACCGGATGGCCCGCCTCTGGGATGTTTGGACGCGACTAGGCGTCTAACCAAGCGCGCGACTTTGACACCGGCTTGGGAGACGTTTCTCATGCTCAAAGGCTCATGCCACTGCGGTGCCCTGGGATGGACCCTGGTGGGCGATCCGGGGTCGATCACGGCATGCAATTGCACGCTTTGCCGCCGCTATGGCGCGCTCTGGGCCTATGACTACGAGGATGAGCGTATCACCATTTCCGGTCCCAGCGCGGTCTACACCCGCGCGGGCGAAGCAAATCCGGCACTGGAATTCCTTTTCTGTCCGAGCTGCGCCTGCGTGCTTTGCTGGCGCGGCTTGCGCCTCGATGAAGATGGACGTCGGCGCATCGCCGTGAATGTCAGACTTGCTCCTCCCGAAGCGGTCGCCGACCTTGCCATCGACCATTTCGACGGTCTCGACAGGTTCGACGATCTGCCCCGTGATGGTCGATGCGTCCGCGACCTGTGGTTCTGAGACGACTGACGTCCAGGCGCCTGTCGAAGACCGAGTGACGCCTGGAAATGAATGCCGGGTGTCCGAGACGAAAAAATGTCCTCGCGATCGCACCAGCACTGGCGCCCGAAACTGAGGTTGCCCAGAAGCTACGACCCGGGATAGGGCGTTCCGTCTTTGTGCACGAAACGGCCGTCGGCGTTGGTGCTCATCATGTCGATGTCGGAGCAGGTGGTAACGTCATCGGGTTGGCGTGATCCAATTTCCAGGTAAACCGCCATGGCGTCCGATCTATTGATCAAATGATGGCCATTGCCGGAACCCTTGGCGAAAGCCGCACAATCGCCTGCGCGCAGCAACGTCTCGCCATCATCCTCGATCAAGATGAGCTCGCCTTCGAGCAGGAAGACGAATTCGTCTTCATGAGAATGCCAGTGGCGCTGGCGCGACCAGTTGCCGGGCGGCAGTCGCATGAGATTGACGCCGAAATCCGTGAGCCCGCCCGCGTCGCCCAAGCGTTGCCGGACGCGCTCGGCGCAAGGTTTATCGAACTCTTGCGGGTACCCTGTGCCCTTACGTGAGGGCACCGCGGCGACGTCGATCTTGGGCATAGTTTTCTCCGGCGCCTACAAGCGCGCTTGGGCGCAAGTCAGCCATTACCTTGGGGCAAGTCTGCAACACATCCCCACGCCAAGGAACCCAGCGAAATCCGATTGGCCCAGGGCTGTTCGCTTCGGAGCATTTGCGCAAGCCCGGTCGCGCTAAGGCGAGACATGCGCGACAAAAATGCAAACTACGTTTTCGCCAGCTCGACCGGAACTCATACGAACGACCCGAAAAATGTCCTCGGCCCGCAAACACAACCACATGATGCTTCGTTTGCGCATCAGGATATGTGCGATTTTTCACAGTATTTGTTCCTTCTTCTTTGACTTCAGTCCTTTATCTCCGAGCGTAGCGCGACTTCCCGCTTGCCAGCGCCCTCGCTCTGGTGTTGACCTACGGTGGAAACTGGCCGGACCAACGGCACCGACGTTCGTCGATCAACAGGGAGGTTTTGATGCAGCTATCCAGAGAGGATTTGCTGGCGGCTTATCGCCGGATGAATCTGATCCGTCACTTCGAAGAGGCGGTCCACGAAGAGTTTTCCGCCGGCAATATCCCTGGTTTTGTCCACCTCTACGCCGGCGAGGAAGCGTCAGGCGTCGGCGTTTGCATGCATCTGGACGATCGGGATGCGATCGCCTCGACCCATCGCGGTCACGGGCATTGCATCGCCAAGGGATGCGATCCGGCGGCGATGATGAAGGAAATCTTTGGCAAGAAAGACGGCCTTTGCGGCGGCAAGGGCGGCTCGATGCACATTGCGGATCTGTCCAAGGGCATGATGGGCGCCAACGGCATCGTCGGCGGCGGCCCGCCTCTGATCTGCGGTGCCGCGCTCACCGCCAAGACCTTGAAGACCGGTGGCGTCGCCGTCGCGTTCGTCGGCGATGGCGGTTCCAATCAGGGCACGACCTTCGAAAGTTACAACCTGGCCAAGGTTTGGAATCTGCCGGCGATCTTCGTGGTCGAGGACAACGGCTATGCCGAGTCCACCGCCAGCGCCTGGTCGGTCGGCGGCAGCCAGGTCGGCCGCGCCGAAGGCTTCGGCATGAAGGGCACCGAGGTGGATGGTCACGATTTCTTCGCCGTTTGGGAAGCGGCGCGCGAAGCGATCGAGCGGGCCCGGGACGGCGGCGGACCATCGTTGCTGCACGTCAAGCTGCACCGCTATTTCGGTCATTTCGAAGGCGATGCCATGACCTACAAGGCGCCGGGAGAAGACGATAAGGTCCGCGCCAGCCAGGATTGTCTCATGCTGTTTCGCCAGCGGGTCATCGAAACCGGGTTGCTGGACGCCGAACAGCTTGACGAGATCGAGCGCGAAGCCAAGGCGGAAATGGAGCAGACGGTGGTCGGAGCGAAGGCCTCGCCGGCGCCGACCGAGGCTGACCTCCTGACCGACGTCTATGTCAGCTACTGATTGAGATCGGGGAGCGACCACAACAATGCCTATGAAAAGCTATCGCCAAGCGATCAACGAAGCTCTTCGCCAGGAGATGGAGCGCGATCACCGCGTCGTCCTGATGGGCGAGGACGTGGCCGGCGGCATGGGCGCGCCGGGTGAGGACGATGCCTGGGGCGGGCCCTTGGGCGTCACTAAGGGGCTGATGGCCCAATTTGGCCGGGAACGGGTTCTCGACACACCGATTTCAGAGAGTAGCTTCATCGGCTGTGCCGCCGGCGCCGCCGCCACCGGTCTCAGGCCCGTCGCCGAACTGATGTTCGTCGACTTCATGGGGGTCTGTTTCGACCAGATCTTCAATCAGGCGGCCAAGTTCCGGTACATGTTCGGCGGCAAGGCGGTGACGCCAATGGTCGTCCGCACCATGTACGGAGCAGGCTTCCGGGCGGCCTCCCAGCACAGCCAGTGCCTCTATCCGATCTTCACCCATATTCCCGGGCTCAAGGTGGCGCTGCCGTCCAACGCCTACGAGGCCAAGGGGCTGCTCATCCAGTCGATCCGCGATGACGATCCGGTGGTCTTCTTCGAACACAAGGCGATGTATGACGAGGAGGCGGACGTCCCTGACGAGGCCTACGCCATCCCCTTCGGCGAGGCCAACGTCACGCGCGAGGGTGATGAGGCTACCATCATTGCCTTCGGGCGTATGGTCAATCTGGCCAACGAGGCCGCCGACAATCTGAGCAAATCCGGGATCACCTGCACGGTCGTCGATCCGCGGACCACCTCGCCCCTGGACACCGAGACGATCCTGGAGACCGCGTCCGAGACCGGACGGGTGGTGGTGGTCGACGAAGCCCATCCCCGCTGCAACATGGCGACCGACATCTCGGCACTGGTCTGCGAGAACTGCTTCAGCGACCTCAAAGCGCCGATCAAGCAGGTCACGGCGCCCCACGCGCCGGTGCCGTTCTCTCCGGATCTGGAGGATCTCTACATTCCCACCACGGCCAAGATCGAGGCGGCCGTGCGCGAGGTTACCGGCAAGGGACACTAGCCCGCCGGTCTCGCCTTGTAAGACGAAGGAGGCCGGGGCGACGGACCCCGGCCCCATCTATCGGGACCCCCTTTCATTGGGAAAACAGGAAACGATGAGCGAAGGCATCCAGACGATCGTCATGCCCAAATGGGGGCTTGCCATGCAGGAAGGCATGGTCGCCGAATGGCACGTACAGCCGGGGGCCGCCATTGAAGCCGGCGACGAGATCGCCGACATCGAGACATCGAAGATCGCCAACGTCTTCGAGAGCCCGATCGAGGGCAAGCTCAGGCGCATCGTCGCCGATGCCGGCGAAACGGTGCCCGTTGGCGCCTTAATCGCTGTTGTCGCTGACGACGCCGTCGATGATGGCGCGATTGACGGCTTCATCGAAGAATTTCAGGCCAATTTCGTGGTCGAGGACGCGGCTGCCGGCGGACCGGAGCCCGAGGTGGTCGAGACGGATACCGGACGGATCCGCTACCTCAAACTGGGCGACGCGGAAGCAACGCCCGTCCTGTTCATCCACGGCTTCGGCGGTGACCTCAACAATTGGATGTTCAATCAGGAGGCGCTCGCCGAAACCAGCACCACCTATGCCATCGACCTGCCGGGCCATGGCGGCTCGACCAAGGATCCTCACACAGGCGATGTCGGCGCCATGACCCAGGCGGTCCTGGCCTTCATGGGTGCGCTCGGGCTCGAAAAGTCCCATTTCGTTGGCCATTCGATGGGCGGTGCCGTCTGTCTGGACATGGCGCTTAACCATCCGGAGAAGGTGGCGAGTGCCACCCTCGTCGCACCGGCATCGCTCGGGCCCGACATCAATATGAGCTATATCGACGGTTTCATGCGCGAGAAGCGGGCTAAGAAGTTGAAGCCCGTGCTAGAGATGCTGGTGCACGATCCAAAGATGATCTCCGCCGAGATGGTGGACGATGTCATCAAATACAAGCGGGTCGACGGTGTCGACGCGGCGCTCAACACCATTGCCAACGCGACTTTCGCCGGCGGCCACCAGAGCTTGGAGCTGAAAAACAAGCTGGATGAGATCTCCCTGCCGATGCAGATCATCTGGGGTGAGCAGGACCAGATCTTGCCATTCGCTCATGCCGACGGCGTTTCCGACACGGTCAAGGTGCACAGCTTTGCCGATGCCGGTCACATGCCACACATGGAAAAGGCGGCTGAAGTGAACGCCCTTATTCTGGAGTTTGTGCACCGCTAACGGAGGGACCGCTCGAAGGCGGCCCGTCCGGTTTCAAACATTTTTGCCTCAGGCGTCCCTGGCATTGTGGCCGAAGTACAAAAATTCGCGGTCCATGCCTGCGACTTCCTGGGCCGCGAGCGTCAAGCCGGCGCTGTCCAGCATCTGAAAGCTTTTTTGTTGCTTCACCCAGTCGTCGGCCGGCTGAAGGGTGGAAAGCGTATAGGTGGTCGCCTCGCTCAAATAGTGGGTGGGGATGACCGCCTTCGGCTTCAGGCGTTCGACGATCGCGTCAGCCTGGTCGTAGGACAAAATATGCTCGGATCCGTCCACCGGCAGGGTCAGCACGTCGACCTGACCGATCGCTTCCCAAAACCCGTCCGCCGGGTTATGCCGATTGTCGCCCCAGATCAGGGTGCGGATACCGCCCGTCTCAACCAGGTAGACGACCATGTCCATGTGCCCCGGATTGTTGGGCGGGCAGGCCTCAACCCCGAACTCGGCGAGCGCATTGGTCCAGGGATACCAGCCGGGCGCGACGCAGGCATGTTTGTCGGCGAAGCCCGTGATCGAAACGTCGGCGAACTCGAACCGGCCGACCATTCTGTCCAACACCATGGTCGAATGGGGCCGATCGATCGCGTCGTGATCGAAATGGGTATGGGTCGAGAGCGTGATGTCGACGGTGGTCTCGGGAAACGGCTGCTTGAACCACAGCCCCCAGGCGCCGGACGGGTCGTCGCGCCAGGGATCGAACAACAGACTGGCGCCGCCGGGCGAGGTCATTTTGATCGCGCAGTGGCCGTAGAAATCGATCCCGACCATGCCGTCGGGAAAACTCGTCGCCTCCTGCAGCTCGATGACGTGATTGTTGTTGCCCGGCTGAAGCCAATCGGTGGATTGCGCCGCGGCGGACTTTGAGCCTAAAGCCGTCGCGGCCGCTCCAACGCCGGCGGCACCGGCGGCGTAGAAGAGCGAACGTCTTGATATCCGGTCGCCAGGCGCCTCGCGCCCGCCGACGCGAACCGGCTTCAGATCTTCGTTTTTGGTCATTCCTTTCCCCCCGGGTTTCGGCTCGGACGCAGTGCGCATTCCGTTAACCTTAAGCAAACCCATACCACTGAATGGCGAAAGCAACACTTTCTCCGGAACCCGTTCGCAAACGGTTGGCGGAGCTGTGACGGAAGGTTAGATCTCGGGCCTTCGACTACCTGCCCCGCATCGCCTGCCGCACGGAGACAGCCATTACCGCGTCGAAGTCCTTGGCCAGAGGCTGGATCGTGTTCTCGCTCGGCGTCGTTCTGATCGCGCTGAGCTGGTCGCTCAGTCAGTTCGTATCGGCCTTCGAAATCCTGTCCCGCCAGCTTGTCGCCAATCCCCAGTTCCAGACCGGTCTGGACGGTTGGCAGCCAGGCATTCCGCCGGGCGACGACGTTTTCGCTGTCCCCGGTGAGCTGATCCTCGCGAGCCAGGGCCACGAACGCCTCAAGGTCGAGCAGATCGTCGATCTGCCCCCCGGCACCACCAAGGTCATTCTGAGTGCCCAGGTCGCTGTTCGCGGTGTTCAAGCCGGGAGCACCGGCGAGACCGCCCGGGGCTATCTGTTGCGCCATCAGAGCGACGGCGACCGGGACTGGCGCGGCCATCAATTGTTCGGCCTCGAGGGCCATCACACCCAACACCGCGAGGAAAAAGTCTACGCGTTGCCCAACGGCGAACGCCGGGTGACGGTCGGCTTTATGCTGAACAAGGCTCGGGGCACCTTGGCCGTTCACAGCGTGGGTCTGTGGGCTGCCGCCGACCGCCCCCTTTATCAGCAGCTCCGAGGCGGGCTTCTCATCGGCTGGCTCGGTTTCGGCGCGCTCTTGCTCGCCTTTGCCGCCCGGGACGCGGAGCGAAACCGTCTGGTGACGGCGCTGATCGTGATCGCTTGCGTTGCCTGCGCCGCCATTTTGCTGCCCGGTGACCGGGAACGGGCGCTGACCACGACATTCTTGGGTGATCACGCCGCGGCGGGCGTGATCGACACCGTCGGTCATATCGGCGTCTTCTGGATCATTTCGCTTGCCGCTTGCGTGATCCGCCGCCGTGATCCCTGGTGGGGCCGCGTCGCCTTTCTCCTTTTGCTGGCGGCCGTCACCGAAACCCTGCAACTTTTCTTGCCCGGGCGCGAGACCAGCTGGTCGGATTTTCACCTGGATCTGGTCGGTATCGCCGGTGGTTTTCTGTCGTTTTTGGCGGTCCGTCCCTTTCTCAAACGACGACGATCGCGAAAACACCGTTCGCGCTCCTCCCGTGAGCGCGCCCATTCCCACGGGCAAAGCAAATCAAGCCGAAACGACAATCGCAGTCAGAAAGCCCTCAAGCCCTAAGCGAACAGAATTCCCCGCCTGTACTTCTGGATTTAATACCGACCTTCTGATAATTTGCCCTTTATTAGTAGGGCTTCGATGCAACGTCGACTTGCCTCTATTCTTGCGTTGGATGTCGTCGGGTACAGTCGTGTTCTCGGAAGCGACCAGCTCGGGGCCTTTTCTGCGCTGCGGCCCCACAGGGCGCGGGGGATCGATCGGATGATCGCGGC
>JBHJGP010000003.1:0-362638 GCA_050331695.1 Geminicoccaceae bacterium
GACAAAGCCGATGAGCGCCAAAAGCCCCATCAGCATGTCCTTGTCGCGGTCGAGCCGCAGATCGGGGTACTGCGCTTCGAACACGAAGTACGACATCGAAGACGCCATAAGCAGGAAAACACCGGCAATCAGCCGGGATGCGGTCGGCATACGGGCGGCAGTGGCCATGAACGATCCCTCGTACAGACACACGACCCGCCGCCCCTACCCGGGTCGCACTAACGACAGTTGTGTAACATCCGTGGTCCGCGATTTGAAGGCCGCAGCGCAAGAAGCAAGGTAAAAGTTCCACATTCTGCGGAACCTGTCGTCGAATCCCAACGCCTGCACCTCGGTCCAGCGCGTGTTGAAGCTGTCGGACCACCGGCGCAGCGTGTCGGAATAGCTCTGCCCGAACTCCGTACTGCCCGCCAGCGTCAGGCCCGCCCGCCGCGCCTGATCCTGCAGCACAGAGGGCGACGGCAGCATGCCACCTGGAAAGATGTGGGTTTGGATGAAATCGGGGGTGCGGCGATAGACCTCGAAATACCGGTCCGCGATGGTAATGATCTGCAGCGCCGCGCGGCCACTCTCGGTCAGGCAATTGCGCACCTTGCCGAAAAAGGTCGGCCAATACTCTTCGCCCACCGCTTCGAACATTTCGATCGATGCGATGCCGTCATATCGGCCCTCGACGTCGCGATAGTCCCGAAGTTCGATCTGCACCCGGTCGTTCAGCCCCGCCTTCTGGATGCGCTCCGCGGCGAAGTCGTGCTGGGCCTTGGAGATGGTGATGGCCGTGACCTTGGCGCCGATGGTCTTGGCGATGTGCTCGGCGAAGCCGCCCCAGCCGCAGCCGATCTCGAGCAGCCGCTGGCCCGGGCGAACGTCGAGCTTCTGGCGCAGATGCTCGTATTTCGCGCTTTGGGCGGCGGCGAGATCATTGTGCTCGCGGTCGAAAAGCGCCGACGAATAGGTCATCGTCGGATCGAGCCAGCGCTGGTAGAACTGATTGCCGATATCGTAATGCGCGTAGATGTTGCGCCGGCTGCCGCGCTTGGTGTTTCGATTGAAGGCCATGGCGATCCGGCGAACCAACATGCCGATACCGCGCCCATGCCAATGATCGGCTGCGGCGTCTTCGTTGAGCGTCAGAATGTAGAGCAGGGTCGGCAAATCCGACGTCGACCAGTCACCGTCCAGATAGCTTTCGGAAAAGCCCAGCGCGCCACCGGTCAAAAACCGTCGTAGCGGACGCCAGCTTGCCAGGCTTAGGTCAGCGCGAGGCCCGTCCTCCGATCCCTCGAAGACCAGCTTCTGGTCGTTAGGTAGCGTCAGCTCGAGGGTACCGTAGCGAAAACGCGATGAAACGGTGGCGAGTAGGCCCCGGAGCGGGCGTGGCACCTGGTCAGCGCCAACGAGGTGGGCCGGCGGTTGCGTGCTGGAAATGGCCATCCGACTTAATCCTCCACACGTTCGTGAATTCTTCATTGCGCCGCCCAGCCTCTTCGAGGGCCGTGACGACATCGATCGACCGCCCAAACCTACCAGCAATTAGGCGGCGGCCTTCTTAATCTGATCTAAAGCGGCAAGCGCCCGTTGACGAGCCTCTTTGTGATCGACGATGGGCCTTGGATAGTCGTCGCCGAGCGCAACGCCCGTGCCCGCGTATAGATCCTCGGCGGCAGCCCAAGGCGCGTGGAGCTTGTCGTTCGGCAGCTTGGCCAGCTCTGGCACCCACCTTCGAACGTAGGCGCCATCGGGGTCGAACTTCTCGCCCTGGCGGACCGGATTGAAGATGCGGAAATAGGGCGCGGCGTCGGGACCGCAGCCGGCGGCCCACTGCCAGCCCAGGGTGTTGGACGCCAGATCCGCATCGACCAGGTTGTCCCAAAACCAGGCAGCGCCCTGGCGCCAGTCCTGCAGCAGATCCTTAATCAGGAAGGACGCCACCACCATTCGAACCCGGTTGTGCATCCATCCCGTCTCGCGGAGCTGACGCATGCCGGCATCGACGATCGGGTAACCGGTTCGTCCGAACCGCCAGGCATTGCGCCAGTCCTTCTTGTCGTCGAGCCAAGGCATGGCATCGAATTCCGGCTTCAGCGCGGCTTCGGGCAGATGCGGAAAATGAAACAGGATGTGATAGCCGAATTCCCGCCAGATCAGCTCTTTCAAGAATGTGTGAGGCCCGGAGCCCGGCTCAGCGCCGCCCCGGCCTTTAAGTGCGTGGTCCACCGCTTGCCAGATCTGGCGCGGACCGATCTCTCCCCAGTGGAGGTAGGGCGATAGCCGCGAGGTGCCTTCCTGGGCGGGCCGGTCCCGCGCGTCGCCGTAAGCGTCGATCGAGGTCTCGAGAAAGCGCTGGCAGGCGGCTTCGGCCGCCCGTTCGCCCGGCTGCCAGGTCTCCCGGAGGCCAGTCGACCAGTCCGGTTTTGAAGGCAGGAGATCGAGGTCGGCCAGCTCTAGCGTTCCGGGCCATCGTTCGGGCCCGGTGCGCGCCATCGGCGCCGGGCCCTCAGCCGCCTTGACCCCGGCATCAAAACAGGCCCGGGAAAAGGGTGTGTAGACCTGGTAGGGCTTGCCGCTCTTGGTCTCGATTTCCCACGGCTCGAACAGAAGCGAGGCATTGAAGCTCCGGGCTTCGACGCCTCTGTTCTTGAGCCCGGCTTTGATCGCGGCGTCCCGCTCGCGGGCGTGAGGCTCGTAACAGCGGTTCCAGAACACGGCGTCCGCCCCGCTTTCGGCGAGCAGATTTTCGAGCTCTACCGCCGGATCACCACGACGAAGGATCAGCCGGCTTTGATGGCCCCGAAGGCTTTGGGCCAGGCTTTCGAGACTATGGCGCAGCCACCATTGGCCCGCGCCGCCGATCGCCGCTTCTGGATTATGATCATCGAAGACATAGACCGGAACGACGGCGCCGCGTTCAGCAGCCGCGAGCAGGGCCGGGTTGTCCCGCAGGCGGAGGTCCTGGCGGAACCACAGGAGGCTGGTTGGCATGGTTGCACGATCCGAAGCGAGGGCGATCACTCGGAGCTAGCGGCCCGAGCGCTCGGTTCAAGGCGGTTGGAGGGAATGGCTCGGGGCGGTCCGCGGCGGCCTGTGAAGAAGGCGGTGAAGGCGCCTTGGAACAGGCTCTGAAACACAGGCTCCAACACGTCGAGCCCGCCGGCGAAGGCGCCGAAAGCGGGCATGATCAGCCGTCTGCCGTCGGTCGCAAAGCAACGCCTAGCGATGCGGCGGCCTCGAAACCGCAAGCAGGCGCGGGGATGCAGATGCCCCGCGATCTCGGCTCGTTCTATCTGCCTGCTGGGGTGGTGACGGAGATCGAGCGCCCCGAGGGTCAGGTGATCACCGACGAAGCAGCCATGGCTTTGAGGCGGATCCGGGTCGTGGTTGCCGGCGAGCCACTGCCAGGTGCAGACCTGGGCCAATGCGTCGAGCTGTCTCCTGTCGGCCGCATCGAGCGTGCCCCACCCCGACGGATGATGAAGGCCGTCGCCGAGACTGATCACCCGTTCGGGTCGGAAGGCGAGGACGGTCCGGGCAAGCTTGTCGAGCGTAGAGCGCGTGTCATAGGGCGGCAGAAGCTGACCTTGCCGGGCGAACGCGCTCGCTTTCTCAAGGTGAAGATCGGCGACCAGGAGCGTGCTTTGAGAGGGCCAGAACACCGCTCCGCTGGCGTCCAGGAGCAGCGTCTCACGCCCGAGCTTCAGCGGCGTGAAATGGTTCACATCAGGTCCGCATCGGCGAGTTCGCCCATCGCCTCCGCCGCCAGAAGGTCCGCCGCCTCGTCCAAAAGGTCGTCCATCGCCTCGCCATAGACGGCCTCCCGGCCGATATTGACGAGGACCGGCACGGCCAGCGGTGAGACCCGGTCGAGGCGTCTGATCCGGAGTTTTCCCTGAACGCTTAAGAGGAGATCCGCGACCCGGCGAACGTCCAGAAGGCCGGTCGCCGCGTCCTGGCGGGTGGCGCGCAAGAGGACATGGTCCGGCTCGTGTTTGCGCAAGACGTCGTAGATCAGGTCCGAGTTAAAGGTAACCTGACGGCCGGTTTTCTCCTGACCCGGCTGGCGCCGTTCGATCAGGCCGGCGATCACCGCGACCTGTCGGAAGGTGCGCTTCAAAAGATTGCTTTCCGCCATCCATTCCTCGAGATCGTCGCCCAGAATATCCGAGGCGAACAGGTTTTCGATATCGGCGACGGGCTCCAGGGACCAGATGCCGATGGCGTGGTCGGAGGTGACGAAACCCATCGGCTTGGCGCCTGCCCGCTCCATCCGGCGGGTGATCAGCATGCCGAGCGTCTGGTGGGCGTTCCAGCCTGCGAAGGCGTAGATGACGAGGAATTCTCGGCCGCGTCTGGGGAAGCTTTCGATGAGAAGCTCGTCGGCCGCCGGCAGATCGGAGCGCTCTTGCTGAAAGGAAAGCCATTCCCGGACCGGCTCCGGCAAGGCCGCCCACCGACCCGGATCCGCCAGAATGGTCCGGACCCTCGATGCCAGCCGGGTCGAAAGCGGCAGGCGGGTTCCGCCATAGCGCGGCACCTTCGGGTCCTGTCCCGGTTTCGCGAGCGAGCACAGCATCTCAGTCTCGCGCAGGCCTTGGAATGATAGGAGCTTACCGGCGAAGACGAATGTGTCGCCGGGCGTAAGCGTGGCGGCGAAGATCTCCTCCACCTCGCCGAGGGTGCGCCGGCCCAGCTTCACCTTGAGCGTGGGCAGATCGACGATGACGCCGACATTCATGCGGTACTGGGTGGCGAGCCGGCGGTTGGCCAGCCGGTAGCGGTCATCCGCGCCCCGGACCAGGCGCCGGAACCGCTCGTAGTTGCCGAGCGCGTACCCGCCATCAACGACGAAGGCGAGGACGTCATCGAAATCTTTTCGGGACAGGCCTTTATAGCCGCCGGCATTGGCCACCTCCTGGAACAGCTCATCCGGATCGAACGGGCCGGCACAAGCAGTTCCCAAAATATGCTGGGCTAGAACGTCCAGGCTCTGTTCGCGGACGAACTCACCGTCCAACGCCCGGTCAGCGATCGCCGAGCGGGCGGCCATGCATTCCAGAACCTCGAACCGGTTGCCCGGCACCAAAAGCGCTCGGCTGGGCTCGTCCATGCGGTGGTTGGCACGGCCGATCCGCTGCAACAGCCGGCTCGCTCCCTTCGGCGCGCCGACCTGAACCACCAGATCGACGTCACCCCAGTCGATGCCGAGATCGAGCGAGGCCGTGCAGACCACGGCGCGGAGCGCGCCTCGGGCCATGGCTGCCTCGACTTTGCGCCGCTGATCGATCTCCAGGCTGCCATGGTGGAGGCCGATCGCGAGATTGTCGTCGTTGAGCCGCCACAGTGCCTGAAAGATGACTTCGGCCTGACTGCGGGTGTTGGTGAAGACCAGGGTCGTCTGATGGCGCAGGATCGCCTGATAGAGATCGGCGGCGGCATAGAGGCCGAAATGACCGGACCAGGGCATCGTGTTGTCCGGCACCAGGATGTCGATCTCGGGATCGACCCCGGGATCACCGGTGATCAGCGTGGCCTCCTGGCCCTTGGGGGCCAGATAATCCAGAAGGATCTGCGGGTCATGGACGGTCGCCGACAGGCCGACCACCTGGAGATGAGGCACATAGGCGTTGAGCCGGGCGATGCCGAGACCCAGGAGCTGGCCTCGCTTGTTCGGGTAGAGCGCGTGCAGCTCGTCGAGAACCACCCGGCGCAGGCCACCGAAGAAATGGGCCGCGTCGTCGCCCGCCAGGAGAAGGGCCAGGCTTTCCGGCGTCGTCAGCAGCATGTCCGGGGGTGAGCGCTTCTGCCGGGCCCGTCTGTTGGCGGGCGTGTCGCCTGTGCGGGTTTCGACCGAGATGCCGAGCGCCATCTCTTCAATCGGCGTTCTGAGATTGCGCTGAATATCGTTGGTGAGCGCCTTGAGCGGCGAGATGTAGAGCGTGTGCAGCTGTTTTCGCCTGCCGCTTTCGCCCAGTTCGACGAGGCTCGGCAGAAAGCCTGCGAGCGTCTTGCCGCCGCCGGTGGGCGCGATCACCAGCGCGTTGGCGCCCCGGGCAGCAGCCTCTAATACCGCCATCTGATGCGAGCGGATTGTCCAACCCCGCCCCTCGAACCAGCGTCGCAGCCAGTCCGGAGCCAGATCTGAGGTGTCTGCCTTGGTCAGGGTGCCAGGCGCTGGCGCCGCCAACCGGTCTCATCCCTGGTGAAAAGTAAGCGATCGTGGAGCCGGCTGGTTCGTCCCTGCCAGAATTCGATCAGGCGAGGTTGCAGCAGATAGCCACCCCAAAATGAGGGCCTTGGGATCGGATCGTCGCCGAAGCGCGCTTCAACGTCGGCAAGATTTCTCTCGAGCTCATCGCGGTTGGCGAGGGGGCGGCTTTGGGGCGACGCCCAGGCCCCCAACTGGCTGCCGCGGGGTCGCTCGGCGAAATAGGCATCGGACGCAGCCTGGTCCAGTTTCGATACCTGGCCTTCGAGCCGAACCTGGCGTTCCTGCGGCTGCCACAAGAACAACAATGCCGCCTTGGGATTGGCCTCCAGATCCTCTGCTTTGCGGCTCTCATAATTGGTGAAAAAGCTGAAGCCCGCCTCGCCGAAGTCTTTGAGGAGTACGGTGCGCGCGGATGGCTGGCCATACGCACCGACGGTGGCGAGCGTCATGGCGTTCGCCTCGATCGAGCCCAAGGTCTGGGCCTCCTCGAACCACCGGCGGAACTGCGCGATCGGGTCACTGCTGGCAGCGGCCTCGGTGAGTTCGCCTTGGCGGTAGTCCCGGCGCATGGCGCGGGTATCGTTCATCGGTCGTTCCAGGTCAGCGGCATCATCGAGATGGTGGTTGCGCCCACGGCCCTTGTCTATGGTGCCGGTCTTCTCGTCCGCCAACAAGACCGGGAGCGCCACCCAGCTTATGCCTTCCGTGATCTCGCTGCAGTCCCATGTCTCCTTCGGTTTCGTCGGCAATCGCGCCGCCGAATTCACGCTGCAGCGCCTCGGCTTCGATGTGTGGCCGCTCTACACGGTCCGTTTCAGCAATCACGTGGGATATCCCACCTGGCAGGGGCGGAAGACCAGCGCCGAGGAGTTGCAGGAGCTGATCGACGGCCTGGCCGATCGCGGTTGTCTCACCTCGGCCGACGCGCTTTTGAGCGGCTATCTGGGCAGTCCTGAACTGGCACCCTTGTTGGTCGGGCTCATGGACCGCCTGAACAATCCCAGCCGGTGCGTCACGCTTTGCGATCCGGTGATGGGCGATCACGGCAAGCTCTACGTCGCCGAAGCGCTCGTGCCTTGGTTTCGCGACCAGTTACTGTCCCGCTCGCAGGTGATCACGCCCAATCTTTTCGAACTCGGTCTGCTCGCGGAAAGGCCGGTCACGACGGTCAGCGAAGCGGTGGCGGCGGCCCGACAATTGTTGGCGCGGGGGCCGAGCACCGTCTACGTCACCAGCGTGCCGGGTCGGGAAGCACAACAAATCGCGATGCTCGCGGTTGACGAGCAGGGGACCTGGCAGGTCGAGACGCCACGCTTCGACGCGGTGTTCCACGGCACGGGCGATACCTTCGCCGCTCTGCTGTTGGCTGGCCATCTGCGGGCTCAAGATCCCGCCGCCAATCTGGAAAACGCCGCGTCCTGTCTGTTCGCGGTCGTCGAGGCGACGGTTCAGGCCGGCGGCGGCGAACTCAAACTGATCGAGGCCCAGGACGTCCTTCTGCGGCCGCCGCGGCGCTTTCAGGCGGAGCGTCTGGACTGACGCCTCAGCCGGCTGTCTCGACCGGCTCGACCCGCTTGCCGCGGGCCCGAAGCGCGATCTCACCGGCGCGCAGGCGCTTCGCGTCAGCGCCGAACACCTGGAGGCGCCAGCCTTCGAGAAAAGGTAGGTCCTTGTCTCTGCCGGCGGCGAACAGTTCCAGATCCTTGGTTACGGCAACCAGCCGCTGGGCCAGATCATGCTCCTCGCAGGCGAGCCTCAAGAAAACCTTGAGCAGGTCGGTCAGGGGCCCGATCCCCTTGGGCAGGCGCTGGGCCTGATCCAGGCGGGGGCAGGCCTCGTCAGGCAGATCGGCGGCCTCGGCAATGGCGGCGACGATATCCTCTCCGCTTTGCCGGTCTACGCTAACCCGGGGAATTGAGCGGAGATCGTCGACCGAGCTGGGTTTTCTGGCGGCGATTTCAGCCAAGACCTCGTCGCGGAGGATCCTGGCCCGGGGCACATCCTTGGACCGTGCCCGATCCTCGCGCCAGGCGGCGACGGCCCTCAGCACGGCCAGAAACCGCGGGTCCTTCGAGCGGATTTTGAGGCGTCGCCACACGTCGTTGCGGTCGATCTCGTACAACGCCGGGTCCAACAGCCGCTCGGTTTCCTCGCGCACCCACGAAATCCGATCGCGCTTTTCCAACTCGCGGCTCAGTTCGGTGTAGATCGTCCGAAGATGCGTGACGTCCGATAGCGCGTAGTTGACCTGCGCATCGGTGTGCGGCCGGTGGCTCCAATCGGTGAGCCTCGAACTCTTGTCCAGCCGGGCATTGGCGATCCGGTTGACCAGCGATTCGTACCCAACCTCATCGCCATAGCCGAGGAACATGGCCGCCAATTGGGTGTCGAAGAGCGGCCGTGGAAAGATCTGCCGCGCCTGAAAAAAGATCTCAAGATCCTGACGTGGCGCATGAAGAACTTTCATGATCTGATTGTTTTGAAAGAGATCGTAGACCGGCGTCAGGTCAATCCCCGGGACAAGCGCATCGATCACCGCCGCGTTCTGTTCGCCCGCGATCTGAATGAGGCAAAGTTGGGAGTAGTAGGTTCGGTCGCGCATGAACTCGGTGTCGACCGTAACGAAGGTTTCGTGCTCCAGGGACGCAATGAATGCCGCAAGCGGTGTATTGTCGGTTATGAGGGACATGGTCTTCCAGACAAAGATGCCGCCAAAACGGCAGCCATAGCAGACATAAGCCGCTTCGGCGGCACTTGACAGTCGGAGCTTGGCGGGGCCCTTAACGCCGGATCATCCATCCCGGCGGGCACTGGCGATCCAGTGCGCATTTCCCGTAATCATCCCGAGGCCGTTCATGCATGCATACCGCACCCATCACTGCGCCGCTTTAGGCCTGGAACAGGTGGGTCAGATCGTTCGTCTGAGCGGCTGGGTGCACAGAAAGCGTGACCACGGTCAGCTCCTTTTCATCGATCTGCGTGACCATCACGGCATCACCCAGATCGTCTTCCAGCCGGAGGATCCAATCTTCGAGCCGGCCGAATACGCACGGCTGGAAACCGTGATCACGGTGACGGGCCAGGTGGTCGCTCGCACCGATGACACGGTTAATCCGAACCTGCCGACCGGGTCGATCGAGGTCCGCGCTAGGGAGCTTGTCATCGAGGCACCCTGTGAACCGCTTCCCCTGGAGGTCAATTCCGATCGGGACTTTCCGGAAGACACGCGTCTGAAGTACCGGTTTCTCGATCTCAGGCGCGAGAATATGCACGCCAACATCTTGCTCCGCTCCCGGGTTATCGCGAGCATTCGAAGGCGCATGCAGGACCAGGGCTTTGTCGAGTTTCAAACGCCGATCCTGACCGCGAGCTCACCGGAAGGGGCACGTGACTTTCTGGTACCGTCTAGACTCCACCCGGGAAAATTCTACGCGCTGCCTCAAGCACCCCAGCAATATAAGCAGCTTTTGATGATGTCGGGCTTCGACCGCTATTTTCAGATCGCGCCCTGCTTCCGCGACGAGGATGCCCGGGCGGATCGATCGCCGGGCGAGTTCTATCAGCTCGATTTGGAGATGGCGTTCGTCGAGCAGGACGATGTTTTCGCGGCCGTCGAGCCGGTGATCCACGGCGTCTTCGACGAATTCAGCACCTGGCAGATCGAGCCCGTGCCGTTCCCGCGGATCGCCTATCGGGACGCCATGCTCTGGTACGGTACTGACAAGCCGGATCTGCGCGTGCCGATCAAGGCTAGCGACGTCTCCGAGATCTTTCGCGGCAGTGATTTCAAAGTCTTCGCCGGAGCGGTCGAGAAGGGCGCCGTCGTCCGGGCGATACCGGCGCCGGGCGCGGTGGGCCGGCCGCGCAGCTTTTTCGATGGCATGATCGCCTTCGCCCAGTCTCACGGTGCTCCCGGTCTCGGCTATATCCAGTTCGCTGACGGCGAAGCCAAGGGGCCGGTCGCCAAGTTTCTGGACCCGGACCGCCTGTCACGGTTGCGCACGGAGCTCGACCTGAACGATGGCGATGCGGTTTTCTTCGCCTGCGATAAGCAGAAGAAGGCCGAAGCGCTGGTCGGGGTCGTCAGAACCGAGCTGGGCATCCATTTGGGGTTGGTCGAACAGGATTGCTACCGGTTTTGCTGGGTGGTCGACTTCCCCATGTTCGAGTGGGACGAGGAGGCGAAGGCCACCGCCTTTTCGCACAATCCGTTCTCCATGCCCCAGGGCGGTCTGGAGGCGCTGGAGCAAAAGGATCCGTTGGAAATCCTGGCGTTCCAGTACGACATCGTCTGCAACGGTGTCGAACTGTCGTCCGGCGCCATTCGAAACCATCGCCCGGACATCATGGAAAAGGCGTTCACCATCGCCGGCTACGACCGCTCGGTTCTTGAGGACCGGTTCGGCGGCATGTTTCGGGCGCTACACTTTGGCGCGCCTCCCCATGGTGGGCTGGCGCCGGGCATCGATCGGATCGTCATGCTGCTAGCGAACACCGCCAATATCCGCGAGGTGACGGCCTTCCCCGTGAACCAAAGAGCCGAGGAATTGCTTCTGGGCGCCCCTAACGCCGTCAGCGAACGACAACTCAAGGAGTTGCACATCAATATCAGCCTGGCGGCTCGGGAGGCCCTGAGCGGAGCAGGTGAGGTTAGCCCGCAAGGGTCAACCCGCTAGCTCTCGAGCCGACGACGTTCTAAGACAAGCGGTGAGGACGAGCGCGAAAGAGGCCCGAAGCGGCGGTATGGAACCGGGCATTTTCTCCTACATTCGCCGGTATAGCTGGCGGCAGCAGATCGCCTTGCTGGCGCTCACCGTCGCGTCGCTGCCCTTCTTCTACCTTTATCTCAACATGCCGAAGGTGATCGTCGATCACCTGAACGCCGTGCTCGACGGCAGCGTCGAAGCGGCGAGCGTGCTCGGCGTCGAGCTGGACGCGACCTTCTATTTGTGGCTCTTGTCGGCCGTTTTTCTGTTCGCGGTCATCTGCAACCAGATCTTCAAATATGTGATTAATGTCTATAAGGGCGTCGTCGGCGAGCGGATGTTGAGGCGACTTCGCTATCAACTTTACACCCGGGTGATGCGCTTTCCCCTGCCGCATTTTCGGCGCGTCTCCCAGGGCCAGGTCGTGCAGATGATCAACGCCGAAGCGGAGCCCTTGGGCGGCTTCATCGGCGATGCGTTCGCGCTTCCCGCTTTCCAAGGCGGAATGCTTCTGACCGCGCTTTTATTCTTGTTCGTGCAAGACCCCATCATGGGCTTCGCCGCGGTCGCGCTTTACCCGATTCAAATCTACATCATTCCGAAGCTGCAGCGACAGGTGAACGAACTCGGCAAGCGCCGGGTCCGACAGGTTCGGGAGATCGCCGAACGCATCGGTGAGACGACCCAAGGCACGCGTGACATGCGCGCCAATGATACGACCCAATATGAAGGCGCGCGTTTCAGTAAAGAATTAGAAAAAGTTTTCTATATCCGTTTTGAGATTTATAAGAAGAAGTTTTTTATCAAGTTTCTCAATAATTTTATTCAGCAATTAGGTCCATTTTTCTTCTATGCGATTGGTGGTTATCTGGTCATCCAGGGCGAAATTACCATCGGTGCGTTGATCGGTGTAATCAACGCGCACAAAGAACTGTATTCGCCGTGGAAGGAGTTGCTGACCTACTATCAGCTGATGTCCGACGCCCGGATCAAATATGAGCAGGTGATCCAGCAATTCGCGCCCGCCGGCATGCGTGACGAGGCCTGCCAGACCTCGGACCCAGAGGATGTCCAACCGCTTGAGGGGGAGATCCAAGGCGCCAACGTCACCATCATGAATGATGACGGGGAAGTGCAGATCGACGGCATCAATTTCACGGTTCAACTACCGACCAAGCTCGCGATCGTCGGTCGCACCGGCGCCGGCAAGGAGGAATTGTGCCTGGCCCTGGCCAATCTGTTGGAGCCGAGCGCCGGGCGTCTTCAGATCGGCGGCCGCGATATCCAGAAAATGATCGAGGCCATCAGCGGCCGGCAGATGACCTTCGTCGGCTATCCCGCTCAGGTCTTCCAGGGCTCGATCGAGGACAATTTGCTGTATGGCCTGAAGCATCGCCCGCTCAAGCCACTGCCTGTGGATGACGAGAAGCAAGCGGCTCGCGACACTCGCGAAGCGAAACTCTCCGGCAACTCGCCCTATTCGATCGTGGCGGAGTGGGTCGATGACGAGGCCGGGGGCGTCGCCGGTCCAGACGAGCGAAACGAGCGTATGGTCCGGGTGCTCGAACTCGTCAGGCTCGCCGAGACGGTCTACGGCATGGGGCTTCGTGGGACGGTGAGCGGCGATGACGAAAGCGATCTCACCAGCGCGATCATGCGGGCCCGAGAGGCCATGCGTGAACGCCTCGACGGCGACGAACGTCTCGGACGGCTGGTCGAGACCTTCGATCCCGAACGGTACAACGACAATGCGACGCTCGCCGAAAATCTCATGTTCGGCACGCCGGCGGACGAGGATTTCGCGATCGAGCGTCTCGCCGAACACCCCCACGTCAAACGGGTTCTGGACGAGGCGGGGCTTACCGAAGAGCTTCGCGCGGTGGGATATCGGATCGCCGCGACAATGGTCGAACTGTTCGCCGATTTGCCGCCGGACCATGAGTATTTCCGGCAATTCAATTTCATCGGCGCCGACGATTTGCCTGAGTACAAGGTGCTGGTGGGTCGGGCGACGCCGACCACCCTGGATCAGCTCTCGGAGAGCGATCGCGAGCGGCTCTTATCGCTACCTTTCAAGATGATACCCGCGCGCCACCGTCTGGGTTTGATTGACGACGATCTGAAGGATCGGCTGATCGACGCCCGCAAGCTGTTTAGAGACCGGCTGCCCGAGGTCGACGAGGGCAAGGTCGGCTTCTTCGACCCGCAAACATTCAACAGCGCGGCAAGCATCCAGGACAATATCCTCTTCGGCAAGGTCGCGCATGGACAGGCGCAGGCCGCCGATCGGGTGGGCTCGTTGATCACCGAGATCATCGACGAACTGGGCCTGCGCTCGCAGATCGTTCGCATCGGGCTGCGTAGCGAGGTCGGCGTCGGCGGCGTCAGGCTTTCTGCTCAGCAGCGCCAGAAGCTGGCGATTGGCCGGGCTGTGATGAAGCGGCCTGAGGTGCTGATCCTGTTCGATGCGGTGGCGCCTCTGGACAGAAGCGAACAGATTGCCATCATCGAGGCGGTTTTGGAGGATTTCGCAGATCGAACTGTGATCTGGGCGTTCCAAAACGCCGACCGGGCAAAGCATTTCGATGAGATCATGGTTCTGGAACACGGTCAGATCGTCGAGACCGGACCCTTCGACGAATTGGTTGGCAACGGCGGCCAGCTCAGTGAAATGGTGGCGGCCAGCTGAGGAACGCCATGGAAGACGGGTTGCCTGAATGCGGGCAACGGGGAGGAGGCGGCGATGACGCTGAAAAAAGATGTCGAGGCGCTGAGGCAGATACCCTTATTCGCCAAGATCGACCCGGGAAAGCTCAAGCTCCTGGCATTTACCAGCGAGCATCTGATGTTCATGCGCGGGGATGAGCTCTTCCAGCAAGGTGATGTGGGTGATGCCGCTTACATCATCCTCGAGGGCGATGCCGACATTCTGGTGGACACGCCGAACGGCCCGGTCAACGTGGCCCAGGTGCACAAAAACGACATTGTCGGCGAGATCGCGATCCTCTGCGATGTGCCGCGAACGGCGACCGTGAAGGCAAAGAATGATCTGGCGACGCTCCGGGTTTCCAAGGATGGATTTTTCCATCTGGTCACCCAATTTCCCCAAGTCGGCATCGAGATCATGGGTGAACTCGCCTCGCGTCTGCACGACACAACGCAGCAGCTCACCAAGGCCAAGACAGAACTCGCGTCCGGGTCGTCGAGTTGAGCTATCACCGCCGATCGCTTACATGACCAGGGCCGGTACGGACCCGGTCAGGAAAGTCATACGATGGACGCGCTGAACGAGAGGTCGTCGTGGCCAAGTCAACCAAGCATCGCGCTTGACTGGTTGATCAACCAAACGGTCGAGTTGCCCTATGTCGAGGATGTTTTCGAGGGTTTCTGCAACCGACTACTTGAGATGGGGCTGCCGCTCGAGCGCGCAACGCTGCATCTGCGCACGCTTCATCCTCAGTTCTTGGGCGGCCGTTTCCTATGGTTGAAAGAGACCAAAAAAGTTGATCTTGCGGTTATCGGCCGGGAGGCGCTGACGATAGACGCATTCCGCAACAGTCCCGTGCGCGCGTTGTACGAGGGCGCTGAGGGAATCCGTCAGCGGCTGGACGTTCCGCCACAGGAGGACGAGTTCGGCGTCTACCAGGATCTTCGTAACGAGGGACTGACGGACTATGTCGCGCTTCCCCTGATCACCGTCAGCGGTCAGCGTCACGCTTCTTCCTGGTCGACCGGCCAGAAGGGCGGCTTCAGCACCGAACATCTGTCGATCATCTCCGAACTTCTGCCGGTGCTCAGCATGGCGGCGGAAATCAGGCTCAACCGCCGGATCGCCAAGAACCTGTTGAACACTTACGTCGGCAGCTACGCCGGCAACCGGGTTCTAGATGGCGATATCGAGCGGGGGCAGGGGGAGACGATCCGCGCCGCGATCTGGATCTGCGATCTCCGCGACTTCACCTCGCTCTCCGAGCGCAACACCCAGGCCCAGGTCATTCAGACACTCGACGATTATTTCGAGGTGATGGGTGCGGCGGTGGTGAAGCACGGCGGCGAGATCCTGAAATTCATTGGCGATGCCATGCTTGCCATTTTTCCGACCGATCAGATCTCCAATCCGGCTTGCGTTGCGATCGACGCCGCGCTGGAGGCGGTGGAAGCCATGGACAAGCTCAACGAGCGGCGTCACGGAGACGAGCTTGAAGCGCTCGACTACGGTATCGGCTTGCACGTGGGCGACGTCATCTACGGCAACATCGGAACCATGGACCGGCTCGATTTCACCGTGATCGGTCCGGCTGTGAACATGACCGCAAGGCTGGAACATCTCTGCCGGAGCCTCGGCCCCAAGGTGCTCGTGTCCGCGGCCTTCGCCGAAGCCTGCTCGCGCCCTCTCACCAGCATGGGCTTCCACGGCCTTCGCGGTATCAGCCAGGCTGTAGAGGTCTTCGCTCCACCTTCGATCATTCCTTGAGGCGCCCAAGCTTGGTGGTGAAGCCGAGAGATCCCAATGTTCAATTGGTAAGCCTGCTGGCCTTTCAATCGATCGATCTGGTGATCGATGTTGGCGCCAATCGGGGCCAGTATGCGAGCCGTCTGCGCGGGCATGGATATGACAAGCGGATCTGCTCGGTCGAGCCGATCGCCGAGATCCACGAAGCCTTGCGCCGTATCGCCGAGCCGGATCCGCTCTGGTCCGTTCTGCCGCCCATGGCGCTCGGTAGCGCGCCGGGCGAGGCGGCACTCGAGATATCGGCCGAAAGCGATATGAGCTCAATCTTGGCTCAGAACCGTTTCTTGAGAGATCGCTCGCCGAGCTCCGCGATCGAACGTCGCGAGATGGTTCGGCTCGAGCGCTTGGATCGTCTAGATGACGCTCTGCCCTCCTTTGACCGCGCGCTCCTTAAGATCGATGTCCAGGGCTATGAGCCGGAGGTGCTGGCCGGTGCCGAGGGCGTGATGGATCGGATCGTTGCGATCCAGTTGGAGATGGCGCTGTTGCCGCTCTATGAAGGTGAGCGGGACTACCGCTGGACCCTTCAGCATATGGCCGAGAGAGGTTATGAGCTTTTCTTGCTGATACCCGGCTACTTCGATCCCAAGCTGGCGCGCCAGATCCAGTGCGATGGTGTGTTCGTGCATAGGGAGCTTGGCCGGTGAGCGACGGGCCGATCGAAGCGGTTCGCGCGGCCCTGGTCCCTGTGAACCGAGCCGGATGGCCGTTCGTGGCGCTGGTTTTCGGCGGCGCCATCGTTTTGGGCTGGATCTGGGAGCCGCTCTTCTGGGTGGGGCTGATCGCAACAGCCTGGTGCGCTTATTTTTTTCGGGATCCGGATCGGGTCACGCCCCAAGGTGTCGATCTGATCGTGAGCCCCGCTGACGGCGAAGTGTTGGCGCCAACGGTGCGCGCGCCGCCGCCGGAACTGGGTCTGGGCGGGAACCCACGCGTTTGCGTCAGCATTTTCATGAACATCTTCGATGTTCACATCAATCGAAGCCCGGTGGCGGGCGAGGTGAGGGCGCGGGCCTACCACAAAGGCAGTTTTCTGAACGCGTCTTTGGACAAGGCTTCGGATGAAAACGAGCGCATGTCCTGGTTGATCCGCGATCCCGCCGGCCGGGAGGTGGTGTTGGTGCAAATCGCCGGACTGATCGCCCGGCGTATCGTTCCGTTCGTGGAGCAAGGCGCCGGGATCGCCGCCGGCGAACGCCTGGGCCTGATCCGTTTCGGTAGCCGCTGCGACATCTATCTGCCGGACGGATTCGAGCCTTGGATCGCCGAGGGGCAACGCTCGATCGCCGGCGAGACGATCATCGCCGCTAGCCCCAAGGGACGGCCCACGGGCGGAGGGCGGACCTCATGAAGCTGCGCCGTGGCCAGAAGCTCGACGCCTATCAGGTGTGGCACCTGATCCCCAACATTCTCACCATCATGGGGCTTTGCGCGGGTCTCACCGGCATTCGCTACGGTCTCGACGGCCGGTTTCAGCTTGCCGCCGGTCTGATCGTGCTGGCCGGCGTTCTGGATGGCCTGGATGGCCGCTCCGCCCGCCTTCTGAAGATCACCAGCAAGCTCGGTGCCCAGCTCGACAGCCTCGCCGATTTTCTGAGTTTCGGCGTGGCGCCGGCGTTCCTGATCTATCTGTGGTCTCTGAACGCGGTGCACGGGGTGGGTTGGGCGCTGGTACTGTTGTTCACGACCTGTCAGGCTCTGAGGCTGGCCCGGTTCAACATCGAATCCGACAAAGACGACAAACCGGCCTGGACGCGCCATTTCTTCACCGGCGTGCCCGCGCCGGCCGCCGCCGGCTGCGTCCTGTTGCCGATGATGCTTTGGTTCGGAACTGGCTTCGATTGGCTTTCCAACTGGTTTCTCAACGCAACCGTGACCGCGCTGATCGCGGTTCTCATGGTAAGTCGCTTACCGACCGTGTCTTTCAAACGCATTCGGTTGAATGAGGATTACATTCTGCCAGCGCTGGTCGGCTCGGCCTTGCTGGTCGCCTTTCTGGCCGCGGAGTTTTGGCTGACCATGTCGGCGGTGGGGCTCACCTACATCGCCAGTCTGCCGATCGGCTGGCTGGTTGCCCGACGGCTGCGGCGGCGACAGGCCGAAGCACAAGGCACTGATCAGAGCGGGCGTCTGATCGCGATCGACCGAAAAGACTGATGGAGACGCACACTGTTCGACCCTTGGTTCCGCCGGCGGCTCGATCCTTGGCTCGGTAAAGCCGGTGCTAGTGTCGCCGCCACCGGGATCAGCGCCGACGCTTTGACCCTTATCGGCTTTTTCGTTGGTTTCGGCGCCTGTGTCGCCATCGCCGCCGGCCAGCCGCTGCTCGGGCTCGCTTTGTTCCTCGTCAACCGGCTTCTCGATGGCCTCGACGGCGCGGTTGCCCGGGTCAATGGCACCACCGATCTCGGCGCCTTTCTCGACATCGTCCTCGATTTCCTCGTTTATTCCGGCGTCATCCTCGCCTTCGCGGTGGCCGATCCGGAAAGAAACGCGCTGCCGGCGGCGGTCCTGATCACCAGCTTCGTCGGGACCGGCAGCTCGTTCCTGGCCTATGCTGTGATCGCCGCGAAACGGGGCCAGTCGACGCAGGCCCGGGGCAGGAAATCGATCTACTATCTGGGCGGGCTCACCGAGGGCAGCGAGACCATGGCCGTGCTCTCCTTGATGTGCCTGATACCCGCCTGGTTTCCGGTCCTGGCCACTCTCTTCGCTTTCTTGTGCTGGCTGACCGTGGCGGCGCGGATCTACATGGCGGCAGAGGCGTTCAGCGATCGCTCGGGACCGCGCCAGGCAAGCCAGCCGACGACGAGCGTCAGACAGGCCGAATAGAGCACATTCCAGAGTGCCATCGAGATACCGAGAAAGCGCGGCCCCGCCTGATCGCAGCTTGGCTCATCCTGGGCCAGCAGCATTTGGCGCAGTTCCTCGACGCTCTCCGCCGGGCCGCCGGCAACACAGCCTGAGGGCAGCGCGATCCAACCGAACTCGACGCCTGCATGGTAGGCCGAAATCCCGGCACTCGCGAGAAAGGCGAGGGCGCCAAGCGCGATCAGCCAGCGATTGTGCCCCACAATCAACGACACGCCGGCCAGTGCAAGGGCGAGCCCGTGGGGGTAGCGGGCGAGCACGCAGAGATGGCAGGGCGCCCAGCCGCCCCCATGCTCTACCGCCAAGGCCGTGATCAGGGCTGCCGCCGCGCCGGCCAGCGTCAGATAAGTGCCGGTTTGGATCGACAGGCCGGCCATCACAGCAGTTTCAGCACGGCAAAGCCGCCCACCAGCAGGACGAAGAAAACAACGCTGAGCCAACCCAGATTGGCCTCGATGAACCGTTGGATCGGCGCGCCAAACCACCAGAGCAGCCCGGCGACGACGAAAAACCGGATGCCCCGGGAAAGCACCGAGGCCACCGTGAATGTCACAAGATCCAGATGCACCGTGCCGCTGGCGATGGTGATGACCTTGTAAGGGAAAGGGGTGATGCCGGCGCCGAACACGATCCAGCCGCCTTGGGCGTTGTACCAGCCCTGAAATTCTCCGAACTTGTCGGCGTAGCCGTAGAAATTGAGGATCGGTTCGCCCAGGGCTTCGAAAAGTACGGCGCCGATGCCGTAGCCGGCGAGCCCGCCCAGGACGGAGGCGAGCGTGCAGACACCGGCGATCAACCACGCTTTGTTGCGGGCGGCGAGCACCATGGGGATCAGGAGAATATCGGGAGGGATGGGAAAGACGGAGCTTTCCGCGAAGGAAATGAGAAACAAGAAGCCAAGAGCGTAAGGCGACGCCGCCTTCGCCATGGTCCAGTCATAAAGCGCGCGCAAGCTGACACCTCTGCGAAAACAGGCCCACGCCATCTAATCCAGGCGGCCCAAAGGCGCAACGAAAGGCTTAGCCCTCGGTCTTTTTCAGATCCTTCAGATCGGGCAGCACGGCTTCCAGGCGCCGGAGCGTTTCGCCGCTGACATGGTGCTCGATTCCCTCGGCATCCTGGGCCGCCACCGCTTCCGGCACGCCGATGGCGCGCAAGAAATCCAGCACGACCCTGTGGCGGCGCTTGCAGGTTTCCGCGAGCATCCGGCCGTCGTCGGTAAGGAAGATCGAGCGGTAGGGCTCGGCTTCGACCAGCCCCTCTCGTTTGAGACGGGTGATGGTGTTGTTGACCGTTGCGTTGCTGACGCCTAGCCGGTCGGCCAGTTCGACCGCACGGGCTTCGCCTTTGACATCGATCAGATCGGCGATCAGTTCGACATAATCCTCGGCCACCTCGGTCTTGTGATCGGTGCGCATGCGATCGAACGAAGCGGCCTGCTGTTCCGGATCGCTCAGTTTGTGTTTCATCGGCACTGTCAAACTATCGTCTCGGTTCGGGACAGACTAACGAATGTCGCAGGCCTTGTCGCCCGCGGGCCGTTGTGAAACCCGAGCCTCGCCTTTACAAAAGCTTGTTTTTTCAGGCGTTCTCAGGTTTCCGCGGCGCTGGGCGCGCCAAGGCGGTGCCGATGAGGAGCAAACAGACAGGCAACTGCCAGGATGATGCCTGAAACCGTGGCGATCATACCAGCGGCACTGACCGCATTCGCCGCACCCAGCCAGAGAGGTCCGTAGCCGGCGAGCACATAGCCGAGGACCGCGGAAAGCGCCGCGAACAGGACGCTCCAGAGAACCTGATGCTCAAGGCGGTTGGTCATCAGCCGGGCCGCGGCCGGTGGGCAGATGAACATGGCGATGACAATGATCGAGCCCACCGCGTCGAAGGCTGCGACGGCTGCGACGGCCGCCAGAATCACGAGCGCAAAACCGAGCGCCGACGTCTGAATGCCGATGGCATCCGCGAAACCGGGATCGAAGGTCGAGATCTTGAGCGGTCGCCAGAAGAGAATTGTGAAGATCGAGGCGATGGCGGTGACCACGGCCATGCGGAACAATTCGGGCGGCAACGCCGCCAGCGCGTTCACATCCAGCAGAGACGACCAGCCGTCGGCGGCAAGCCAGATCAGGCTCTCGAGATTGCCATAAAGGGCGTGCTCGACATCCAGGTGAACGTTACTCGTGTCGCTTTGCTCCAGAAGCAGGACGCCGGCGGCGAACATGGAGGTAAATGCGACGCCCATGGCCGCGCCCGGCTCGATGCCGCCCAGGCGCTTGATCGCTTCGATCAGAATGACGGCCACGATTGCGGCACACGCCGCACCGATCATCATGGGCCAGGTGGCAACGACGCCCGTGACGAGAAAGGCGACGACGATCCCGGGCAGCACGACGTGGCTGATGGCGTCTCCGATCAGCGCCTGGCGACGTAGAATGAGGAAGTTGCCGGGCAGCGCGCAGCCGATGGCCGCCAGCACGCCGATCACCAGGGGCGTCAGGCTGAGGGTGACGAAGTCGGCACCCATCAGGCGGTCACCGTTCGGGGCGCACCGATCCGCCGGTCGATCAAGGCGATTTCGTCTGCCGTCAGCACCTTTTCGATCGGGGTTAGGCCGTCATAGCGCGCCGAGACCGCCTCATCTTTGTGGATCTGACGCGCTATTTCCCAGCGTTTTTCGTCGCGCAACGCCTTCGCCGCCTGGGCTGCGCCTTCTTCCGTGGCGACACCGTCTTCGCGTATCAGCCCGGCTCGGCGCAGCACGGCGAGGGTGAGGCCGTCAAAGATCGGTTCGCCCCGGGCCACCGCAAGCAGGCCTTGACGGTGGTGGACCAGGCGTTGGAAACGGCGCCGGCGGATGATTGCAGCCAACACGCCCCGTCCCGGCGCCAAAAAAAGAGACAGCGTGAACAGACCGAAGCAGACGAGCACGATGATCGGGCCGGTGGGCGCGTCCGGAAAAGCGGCCGACATCGCCGAGCCGACATAGCCCGAGACACCGCCGACGATGCCGGCGATCACCACGACCCGGTCGGTGCGTTCGGTCCAAAACCGGGCTGTCACGGCCGGAATGATCAGCATGGCGACGATCAGGATCAGGCCGACGATCTTGAGGCCGACGACGGTGACGCCGGTGACCAGACCCATCAACGCCAAATCGATCACGCGCACATTTATGCCGGAAGCGGCTGCATATTCGGGATCGAACGCCACGAGCGTCATCGGTCTGCGCAGCAGGATGATGGCGGTAATAGCCAGTGCGCCGCCGGCTGCGATGGTCACCGCGTCATTGAAGAGCATGCCCGCGGTAGAGCCCAGAAGAAACCCTTCCAGACCCGCTTGCTGGCCCGATCTCATGGTCTGAATGATCGTCAGAAACACGATGCCCAGACCGAAAAAGACGGACAGGACCGCGCCGATCGCGGCGTCCTCGGCAAGGCGGGTTCGCCGCGCGATCCATTCGACCAGAAGAAAGCCCACCACGGCGGAGACAGCCGATCCGGCGAGTAGGCCCACCAGATTGCGACCGTCGCCGCCGAGCATCACCATCAGGATGAAGGCGAGACCGATGCCCGGCAGCGTGGCGTGGGCCACGGCATCGCTAACGAGTGCCCGTTTGCGCAAGAAGATGAAGGTGCCGCCGGTCCCGGCCGCGACGCCCAAGAGACCGGCACCAATTGCGACCAGCGACGCGTTGTAGCCGGCCTGAAGCAGGAGCGCTTCGATCAGACCGTCCACGAGAGGGCCTCAGGCAGCAGACAACTGCAATTGATCGATGTGCGCCGTCGCCAGCCGGCCGCCATAGGTTGCCTGAAGATTGGCGGCCGTGAACACCGTCTCGACGGGCCCTTCAGCGACCTTGCTCACATTGATCAGCAACACGTCGTCGAAATAGTCGGCGACCGTCGCCAAATCATGGTGGACACAGACCACGGTCCGTTGCTCACGCTTGAGATCCTTGAGCACATCGATGATGGCCTTCTCGGTCGCCGCATCGACGCCGGCAAAAGGCTCGTCGAGAAGGTAGAGATCGGCATCCTGCACCAGGGCCCGGGCCAAAAAGACACGCTGTTGCTGGCCGCCGGACAATTCGCCGATTTGGCGCTCGGCGAAATCAGCCATCGAAACCCGGCTCAGGCACTCGAGCGCCCGTTCGCGATGCCGACCGGTGACAAAACCGAGAAGGCCCAAGTCGCGGTAGAGCCCCATCATCACCACGTCGGTGACCCTGGTGGGAAAATCCCAGTCGACGCTCGCCCGCTGAGGAACGTAAGCCAATCGTTTGCGGGCCTGGTGGATCGGCTGTCCGAACACGGACACCTGCCCCGAGAGCCGGGGCACCATGCCAAGAACCGCTTTGAGCAGGGTCGACTTACCCGCGCCGTTAGGTCCGATGATCGCCATCATGTGGCCTGCGGTGACGGTGGCGTCGACAGAGAAGACAGCAGGCTTTTCGCTGTAAGACACCGTAAGACCCCGCACGAGGAGTGGCGCCTCCGCCGCCGGGACGTCCTCTTGCGCGGGCTGTCCATCCACCCGGGCAAGCTGCATTTTCGAGGGGCTCAACATGCTTTAATTTCCAGCTGCCAAGTTTTTCTAAGTGTCGGCGGTGAGCAGGCCGGCCATGCCCTTTTCGGGCGCCTGCCCGCCAAGCGCGCGGGTGATGACCGTGGCATTGTGATCGATCATACCGAGATAGGTGCCGCGATAAGTGCCGTCCTGACCCATGGCGTCGGAGAACAGCTCACCGCTGATCGCGACCTCATGACCCTGGGCGGCAGCGCCTTCGATAAGTGCCCGGACATTGCGGTCGGAGATGGAGCTCTCGACGAACACGGCACTGACCTTTCGCTCCACCAGGAGATCGACCAGTTCGGAGATCCGCTTCACGCCGGCCTCGCTCTCGGTCGAGATGCCCTGGATACCGATGACCTCGAAACCGTAAGCCGCACCGAAGTAATTGAAGGCATCATGGGCCGAGACGAGCACACGGCTATCCGTCGGCACGCTCGCCAGCGCCGTCTGGACGTAAGTGGCAAGCTCCGCCACTTCGGCCACGTGGCTCTCGGTGTTGGCCCGGAAAGTTTCCGCCGCCTCCGGTCTCGCCTCGATCAGCGCGTCGCGGACGGCCAAGACCACCTTCGACCACAGGTCCGGGTTCATCCAGACGTGGGGATCGAACTTGTTCTCGTAATCCTCATGGGCCAGGAGGAGGTTTGGGGGAAGCTGCTCGGCCACCGCCACGACCCGCTGCCGCTGCGTCAGTTGGTGCATAAAATCCTCCATCTGCGCTTCCAGATAGAGGCCGTGCCACAACACCAGATCGGCGCGGGTCATGGCGACAATGTCGGTGCGGGTCTGGCGATAGGCATGGGGATCGACGCCCGGTCCCATCAGCGCCTTCACCTGCACCAGATCGCCGCCGACCTCGCGGACCGCGTCGGCGATTTGACCGGTGGTGGCCACCACCGAGAGCCGCTCTTGCGCGCTGGCGGGTTGAGCGAAGGTTAGACCCGCCAGCAGGCCGGCAATCGCCAAGACAAAAATCTGCAAGGTCCGCCTTGAGCGCGGCCTGATCATGCTGGACGACGGGACAAGACGCATGGCGGGCGCGCTCCGAAACAAATCTTTACTCCGCTGAACATGGCATTTTTAGAATGATCGTCAAGAGTTAGCCTGAACTAATTTTGTCGGGCAAGACTTATTGGCCGTTGGAGAGCTTTCCTTGAAAGCCGTGCCGTGAGGGCACGCCGCCCAAGGCCCGGCTAATCAGGGTCGCGTTGTGGTCGAGCATTCCGATATAGGTGCCCTCATAGGTGCCGGGCGTACCCAGGGCTTCCGAAAACAAGGTGCCGCCGATAATGATCTCGCGGCCTTCCGCCTCGGCACCCTCGATCACCTCGCGAAGATGCTGTTCCGCAACAGTTGTCTCGACGAAGACCGCCTGGAGCTTTCGTTCGACGATCAGATTGACGATCTCATCGAGATGCGCGGAGGCCGTTTTGCTATCGGTGCTGAGGCCTTGAACGCCTAAAACCTCGATGCCGTAGGCGCGGCCGAAATAGCGAAACCCGTCATGGGCCGACAGAATGACGCGCTGCTCTTCCGGCACCGAGTTGATAGCGCCGGCGACGTAAGCGTTGAGCTCGTCCAACTCTTGTCGATAGGCCGCGGCCCTCTCGGCGAAGAGTTGCGCGTGATCCGGCCGCAGCTTTGACAGTGCCGCTTCTACGATGCGGACGACATCCGACCAGATATCCGCGTCCATCCAGATATGCGGATCAAACTCGCCACGAATGGACGGATGGGGCAGCAGGTTACTGCGTTCGATCAGCTCGCCGACCGCCACTACCGGTTGCCGCCTACGCAAGCCCTTAAACAACCCTGCCAGTCGCCCTTCGAGGCCCAAGCCGATCCACAGCTCCAGATCCGCATCCCGAAGCCGGCCGAGGTCCTGTTCCGTATGGTTGTAGGTGCGGTGGTCGACGCCGGTGTCGATCAAAGCGCTCACCTCGACCGCGCTGCCACCGATCACCCGCACCGCATCGGCCAAATGACCGATCGTCGTCGCGACCTTGAGAGGTTTGCCTGCTCTTGAGTCCGAGATCGGGAGGCCAAAGCAGGCCAGGCTCAAAGCGATCGCCGCCAGACGTCGGCGGCCAGGCCTGCTCGGATGTTGCTCCACCATGACCAGTTTCCCGGGACGCCCCTGCGACTTCGGATGTGGGTTGGTTATAGCGCGACCGACAAATATTAGCCCCATCTCATTTGTTATGGCGCGCCACAGCATTGCCTCGTGGTCACGGTTCGATCACGAGGTTGCGGCAGCTTGAGCTTGCCAGGCTCGCATTGACGCTAAGGGGAGGTCCGCCTACGACAATGCCCGCAACGACAGTGTACGGGAGCGACCACCGCTATGCCTTCGGGGTTTCGGCGCACCGCTGGGCTCTTTTTGCTTTGGATCATGACCCTGAGCCTGGCCGCAAGCGCCCTGTTCGGTTGAGCGATCGATGAGCGACCAGAGCTCGCCCACCTCCACTCGGATCGGCTCCCAATACAATCCGAGGACTAAAGCCGCCGGCCATGGCATCAGGCCTCGGGCCCGGCGTCCCTGGGGGCTTCGCCTCTTGCCAGCACCTCTGTTCGTGCCGCTGACGACTTCGTTGATCGGCGGCGCGCCGCTCAAGCTCATCGGTCTCATGGCCGGCGTGGTCGCCTTGATCCTGGCCGGTATCGCCGTTCGGCGGGGACTGGTCGGTGAAGCCGAGTTCGAGGCGCGGCGGGTGGCAAATCGGCCCGCGCCCTACAAGCTTCTGGGCGCGCTTCTCACCGGCGGTGGTCTGGCGACGATAAGCTTGTTCGCGACCAACTATGGCCTTCCGATGTCGATCGTCTTCGGCGCGCTTGGCATGCTCGGCGTGATCCTGGCCTACGGTATGGATCCGCTTCGCGGCAAAGGTCTGGCCGCGGACGTGGCCCAGCGCACAGGCGTGCGTTCCGAGCAGGTGATCAAGGCCGTGACCGAGGCTGAAGCCAAGATACGGGCCATCGAGGGCAATGCCGAGCGGCTCCAGGCCCGCGAGTTTCGGGCTCAGGTGGGCCGGATCTCGATGCTCGCCCGCGACGTTCTCGCCGAAATCGAAGACGATCCGAAGGATCTGGCGCGGGCACGGCGTTTTTTGGTGACCTATCTGGACGGTACGAAGGACGTGGTCTCCATGTTCGTCAACCGGCAAAGCGACTTTCAGGACACCGAATTGGTTCTGCGGTTTCGCACCGTGCTCGGCACCATCGAGCGGGTGTTCGGCGAGCAGGTCGATCATCTGAAAAAGAACGAGGCGCTCGATTTCGAGGTCTCGCTCGACGTATTGAAAACCCAACTCGAAAGAGAAGGCGCCGGCTGAGACTGGCGGCCAAGGAGGAGGAGCCAAGATGGTTGAGCAAACGCAGCCCACGCCGCCGCCCGTGGTGACCGCGGAGCCGGTGTCGACCGAATTGTCGACCAAGCTCGCGGTTATGGCCGGCGAGCTCACCCAGGATCTGGAGATCGACCTCCAGGGCGACCTCCCGGCTCAGGTCGGCCAGGCGATGGCCGAAATCGACGTCCATGACACCAACTCGATCATCTTCTTCGGCACCAAGGCCCAGGAACAGCTCACCCAGATGTCCGAGAGCATGCTCGAGCAGGTTCGGACCAAGGACATCGGGCCCGCCGGCGACATGCTCAATCAGATGGTCGGCAAGCTGAAGGAACTTGATGTCGGCGGTCTGGATCCGCGCGAGAAAAAAGGTTTCTTCGCAAAGATTTTCGGCCTGAAGAGCAATCTCGAGCAGTATATGGAGCGCTACGATACCGTCAAAGAGCAGATCGACGAGATATCCAACGGGCTCGAGCGGCACAAAACCGTGCTACTGAACGACGTCACCAAGCTCGACAAGCTGTACGAAGCCAACCTCGATTACTTTAAGACGCTGGAAGTCTACATTGCCGCCGGGCGGGCAAAGCTGAAAGAACTGGACGATGAAATCATTCCGGCGCTGGCGGGAGAGGTCGAGCAATCGGATGACGTGATCAAAGCCCAGTCCCTGCGTGATATTCGCTCCGCCCGCGACGATCTCGACCGCCGGGTCCATGACCTGCTCTTGACCCGTCAGGTGACCATGCAGAGCCTGCCGAGCATTCGCCTGGTGCAGGAGAACGACAAATCCCTGATCACCAAGATCAATTCCACCCTGGCCAACACGGTGCCCCTCTGGAAGCAGCAACTGGCCCAGGCCGTCACCATCTACCGCTCCGGTCAGGCAGCAAGCGCGGTGAAGGAGGCAACCGATTTCACCAACGAGCTCCTGAAGAAGAATGCCGAGGGCCTGCGTGAGGCCAATCGTGAGGTTCGAACCCAGATCGAGCGAGGGGTCTTCGACATCGAGACCGTCAAGGAAGCGAACGGCCAGCTGATTGCCACCATCGAGGAAAGCCTCGCGATCGCCGATGAGGGCAAGAAAAAGCGAGCCGAGGCGGAAACGGCGCTGCACGAGATGGAAGAGGAGCTGAAGAAGACGCTCGCCGCCGCGTCGGCCCGCGCGACCCATGGCAGGACCGCCGGGGACGGCAAGGCCGAGTGATCAGGGCAACGCCGCGGCCCGAGGTTGAGGAGAGCGTAGACCTGTGATCTGGAACAAGCTTTTCGGCGAGTTCGTCGACATTATCGAGTGGTTGGATGACAGCCACGACACGATGGTCTGGCGGTTCGAGCGCTACAATAATGAGATCAAATACGGCGCAAAACTGACCGTGCGGGAAGGGCAGGCGGCCGTGTTCGTCAATGAGGGTGAGATCGCCGACGTGTTCTCACCCGGCATGTACGAGCTCAGGACCGCCAACCTGCCGGTCCTGTCGACCCTTCAGAACTGGCCTCACGGCTTCGAAAGTCCGTTCAAATCTGAGATCTACTTCTTCAGCACGCGGCGGTTCACCGATCTCAAATGGGGCACCAAGAACCCGATCATCCTGAGAGATCCCGAGTTCGGCCCGATCCGCATCCGCGCGTTCGGCACCTACGTGATTCGGCTCGAGGATCCGAGCGTTTTCTTGCGTGAGATCGTCGGCACCGACGGCCATTTCACGACGGAAGAAATCACCAACCAGTTGCGCAACATTATCCTCTCGCGGTTCGCCGACGTGGTCGCCAAGTCGAAGATCCCGATCCTGGATCTGGCCGGCAATTACGACCAGCTTTCCGCCTTCGTCACCGCTAAAATCGCGCCCGAAATCAAGGTCTACGGTCTCGAACTCACGAAAATGCTGGTCGAGAACGTGTCCATGCCGAAGGAGGTGGAGGACGCGCTCGACAAGCGCAGCGCCGCTGGTATCGCCGGGGATCTGGCACGCTACACCACTTATCAGAGTGCCGAGGCGATGCGCGAGGCCGCCGGCAATCCGGGCGGCACCGCCGGCGCCGGTGTTGGCATGGGTGCTGGCTTCGCCATGGCCAACCAGATGGCCCGCGCCCTGGAAAACCAGCCCGCCGGCGCCGCAGGACCGCCGCCGATCACCGACAAAAAGTTTCATCTGGCAGTGAATGGCGAGGCTCAAGGTCCGTTTGGTATGGGCGAGTTGGGGGTTCGGGCCGGCCAGGGCGAGCTGACGCCTGAAACCCTCGTCTGGCGGCCAGGCATGAAGGATTGGATCGCCGCCGGCGAGGTCTCGGAACTGTCAGGCCTGTTCGCGAGCACGCCGCCGCCGATCCCGAGGCCGTCCTAGGTCCGGTTCGGATAGGCTTCGCCATGGCGTTTGGCCCCTGGGGGCGGAGGCAGTCGCACGAGCCGCCGGAGCCCAAGAGCGCGGATCGCAAGGAGCAGTTTCCGTGTGATCAGTGCGGCGCCATCCTGGCTTACGCGCCGGGTACGGACCAGCTCGCCTGTCTCTATTGCGGTCACCTCAACCGGATCCAACAATCAGCCGAAAAAATCGTCGAGAACGATCTCTCGGCGACGCTGACCCGGCTCGGCCAGGATGCGCCGGTCGAGGAAACCCTCAATGTTAAATGCGGCAGTTGCGCCGCTGAATTCACCTTCGAGGCCCACATTCACGCGGGCCTATGCCCCTTTTGCGGCATGCCGGTGGTCGCCGATACGGGCCCACACCGGCACATCAAGCCGCAGGCTGTCCTGCCCTTTCTGATCGGTGAAGCGGAGGCCCGGCGGCAGGTTTCGGCTTGGCTGAGACGCTTATGGTTCGCGCCGAACAAGCTCGCCGATCACGCCCGTGGCGAGGGCGCGCTAACCGGCATGTACCTGCCGTTCTGGACCTATGACAGCAACAGTGAGAGCCGATACACGGGCCAGCGGGGTGATGTCTATTACGAGCCCCGGCGGGTCACCACCATCGTCGACGGCAAGCGGGTCACCAAGACCGTCATGGTGCCGAAGATCCGCTGGCGGCCCGCCTCGGGCAACGTCTCTCGCTTCTTTGACGACGTGCTCGTCCTCGCCAGCCGTTCCCTGCCCGACGCCCTGAGCCGGCGCATCGCTCCGTTCGATCTGGAAAACCTGAAACCCTACCAGACGGATTTCTTGTCAGGCTTTCAAAGCGAAGCCTATCAGATCGGCCTGGAGCAGGGCTTCGACGAGGCGAAGCAGATCATGCTGCAGCAGATCCGGGCCGACGTGCGCAACCATATCGGCGGCGACCAGCAGCGCATTCACAGCCTCGATGTCCGCCACTTCGATCCGACCTTCAAGCATGTTTTGCTGCCGGTCTGGTTGGCATCCTTCAGCTTTCTCAACCGCCGCTACCGGTTCATTGTCCAGGGCCGCACCGGCGAGGTGGTCGGCGAACGCCCCTACAGTGTTTGGAAGATTTTGCTTGCCGTTCTCGCCGGACTGATCCTGATCGCGATTGCCGCAGCGGTGGTGGCAAGTCAGTAATCGACGTCGGGTAAGTCGACCGATTGTGTGTTGTCAGCGGGAACGTCCATCCTCAATCTGAAACTTGGACGCGTGGCCATGGCGCCTAGGACAGGGAGGCGGATAGATGACGAACGCGAGATACGGTGTCGCCGCGGTGGCTCTCTCGATCAGCTTTGGCGTTTCGGCGAATGCCGCGGATCTGGCTCTGTCGATCGGGGTCGCTGGCGATACCATCGATCTCATGCGCGGCTATATCGACACGTTCGAGGAGCGGACCGGACATAATGTCGAGATCGTCACCATGCCGGCGTCAACGCCCGAGCAGTTCGCCCAATATAAGATTTGGCTGTCAGCGGAAAATCCCGACATCGACGTGTATTTCACCGACATCATTTGGGCGAGCCAACTCGGCAGCCATTTTCTCGATCTAAGCGAAGCCGCGGCCGACGTGATCGGCGATCATTTTCAGGAGATCGTGCAATCGCAGACGGTGGATGGCCGACTGGTCGCTCTCCCGCACTCCACCGACGCGCCAGCGCTCTACTATCGCGCCGACCTTCTGGAAAAGCACGGCAAGCAACCGCCGGAGACCTGGGGCTAACTCTATGCGTCGGCGCGTGAGGTGATGGAGGCCTAGCGCGCCGACGGCAACGAGCAACTCTGGGGCTTTGTCTTTCAAGGGGCAGCCTATGAGGGGCTCACTTGTAATGCCCTGGAGTGGGTGAACTCCAATGGCGGTGGAACGTTCGTGTCATTGGAGGGCGAGATCACCGTCGACAGTCCGGAGGCTATCGAAGCGATCGACATGGCCGCCGGTTGGGTCGGAACCATCGCGCCCTCGGGCGTTCTCAGCTATCAGGAAGAGGAATCGCGGGGCGTTTGGCAGACCGGCAACGCCGTGTTCATGCGCAACTGGCCCTACGCTTACGCGCTTGGCAATGGCGAGAATTCGGCCGTCGAGGGCAAGTTCGCGACCACCACCTTGCCGGTGGGTCCAAGCGGCGGGAGCGGCGCGGCGACATTGGGCGGCTGGAATCTGGCGGTGTCCAGCTACTCGCCGGATCCGGATGCGGCAACGGAGTTGGCGCTCTATCTGGCGAGCGCCGAGATCCAAAAACAGCGGGCGCTCACCAGTAGCATCCTACCGACGATCAAGGCGCTCTATGACGACCCGGAGATCGCCAAGACCCAACCGCTCGTCGCCGAGTGGCGGCCGATCGTCGAAGCTGCGGTGGCACGGCCTTCGGCGCAGACCAAGTCGAACTACAACCAGGTCTCAAATGAGGTCTGGTCGGCCGTCCACGCGACCTTGTCGGGAAATGGTGACGCCGCGTCCAATCTGAGCGAGTTGCAAAATCGTTTAAGGCGGGTTCGCGGCCGGGGCTGGTGAAGAGCTGCTTGGGCTCCGCCTCTGCGGGCTAGAGCAGCCCAAGCTCTTGGAGTTCTTGTTCCAGCGCATCCGGTGAACTGAAGTGATGGGCAAAGAAGCCCAGTTCCTTCGCGGCTGTGATGTTTCTTTCGCTGTCGTCGATGAACAGCGTGTTGGTGGGCTCTAGCCCCGTGCGCTCCGCCAACAGACGAAAAATCGCCGGGTCCGGCTTAATCAGTTTTTCCTCGCCCGAGACCAGGATCGTCTCGAAATGGCCGAGGAACGAGAACCTTTGTCTGGCAATCGGAAAGGTTTCGGCGGACCAGTTGGTGAGCGCGTGGAGCCGGACGTCGGTTTCGGTCAATTGTTCCAGGAGCGCGACGGTGCCGGGAATGGCGTCATCGATCATCTCGGGCCAGCGCTGGTGATAGGCCCGGATCATGGTTTCGTGCTCGGTGTGTTGCGCGCTCAGTTCTTCGACCGCTACGGCGAAGGGTTTGCCTTCGTCCATCTGAACGTTCCACGCAGGCGAGCAGATTTCGGTCAGGAAATGCTCCATGGCGGCGTCGTCATTGAACAGCTTTCGGTAGAGGTAGCGCGGGTTCCAGTCGATCAGGACACCCCCGAGGTCGAACACCACCGTTTCGATTTTGCTCACGATTTCCCCCGCATTCGCCGTTCGAAGAGCGCGCCTAGCACAGGCCGGTGACGGTGACGAGCACCATGGGTCACAGACCTGGCAACAGGGGCGAAATGTCGGACCGGGCACAGATATTGGTTGTTTTCAGAAAGTGTTTGCCGGCGAAACCTCTAACCTAGCGTCAAGATCGGGTTAGTAGGTTTTGGCAAGATGGCGCCGACGGCGAGACGCGACAGGCGACAGCGACGTGAAAGGCGCCAGCCGGGGCTTCTTCAGCCGCCGTTTCGTCAACTGCGCAATCCTTACCCGCCGATGGGCTTGCTTTCGGACGATCAGATCGAGGCGATCCACCAGGCCTCGCTGCGCATTCTCCGCGATATCGGTTTGAATTTTCTCCTGCCCGAGGCTGTCGACCTCCTGCGCCGGGGCGGCGCCCGGGTTGATGACGACGGTGTCCGGGTCCGCTTCGATCCGGCGATGGTCGAGGAGACCATCCGAACCGCGCCGTCGCGCTTCAAGATGCACAGCCGGAACCCGGCGCACACGGTCGAAATCGGGGGTGACGGGACCGTTTTCTTGATGATGGGCAGCGCCCCCAACGTCACCGACATCGACCGGGGGCGGCGGACCGGCAATTTCAAAGACTGCTGCAACCTTCTGAAACTGACCCAGGCGCTCAATATCTGCCATGTGATTGGCGGCTATCCGGTGGAGCCGATCGATATCGATCCGCGGGTGCGCCACCTCGATGCCGTTAGCGCCATGGTGACGCTCACCGACAAGGTGCCGAACGGCTACTCGCTGGGGCGCGAACGGATCCTGGACGCGGTCGAGATCGCCCGGCTGGCCCGGGGCATCTCGGCGGAGCAGATGTTTCGGGAGCCGTCGATCTACACCACGGTCAACACCAACTCGCCGCTGCAGCTCGACCACCCGATGCTGATCGGCATCATCGAGATGGCGAGGCTGGGCCAGCCGGTGAACCTGACGCCGTTCACGCTTGCCGGCGCCATGGCGCCGATCACGCTCGCCGGTGCTCTGGCCCAACAGAACGCCGAGTTCCTGGCCGGTCTCTGCGTGTCGCAGTTGGCGCAGCCGGGCGCGCCGGTGATCTATGGCAGTTTCACCTCGAACGTCGACATGAAGTCGGGCTCTCCCGCCTTCGGCACGCCGGAATTCGCCAAGGGCCTGTTCGCCAGCGGTCAATTGGCGAGGCGCTACGACGTTCCCTGGCGGGGCTCCAACGTCAATGCGAGCAATGCTCCCGACGCCCAGGCCACCTATGAATCGATGATGTCGATCTGGCCGATGGTCATGGCCCACTGCAATCTGGTGAAGCACGCGCTCGGCTGGCTCGAAGGCGCCCTTTCGGTGTCTTACGAGAAAGTTATTCTCGACGCCGAGATGTTGCAGATGATGGCGGCTTTCATGGAGCCTCTCTCGGTCGACGACGCTAGTTTGGCGGTCGATGCGATCGCCGAGGTCGGACCGGGCAGCCATTTCTTCCAGTGCAGCCACACCATGGAACGCTACGAGACGGCGTTTTACGCGCCGACGCTTTCCGATTGGCAGAATTTCGAGAACTGGGCGGACGCTGGATCGGTTGACGCGACGACCCGGGCGAACGGCATCTGGAAAGCCTTGCTCGAGGGGTATGAGCCGCCGCCGATCGACGAAGGCGACCGCGAAGCAATCGAAGCGTTTGTGACGAAGCGCAAAGAAGAAGGCGGAGCGCCGCCGCTATGACCTGTCTGTGTGGATCCCCATTTGACGTCGCTTGGTTTGGAGTGAAATGGCATGAGTGACGACGATATCGACCTTCGGTCGCTTTCGGACGAGGCTCTCGTCCTGCAGATGCATGACGATCTGTATGACGGTCTCAAGGAAGAGATCGAAGAGGGTGTGCACATCCTCCTGGAACGGGGCTGGCCGCCTTACCGAATCCTCACCGAAGCCCTGGTCGAGGGCATGCGGATCGTCGGTATCGATTTTCGGGACGGCATCCTGTTCGTGCCCGAGGTTCTGCTCTCGGCCAATGCCATGAAAGGGGGCATGTTCATCCTGCGCCCGCTCTTGGCCGAAACCGGCGCGCCCAAGCTCGGCAAGATGGTGATCGGCACCGTCAAGGGCGACATTCACGACATCGTCAAGAACCTGGTCGGCATTATGATGGAAGGCGCCGGTTTCGAGGTGGTCGATATCGGCATCAACAATCCGGTCGAAAACTATCTGGCGGCGCTGGAAGAGCACAAACCCGACATTCTCGGCATGTCCGCTCTTTTGACCACGACCATGCCCTACATGAAGGTTGTGATCGACGAGCTGACCGTTCGTGGCATCCGCGACGACTACGTGGTTCTGGTGGGCGGCGCGCCGCTTAACGAGGAGTTCGGCGAGGCGATCGGCGCTGATGCCTACTGCCGGGATGCGGCCGTGGCGGTCGAGACCGCCAAGGAATTCATGATGCGCAAGCACAATCAGCTGGGCGTGTCGACGATGGCTGCCGGCGCCTGAACCGCCATGGTTGCCTTCGTCGAACCGGTGGTGGTGATCGCCTGCGGCGCGCTGGCCCGGGAGATCCTGGCGATCAAGGCGATCAACGGCCTTGAACATGTCGAACTCCGATGCCTGCCCGCGTCGTTGCACAACCGCCCGGAACAGATACCGGCGCGCGTCGAAGCGGCGATCGTGAAAGCACGACGGACGACCAGTCGGATCCTGGTGGCTTATGGCGACTGCGGCACTGGCGGCGAGCTCGATCGGGTCCTGACGAGACAGGGGGTCGAGCGGATCGCGGGGCCTCACTGCTACAGCTTCTTCAGCGGCAATGACCAGTTCGCGCGGCAGTCGGAAGAGGAGTTCACCGCCTTCTATCTGACCGATTTTTTGACCCGGCAGTTCCGGACCTTGGTGGTGAAGCCCTTGGGCCTGGACCGTCACCCCGAGCTTCGGGACCTTTATTTCGGCCATTACGAGAAGGTCGTTTATTTGGTCCAGGTGCCGGATCCGGGCCTGATGAAGGCGGCGGAACGGGCCGCGCGCACCCTGGGGCTTCCGCTCGAGATACGGCACACCGGCTACGGCGAGCTGGCGACCTTTCTCACCCATGCTTCCGCAGTGCCCGAGGTCCTGACCTGGTGAGCCGGCGGCGAAGCGTTGGTGGCGGCCCGCCCCATCTGGTCATCGTCTCCTGGCGCGATATCCCCGCTCAGATCGTCGCCACCGGGCCCGAAGGTTCTATCAAGCGCGAGCTCGACGGTCGGTTTCAACGGGCCATCGATGCCTGCGCCATGCGTACCGACGCGCGCGACGACGAGAGCTACCTGGCTGACTGGAAGCGATCCGAGCCGGTCCGTATCGACGGCGATCTGAGCGCCGCCGTGGATGCCGAGCAGGCAAGGCTCGACGCCGTTTTCACGGAAGAACGCCTGCGCTCGATCGTGGCAAAGGGCGGCTTCATGCAAAGCGACGCGGACGCCGCTCGGGGATAACCATTCATGGCACGAACTGTATTGAACTCGCCGACCAAAGAGGTGGTCATCGGTTTCGACCGCCCTTTCTGCGTGATCGGTGAGCGGATCAACCCCACCGGCCGCAAGAAGCTGGCCGAGGCGATGAAGCTGGGCGACTACAGCCAGGTCGAGGCGGACGCGCTGGCTCAGGTGGCCGCCGGCGCCATGATGCTCGACGTCAATGCCGGCATACCGCTTGCCGACGAGCCGCGGATCCTGGCCGAAACCATCCGGCTGGTGCAATCGCTGGTTGACGTGCCCTTGTCGATCGACAGCTCGATCATCGACGCGCTGGAAGCTGGGCTCGCCGTCTATCAGGGTCGGCCTTTGGTCAACTCGGTCACCGGCGAAGACGAGTCGCTGGAGCGGGTCCTGCCGCTGGTAAAAAAACATGATGCCGCCGTGGTCGCCATTTCGAACGATGAAACCGGTATCTCCGAGGATCCGAATGTCCGCTTCGCCGTCGCCAAGAAGATCGTCGAGCGCGCCCAGGATCACGGGATCAAGGCCGAGGACGTTGTGGTCGATCCTCTGGTCATGCCGATCGGCGCCATGGGCACGGCCGGCCAGCAGGCCTTCCGGCTGATCCGTCGGCTTCGAGAAGAGCTCGGCGTCAATACCACCTGCGGCGCGTCGAACATCAGCTTCGGCCTGCCCAATCGCCACGCCGTCAACGCCCATTTTCTGTCGATGGCGATCTGTGCCGGCATGACGTCCGCGATCATGAACCCGCTGCACAAGGAAGAGATGGACGGGGTGCGGGCGGCCAACATGTTGATGGCGACCGATCCCGACTGCCGCGCCTGGTTGAGAGCCAATCGGGAGCCCGCAGCGGCGGGTGCTGAAAGCGATGAGGGGCGTCGGGGACGGCGCGAAGGGCGAAGGCGTCGTGCGTCAGCCGAACCGGCCTGAGCCAACCGAGCCGGAGGTTTCCGGCAACGTCCAGGTGGTTTTCATGCCGAGCGGGCGGCGCGGGCTGGTGCCGCGGGGCACGAGCGTGTTGGATGCGGCTCGCAGTCTCGGCGTCTACGTGGAGTCCGTTTGCGGTGGCCAGGGGCTCTGTTCCCGGTGCCAGGTGGAGGTCGCCGAAGGCCGGTTCGCCAAGCTGGCGGTTACCAGCAGCGCCGATCATCTGACCGGGATCACAGAGGCCGAGGTCCGCTGGCGGGAACGCCGCCGCCTTAAAGCCGGCCGGCGCTTGGGGTGCCGCGCCAAGCTGATGGGCGATGTCGTCATCGATGTGCCCGCCGATGCTCAGATCAACGCTCAGATCGTCCGAAAGCGGGCCGAGACCCGGTCGATCACGCCCGACCCTGCCACGCGCCTGTTCGTCGTGCAGGTCGAAGAGCCTGACATGCATCAGCCGATGGGCGACTTTGAGCGGCTGAAACAAGCGCTTTTCGAACAGTATGGCCTGGCCGATCTCGAGGCGGATTTGCTCGTTTTGGCAGACCTCCAGCGGACGCTTCGTGCTGGCGGCTGGCTGGTAACCGTGGCGGTCTACCAGGAGCGGGCCGGGCAGGGGCTGATCACCGCGATCTGGCCCGGACATCACGACCGGCCGCTTGGCGTCGCCGTCGACCTCGGCTCCACCACCATCGCGGCGCATCTTTGCGATCTCCGAAGCGGCCGGGTCCTGACCTCCGCGGGCATGATGAACCCGCAGATCCGTTTCGGCGAAGACGTGATGAGCCGGGTCTCCTACGTCCAGATGAATGCCGGCGGCCATCTGGAGATGGCGCGGGTCATTCGGGAAGCGCTCAACGTGCTGATCGGCAAGGTCGCGGGCCAGGCGGAGGCATTGCCGAGCGACCTGGTCGAGGCGACCATCGTCGGCAATCCGATCATGCATCATCTGTTTTTGGGGCTGGATCCGACCGAGCTCGGCGGCGCGCCGTTCGCGCTTGCCGCCGGCAGCGCCATCCGCTGCGCTGCCCGCGAGCTCGATTTGGACATGGCGCCGGGCGCCCGGCTTTACGTGCTGCCCTGCATCGCCGGTCATGTCGGCGCCGATGCCGCGGCCGTGGCGCTGGCCGAGGCACGCCACAAGCAAGACGCACTGACCCTGATCGCTGACGTCGGCACCAATGCCGAGATCATCCTCGGCAACAAGGACCGTCTGGTGGCGGCGAGCTCGCCCACAGGGCCCGCCTTCGAGGGCGCGGAGATCGCCTGCGGCCAGCGAGCCGCCGGCGGCACGATCGAGCGGGTCCGGATCGATGACGCCACCCTGGAGCCGCGCTTCAAGATCATCGGCAGCGATCTTTGGTCGGACGACGATGGTTTTGCGGAAGAGGCCGCGAAACTAGGTGTCACGGGCATTTGCGGCTCGGGCATCATCGAGGTGATCGGCGAGATGTTTCGGGTCGGCCTGATCCGAGCCGACGGGGTCATCGATGAAAGCCTGGCCGAGCGCACCGCCCGTCTGCGCCCGAGCGGGCGGACCTGGCACTATGTGATCCATGAAGGAGATCCGCAGCTCTACATTCAGCAGACCGATGTCCGGGCGATCCAGCTTGCCAAGGCAGCGCTCCACGCCGGCATCAAGCTGTTAATGGCGCGCCTCGGCGTGGATCACGTCGACCGCATCCGCCTCGCCGGTGCTTTCGGCAGCCATATCGATGTCACTTACGCCATGCTGCTCGGCATGATCCCGGACTGCCCGGTCGACAAGGTGGCGGCGGTGGGCAATGCGGCCGGTACCGGGGCCCGGATGGCGCTTTTGGACAAGGGGGCGCGGGCCGAGGTCGAGGCGCTGGTCCAGCGGATCGAGAAGGTTGAGACGGCGATCGAGGGTGATTTTCAGGATCAGTTCGTCCAGGCGATGGCTCTGCCGCACCTGAATGATCCCTACACCGAACTCGGCAAGGTGATCGGCCTGCCGGTCCGGCCTCAGGTCTCGGCTTCCGGTCGTAAGGGTGGACGCCGGCAGCGGGTTCGGGCCTAATCAGGGCGACTTCTACACGTCGGATAAACGATGCGCCCGTTACCTGTTGTTCCGCTGGCCACCGATAGATTTCTGTTGGAGGAGCCGACTCACGACGACGTCGTGGCGATCGTTTTTGTGGCAAACGACCCTTAGGTTTTACGCCGCCTGATCCGGTTGCCTCATCCCTATACCGAGGCCGACGCCAGGTTCTTTCTCGATGAGGTGGTTCCAAACGAGGCCGATTGGAAAGTCAGTTTGCGCGCCGCTGGCGAGATGGTCGGAATCATCGGCTTGCGGCCGCAAGCGCCGAACACTCACTGTCTTGGATATTGGTACGGTCGTCGCTATTGGGGGCAAGGCTATGCGACCGAGGCTGCCCGCGCCGTTGTTGACTACGCTTTCGGTTGCGATTTTGTCCACGGACTGGCCTCGGGTCATTTCCAAGACAACCACGCTTCGGCCCATGTTCTTCGCAAACTAGGCTTTGTCGAGACCGGACGGTCGTCCCGCCAGTGTCGGTTTCTCGGTCACGACCTGCCGCACGTCGACATGGAACGCCCGCGGCCACAGCCTTAACTCGCGTCCCAGCCATTGCGGATGAATCGGTAGCCGAACTGATAGACCTCCTCCTGGTTCGGAAAGAAGTCCCGCCAGACCCGGGTGGCGGCCGCCAGATCGGGAAGCGCCCGGCCAAAAGCCTCAATCGTCAGCCATCGGTCATAGCCATTCTCCTTCAGCACCGAAAACGTCTCGGACCAGGGCAGGTGGTCCTTGCCGGGTGTGCCGCGATCATTCGCCGAGATGTGCACGTGATTGATCCGGGCGATGGCTTTGCGCAAAGCGCCCACGGGATGCTTCTCTTCGATGTTGGCATGGAAGGTGTCGTAGAGCAGGCCGACATTGTCTTTATTCACCTCGCCCACGAACGAAGCGGCATCCTCGACCGTGTTCAGAAAGTAGCATTCGAAGCGGTTGAGCGGCTCGACCGAGAGGTCGATGTTCGCTTCACCGGCATAGTCCGCCGCTCGGCCGAGGGTTTCCACGGCCCATCGCCACTGGTCGGCGGTGCGCGGCTCGCCGGTAAAGTGGCCCAGCGCCTGGTGGATCGGACCGCCCAGAAGCTCAGCACCGGCGGCCTGGGTGCAGTCGATCGCCCATTTAAGGTGGTTCAGCGCGCCTTCCCGACAGCCGGCATCGGCACTGCACGCGTCTTTGTCCGGACCCGGCATCACCGTCACCGCGGTGGCACCAAGACCCTCGTCCCGGCAGCGGGCGCCCAGTTCCCGAAAGTGGCTCGGATCGCCTTCGAAGACCGGGATCTCGATCCCGTCATAGCCAGTCTTCTTGAGTTCACCCAGCAGACGAAAATGCTCGTCCGTGACATGGGTCGTCCACAGCAGCATGTTGAAGCCGATTTTCATTTTTTCTTCCGTCTTGATGGGTTGGTCGACAAGCAGGCTACCCGCGCAGACCTGACCAAGGTTCCTGGTCCCCGACCTCGACTACCTCGTAGCCCTGATCGCCGACGCAAGGACCGAGGATCGCGATGATCTTCGCCTCATCGGTGCCGGCGTTGAACGAGGCGTGGACCACGCCCGCCGGCAGGAACGCGCTGTCACCGGGACCCAACAGGCGCATCTCCTGATCGATCCATTGTTCGACCGTGCCGGCGGTCACCAGTAGCACCTCCTCCTGATCGGGATGGTGGTGAAAGTCGTGGCCGAGACCGGGCTTGAGGGTCACGTCGATCACGGTCAGCTGCGTCGCGCCCGTCGATGGCGGATGGCTCAGCCAGCGGGTGCGCCCCCAGTCCAGCACGTCTTCCGGTGCCTCGCCCGCGGCAACAAACCGGCCGGTTGCGGCGTTGGTCATCATGGTCTCCTCCCCGTCCTGAGATCGGCTCTTTATTCGCTCAAAGTCTTCGAGACCGCGCACTTGGTCAACGATCTGGACGGCGCTTGTGAGGTCGATCACAGTCACTCCCCCGCCGCCCGTATACCCCGCATCTAGCGATATTCCTTGCGGGGCGATCCGAAGGTCCCCTCGATGGCACATGTATTAGCAGGCACTCACGAGCGTATCAGCAATGCCTTCCACCGCGAGGTGAGGGCCGGTGTCAAACTCGCCGTGACGACACGATCCATCGCCTTTCTTTTGATCGCCGTCTGGATCGTTCATCGCGCCGGCTGGGGTTTGGCCGCCCATTATTTGTGGATCATCGGCGCGTTCATTCTCTCAGGCTGGGCGCAGTATTTGGTGACGGTCGGCCAGAGCCAGTGGAGCCGGATCGCGGTCGGCGGCCTCGTTCTGTTCGACATGATCTTGATCGTGGCGGCGGTCATGATTCCGCACCCGTCGGCTCCGGCCGACTGGCCCCCAGCGATGCAGCTGCGCCTGGGCAATTTCGACTTTCTGTTCGTGTTCGCGGCCCTGGCCGCGCTGGCCTATTCGCCGGTCTTCACCTTGTGGACCGGTGTCGCCGCGGCGATCGCCTGGAGTTTGGGTGTGCTTTGGATCCTTAACCAGGACGGCGTCTTCACTGTCCTCGACTTCGATCGTTTTCAGGATCTGGACAGCGCCCAGATCGTGGGTTTGCTCCAGGACCCGGACTATGTGAGCGCGGTCATATGGGGCCAGCAGGTCCTCTTGATCATGCTCGTTTCCAGCATTCTCGCGGTGGTGGCTTTTCGCGCCAGGCGGTTGGCCCGGAAGGAGGCGCTGGCGGCCACGGAGCGGAGCAATCTCGCCCGCTACTTCTCGCCGAACATGGCGACGGAGCTCTCCATGAACGATCCCGATGTCAGTGGCGTGCGCCAACAAGAGGCGGCGATCATGTTCTGCGACATCGTCGGTTTCACACCCATGGCCGAGGCCATGGAACCGGTCGATGTGATTTCCTTTCTGAGGATCTACCACGAGACGGTGGCGGACGTGATCTTCGAGGAAAGCGGAACGATCGACAAGTATATGGGCGATGGGCTGATGGTTACCTTCGGTACACCTCGCCCCCTGCATGATGACGCGGCCCGTGCCGTTCGTTGCTGCGCGTCTCTGATAGACCGGATGAACGCCTGGAGCGACGAGCGGGTGGCATCAGGTCAAAGCGCCGTTCGAATGAGCGTCGGCGTTCATTTCGGCACCGTGGTGATAGGCGACGTGGGCGACGACCGTTGCCTCGAATTCGCGGTCGTGGGCGATGTCGTTAACACCGCGTCCCGGCTGGAAAGCATGACCCGGCAGTTGGACGTGCAGGCCGTGATCAGCGAGGAACTCGCCGAGCGAGCGCTCCAGAGCGATTCCACAGTCGCCCCGGTCCTCGAGCGATACCGGCCCCTGGGCGGCGTCGAGATCAGGGGCCGAAGCGAACGTTTGTCCGTGCGCACCCTTGAAGGGCGCCGGCGGCCGTCGCAAGCTGCGGGCTGACAGAAGAAACTAAGGGGAGGTGGCATGATGGCTTGGACGGAACGGTTCAACCTCGAGGGCAAGCGCGCGCTGGTGACGGGAGCGACTAAGGGGATCGGACTCGAGATCGCCAAGGTGCTGGCGGATGCCGGTGCCGATATCGCGGCGGTCGGCCGTGACGATCTCGGCCTTGAGGAGGTGAAAGAGGCCGTCGAGGCGACGGGACGGCGTTGCCATACGATCAACGCCGATCTGGCCCACGTCGCCGGCTGCGAGAAGGTCGGTTACGAAGCCCTGGAGTTCTTCGAGACGGTCGACATTCTGGTCAACAATGCCGGTATCGCCCTGATCGATCCGGTTCTGGAAGCGAGCGTCGAGGACTGGGAGCTGACCATGGCGGTCAATCTCAGAGCACCGTTTCTGCTGGCCCAGGCCCTGGCGCCGAAGATGATCGAGCAGGAAGCGGGCAAGATCATCAATATCTCATCCCAGGCCGGCGTCATCGCCATCGACGGCCACGCCGCCTACGCCGCGTCGAAGGGCGGGCTCAACATGTTGACCAAGGTGATGTGCTCGGAATGGTCCAAGCATAATATTCAGGTGAACGCAGTCTGCCCGACCATCATCCTCACGCCCATGGGCGAGCAGGTCTGGGGCGAACCATCCAGGGGCAAGCCGATGCTCGAAAAAACGCCGCTGGAGCGGTTCGGCAAGCCGATCGAGGTCGCGGACCTGGTCCTGTTCCTGTCGTCCTCGGCCTCGGACCTGATCACCGGCGAGACGGTGCTGATCGACGGCGGCTTCACCGCCCGCTAGCGATCACGCGCGGTGAAACCTCGATCACTACCGTAACTAAACGATCAAGCCGCCGTCGTCGAAGAGCAGATTTTCGACCTGGATCAGGCGATCGACATCGCCGCTGGCCAGGTGCGTGACGATGGTAAAGCCCTGGTCGCGACCGACGGTGTAGTCGGATTGGTCTCCGTCGTAAGCAGCAGTGTCGTTTCCGGTGCCGCCATTGAGGTAATCGTCGCCGGCACCGCCGGCCATGAAGTCGTCGCCACTGCCACCGAAGAGGCGGTCGTTGCCGCCTGGCCCATTGGCGTCAAAGTTCAAGGCATCACCAAACATTCGATCGTCGTCATTACCGCCGCTTAGGATGTCGTTTCCGGCGATCACTTGGCTCCCAAGGGTCGGCGCATCACCGATCAGCAGGTCGTCGCCCTCACCGCCCGAGACGCGGTCGTTACCGCCTTGGGCGAGGCCGAAGAGAGCTCGACCTGCATCGCCGACGACCGTATCGCTGCTGCCGCCGCCGGTCACGTCATCGTTGCCGCCGATCGCGCCCTGAGTAAGGATGTTGAGCGCGTCACCGCAGACGAAACCACCGCCTTGGACAAAGTCGTCGCCGCAGATCGTGGCACCGCGGGCGGAACCGACATCGCCTGAAAGCTCGTTGTCTCCGCCCGTGTCGAGGATGAAGTCGTCGCCACACACCACTCGAAGACCCTGTTGCAATGGCCCGAAATCGACGGTTGCGGCATCGCCGAAAGCGGTGTCGTCGCCAAGGCCGCTAAGAATCCGGTCGTCGCCGCCTCTCGAGGTATCGGCCAAGATTTTGGCGTCGCCTATGAGGTAATCGTGGCCTTTACCGCCGAAGAGCCGGTCGTCGCCACAGACCGAGCCCTGGGCAGCGAGTTCGATGGCGTCGCCGTAAATCCGGTCCCAGCCATTGCTTCCGTTAAGATAGTCGTCGCCCGCCTCGGTGGCGAAGAGCTGATCGGCTTCGCCGGAGAGGACGTCGTTGCCGACGCCGCCGAAGATCTGATCATTGCCGCCCCGGCTGCCGCCCATGAAGCTCGCTTCGCCCAGGATCGTATCGTGGTCAAGATCGCCGACGATGCGGTCTTCCCCGCCTTCGGTGCCGCCGAACATGCTGCTTCCGGCATCGCCGAAGATTTGGTCATTGCCGCGGCCGCCATTGATTTGGTCGTTGCCGCCGGTCGTTCCGGCGGTTTGGAATTGAATCAGCGCGTCCCCGACGATGCGGTCATCATCGTCTAAACCAAGAATCCGATCATTACCGAATGCAAGCGCGCCACTGGCATCGTTGAGCGCATCGCCTGTGATTTGATCAACGAACCTTGTGCCTACCAACCTTTCACTGGCGACTGTTCCTGTAATGTCAGCCATCTCGTCTGTCCCCCAAAAGACCGCTCACTGGGCATTCCGGTAGCAGACAAACAAGCGCACAAATTGACCAACATCAAAAGAACTAGCGTTTTTTCGCTGGTTAAACGTGAGGGCGGTATCTCACCGCTGAGGCGTCACCAGCTGTTTGCGAAGCTCGTTTTGAGACGGAAGATTGATGGCGCTAAACGAAAAGATTGCCGTCAGCGAACTGAAGCGTCTCGACGCCGATCAGCGTGTCTATGGCGCCGGTCGCGAGGTGGGTAACGGCAAGGGATGTCGTTTGTTCGATGATGCTGTAGTCGGTCGACGCGCCGTCGAATAGGGCGGTGTCTCGACCGGCGCCGCCATTGATCAGATCGTTTCCAGCGCCGCCTGCAAGCACATCATTGCCGGCGCCGCCGAACAGCCGGTCATCGCCTCCGGGGCCCAGTGCGGCGAAGGTCTCGCCGTCGCCGAACAGCGCGTCGGCGCCCTCGCCTCCAAACAGCTCGTCGTCGCCGGCCACAACATTGGCCGTCAGGACCGGCGCGTCACCAAACATCAAATCGCTGCCCTGATCGCCGAACAGGCGGTCGTCCCCCGCCTGGGCGAAATCGAGAAGGATCTCGCCCGCGTCACCGGCCATGACATCTCCGCCCGGACCGCCGAGCATCACATCGTCGCCGCCGACCGCGTCCTCGCCCAGGAACAAAAGCGCATCGCCATGGATCAGATCGCCGCCAGACCCGCCGAAAACGTGATCATTGCCGCAGATCGTCCCGCCAAGCGCGCCGGCCACGTCGCCGGAAAGCACGTCATCGCCGATATGGCCGACAACCCGGTCAGCGCCCAGACGAACGCCAGGCGGCAAATCGCTGGATCGCTCAAAATCAGCAAGCTCGACGTCGCCCAAAACCGTATCATTGCCGGCGCCGCCGAAAAGCTGGTCGTCGCCGCCCCTCGCACCGCCGATAATGGCGGAGGCGTCACCGATCATGTAGTCGCCGCCCTGGCCGCCGATTAGTCGATCGTCGCCGCAGACCGTCGCCAAATCGGCGATCGCGATCGCGTCACCGAACAGGAGATCGAGGCCGGGGCCGCCATCGATATGGTCCGCGCCGGCTATCGCGAGGGCGATCTCGATGCCGTCACCGCTGAGGGTGTCCGGGCCGCCGAGGCCGAAAATCTTATCGTTGCCGAACCGGCCGGGCTGGGGTTCCTCATCGAACACGTCGCCGGTAATCAGGTCGTCAAACGCGGTGCCGATTAGCCGTTCGTCCGCGGGCGTTCCCACCGTTTGCGCCATGGTTTTTGCTTTTCCCAATATTCAGCGCTCGGCGTCGCTGATCACGAATCATTTGTGGCAAAAAAAGTGTGCCATCACAATATCGTTGACTTGGAAAATATTTCGACGGTCTATCGATATCGAAGAAGAAAACGCAGAAGAACTTGGTGGTCTCTATCGAAGTGTTCCCAGATAGGCGACATAGGCGTAGGCGGCGACGACGCCGAGAAGAACAGCGCAGATAAGAACGATCGCGACGATCATGAGAACCCGGCCGAGAACGCGGAACGGCACGCCCTCGCGGCAGAAGGGCACAAGATTGAAGGTGAGCCCGCCGATCACCACGGTGACGCAGCCGATCGAGAACAGTTGGATTGAAAAGGGCTGGAAAATCATGACCAGGGACGCGACGCAGAGCAGGATGATCGCCCATTCGATCGTCTTCGCCTGGGCTCGGGTCATGCCGCGGGGAGCCGTCTGATCCGTCATGAGCGTACCGCCTGTTCATCAGCGCCGAACACATGGACCCGGTGTCCTGGAAACCGGAGATGGGTCGTCTCGCCTTCCGCCAGTGGTACCCGCCAATCGGTGACAACGCGAATGTCGTGGGTGCCGTCATTCAGATGCGCCAAGGTTTCAGCGCCCATCGGCTCAAGGATGTCGATCTCGGAGCTGAGCGTGTCTGGGCCGGGTTCCGATGCCAGCTCGAGATTGCGCGGACGAACGCCCAGGGTCACTGGTGATCCGTGGCTGAGCTCCGAGACCCGCCGATCCACTTCGATCATCAGTGACTGACCGCCTTCCACTGCGAATTTCGTCCGCCCGTCTGCTTCATGGGCTTCGACCGTCGCCGGCAAAAGGTTCATCTGCGGCGTGCCGATGAAGCCGGCGACGAACAGGTTGGCCGGCTGTTGGAAGATTTCATGGGAAGTCGCCACCTGTTCGATCAACCCGTCGCGCATCACCGCGATCCGGTCGGCCATGGTCAGCGCCTCGAGCTGGTCGTGGGTAACGATGACGGTCGCCTTCCTGAGGCCGGACAAAACCTCCTTGATCTCGCCCCTCATCTCCTCGCGCAGTTGCACATCGAGGCGGGACAAGGGCTCGTCGAACAGAAAGCAGCTGGGATCGCGGATGATCGACCGGCCAACCGCGACCCGTTGCTTTTCGCCTTCCGCCAGTTGACCGGGTGTCCGATGCAACAGGTTTTCGAGTTGCATCACCCGGGCCGTGGCCTCGACCTTTTGATCGATGACCTTGCGGCTGTGACCTTCCGCATGGAGCGGGTAGGCTAGGTTTTCGGCGACCGAGATCGAGGGATAGAGCGCGTAGAACTGAAAGGTCATGGCGACGTTGCGCTCGCGCGCCGAGAGATGGTTCACCCGGTCGCCGCCGAGATAGATGTCGCCGTCCGTGGCCCATTCGAGCCCGGCGATCATCCGCAACGTGGTGGTCTTGCCGCAACCGGACGGGCCCAGCAGGCAGACCACCTCGCCCTCTTCGATGGTAAGATCGACCGCATCGACGGCCGTAAGATCGCCGAATTTCTTCGTCAAGCTTTCAACTCTGATCGTCACTAGCGTTTCACCGTGCCGAAGGTAACGCCGCGCAGAAGCTGGTTTTGCAGGAGGAAAGTCACCAGGAAAACCGGGATCAGGAAAAGCGTGACGATCGCGGCCAAAAGGCCGTAGTCGACGCCGACCTCACCGCCCAGCGTCCTGGCCATGGCGACGGGCACGGTGCGGGTGTCGACGCCCGTGAGCAGGAGCGCGAACAAGAATTCGTTCCAGGTGAGGATCAGGCCGAACACGAAGGTTGCAGCGAGCCCGGCTAGGATCTGCGGCAGGCAAATGCCGAAGAACACCCGGCGTTCATTGGCCCCGTCCATGCGCGCCGCGTCCTCGACCTCCGGATTGAGCTCGTCGAAGAAGCTTTTCACGAGCCACACCGAGAAGGGGATGTTGAAGGCGGTGTAGAGCAGAATGATGCCCCAATAGGTACCGGCGAGGCCCGTGAGCCGGAACATCAAGAAGATCGGAATGATCACCACGATCGGCGGCATCATCCGGGTGGTCAGGATGATGAACATGTAGAAATCGGTGCCCTTGAGCGGGAAGCGCGAAAATGCGTAGGCCGCAAGCGTGCCGACGATGAGTGCCAGGAGTACGCTGGTGCCGGCGATGAAGATCGAATTGAAGAAGTAGAGCGGGAAGTCGGTCTCTTGGGCCGCGCCGGCGGTGATGCTGGCCCGATAGAACACGCTGATGAAATTGTCGAGCGTCGGCGTGAAGAACCATTTGGGCGGGATCGCCAGGGCGTCGGTTCGGGTCTTGAACGCCGTCAGGATGATCCAGAGAACCGGAAAGAAATAGATCAGGCTGATGACCGCGGTGATTCCGGTCCAGCCCCAACCGGCCTTGCCGATCTCACGGGCGCGGTTGGCCATCTAGGATACCTCCTGGGCGCGCCGGTTGACGGCGTAGAGATAGAGGTTGGTGAGCACGATCACCACGAACAGGATGATGTAGGCCAGCGCCGCCGACTGGCTGGTGCGGAAGAACTGGAAGGCCATTCGGTAGATGTAGACCGCGATCGTCTCCGTCGCCGATCCCGGTCCGCCCTCGGTGATGATGTAGACGATGTCGAACAGCTTGAAGGTCTCGATCGTCCGAAACAGGATCGCCAGCAGTAAAAGCCCCCGGATGTAGGGGAAGGTGATGGTGCTGAAGCGCCGCCACCAGGAGGCCCGGTCGATCTCCGCCGCCTCGTAGAGATATTTCGGCACGCTCACCAGGCCGGCCAGAACCAAAAGCATGACGAAGGGCGACCACATCCAGGCGTCGGCGATGACCACGCCGGCGATCGCGCCTGCGGGTGTCGCCAGCATCACGAACTGCTCGCTCGTGAACTGATTGATGAAGTAGCTGACCAAGCCGAAGGTCGGCTCATAGTAGAGCTTGAAGAACACGCCGACGGAAACGAACGACAGCATCATCGGCGTGAGCACGAGCATCAAGAGAATGCGCCTCATGGGAAATACCCGGGCGAACAGAAGCGCCAACAAGAAGCCGATCACCAGCTGGAGAATGACCGACGATCCGACGATCAGCGCGGTGGTCTGGAACCGCTCCCAGACTTTGTCATCGGTCAGGATCCGCTCGTAATAGGACAGGCCCCGAAAACTGGGAACGTTCAGCCGGTTGGCCCGGTAGTTGAAGAAGCTGAGCCCGAACGACCAGAGCAGAGGGAAGATATTCATCACGAACAGGATCAGGATCGCCGGCGTGACGAGGAGTGGGCCGCGGCGTTCCGGCGCCATCAGCCAAGTCCAGAAGCCACCGCCGCCGGTGTCGGTTCGTGTTGCCATCAATGTCTCTTAAGGGTCGGTGCAAGGGCTGGATAAGTCAGGGAAGCCGGCTTTAGCCGGCTTCCCTTAGACAAAAGATCATTCGATGTAGCCGGCATCCTCGAGCAGGAACTGCTGGAACTCGGCGACCTCGTCGAGCGCTTCCTGGGCGGAGATCTGACCGGTGATGGCCTTGTCGAACTCCTCTTGCTGTTGGGTCAGCAACTCGAAGAACTCGGGGATGTGCCAGACGTCCCGCTGCCAGTCGATCATCTCGACATGGGCCCGGTTCCAGGGGCGGAGATCGTTGTACTCGGGATCGGCCATCACGCTCATCAGCCCGGATTGGCCGCCCCCGGCGACGAACTTCTTCTGGGTCTCCGGGTTGAGCCACCATTTGACGACGTTGAGGGCCTCATTGACCACCTCGTCGGAATTCCAGGTGGTGAGCACGAAGGGCTGACCGCCGATATTGCCGGTTCGGTCGATCGAGCCGTCCTCTTGGCGCAGTCCCGGTGCCGGGCCGAAGGCGGACTTGTCGTGGACGGTCGAAGTGGCGGGATCCAGGACCGGCTCGCCGAGGCCGCCCCAGTCGATGGTGCTCGCGACCTTGCCCTGCATGTACAGGTCCTGGATCACGAAGATGTCCATCTGCCCGGTCTGAGCCACAGGCGGCATATATTGCAACATGCTCAGGTAGTGCTCGAAGGCCTGGACTGCCACGTCCGAGTTGACCACCCCTTCGGCCTGGGCCTCGGGCGCCTGGGTCTCGTCCCAGATCGAACCGCCATACTGCCAGATGAAGGCGTTGATCTGCATGGTCGAGAAATCGTAGCCCTTACCGGCCTGGTAGGAGATGCCGTAGAAGTCGTCCTCGGCCGTGCCGTCGCCGAGGGCATCGCCCGGCCCCCGGCGGAAGAACTGGCCGATCTGCTCGTAGCGCTCCCAGTCAACGTCCTGCCAATCCTCGTAAGTGCAGGGCAGTTTCGCGTCGAACTGTTCCTGGAAGGCCGCGGCCTCGCCCTCGTGGCAGAAGAGATCTTCCCGGTAGAAGGTGACGTAAGTGTCCGGAAACTGCGGGAAGCCGAAATAGCGGGCATCCGGATGCGGCCATTCGCCGGCCTCCTCCAGCTGCGCCCGGGTCTTGTGCGGATAGGTGGAGTAAGCCGAGACCAGCGCCGGATGGAGATCCTTCATGATCGCCGTCAGCTCCGGATCTTCCTTCATCCGATCGGTCAGATCCATGTAGTAGCCGCCCTCGACAAAGGAGCCCAGCCACTGACTGTCGGTGACGATCATCTGATATTTTTGTTCGCCCGAAGTGAGCGAGGCCGCGACCCGCTCGTAGAAGCTGGGCCAGGGGATGAAGTCGATGTCCAGCGTCGTGTTGTGGCCGTCGGGCGACTGATAGGTCTGGTCGAATTCTTCCTTCATGAACCGGGTTGGCGGCCAGTCGGGCGCGGCCATGGTGATGGTGATGTCGGCGGCCTTAGCGCCGGTCATCGCTGCCACCAGCAGCGCCAATGCGCTGACGCCGTGGAGGCAGGTCTTTCGGACATGCGCAGTCATGATCGTTCTCTCCCTAATCGCCCGCCAGCGGGCCTTTGCCTGACCCCAGTGGGCCTTTCCCTGACCAAGGTGACGGCCGTTTCTAACGGCTCGGGCTTTCACTGAACGCGCACGCCGGTCTCGCGGTGAAACAGATGCGCATCGTCCAGTGAAAGCGTGATGTCGAGGTCCGAGCCGACCGGAATCTCCGCGGCCCGCTCCTCGGGCAGAATGATCTTGAGCAAGGTTTCCCGGATCCGGAGGTCCAAGATCGTGACGTCGCCGAGCGGTTCGCTCAGATGCACCCGGGCGCGAAACTGGGGCTGGTGATCGCCGAGGCCATCGATCGAGATGTCGTGGGGACGAATGCCGAACAGAAAATCGTCGCCGGTCTCCAGCACGGTCTTCCACCGCTCGGCATCGAGTTCGCCGAACGGCAGGTTCAGCCGCAGGCCGTCCTCATGCCAGCGCACCGACGCCGGAACCAGATTCATGGTCGGCGCACCGACCATCGAGGCGACGTAGGCGTTGCCCGGTGTCTCATAGAGTGTTCGCGGCGCTTCGACTTGCTCGACCTTGCCGTCCCGGATGACGGCGATGCGCTGGCCCATGGTCAGCGCTTCCAACTGGTCTGGGGTCGCGTAGAGCATGGTCATGCCGAGCTCTCGGTGCAGCCGCTTGAACTCGGCGCGCATCTCATGGCGAAGCTTGGCATCGAGATTGGTCAACGGCTCGTCGAGAAGCAAAAGGCTCGGCTGGCTGATGATCGCCCGGCCGATCGCCACCCTTTGTTGTTCACCGCCCGAAAGCGTCGAGGGTTTGCGATCGAGCGTGTGGACCACCCGCAACAGCTCGGCCACCTCGCCGACCCGTCTTTTGACCTCGGCCCGGCCGACCCCGGTCCGCTCCAGGGGATAGTGAAAATTCTGTCGGATGGTGAGGTGAGGATAGAGGGCGAAGGTTTGAAAAATCATGGCCATGCCGCGGTTCTGCACCGGCGCCGTGGTCACGTCTTCACCCTTGAAGTGGACACGCCCGCCTTGCAGGGCCTCGAGGCCGGAGATGGCGCGAAGCGTCGTCGTCTTGCCGGCGGCACTCGGACCCAAAAGGCAGAAGAACTCGCCGCGATCCACCTCGAAGCTCATCTTGTCGAGCGCGGTCTCGCGGCCATAGCGTTTCACGACATTGTCGACAACGAGCTCAGCCAAGAGACCGAACTCCAGCCCACGCCGCTTTCGAAGCGTATGTTTCTGTCGCGGGCGCCAACCCCACACCTCCCAGATCTTTGTCTCGCCACCATCGAGCCATCGGCGGGCTTGTCAAGATGGCTGCGTAGGCGGGGATGGCCCGAGCGTCAGCGGGCGGCGGCGATCTCGAGTAGTTGGTCCCGGTTCAGGTGGGTTTCGAGATGGTCGGCCAGCGCATCGAGCGCCCGGTGCACGATCCGGTCATGGTCCTCGCCAGCACCGGTTGCCCCTAGGCTCGTGAGAAAGGCGGTGCGAGCCCCAGCGTCGGCAAAAAGGCCGTGAAGATAGCAACCCATGACCCGCCCGTCGGCGCTGAGCGCGCCGTCATTTCGATCCGAGAATTGGATCATGGGCCGCGCTGTGTCGGGGCCGGCGGTAACACCCACATGCATCTCGTAGCCCCGGGCGCTTGCCCGCCAGGGTAGGACATGGCCCTCCACCCGGTCCAAGGTCTTTCTCGGTACCAGGATCGTTGTCACCTGCAAAAGGCCCAGACCGGGCACCGATCCGGGATCGCCCTCGATGCCGGCTGGATCGTCAATGGTCGTGCCCAGCATCTGAAGGCCGCCGCAGATGCCGAGAATTCGGCCTCCCCGCCGGTGATGGGCGACCAGGTCGATGTTCCAACCCTGCTCGCGAACAAAAGCGAGGTCGGCGATGGTCGCCTTGGAGCCGGCGAGGATGACCAGATCCAAATCACCTGGGATAGCCTGGCCCGCCTCAATGATGATGACCGCGACCTGGGGCTCGGCGAAGAGCGGGTCGAAGTCGTCGAAATTGGCCAGTCGCGGGGTCCTGAGGACGCCGATTCGAAGGGCCTTTCCGTCCCTCTCTGCGCTTGGCCGCAGACCTAGACTGTCTTCCGCCGGCAGCATTTGCGCCGCATCGCACCAGGGCACGACACCAAATGACGTCATGCCGGTTTGCTCGCGGATCATCGGATGAGCCGCGTCAAACAGACTTGGATCACCTCTAAATTTGTTGACGATATAACCTTTTAGCAGCTTTTTTTCATGTTCTTTCAGAAGAGAATGAGTGCCTATCAACGAGGCGACCACGCCGCCCCGTTCGATGTCGCCGACCAAAGCGACGGGCACGCCCGCGGTTTCGGCAAAGCCCATATTGGCGATGTCGCCCTGGCGCAGATTGACCTCCGCCGGGCTGCCGGCGCCTTCGACCAAAACCAAATCGGCCTGGTCGCTGAGCCGCTGGAAGCTGGCCATGACGTCAGCGAGCAGCGTCGGTTTGAGTTCGTGATAGTCCCTGGCGCCACAGCGGGTTCGAACTTGGCCGTGCACCACGACTTGAGCGCTCGAAGGCCCGTCCGGCTTCAGGAGCACCGGGTTCATGTCGGTGTGAGGCTCGCAGCCGGCAGCGGAGGCCTGGAGCGCCTGGGCGCGGCCGATTTCGCCGCCGTCCATGGTCACGGCCGCATTGTTGCTCATGTTCTGCGGCTTGAACGGCCGGACCGTGAGACCCCGCCTGCGGGCGGCCCGGCACAAGCCCGCGACGAGAAGCGACTTACCCACGTGGGAGCCGGTGCCCTGTAGCATCAGCGCCGGCGTGGACGTCAATATTCGACGCCAAGCTGCGCTTTGATGCCGGCCTTGAACGGATGTTTGACCAACGTCATCTCGGTCACCAGATCGGCGATCTCGACCAGGTCCGGCTTCGCGTTCCGGCCGGTGATGACCACATGAACGTCGGCGTGTTTCGCCTTGAGCCCCTCAACGATATCGGCGATCGGCAGCGTGTCGTATCGGAGCACGATATTGAGCTCGTCAAGAATGACCATGTGGTAGCCCGGATCTTGGATCATGGCGCTGGCCGCGTCCCAGGCGGCTTTGGCGGCCTCGATGTCGCGGGCCCGGTCCTGGGTCTCCCAGGTGAAGCCTTCGCCCATCACCTGCAGCGTCACCAAATCGGGGAAGCGTTCGAGAAATTTGCGCTCACCCGTCTCCCTTCGACCCTTCACGAATTGCACCACGCCCAGCTTCAAACCATGGCCGAGACAGCGAAGCGCCAGGCCCCAGGCGGCGGTGCTCTTGCCCTTGCCGGTGCCCGTATGGACCATGATCAGGCCCTTTTCCTCCGTCTTGGAGGCATAGATTCTGTCCTTGGCCGCTTTGATCCTCGCCATCTTGGCGGCGTGTTCGGCTTCGGTCCTTTCGGCGGGCATTTTTCGTCCTCGGATTAGTCGGCGGCTTGGGCGACCAAGCGTTGCCAATCATTGCGGCGAGGGTGCCACAAACCCCGCTGAACGGCTTCCTCAAAGCGACTGGCCATGTCGCGAAGCGCGTCCGGATTTTTTTGCGCCATAAAGCCGCGAACCTCCTGGTCGAGCAGGTAGGCGTCGAACAAAAGATCGAAATGGTGATCGCTGACCAGACCTGTGGTCGCGGCGAAGGCGAACAGATAGTCGACCGTGGCAGCGATTTCGAACGCGCCCTTGTAGCCGTGGCGCATCATGCCCTTGATCCACTTCGGATTGGCGGCCCGGCCGCGGACGATCAGCGCGATCTCCTCGTCCAGCCGCCGGATCTTCGGGCTTTCCGGTCTCGAATGGTCATTGTGAAAGACCTCTGGCTGGCGGCCTGAAAGATGGCGCACGGCGGCGGTCACCCCACCCTCGAACTGATAGTAGTCGTCGCTGTCGAGAATATCGTGCTCGCGATTGTCCTGATTGTGGAGCACGAGTTGGCGCTCCGCCAGGCGGGCGCCCAGCTCGTCGGTCGCCGCAGCGCCTTCGAGTCCGGCGCCATAGGCGTAGCCGCCCCAGGCGAGGTAGGTCTCGGCAATGTCGGCGTCGTCGGCCCAAACACCCTCATCGATCAAGGCTTGGAGGCCGGCGCCGTAGGCCCCGGGCTTGGAGCCGAACACGCGAAAGCCGGCTCGTCGCTTCGCGTTTTTCTCGTCCAGACCAAGGCCGGTCAGCCGCACCGTTTCGCTTTGAACCGCCGCGGCGAGTGGATTTTCGTCCGGCGACTCGTCCAGCGCGGCGACAGCTTGCGCCGCTCGGTCGATCAAAGCCATCTGGTCAGGGAAAGCGTCGCGGAAAAAACCCGAAACACGGAAGAGGACATCGACGCGCGGCCGGCCCAAGGCGTCGAGCGGGATGATCTCCGTGCCGGTGATCCGATTGGATGACGCGTCCCAGACGGGTCTTACCCCCATCAACGCGAGCGCCTGGGCTAGATCGTCACCGCCGGTCCGCATGTTCGCGGTGCCCCAAGCGCTCAAGACGATGCGCTTCGGCCAATCGCCATGGTCCTGAAGGTAGGTGGTCATGATCGCCTCGGCGCTGGCCCAACCGAGCTGCCAGGCCGCTGGCGTCGGCACCGCCCGCGTGTCGACCGAGTAGAAGTTGCGGCCGGTGGGCAGGACTTCCGGCCGGCCCCGGGTGGGCGCTCCGCTCGGACCTGGGGCTATCAACCTGCCGTCGAGCGCGGCCAGAAGCGACACCGCTTCGGCCTCGGCGCAATCATCCAGTCTCGGCTCAATTGCCGTGCGGCTCCAAGCGAGGACGCCTAGGGTCTTCGCCCACGCTGGATCAGGGGCGATCCTGCCGGCAATCAGGGCCGCGGCCAGATGTTCCAACCGCTCGATGGTGTCACCGGCGGTTCGCCAGGCCCTTTCGGTCAGCATCGCCGCCAAGACCCGGGGACGCGGGCCGGTCCAGGGCTCGGCATAGTCAGTCGTCAGCGGATCGAATCCATCAAGATCGAGATCTTGGGCCAGCGCTCGCAAGAGGCTCGTCTCCTGCTTGCCGGGCTGAGGCATGCGGAGGAGGGCTTGCAATAAGGAAAGGCGCTGGGCCGGTTCGGGCGCCTGGCCGAATACATGCAGCCCGTCCCTGATCTGCAGTTCCTTCAGTTCGCAGAGACGGTTGTCGAGACGCTTCAGGCTTTCGGTCGTATCGGCGGGATCACCCAGCTCCCGGTCGAGGCCGATCCGCTCCATCTCCTCATTAATCTGTTTTGCGATAAGCGAGGCCCGCCTCGGATCGAAAGCGCTGGCGTCGACATATTCATCCACCATCCTTTCTAGCTCGAGATAGCTGCCATAGGCTTCGGCCCGAGCGAGTGGCGGGGTCAGATGATCGAGGATCACCGCCTGCGTTCGCCGCTTGGCCTGGCTGCCTTCACCCGGGTCATTGACGATGAACGGATAGATATGGGGGAGGGGGCCTAGGATCGCTTGCGGAAAGCAGCTTTCGCTGAGAGCCAGCGCCTTGCCTGGCAGCCACTCGAGATTGCCGTGCTTGCCCATTTGAACGAGGGCATCGGCGCCGAAGCCGAAGCGTAGCCACAAGTAGAAAGCGAGGTAGCCGTGGGGCGGTACCAGGTCCGGATCGTGATAGCTGTCGAGCGGATCGATATGGTAGCCGCGCGCCGGCTGGATACCGACGATAGCGCGACCCAAGACGAGGACAGCGAGAGCAAAGGCGCCGTCACGGATGCCAGGATCCTGATCAGGCGGTCCCCAGCGCGCGGAGACCATCCGGCCGATTTCATCTGGCAGCCGGGCGAGCCAGGACCGGTACTGTTCGAGACTGACCCGGATCGAGGCAAAACCGTCGGCTGACTGGTTGGTCGGCCCCTGGAGCAGGCGGACCATCAAGTCAGCGCCGGTTTCCGGCAGGTCCCGGACGCTATAGCCGGCTTCGGCCAGGCGGTGGAGGGCGAGGACCACGCTTTCGGCGGCATCGAGACCCACGCCATTGCCGATCCGAGCATTGCGCGTCGGGTAATTGGCCAGAAGGATGGCGATTTTTCTTCTGTTTTCCGGCTTTTCGGAAAGCGACGCCCAACGGCGGGCGAGGGCGGCCACCCCTTCGATCCGATCGTCCAAGGGTTCGAGGCGGGCCAGCGGGATCTGACACAAAGGGTCCGGACGGCGCTCGCCTTTGAAGGCGACCGCGTGGGTCGTGATCCGGCCGTCCACCTCCGGCAATGCCACATGCATGGCGAGTTCCCGCGCGCTCAGCCCTTGGCTGCTTTCCCGCCACTCGGCTTCGCTCCGGCTGGAGAAGATCACCTGCAGGACGGGTCGGTCATGAGCGCCGGGGAACGCATCGCGGACGTTGTCCGCTCCGGTGCTGGCGGCGAAGCTGGTGGCGTTCAAGAAGAGCGCCGGGCCATCGTCGCTGAGTTGTTGTTCAATGATCCGGTTGGCATCCGGATCCTTCAGGCTGGTCGTGTAGAAGGCTTTCGACCGCATGCCTCGAGCAGCCAACGCCTCGATCAGGGCATCGACCGGTTTGGTGTCGCCCGCTTGCTGAAGCGCCCGGTAGAACAGGATGACCGCCAGTGGACCGCCCGCCGGCTGATCCTGGGCCCGGTAGAGGCCGGCCTTGGGTAGGGGTTCGGGCTCTCCTGGCGAAGCTCCCCGACCCGCGAGCGCCGAGGCCTCCTCGAGAAACCGGCCGGCATTGATGGCACCGCCCTCGCGAAGGTAGCCCCAAAGCCGCTGGTAGGCGATCGGCGGCACGCTCGAGATCTCGAACAGTTCGGGATCCGGATTACGGTCCCCGGGAAGTGCTGCGAGGGGAATGTTTTCGGATCGGCAAAGGGCGGCCAGCCGGTCGAGCCCGTAGGTCCAGTAGGCGCGACCGCCAAGTAGCCTCGCCACGACCAGTTTCGCATGCCGGACGGTGTTGTCGAGATAGAGGTCGATCGAATAGGGGTGGCTGAGGGTGAGCTGGTTGGCGAGGCGCAACGAAAGCGCCTGGTCCGAGCGTCCGGCTTGTGCCGCGCTTAAGGACAAAAGCTCGGTCTCGGCCGCCGAGATGACGATGATATCGCCAGGTGTTTGGCCGAGATCGACCGCCTCGTCCGTGTCGGCGCCGACCTGCTGGGCGTTCAGAAGGTGCAAGGCGCGAGGCCTTTCAAGGCTTCAGTTGGTGGGGCAGGCCGGCGGATACCAGCACGACCCTTTCCACCGCCGCCGCCAATCGCTGATGAAGTCGGCCGGCGTGATCGACGAAGGCTCGGCTCATCGCATCCATTGGCACGACGCCCAGACCGACCTCATTGGAGACGAAGACGACCGGACCTTCGAGCCGGCCGACGCATGCCACCAAGTTTGCCGCCACCGGTTCGATCGAGCGCTCCACCATCATAAGATTGGTCAGCCACAAGGTGAGACAATCGACCAGGATGATGGCGCCCGCTCCGGCATTCCTGGCAAGGACGGTCTCTAGGTCCAGGGGCTCCTCGATCGTCTGCCACATATCGCCCCGCCGCCGGCGATGGCGCTCGATGCGCTCAGCCATCTCGCCGTCGCCGGCCCGCCCCGTTGCCAGGTAAATGGGTCTAAGTCCGGAATCGAGGCAGAGTGCTTCGGCGAACGCGCTTTTGCCGGACGCCATGCCGCCCAAGACGAGCGCCGATCGGGGTGTGGTGCTATCGGTCATAGTGGCGACCATGGCGCTGGCCGCGGCGCTTGTGAAGGGCCGAGAATACGGTGAAGGGACGCTCTTTCGAGCGCCCCTCCAACTCTCCCTTTCGCTTCGGAGGATCCTCGCTTTTTGTTGCGAGGTTGGGTCGGCCTGACCTCAGGCGGTGGAGGACGCCTGAGCTTGAGCCTTAGGGGGATCGGTGGGAGTGACGCTCAGTGAGCCTGGATGCCGGCGGAGAGAACCTCGCGGCCGACATGGGCTTCGAACTGCTTGAAGTTGGTCTCGAAACGCCGGGCCACCTCGCGGGCCTTGGCGTCGTAGGAGCAGGGATCGGTCCAGGTGCCCTTGGCGGCGAGAACACTGCCGTCGATGTCCGGGCACGCGCTCGGCACCATCAGGCCGAACGACGGATCCGGAGCCATCGGCACGTTCGCCAACCGGCCGTCCAGGGCGGCTGTCAGCATGGCGCGGGTGGCCTTAAGCGATATCCGCTCACCGACGCCGTAGCCGCCACCGGTCCAACCGGTATTGAGCAGCCAGCAGCGCGCGCCGTGGCGATTGATGAGCTCGCCCAACATCGAGGCGTAGACGCTCGGATGGCGCGGCATGAAGGGCGCGCCGAAACAGGTGGAGAACGTCGCCTGAGGCTCCGTGACGCCGCCCTCCGTGCCGGCCACCTTGGCGGTATAGCCCGAGAGAAAATGATACATGGCCTGCTCGGCGCTGAGCAGGCTCACCGGCGGCAGAACGCCGAAGGCGTCGGCTGTCAGCATGACGATGTTCTTCGGATGGCCGGCCATGCCACCATCGAGCGCGTTGTCGATGAAGGACAGCGGGTAGGAGCTCCGCGTGTTCTCGGTGATGCTCTTGTCCTCGAAATCGATCGTGCGGCTGGCGCTGTCCATGACGACATTTTCGACGATCGCGCCGAACCGGTTGGTCGCCCGCCAGATGTCCGGTTCCGATTTCTCGCTGAGCGAAATCACCTTGGCGTAGCACCCGCCCTCGAAATTGAAGATGCCCCGATCACTCCAGCCATGCTCGTCGTCGCCGATCAGCTTGCGCGCCGGATCCGCGGAAAGCGTCGTCTTACCGGTGCCGGAAAGACCGAAGAAGACGGCCGTGTCGCCAGCGGCGCCGACATTGGCGGAACAATGCATCGGCAGAACGTTCTGCGCCGGCAGCAGATAGTTCAGGATCGAGAAGATCGACTTCTTGATCTCGCCCGCATAGGCCGTGCCGCCGATCAGCACGAGTTTCTCTTCGAAATCGACCAGAATGAAGGTCTCGGTGCGGGTACCGTGGCGTTCCGGATAGGCGAAGACGCTCGGCACAAGGACGACCGTGAAATCGGGCTTGTCGTGGCGCTCGAGACCCGGCTCGACCCGAAACATGTTGCGCGCGAACAGAGCGTGCCAGGCTTGTTCGGTGATCACGCGCACCTTGCGCCGATACCGGGGATCGGCGCTGGCGGTCAGATCCTGAACGAACAGGTCTTGGTCCTGAAGATGGCTCAAAACCTTGGCTTTAAGGGCCTGATAGTGATGGGGGTCGATCGGCTGATTGACGTTGCCCCAGTCGATCTCGTCGCGGATGGCATCACGCATCACCACGAACTTGTCCTTGGGCGAGCGTCCGGTGTGCGCGCCGGTCGATGCCACCAGGGCACCATCCTTGGTGAGCGTGCCTTCGCCGCGGGCGACCGCCGCCTCGACCAGAGCTGCCGTCGTCAACTGCCGGTGCAGGCGGCGGCAGGTGAGCGGCTCGCCGCTCAAGTCAATCGAAGCTCCGGTATTGATGATCAAATCCATGAACACTGTCCTCTTCGCTGCTTCGATCGATCGGGCGTGGGATAGTCGGCTAGGCACTTTGGCTGTGGGCTTGGGACCGAGCGGTCCGGGCCAGCTTGATGAGCAGGCGGCGAACATCGTCCGCCGTCTCGGCGGGCTCATCGAACGGGATGCGGAGAATGTGATTGTGGGCGCCGAGATCGAAGCCGAAGCCATCGACGGCGGTCATCCGCCAGTCGCCCTTTGGCGCGCCGGCAACACCGCTCGCATAGAGCTGGACGGCATCCATGTGGTCCTGGTTCATATGTTCGAGGATCTCCGGCTCGGCGGCGATCAGGCCGTAGCTCTCGGGCAAAGCCGCAATCAGATCCTCACCGGCAAGCCAGAAGGCTTGGGAGAAGCCGCCGACCAGATGGGCGCGCTCGACGGTCATGCGGTACCAGCCGAAGTCGCCGAACCGGTGATACATCTCGGCACCGGGATGGCGCGAAAGATAGCGCGTCACCCGATGGGCCGGCTGCTCGTCCGCTTCGATCCGGCCCTGGACGGTAAGGCGAGGACCCGCCATGCGGTGCTCATGGCCTCCGCTGCCATCAAACAAAAGGGCTGCTCGCGGATCCGCCTGAAGGTTCTTGGTGTGATCGGAAAGCTGAGACATGAGCAGGATCGGGCCACCGTCATGGTCGACCGCGACCGCCTGGAGCGAGGCGTAGGGAGCCGCGCCGATCTCGCGATCCAGAGTTGAAAGGCTCACCATAGGTGTTGACCGGAGCAGTCGGTCGGCTTCGCGAGCATGATCGGGAATGTTTTCAACCATAGGCATACACTGCCCCGGCCTCACGCCAAGGTCAATCAGCGGAAATGTTAACGCGCTTTAGGATATGACAAATTAAGACTTGTTTGGTGTTATCTTTTGTCGAGCGCCGCCGGGAGATTTATTAGCTAGAGAAAACCATGGGTTCATCAGCATCCGCGTCCAGGCGAGAAACATTTTTAGTGTTAACAAGAAAGTTGAGATGGGAAAGCGCTTCGCCAACGGCAAAGCGGATTTGGTGTTGGTCCAACGTGCGGTCGAATAGGACCGGGAGAAGTTCGTAGACGGTCGACGGTTTTCTGCAGGCCTCCGTCAGATCGTCGAGCCGGCGCTGATGATGGTGCCTCAGGTCGGCAATTCTCGGGTGAAGGCCGAAAAAGGGCCAGTCGTGTGAGGGTAGAACCAGCGTGTCCGCGGAGACCTCGGCGAGCGCGTCGAAGCTGGAAAGATAGTGGGCCAGCGGGTCGTCGTCGGGCGCGCTAGGCCACACCGCGACATTCGGACTGATCCGGGGCAGCACATGATCGCCCGAGATGAGGAGACCGAGCGCCGGACAGTGCAGCATGGCGAGATCCGGTGAATGGCCGGCTCCTGTGATCACCCGCCAAGGATTGCAACCGATTACGACCTCTTGCCCGTGCCGAAGCGGAACGAAGCGGGCGGGGGTAACGCTGACCCGGCCGCGATAGACGTTGCCGGCCCGGCGAAACGTTTCGACCAGATCGGCCGGAAGCCCCGCGCGCCGGTAGAAGTCGACCGTGGTCTCCGTCAGGTCGCCGGAGGTGTCGATGCTGAGCAGCCGGGCGGTTAGCCATTCCGTTGGCGGCATCCAAAGCTCAGCGCAGGTCCGCTCGCAGAGCCATCCGGCAAGGCCCACATGATCCGGGTGAAAATGGGTGACGATTAGCCGCTGGATAGGCTTTGCGCCGAGCGGTCCTTCAAGGAGACCGCGCCAGACCTGCCGGCTCGGCTCATCGGCGAACCCGGCGTCGACGATTGTCCACCCATCACCATCCTCGAGCGCCCAGAGATGGACGTGGTTCAGCGCGAACGGCAGGTCGAAGCGCAGCCAGTAAACCCCGTCGGCAACGGCCACCATCTGCCCCGACCCGGGCGGCTCCTGGAAGGCCCGGCGAACCTCGGCCATAGGTCTGTTCCCTCTTGCCCGTTCCGGGATTTGTCACGCGGCACATCTATTGGTGCCAAACCAAGACGCGATCGGCTGTTGCGATCACCTACGTCTTGCCGCAGGCTGGTAACTCTCTGCTTTACGCGAACGGGTGGGGCTGTCCAGCGTCGAGCCAAGGAGGCTGAGACGAAGTTGTGACCGTCGGCATACTCTGCGCCATTCCTCAAGAACGTCGCCACCTAAGCGAAACAATGGTCGACGTCCGCCGCCATGAGCTGGGCGCGCTCACCTTTGAAGCAGGGCTGTTGGACCAGGTCCCGGTTGTCCTGGTCGAAGCCGGCATTGGCAAGGTCAATACCGCCACCGTAGCAAGCCTTTTGGCCGTTCGTTTCGATGCCGATCCAATCCTCTTCACGGGTGTTGCCGGCGGGCTCGATCCAAGCCTCGCGATCGGCGACCTGGTCATCGGCCACCGCACGGTTCAGCACGATGCCGGGGTCATATCGACCGAGGGCTTCTCCGTTTACCAGGCGGGTCACGTGCCGTTCTTCAATCCCACCGATCGCCTTGGCTATGAGAGCTCGTCCGCCCTTGTCGAGAAGGCCCGTAATCTGTTGGCCGGTTTGGCTCTACCGCCGCTCGAGACCGAGGCCGGCGGCTCTGGCGCCGCTCCACAGATCAGGTTCGGTACCATCGTCAGCGGCGATCAATTCATCAACAGCGAGCAGAAGCGCGAGGTCCTGCACACCCAGTTCGAGGCGGCGGCCGTGGAGATGGAAGGCGGCGCTTTGGGTCAGGTGGGGGAGACTCTCGGCTTTGACTGGCTGGATATCCGGGCGCTGAGCGATTTGGCCGGCGCCCAGTCGCATTTCGATTTTGGCGCCTTCGTCGACGCGGTCGCCGACAGCTCCGCCACCGTTGTTCGCCGCCTCGTCCAAGGATTGTGAGGGCGCTTGGTGCACTCCGTAGCCGCATTCACCTGTTTTGATTTGCCCGAGATCCGGGAGACCCTTGACGCCTGGTGGGCCGGGTTGGCCCGCCATTGTCGCCAGGCGGGTATCGAGGATGTGCCAAACAAGCTCTTGCGGCCGATCGACGAGCGCCGGGTTTGGGAACATCCGGCCGTGCTCCTGGGCCAGTTGGACGGCTACCGGTGCGTTCATGTCTATGGCGATCGGCTCCGGGTGCTGGCGACCCCTTGCTATAAGGCGCGGGGCTGTGTCGGCCCTCGGTTCCGTTGTCTGGTTCTGGTCCGCGAAGACGATTCGGCCCAGGTATGGACCGAGCTGCAGAGCCGTAAAGTGGGCGTCGAAGGGCTCGACCTCCTAGGCTCCTGGCGGCTGTTCAAGGCATGGGTTGAAGCGGTGAGCGACCCGGCCTCGTTCTTTGGCCGAGTGATCATCAGCGGCGGCGCCCTCGACAGTCTGGCTTTGCTTCATTCGGAAGCGGTCGACTATGTGCTGGTCGACTGCGTCACCTATGCGCTGATCGAGCGGGAGCGGCCGGAGGCGCTTCAGGGGGTGCGGATTATCGCCGAAACCGAAACAGGCTTGGCGCCGCCGATCGTGACCTCGCGCCTGCAACCGCCGGAACGGGTCCACAAGCTTGGCCGGGCACTGATCGCGGCGCTGACCGATCCCGAAATCGCACCGATCAGAAAGCGGCTTCTCATCTCGGCGATCGAGGTGCCAGGCGAGGACGCGTACGAGGACGAGCCGCATCCGGTGGAGAGCACGGTCACGCTGCTCTCGGAAGCCCGGGAGATCCGCGACGGGAACTAGGGCAACTTATGTCCGTGGGGACTAGGAGAAGTTGCTCTAAGTCACGGGATGAGGGATCGGCCGTCCGGCGAAGCAAGCGTCCAGATTGTCCAGACAGCAAAAGCCCATCTGATTGCGCGTGTGGATCGTGGCACTGCCGATGTGCGGGAGCGCGAAGACATTATCCAACGCCAGGATTTCCCGGTTGACGTTGGGCTCGTTCTTAAAGACGTCGAGGCCCGCCGCCGCCAGATGCCCGTTTTTCAACGCGTCGATCAGGGCGGCCTCGTCGACCAGGGCGCCTCGGGCCGTATTGACCAGGATTGAGCCTGGTCGCATGGACGCCAGACTCTTGGCATTGACCATGTCTGTAGTCGCTGGGCTCGCGGGGCAATGCAATGATAAGATGTCTACCTTGGGGAGAAGTTCATCTACTGATCCATAGTATAAGGCGCCCTCCGCCAATTCTTCCCTAAGTTGAGTTCGGTTGTGGTAATGAATTGTTAAGCCAAAGCCACGGGCACGGCGGGCAAAAGCGCGGCCAATACGCCCCATGCCGACGATGCCGACGGCGGCGCCCTTGAGTTCCATGCCGACCAGTTGCGTGGTGTGCCAGCCGACCCATCGGCCCTCTCGCAAAAGGGACGCGGCCTCATGGGCCCGCCGAGCGGCGCCGAGCAGACAGAGCATGGCGATGTCGGCGGTGGCTTCGGTCAGAACGTCCGGCGTGTTGCCGACCTGAATGCCCCGGTCCTTGGCGGCCTGGATGTCGATATGTTCGAAGCCGACCGAGAAGGTTGTGATGATCTTGATCGAAGACGGTAGCGCATCGATCCGTTCTTTGCGAAACGGCTCGTTCGAGGTGGTGATGATGGCATCCGCACCTTCCACCCCGCTCTCGATCTCGTCATTCGACGGGAGATGATCGTCCTCGTTCAGACGGGCATCATAGTCACCGACGAGCCGATTGGTCACGTCGGCGGGTAACCGGCGGGTTACATAGACGGTTGGCTTTTTGGTTTGCATCTGTTCCGACCGCTGGGCGAAAGGCATTCTGGTCCTAGCTCAGCCAAACCGAAACCGCCATAGGCGACACGCCCTGAGAGCGGAGACTGAGGAGAAACGTCTTGCGAAACATCGTGATCCAGGCCCTCGCGGTCACCGTTTCGATCATCGCTTTCGGTGCCCCGGCGGCCGCGCAACTGGTGCCGCATCGCGCCGTCTATCAGCTTTCGCTGAACGACAGTCAGGGCTCGGTGGTCGATGCCAACGGCTTGCTGGCGATGGAGTGGCGGGACGCCTGCGACGGCTGGGTCAGCAATCAGCAATTGATGTTCGTCGCCTCGACCGACGGTGGTCGCAGTTTCGATATGGACGTCCGCTTCACAAGCTGGGAATCCGACGACAACACCAAGCTTCGGTTCACAACCCAAACCTTCAGCGGCGGTCGTCTTCTGGAGAAATATGAAGGGCACGCTCTCCTGGATCGACCGGGCGGTTCGGGCCGCGCGCTGTACAGCCTGCCGAACAAGGTTGAACTCGATCTGCCTCAGGGAACCGTGTTTCCGACCGAGCATGTGCGAAGGCTTCTGAATAGTGCCCGGAGCGGACAGTTCCTGGCCTCTCACCAGGTGTTTGACGGCGCCGGTCCGGCCAGCGACGCGCTCAATCTGGTAACGGCCTTCATCGGCCAGCGAGCGGTCGCCGAGCGTGACAGCGTCACCGATAGCCGCCAGTGGCCGATGTCGCTCGCCTATTTCCAGAAATCCGACGATGCGCTGCCGAGCTTCGAGGTGACCTTTGATCTGGGTGACAATGGGGTGATGCGCGCGCTCAGTCTCGACTATGGCGATTTCGTGCTCGGCGCCGCGCTTGAGCAGCTTACCATGCTGGAGCAGCCCGCCGGCTGCTAGCGACGGGGATTATGGTGGCCTACGCCGTCCGATTGCCGCAGCCCTGGCACCGGACGGCCGGCATCACGAAGCGGCTGGCGCCTCCGCCAATTGCCGGCCGAGCCAGGCAGCGCCTCTGACACCGGAACTGTCACCGTGCACCGCCGGCACGAGCTTGGTCCGGATGTCGTCCGAGAAGACGTAGCGGCTCCAAAATCCCGGCACCGTTTCGTAAAGGCTGTCGATCCGTGAAACGCCGCCACCGAGAACGATCACATCGGGATCGATGACGTTGATGATCGACGCAGTCGCGCGACCTAGGCGCGCGCTGTAACGTTTGAGGATGTCGACCGCCAGCGTTTCACCCTGGCTTGCACGCTCGACGATCTGTTCGCCCGTGATCGCTTCACCGGAGGCGCGCTTGTAGTCAGCGCGAAGCCCGGTGCCGGAAAGCCAGGTCTCGATGCAGCCCTCCAGGCCGCACCAGCAGGCCGGTCCTGGAAACTCCGACGCCTCGGGCCAGGGTAGGGGATTGTGTCCCCATTCGCCGGCGTTGCCATTATGCCCGCCGACCAGCCTGCCATGGACGACGACACCGCCGCCCACGCCGGTGCCTAAGATGACGGCGAAAACGACCGGGGCGCCGGCCCCGCCTCCGTCGGTGGCCTCGGACAAAGCCAGGCAATTGGCGTCGTTGGCGAAGGCGATGTCGCGGTCCAGGCGCTCCTTTAGGTCGTGATCGAGCCGCTGGTCGTTGAGCCAGGTCGAATTGGCGTTGCGGATCAAGCCTGTGTAGGGTGACACTGAACCGGGATGTCCGACGCCGAGCGTGCCCGGCTGACCCAGATCGCGCTCGACCTTTTCGACCAGGTTGGCGATCGCTTCGATCGTCGCCCGGTAGTCGTCCCGCGGTGTGGAAACCCGGTGGCGAGCCGTGACGTCACCGGCACCATCCAGGGCCACGATCTCCACCTTGGTGCCGCCGAGATCGATCCCCAATGCCGGTTTCATACCCGTCTCCCGGTTCGTTCTAGCCCTTTGGCCTTATGGTTATCACGACCCGCCGGCTGGGGTCATTCTCGATGTAGCGCGAAGAAAAGCCGAAGTTGCGACCGTCAGCATTGTCGCTGAGCCAGTCCTGGACCCGCTGGATGCGTCGGTCAGCGAGCCATTGATTGTAGACCCGCGCGTCCTCCTCGCCCTCGGCTCCGCGAACGTTGCCGGTGTCGACTGAGCCCGCAAGAACGATGTCGTAGCGCCCGCCCTCCGGCAGGTCACCCAAGATCGCGCGGAGCTGGTCCGGTGAGCCTTCTGAGAAATAACTGCTGTTCGTCGCGAAAGCGATCTCACCGTCCACGGCATCGGCGGCGGCGTCGGAAGCGGTCGGACCGGCGGCCGGTTCGACACTTGCGGCATCGAGGACCTGCTGTTCGGTTTCAGCGGCGATCGTGGTGTCCGGCCGGGGCTCCGGTACGGTCGTGGGCTCCGGCACAGGGCCATCGCCCGGTGACAGATCGGCCAGCGCCTGATCGATCGGACGATCGGCCGTCTCATCCGGGAGGGCCTCGTTTTCAGCCCTTTCGTCGGCCGTCTCGTTGGGCGATCCGCTCTCCACGTCTGTGTCCGCGAGCTGTTGGTTGTCAGTCGGCTCGGTCTCTTCATCGCCGGCGTCACCGAGATCGATCGCGGGCGGTGGTTCCTGGATCGGCGTTGTGGTCGGCGCCTGGATCGCGGAACCGGCATCCGCCTGGCCCGCCAAAGGCACCTGATCGGCCTCCGCCGAGGCAATGACATCGGAGTCCAGTGGCTCGCCGTCGCAATCCTCGCCCTCGCTCAGGCGAAAGACCCATAAGGTCACCCGGGGCTCGCGGACGATGAACTGCCAGTCCCAGACGCTGGCGATGGTGTTGCCCGGCAATCCTTTCGCGACAAGCTGTTCCTGAACCATATCGGCCCGGGCGCGGGCAAGGCGATGGGCGTCAAGACTGTCGGCGGTCGCCACCTCGTCCGGCCGCACGTGACCGATCACCTGAGCTGTCAGGAAACAGTCTGTGGCGTATTGCGCCGCCAGGCGATCGAGCTGGTCGCGCCCGCCCGTAGGCAAAGTCTCGTCACCGGAAGCAAAGGGCAGGACATGGACCGCGACCCGCGCGATCCGCCCGTCCTTCAGCACCAGCGGTGTGATCTGCTCGTCCGAGCGGTTTTGTGCCTCAGCGTCGAACGCCACGATTGCTGCAAGACCGCCCAAGATCAAACTGAAGACGCGGCAAATCAACCTTAAATTGTGCATACGAACAGACAGTAGCCCAGCTGACAAAGGTGACCGTAACAGTCGCAGATTATTTGATCTTGGCTTCCTTGAACTCGACGTGCTTGCGAACCTTCGGATCATACTTCCGGACGGTCATTTTTTCGGTCATGTTCCGGGGATTCTTCTTGGTCGTATAAAAATAACCGGTACCGGCACTGCTGACGAGTTTGATCAGCAGGGTGTTTGGCTTGGCCATGGCCTCATCTGCTCCTGGGGTATCCGCGTGACCCGGAACCATACTCCCGGGTCACCGGCTGTCAATCTCAGCTCGATCCGCAATCCCGCTACCGTCCGCGCCGCTTCGGCCGGCCGGCGGTCCGTTTGCCGGGGTTCCTCTTGCCGCCTTTATGTTCGGTCACAGCTGGTTTTTGCAACGGTTCGTGACGTTCGACGCGGCACAAGAGACCACCCGTCACGGTGTCGGTCTCGGCAAGCGACACTTCAAGCGGATCGCCGATCGAAAAACAGATCCGGCTTTGCTCGCCGATCAATTGGGATGAGGCTTCATTGTAGGCGAAGTATTCGCTGCCAAGGGTCGAAACCGGAACGAAGCCATCGACCCCGATCGAGGTCAGGCGGACGAACAGACCGACCCGCTGAACGCCGGATATTCGCGCCGGGAAGTTTGAGCCGATGCGATCGCTGAGGAAGAGTGCGACCAGCCGGTCGACGGTCTTGCGCTCGGCCTCCATGGCCTGACGCTCGGCCGACGACACCCGTTCGCCGACAGTTTCCAGGTGGTCGACCGGATGGGTCCCGCCATCGTCGCCCAGTCCGAACGCGTCGATCAGTTGGCGGTGGACGACGAGGTCGGCGTAGCGGCGGATCGGCGAGGTGAAGTGGGCGTAAGATTGTAGATTGAGGCCGAAATGGCCGATGCCGTGGGGGCTGTAGATCGCCTGCGACTGGGCGCGGAGAACGAAACCGCTGATCGCCTCGGCGAGCTCATGGTCCCTAATCTGGCGAAGGAGCCTCTGGAAATCGCGGGGCCGGGTGAGCCCGGACGTTTTCCAGGAGAGACCCAGACTTCGAAGATACTGGCTCAGCGCCTCGACTTTCACCGGATCCGGCTTGTCATGAACCCGGTAAAGACAGGGTCGCTTTTTGCTCTCGAGCAGGCGCGCGGTGGCGACGTTGGTCAGCACCATCAACTCCTCGATCACCCGGTGGGCATCGAGCCGGGGCTGCATCAGGATATTGATCGGCGCGCCGGTCTCATCCAACTGCAGCTTGCGCTCGCCCAGGTCCAGATCGAGCGTGCCGCGCTGGCGCCGCGCTTCATCCAGGATCTTCCAGGCAGCGAACAAAGGCTTGATGACCGGTTCTACCAGCGGCTTGACGCTTTCATCCGGTTCGCCGTCGATGGCCTGCTGGACCTGCTCATAGGTCAGCCGGGCTGACGAGCGCATCAGCGCCCGGTCGATCCGGGAGTGCAGAAGCTGGCCTTCGGCATCGATGGTCATGGTCACGGCGTCGCAGGCGCGGTCTTCGTCCGGCTTGAGCGAGCAGAGGCCGTTGGAAAGGGCCTCCGGCAGCATTGGGATCATCCGGTCGGGGAAGTAGACCGAATTGCCGCGAGCCAGAGCCTCCTCGTCCAAGGCATCACCGGCCCGCACATAGTGGGCGACATCGGCGATGGCGACGATCAACCTAAAACCCTGCCTGTTGGCATCGCTCGGATCGGGCTCGGCGAACACCGCGTCGTCGAAATCCCGGGCATCGGCACCGTCGATCGTGACCAGGGGGCAGGTCCGGAGATCCAGCCGCCGGCCCAGGATTACAGGCTCGGCCTGCTCCGCCTGGGCCAGGGCCTCGGTCGAAAACCGTTCGCGCAGGCCCAGTTCGGCGGCGGCGAGCCGGCTGATGTTGCGCGGATCCTCGGACCGTCCCAGACGCTCCTGGACCCGGCCCCGGCCGAGACCGTGCGGGCCGCTCTTGATCAGCTCGACCGCGACCCATTCGCCGACCTCGGCACCGTTGAGATCGCCGGCCTCGATGGTGACTTCCTTGGCCGCCCGGTCCGAGGGGCGCAGGCGGACCGTTGCTCCCCGTTGCTCCAGGACGCCGAGAACCCGTTGCTTCGCCCGCGGTAGGACCTTGATCACCTTGCCTTCGAGGCCGTCCTCCTGGCGTCGGATCCGAGCAAGCACGCGATCGCCGACACCCGGCGGACGGACCGGCAGCAGGTGAGCCGGCAGGGTGATTGTGGCGGGCTCCCCGCCTTCATCGAACCGGTAGAGCGCTATCAGTTCGCCATCCTCATCGACCGAGGTGACGGTAAGCAGTGCGACGTTGGGCAGAGTACCCCGAGGCCGAAGCCTCTTGCCTCGGCCGGTCGAGATCAGACCTTCTTGTTTGAGCTCGCGGAGGATCCGCTTAAGCGTCACCCGATCGTCGCCGCTGACCCCGAGCGCCCGGGCCAGCTCCCGCTTGCCCAGATCCTGGCCCCGCTCGGCCAGCACCTTCATGACCGTCTCGCGATCGAGAGCGCCTTGGACCACCTCAGCCGTCAGCCGGTTCGGGGGCTTTTTTCGAGGTTTTCGTCTTGCTCTTGGCGGTGCTCGACTTGCCTTTGGCGGTTTTCTTGGCCGAGGACGCTTTGCCGCCCTTGGCCTTTGCCGGCTTTGTCTTGGCCTGCTTGCCGCCCTGCTTCTCGGCCTTCTTGGCGAGGATCTCCAGCGCCTGTTCCAGGCTCAAGGTTTCCGGATCCGTGCCCTTGGGCAGGCTTGCATTGAGCTTGCCGTGCTTGATGTAGGGTCCGAACCGGCCCTCATGGAGCGTGATCGGCTTGTTGTCGTCGGGGTGCTCGCCAATCTCCTTGGCCGGTTTCGCCGCCTGCCGGGCCTTACCTTTCGGTGCCTCGGCAAGGAGCGCCACGGCCCGGTTCATGCCGATGGTGAGCACGTCCTCGTCGGGCTGAAGGCGGACATAGGTCCGGCCCCGCTGGACGAACGGCCCGTAACGATTGATGCCGGCGAGGATCGGCTCCGCGCTTTCGGGATCGGGGCCGACCTCCCGGGGAAGGGCCAGGAGCGCCAGCGCCGTCTCGAGCTCGATCTCCTCGGGCTTCACCGTCGGTGGCAAGCTCGAACGCTTGATCTCGTCGCCGGAGCCTCTCTGGATGTAGGGGCCGAACCGGCCGACCTTGAGCCAGACCTCCTCGCTGTTGTCCGGGTCCAAACCCAGCATCCGCTCCAGCTCCGCCGCCTGGCCGTTGCCTTCGGCGGGATCGCCCAGCTTGCGGGTGAACTTGCATTCCGGATAGTTCGAACAGCCGACGAACGCGCCGTAACGGCCGAGCTTGAGGCTGAGATCGCCATCGTTGCAGAGGGGACAGATACGGGGATTGCCCTCGTCGGCGCGCGGCGGAAACAACAACGGCGCCAAGGCTTCGTTCAGCGCATCGATGACCTCGGCGACCCGACGTTCCTTGACCTCGTCGACCTGGCCGTGGAAAGCGTCCCAAAACTCCTTCAGAACGTCTTTCCAGAACCGCTCGCCGGCGGCGACGTCGTCCAGCTGATCCTCAAGCTGGGCGGTGAAACCCGGCTGGACGTAGCGGTCGAAGAAAGCGGTCAGAAACGCGCTGACCAGACGTCCCCGGTCCTCGGGCACGAACCGCTTTTGTTCCAGGCGGACATAGTCCCGAGCCTGCAGCACCGAAATGATGCTGGCATAGGTGGACGGCCGGCCGACCCCAAGCGCTTCCAGCTTTCGGACCAGGCTCGCTTCGCTGAAACGGGGCGGCGGCTCGGTGAAATGCTGATCGGCGCTGACCTTGGTTTGATCGACCCCGGCGCCCTCGGCCATCGGCGGCAGGAGCCGGTCCTGATCATCGTCATCGGCGGCCGGATCGTCCCGGCCCTCCTGATAAAGCTTCAGAAAACCATCGAAGGCGATGGTCGAGCCATTGGCCCGCAACATCAGGCTTGCGCCGGCGATATCGATCACGACCCGGTCCAGAATGGCGCTCGCCATCTGGCTTGCCAGGGTGCGCTTCCAGATCAGGTCGTAAAGACGCCGCTGATCGTCATCCAAATGCTTGGCGATGAACTTGGGATGGCGGCCAGGATCGGTCGGCCGCACGGCCTCGTGGGCCTCCTGGGCATTTTTTGTCTTGGTCCGAAAGTGCCTGGGCTTTTCCGGCAGGTAGGTGTCGCCATAGTCCTTGGCGATGGCGCGGCGGGTGGCGTTCAGCGCATCACCGGACAGTTGCACGCTATCGGTGCGCATATAGGTGATCAGGCCCACGGTCTCGCCGCCGAGATTGATGCCCTCGAACAGGCGCTGGGCCGTGCGCATGGTCCGGTCGGTACCGAAACCGAGCTTACGGGCGGCCTCTTGCTGCAGCGTCGAGGTCGAGAAGGGCGGCGGCGGGTTCCGCGTGGCCTTCTTCTTCTCGATCTTGTCAACGCCGAGCGAACTCGCCTCGATCCGAACCGCGGCCGCTTTCGCCTTGGCCTCGGTGTTGAGGGTGAATTTGTCGAGCTTGTCGCCGTCCAAATGGGTCAGCCGGGCTTTGAAAGGTGCCCCGTCGGCGGTCTTAAGGTCGGCCTCAACGGTCCAGTACTCCTGGGGCACGAAGGCTTCGATCTCGGATTCCCGCTCGCAGATCAGCCGAAGCGCCACCGACTGGACCCTGCCTGCGGACCGACTTCCCTGGAGTTTGCGCCAGAGAATGGGCGACAGATTGAAGCCCACCAGATAGTCGAGGGCGCGCCGGGCCTGATAGGCATCCACCAGATGCTGATCGACGTCGCGGGGATGCTCGACCGCGTCGAGCACCGCGCGCTTGGTCACCTCGTGGAAGACGACCCGCTTGACATCGACGCCGTTGAGCGCGCCGTTCTCGCTCAGGGCCGCCATCAGATGCCAGGAGATCGCCTCGCCCTCGCGGTCCGGGTCGGTGGCGAGGTACAGCCGGTCGGCCTTCTTCACGGCCTTCGCGATGTCGGCGATCCGCGCCTTCTTGTCCTCGAGCGGAATGTAGATCATGCGGAAATCTTCGTCCGGAAGGACCGAGCCGTCCTTTTCCGGCAGATCGCGCACATGGCCGTAGCTGGACAGAACGAGGTAATCGTCCCCCAGATACTTGTTGATCGTCTTTGCCTTGGTCGGCGATTCGACGACGACGACGTTCATCAGCTCACGAATTCGACAGAGTTTGAGGGTTAGCGGATCTTGGACCCGCCACTGTCAAGGTCTTGCTAGTGACACGCGGTTTCCCGGATGGCGTTCCAGCTCACCCGAAAGTTCCAACTCGAACAGGGCGTTCTGCACCTCCGCCGCGGATGCATGGCATTCACGGATTAGTTCGTCAACCAAGAGCGGCTCCACCCCAAGTCGTTCCCGGACCCGCCGGTTCAAGGGGACTTTTTCCATCGGCTGCTTCATTGACCGGGGTTTTTTGGCCGGAGTCTGATCGTTCTCGGATAGCCGTGGCGGGATCTTCATCGCCGGTATGGTCGGGCTCTCGAAACCCCGCTGGCGCAAAGGTTCCAGCACCGCCAACGCATCGCTTGCGGTCTCAACCAAATGCGCGCCCTCGCGCAAGAGCTGGTTGGTGCCGCGGTGGCGGGGATCCAGGGGACTGCCCGGAACGGCCATCAGCTCGCGGCCCTGGTCCGCGGCAAAACGCGCGGTGATAAGCGTACCGGAGCGCTGGGCCGCCTCGACCACGACCAGGCCGATCCCGAGGCCCGATATGATCCGGTTTCGCTTCGGAAACTGATTGGCTGTCGGTGCCGCGCCCAATGGCCGTTCGCTGACCACGGCGCCCTGTTCGCTGATCCGTTCCATCAGGGCCCCGTGCTCCTCCGGATAGGCCACATCCGGGCCCGTGGCGATGACCGCGACGGTCTTACCTGTGGAGAGCGCGCCCTCATGGGCCGCCTCGTCAATGCCCCGGGCCAAACCCGACACCACCACGAAACCGCCATCCGCCAGGCTGGCAGCCATCTCCCGAGCCTGCCGTCTGCCGCCGGTCGACGCATTTCTTGCGCCGACGATCCCCACCAGGGCGCCGTGCAGACATGCCGGATCGCCGCGCACGGTGATCGCCCATGGCGCGTCGGCGATCGCCGCCAACTGCGGCGGGTAAGCCGGATCGCCCTTGAACAAGAGATGCCAGCCGAAGGCATCGAGAGCGGCAAGCTCCCGCTCGACGGTACTCGGCGAGCAAAGGGTGATGTCGCCAGGCTTCAAGCGCTCGACCGTGGCCAGCGCCTCCCGGGGCGTGCCATGGCGCTCCAACAATCGGCTGATTTGAACAGGTCCCAAGCCGCGGCTCCGAACGAGCCGAAGCAACATCAGTCGATCGGCGGGAGACCAGGACCTCTGCATACGCCAATTGGTTGATAATATTTGGTCGTTTGTCAATCTGAATTAGAATTTGCACGGACACCCAGGCGGTTCTCGTTGCCCTGAATCAGCCGGCGAATGTTGGTGTGGTGCTTGGCCACGATCAACAGACCGATTGCCAGAAAAACTTCCAAAAAATGAGGTTTGCCGGTGAAAAAGGCGATCGGTCCCGCAATCATCGCCGCCACCATCGAACCGAGCGAGACGTAGCGGCTCAGCCAGACCACGAGAACGAACAGGGCGAGAGTGATCGCACCCGCGAGGGGCGCGAGCGCGAAAACGACACCGGCAGCTGTGGCCACCGCCTTGCCGCCCTTGAAACGGAGATAGACAGGAAAACAATGGCCGACGACGGCGCCGAGGGCCACCACCGTTGCCATGTTCGGGCCGAACAGGTGAAACGCGATCAGACAGGGAACCGCCCCCTTCAGCGCATCGGCGAGCAAGGTCGCGATCGCCAGATCCTTGCGTCCGGTCCTGAGAACATTGGTCGCGCCGATATTGCCCGAGCCGATCGCGCGAATGTCGCCGGCGCCGGCCCAGCGGGTGAAGAGGAGACCGAACGGGATGGAGCCAATCAAGTATGCGACGGCGAAGCCGATGACGAACGGTAGCCAGTAGACGGGTCCGCCCAGGGGTTCGATCATCGAACCAACTCCCGGCGCTGAAAAACGTCGCGGCCATCGACCAGGGTTCTCAAGACCTGGCCCTCGAACAGGCGGCCCTCGAAGGCCGTGTTCTTGGCCAAACTCGAAAGATCCTGGTCGGCCAGCTTCCAGCCGCGCTCCAGATCGAACACGACGAGGTCCGCCGGCGCTCCCGGCTTCAGCTTTCCGGCATCAAGACCCAACAGTTCGGCAGGCGCCACGGTCAAGCGACGCAGAAGCGTGAGCAGGTCAATGCGCCCCTCGTGATAGAGCTTGAGGCAGGCGGGCAGCATGGTTTCGACGCCGACCACGCCCGGCTCGGCTTGGGCGAAGGGCAGGCGCTTACTGTCCTGATCCTGAGGGCGGTGATCGCTGGCGACGACATCGATCGTGCCGTCGGCGAGGGCCTCGACCATCGCCTGCCGGTCGTCCTCGGCGCGCAGCGGCGGCATCACCTTTGCAAAGGTCCGGTAGCCCTCGACGTCGAGCTCATTCAGCAAGAGGTGATGGGGGCTGACATCGCAGGTAACATCCAGGCCCTGATCGCGGGCCTTGCGAACAGCGTCCACCGCCGCGCGGGTCGAGATCTGGGCGATGTGATAGCGCCCGCCGGTCATCGCCAAGAGGCGCAGATCCCGCTCGACCATGATCACTTCGGCGACCGCCGGCCGGCCGGCCAGGCCGAGCTTGTTGGCGACCGGCCCCTCGTTCATCAGGCCATCGGGGGCGAGCGTCGGGTCCTCGGGCCGCTGGACCACCAGAGCATCGAACTGGGCGGTGTAGGCGAGGGCGCGGGCCAGAACCCGGCTGTTGGCGACTGCCGTGCTGCCGTCGGTGAAAGCCACGGCGCCGGCTTGCAGGAGCAAACCGATCTCTGCGAGTTGCTCGCCGGCGAGGCCCCGGGTCAGCCCGCCATAGGGATAGACCTTCACACCCTGGGCCCGGCGGGCGCGCCGCGCCACATATTCGACCATCGCCGGATCGTCGACGACCGGCTCGGTATCCGGAAGCAAGGCCACACTGGTGACACCGCCGGCGAGTGCCGCCGCCGAACCGCTATCGAAGGTTTCCTTGTGCTCGGCCCCCGGCTCGCCGAAATGGACCCGCATGTCGACCAGACCCGGGGCGACACAACATCCCGCAGCGTCGATGATCTCGTAAGCCTCGGAGATCTGCTCGCGGGTGACCGAAGGACCGATCGCTTGAATGGTTACGCCCGCCATCAGAACCCCGCCCGGCCCATCCAGGCCGCCGGCCGGATCCAGCAGGCGGCCGCCGACGATGGCTTTGGGACGGCCGGTCAAGGGTCCTCACGGAGATCGCGGGTGAGCGCGTCGAGGCAGGCCATGCGCACGGCGACGCCCAGTTCGACCTGATCCAGAACCGCGCTTCGATCGATGTCGTCCGCGATCGTCCCGTCGATTTCGACGCCCCGGTTCATCGGCCCCGGATGCATGATCAGGGCATCCGGCTTGGCGGCCTGGAGCTTCGCCGGCGTGAGACCGAAGAAATGAAAATACTCGCGGACCGAGGGTACGAAACTACCCTGCATGCGCTCCGTCTGAAGCCTCAGCATCATGACGATGTCCGCATCGGCCAGACCGTCCTCCATCCGGGTGAAAACGGCCGCATCGGTGGCATCGATCGAGGACGGCAAGAGGGTCGTCGGGGCCACCAGGCGGACCTGGGCGCCCATGGTCTGGAGCAAGATCATGTTCGAGCGGGCAACCCGCGAGTGAAGGATATCGCCGCTGATCGCGATCGTGAGCCCGGCGATGCGTCCCTTGCGCCGTTGAATGGTCAAGGCGTCGAGAAGCGCTTGGGTGGGATGCTCGTGGCTGCCGTCGCCGGCATTGATGACCGCGCAATTGACGTGCCGCGAGAGGAGCGCCACTGCGCCGCTGTCCTGATGGCGAACCACCAGCACATCCGGGTGCATGGCGTTCAAGGTCATGGCCGTGTCGATCAGGGTCTCGCCCTTTTTGATCGACGATGAGCGCACCGACATATTGACCACGTCGGCGCCAAGCCTCTTGCCGGCCAGCTCAAAGCTGGTCTGGGTCCGGGTGGAGGTCTCGAAGAATAGATTGATCTGGGTGCGGCCGCGAAGAAGCGGGCGTTTTTTGTCGCGGCCACGGTTCAGATCAACATAGCCGTCGGCCATACTCAAGAGGTCCTGGATTTCCCAGGATTCCAGCCCTTCGATCCCGAGGAGATGGCGCCGCGCAAACGTCAAGTTCGACGGTCGGTCGTTCATGGGCCCTTGTTATGCGCGCAAGCCCAATCCCGCGCAAGCCGCCGCTCAACCATGGGCTATGGCGATCGCGACCGGCATGGTGATCAGCGAGACCAGCGTGCTGGTGGTGATGATTAGCGCCATCATCGGCGCGTCGCCACCCAACTGTCGGGCGAGAACGAAACTGGCGGCCGAGGTCGGACCGGCGGTACAAACCAGGATGATCAGGCTGTTGATCGGCCCCAAATTAAGAGCCATGGCCAGGGTCCAGGCGATCACCGGCATGGCGATCTGCTTGATCGTCACCGACACCACCGTCGGCATGCCGGCCTGAAAGACCAGGCTAGGCACGAGGCTTGCGCCCACGGCCATCAGACCAAGGGAGAGGGCGCCGCGGCCCAGAATTTCGAGCGTTTCGCTGATGATCGGCGACAGGGGAATACCGAACGCATTCCAGCCCAACCCCAAAAAACAAGCGAGTATGAACGGATTGCGAGCCACCGCCAGAAACGCTTTGAAGCCGACCCGCTCCTGACCCAGCAGCAAGACCATGGTGACGACGTTGAACAGGTTTGCCGTCGGTACGACCATGGCCACCGTGAAACCGGCGATGCTGAGCCCGATATCACCGTAGAGGAGGGTCGCCGCCGCCAGGCTCACATAAGTGTTGGTGCGGGCGGCACCCTGCATCACCGAGGTCAGGCCGGCCGCATCGATCACCAGGATCCAACGGGACGCAAGCGCCAGGAAGCCGCAAAAGAGGATCGTCGGTATTATGACCAGGGCCGTGCCCAACAGATTGAGACTGCCGGGATCAGCGCTCGCCGCCTTGATGAACAGAAGCGCCGGCAGCAAGATCCAGTAAACCAGCCACTCGACACCGCGCCAGAACGCTTCATCCAAGACACCCGATCGCCGGAGCCCATGGCCGATGACGATCATCAGGAAAACCGGCGCGAGCGCGGAGAAAACAACGGTCATGATTAGAGGGACCCCGATGAGGAGGTCACCAGCCTAACCACCGTGTTAGCGGAGCGCCATCCGTCGCTTGACCTGTTTGATCATCCACCCCAAGACCGGCAGCCGCGCGTAGAATTGTCCGCCGGCGTCCCAGTGGTCCAGGTGAGCGCTGATTTTGCCGGAGGGTGTCAGATGCACCTCGGTGGCACCGTCGACGGTCCAAACGTCCTGTTTGCCCTTCGGACGAAACGTGAAATCCCAGGTGATGAAGCCGACGGGCTCGCCTTCGACGACGCGGGTGACCTTGAATTGCGGATCGTCGGTGTCCTCATACATTTGCTCGAACACGCGAAGAAATGCCTCCACACCCTCGCCCTCGTTGAAGGGATCGCGGAAGCGGACGTCGTCGGTCACCAGGTCGCGAAAGCGATCCAGGGTTTCAGGCGTCACCGTCTCGAATGCTTCGGCGTAACGTGCCAGCGGGGTCATCGGCGACGCGCCCGTTTGGTCAGGAAAAGCGAGCCGAAATAAGGCATCAAGCGAAGTAACTTCATCTGATAGGTGAAGACCTTCGGGAAGGTGATCTCGAAACGGTCGGAATCCAAACCGGCCGCCATGGCCTCGGCCGCTTTGTCAGCCGGCATCAGGAAGGGCATGGCGAAGTCGTTCTTGTCGGTAAGCGGCGTCTTGATGACCCCCGGATTGCCCAACTGCACGACGATCTTGTGGGCTTCCAGTTCGACCCGGAGCGTCTCGGCAAGATTGATCAGTGCTGCCTTCGAGGTGCCGTAATAGGCCGCCGTCGGCAGGCCGATATAACCGGCGACCGAAGCGACGATCGCGATCCGGCCTCGTCCGCGCGCCTTCATCCTTGGTATGAGATGCTCGATACAAGAAGCGGTGCCAAAGAGATTTATGTCCACAAGCTTCCGTAAACCCTCGACGGTGAACTCGGTGGCGTCGACGGGTTGGTGGGTGCCGGCATTGAGCACCGCCTGATGGATGGGGCCTTCGTTTCGTTCGATCCGGTCGATGACCTCACCAACCTGATCATGGTTCGTGATGTCGAGGGCGTGGCCTTTCAACCCATCAAGATCGGTGTCATCGATTGACCGGGCACTCACGACGACATTGTGCTTTCGGCGAGCGAGTCGTTTGGCGAGAGCGAAGCCCAGCCCCTTGGTCCCACCAGTGATCCAGGTGACCCTATCCGCCATGAGAACGTCTTTCGAACGAAGTTTTGGCAGGCAAGCTAGACGGCAATCGGGTCACTCATCAGGCGATATTCGATAGCGGAGCCATCGCTGGCCTCGAAATTGAGCTTCACCCAGCGCCCGCGGCTGTACCAAAGTTCGCAAGTGAGATCGCCGACCAGCGAATATTTCTTTGCCTGGATCGGCCCAGCGGCAACCGTTTGCACTTCGTTCGTGCCAACCACGGCGACCTTAGAGCTGATCAGCTTGCCCCGCTGGGTGTCGAGCCAGGAGGTGCGTTCCATGGTCCGCTCCTGCCAATAGCTGGTGGAGATCGTGTCCGCTGGCAAAACGAGCCTTCCGTCGTTACCGGTGACCTCGAGGCCTTCGCCGGTCGCTCTCGCGCGAACCTCATGGTCGGTGCCGTTGTCATTGGTTCGGCTGTCCAGAGCGACCAAACGGTTGCCGCGCCAACGCTCGGTGTTGCGATGGCGGTAGCTGTAGACAGTGAAGAAGGCGAACTTGACCTCGAGATCGATGGCGATGGAAACGGTGATCTCATCACCCTGTTCCGAGAAGGAGAGGCGATGAGTGCCGATCTTGTCGCCGTTACGCAGAACATCGAACAATATGTCACTGTCCTCATCGGCGGTGGCGCGGGCAATGGTGGGACTCAAGGCGAGGGTGGCGAGGCCCACGCTCGCTTGACGCCGAGTCATTTCTGTCTTCATGTCAATACCTTGTAACGTTTAGCTCACTGATCACTTCAGTCTTTGCCGCGAAGTGTGCTACGCCCGCCATCGACGGCGATAACCTGACCGGTGACGTAGGCCGCACCATCGCCGAGAAGCCAAACGGCGGTCTTGGCGACGTCGTCAGCCTGTCCCAGTCGACGCAAAGGGTGCTGCTCGGCAAGCGCCTTCGTCACAACGTCGCTCCGAAGAATGTCTGACGCCAAGTCAGTTTCGGTGAGCGTCGGGGCGACGCAATTGACCCGGATGTGGGGCGCCAATTCGGCCGCCAGGGATCGGCTAAGACCCTCGACCGCGGCCTTCGCCGTGGCGATGACGCTGTGGTTGGGAAAACCTCGGCTCGCCGCCACGCTCGAGAAGAGAACGATCGAGCCTTTGCCCTTCTTCAGCGCCGGCAGAGCGAGACGAACCGCCTGGGCGGCGGATAAGGCATTGAGCTGAAACGACGTCAAAAACATGTCGGTCGTGGCGCGGCTGGCCGGTGCCAGATCGATGGATCCGACCGCGAAGACCAACCCAGCAAGTCGATCGCCGGCAGCCTCGACGACCGATGCCAAGGCCTCTTCGTCCAACACATCGCCAGCCTTGTGTGGCATGTCGAGTTCGCCCGCGAAAGCGGCGAGACGCTGGTCGTCGCGGCCGGAAAGGAAACATTTTCCGCCGCTGGACACCAAATGCGAGGCGATTGAGCCACCGATGCCGCCGGTGGCGCCGAAGATCAGAACTGGATCAGACAAACGGTCATCCCTTGATTGGAGACACGCCCACAAGCGCTTTGTCTGATTGATACTGTTCGAGTGACGCTTTGGATCAATCGGATGCGGCGGATTGGCCGTGAACGCGTACCGCTTGCTGCCACTTCTCCCGATAGCGCTCGAGGCCCGTGAGCCGAAGGGCGGTCACCGCTTCCAAATCCAAGGGCACCAACGCGTCCCGGCAGTCCCAGTCAACCAGGCCGGCGGCGCCAATCGCCGTGCCGTGGCGTTCCCGTGAAGCCCAGACCGGTTGGTCCTCTCGGAGCGTTTTCAGGAGACCGAGGAACAGCGCATTATCGGCAAAACTGCCGTCGACGATGATCTCGCCCTTGGATGCCAACAGCTCCAAACACGTGTCGGTCACCAGCGCCGTGTAGAGCACGGCAGCGGCGGCCCGGCCGGAAGCGCCCATGGCAAGGATCTTGGGATCGATGGTTCCGCGACCGCCGGTGCCGGGGAAAGGACCACCGGAATCACTGAAACTTGGCAGGACCATAAGGCCGTCGTCGATAACCGCTTGGATATCGGCCGACGTCGGTGTTGCGTCGAGCCCCGCCTCGCCGGCGACAAGCGCATATTCACGGCCGCCCATGAACCGGGCGCAGGCGACGGGGCGGCCCTCCAGGTCATTGTTGGTGCAGGTATCCCGGTCCGGGACCAGGCGATCGAGACCGGCTGCTGGATTGAACAGGATGAGCCAGGTGCCGCTTGATATCAGCGTGATATCGTCGAGAACGGCGGCGAGATAGCGGGCGTAGTTGGCGTTGCTATCGTGAATGCCCACCAGAACTGGCGCATCCTCGCTCAATTGGCAGGTGTCAACGATCTCCGGCCGCAGCCGGCCAGCTACCTCCGTAGCCTTCGTCCGATCTGGGAACTTTTCGTTCCAACTTTTTGCCAATGCTAAGCTAGATGGATTTCCGTTCCGCGGATCGATCAATTGCGTCTGGGCACCCATCGAAGTGATCTCGCTGACAACCGCGCCGCAAAGCCGCCACGTCCAATATTGGGCGTGGGGCAGGATCCAGCGCGCCCGTTCAAACGCCAGGGGCAAGACCTGCTCGATCCAGAAAAGTTGCCGTCCCAGGGTTAGGGCCATCGGATTGATCGGGCAGAGACACTCGTCGAAAGGCGGTGCCTCGGCGGCATAAGCCGCTGCGATCTCGGGCGGCGGTATCGCTTCGTAATCCATGATCGGCGTGACCAGATCGTGGTCGTCGATCAGGGCCGCCGTGGAACCGTAGGCACAGGGCACGATGGCGTCGATCCGGTAGCGCTCGCCAAGATCAGCGAGGGCCGCCATCAGCCAGCGCCAGACATGCTCAACGTCGAGGCTGGGGTAGAGCCCTCGGACCGAAGGCTCGTTGGGCGCCGTTCTCGATGTCAGGAACCGGCCGTCAGGAGCGACGGCCACGAGCTTGAGGGTGGTTTTTCCAACGTCGAGCACGATCCGGGCGTGCGGCCGTGTTTGAAGATCCCCCGCTTCCACCGAAGAGGCCACCCTTCAAGGTCCGCTTTGGTCGAGCCGTTCCACGATAAGGCCGGCCGCCGTCAACGCCAGGCCGATATCGCGCGCGTGGTCGCGGCCTCGGGTCTCCATGACGATGTCGAGATCGACATGCTTTACGGAGCTCTTCGAGAACGCCCGGCGATGGGCGACCTCGACGACGTTCCCGCCATGTTCGGCGATGATCGCGGTCGCCTGGGCGAGGCTGCCGGGACGGTCGGGGACGGCAAGGCGCAGATGGATCAGGCGCTCGGAGCGGACCAGGCCGCGAAGAATGACGTCGGAAAGAAGCCGGGAATCGATATTGCCGCCGCAGATCACCAGCCCGACGGTGCGGCCACGAAAGCGGCTGGCGTGGGTTTGGACGGCGGCCAGCCCAGCGGCGCCGGCGCCCTCCACAACGCTCTTCTCATATTCGAGGAGCGACAAGATCGCGCCCTCGATCGCCGCCTCGTCGACCAGGAGGATGTCGTCGACCAGCCGTTCGACGATTTCTCGGGTAAGCACACCGGGGCTTTTGACCGCAATGCCTTCGGCGATGGTGGCACCGCCCGGCTCATCGGGTAAACCTCGGATCGCCCGGTACATGGAGGGATAAAGCGCGGCCTCCACGCCGATGATCTCGATCGACGGCTTCAGTGTTTTCGCCGCCGTGGCGATGCCGGCGATCAGGCCGCCGCCGCCGATGGGCACGATGATCGTGTCGAGATCGGCCACGTCGTCGAGCATCTCCCGGGCGATGGTGCCCTGGCCGGCGATGATGGCAGGGTCGTCATAGGGGTGGATGAAGACCAGCTTGCGCTCGGCGGCGATGTCCCGGGCTGCGAGTGCCGCCGTTTCGAGACTGTCGCCCTCGAGCTTGATCTCGGCGCCGTAACGGCGCGTTTTCTCAACTTTCATGGTCGGCGTGAACTGGGGCATCACGATCGTTGCCGGGATGTTCAGCCGTTGGCTGTGATAGGCCGTTCCCTGGGCGTGATTTCCCGCCGACATGGCGATAACGCCCCGTTTCCGTTCCTCGGCCGTCAATTGCGACAGCTTGTTGGACGCGCCCCGATCCTTAAAGCTCGCCGTTTCCTGCAGGTTCTCGAACTTCAGCGCGAGCGTGCAGCCGGTCATGGTGGAGAGGGCGGAGGCGATGCGGCAGGGCGTGCGCCGGACATGGCCTTCGATCCGCGCGGCCGCTTCGTCGATGGCGCCAAGATCGACGGCCGCCGGCGGGCTCACGGGAGCAGCGCCGTTCGAGGAAGCCCCGTCCCCTCTTCGAACCCGAGGACGATGTTCATGTTCTGCAGAGCCTGGCCCGAGGCGCCCTTCAGCAGATTGTCGATGACGCTGATGATGATGGCGTGGCCCGGGCGGCGGTCGCCGTGAACCGACATCAGGCACAAATTGGTGCCGCGCACATGCTGAACCGCGGGCGCCTGGTCGCAGAGGTGGACGAATGCCTCGTCACGATAGGTGTCGAACAGGATGTTGCGCAGGTCGCCGAGCGACCGGCCGTGGCTGAGCCGGACGTAGATTGTGGCCAGAATGCCCCGATCCAACGGCAGGAGGTGGGGGGTGAAGCTGAACGCGACCGGTCTGCCGCAAGCCTCGTCCAGACCCTGTTGTAGCTCCGGCATGTGGCGGTGGAAGCCGATACCGTAGGCCTTGCAACCCTCGTTACTCTCACAGAAGAGCAGATCTTCCCGAAGCGATCGGCCGGCACCGCTGATGCCGGTTTTGGTGTCGATGATGATCTCGTCCGGATCGATCGCGCCGGCGGCCAGCAGCGGTTTCAACGGCAACTGCGCGGTCGTGGTGTGGCAGCCGGGATTGGCCACCAGCCAGGCGGACTTTAGCGGCCCGCGGGCCAGTTCGCTGAGCCCGTAGACCGCCTCTTTCTGGGTCTCGAGCGCGCTGTGAGGTCGGCCATAGGCCTCCTCATAGACGGCCGGATCCCGGAGCCGAAAATCGGCCGAGAAATCGACGATCTTGGGCCCCCTCGGCCAGCCACCTATCAGGTCCTGGGTCATGCCAGCCGGCAGGCAGCAGAAAACACCGTCGAGCGCGCCGAAATCGACATCGTCGATCTTAACGAGATCGGGTAGTGATCGATGAACCAGGTGCGGAAAGACGGCCGCGATCGGCTTGCCGGCGTGGCGGTCGGCGGTCAGCGCCGCTACGTCGATCCGCGGGTGATGATCGAGTAGACGGAGCAGCTCGACACCGGTGTAGCCGGTGGCACCGAGAATGGCGATCCGCGCCTTGTCCTGAGCCATGGGTCCTTCCAAGGCGACCGTTGGACGGTCTTTTGGCTTAGCCATCGCCTTCAGCCAACGCAAGGTTTGCCAGTCACGGCAAGCTCGGTATCTCTCACTCGGGACAGCGTTTGAGGGAAGATCTTATGAAGCTCTTGATTGTGGGCAGCGGTGCCAGGGAGCATGCGCTGGCCTGGGCGCTCAGCGCTTCGCCCTTGGTCGATCGGATCATCGCGGCGCCCGGCAATCCCGGCATCGCGGCGCATGCGGAGCTGATCGATGTCGCTGCCGAGGATATCGACGGCTTGGTGACGGTCGCACTCGAACAAAGAGCTGATCTGGTCGTCGTCGGTCCGGAGACCCCGCTGGCGCTCGGCCTTGTCGACCGGTTGGTTGAGGCCGGCGTTCGAGCGTTCGGGCCAAAAGCCGCCGCCGCCAGGCTCGAAAGCTCCAAGGATTTTGCCAAGAGATTCTGCCGTGATCACCGGATCCCGACGGCAGGTTTTGCCAGCTTCACCACAGCGGCTCCGGCGAAGGCCTATGTTCGCGAGCGGGGTGCGCCGATCGTCGTCAAGGCCGACGGTCTGGCCGCCGGCAAGGGGGTGGTCGTGGCGACGTCTGTTGATGAAGCCGAGGCCGCGATCGACAGCATGCTCGACGGCGTCTTCGGTGCTGCCGGTTCCCGCGTGGTAATCGAGGATTTTCTGGAGGGCGAGGAGGCGAGCCTGTTTGCGCTCTGCGATGGCACCAATGCACTCCTAATCGGCACGGCCCAGGATCACAAGCGTATCGGCGAGGGCGATACGGGTGCGAATACCGGTGGCATGGGCGCCTACAGCCCGCCGCCGGTTCTGACCGGAGCGCTCATCGACCGGACCATGGACGAGATCGTCCGGCCGACCCTGGCCGGGATGGCGGCGCGGGCAACGCCCTTCACCGGTTTTCTCTACTGCGGCCTGATGATCACATCCGAAGGACCGATGCTGATCGAATACAATGTGCGCTTCGGTGATCCCGAATGTCAGGTCGTGCTGCCGCGTCTGGAAACCGATCTGGCCGAGCTTCTGGTGGCCGCGTTGGAGGGTGACCTCGGACAGATGCAGGTGCGTTCGCGGGATCAGGCTTGCGTCGGTGTCGTTCTCGCCAACCAAGGCTATCCTTCAGCCTATCAGAGCGGATCGACAGTGACGGGCCTGGACCGGACCGAAGGGGTCGAAGGTGTCCATATCTTCCACGCCGGCACCAGGCGGGTCGACGGCGAGCTCGTTGCCGCTGGCGGACGGGTGCTCACGGTCGTTGCTTTGGCCGAGACGATGCAGGCCGCGGTTGAAAAGGTGTATCGAGCGGTGGAAACGATTGGATGGTCGGGGCGTTACTACCGTCGTGACATCGCTTGGCGTGCTTTGTGACCGCGCGGATTTTGCTTGGGTTGCCAGCCCTTCCCGCGAGCCTATCATGCAGCCATCTCCGATCGCCGATAGAGTGGTTGCCATGAACGCCGCGACGCCTGCCACGCTTGCCGACGCTTTAATCCCGCTTCCGTCGTTGCCGTCATGGCTACGCCATGCGCTTTTGGCGGGCCTAGGCTCCCTGTTGCTGACCTTGTCGGCGAAAACGCAGATCCCGTTCTATCCCGTGCCGATGACACTTCAAACCTGTGTGGTCATGCTCATCGGCTTCGCCTTCGGCTGGCGGCTTGGCGCGGCAACCGTTCTGCTCTACCTGGCGCAGGGTGCCGCAGGATTACCCGTTTTCGCAGGCACGCCGGAGAAAGGACTGGGGCTCGCCTACATGGCCGGGCCGACGGGCGGTTATCTTTTTGGCTTCGTCCTGGCGGCGCTGATCACCGGCAAAACGATACACCTGACCCGGCACTGGTTGGGTCTTGCCCTGGGTACCGGCCTGGCGACGCTCGCCATCTTCGTGCCGGGCTATCTTTGGCTCGCGACGCTAATCGGAATTGAGCCCGCTTGGGTCCATGGTGTTGCTCCGTTCATGCTCGGCGCTCTGGTCAAGGGCGCGCTGGCCGTGGCGGTGACCCTGGCCGGCGCCGAATGGGTGACCCGAAGGCTGCAAAGAACCCACAATCACTGACGAGGTGAAGCATCGCTACGACTGAAGCGACCAAGGAGACCATCACTCGGGCAGCGGAAATCCTAAGAGCAGGGGGGTTGGTGGCGTTTCCAACGGAAACGGTCTATGGGCTCGGCGCCATCGCCACCAACGATCGCGCGGTTTCGCGGATCTTTCACGCCAAGGGCCGGCCCTGGCAGAATCCGTTGATCGTCCACATCACGGATCGTTCGGCCGCGTTTCCTCTAGCCTACTGGACCGATACGGCCGAAGTTTTAGCGGATGCGTTTTGGCCAGGCCCTCTGACTCTGGTCATGACCCGCAAGGTGAGCGCCCCGATCTCGCCATTGGCGACGGCGGGCCTTTCGACCATTGCTCTCAGGGTGCCGGCAGCCACGGTCGCCCGCGATCTCCTGCAAGAGGTTATGCTGCCGGTGGCGGCACCCAGCGCCAATCCGTCAGGCCGCGTCAGCCCGACGAGGGCCGAGCACGTGAATGACGGGCTCGGTGAGGAGGTCGACCTGATCCTGGACGGAGGTCCATGCAGCGTCGGCATCGAAAGCAGCGTCGTCGACGTGTCGGGGGAAACCCCGAAAATCCTGAGAGTGGGTGGGATACCCGTCGCTCAGATCGAAGAGCTGGTGGGGAAGGTAGCGACCCGCGGCGAAACGGACGCCATCACCTCTCCCGGACAGCTCGACAGCCACTACGCGCCGAACGCCCAGCTTCGTCTGGACGCCGACACGGTCGACGGGCACGAAGCGCTGCTTGCCTTCGGGCCCGAGCCGCTGCCGGGCGCCAAACTCACCCGAAACCTGAGCGCCGAAGGCGATCTCGGGCAGGCGGCGCGCGATCTGTTCGCCCATCTGCGCGATCTCGATGCCGCCGGTGTGGAGAGCGTCGCGGTGATGCCGATCCCCAATGTCGGTCTCGGTGCCGCGATCAACGATCGCTTGCGCCGGGCCGCGGCGCCCCGATCTCAACCGACGGCCGGATAGGCCACCGCCGGCTTCGACGATTGCATTTCCCGAAAGCCCGCCTAACCTGCCGACAAGAACAAAGTCTTAGGAGGACAACCGGTGAACCGACGTTCGCTGTTCGCGGCAGCCGCCCTCGCGGTCATGACCGGCGCTGCCCAGGCCGAGGATTTCAAACCGGCCGTCATCTTCGATATCGGCGGCAAGTTCGACAAATCGTTCAACGAGGCGGCTTACAACGGCGCTGAAAAGTTCAAACAGGAAACCGGTATCAGCTATCTAGAATTCGAGATCACCAACGAGACCCAGCGCGATCAGGCGTTGCGGCGCATGGCGCGAAACGGTGCCAACGTGGTGGTCGCGGTCGGTTTCGGCTTCGCGACGCCCTTGGAAGCGGCGGCCGACGACTATCCGGACACGACCTTCGTGATCATCGATTCGGTGGTCGACAAGCCCAATGTCCGTTCGATCACCTTCAAGGAGCATGAGGGCTCGTTTCTGGTTGGGATGGCCGCGGCGATGGCGAGCGAAACCGGCAAGGTCGGTTTCGTCGGCGGCATGGATATTCCTCTGATCCGCAACTTCGCCCATGGCTACGAGCAGGGCGTCAGCCATGCCAATGACGGCGCCGAGGTTCTGGTCAACATGACCGGCACGACGCCCGCTGCCTGGAACGATCCGGCCAAGGGCGCCGAACTCGCCCAGAGCCAATTCGACCGCGGAGCTGACGTGGTCTACGCCGCAGCCGGTGCCACCGGCCTCGGGGTCCTCCAGGCGGCGGCCGACAGCGGCAAATACTCGATCGGCGTCGACAGCAACCAGAATCACTTGCATCCGGGAAGCGTTCTCACCTCGATGATGAAGCGCGTCGATGTCGCCGTTTACGATTCCTTCGGTCAGGCCAAAGAAGGCAAGCTCGAGACCGGCGCGGTGGCGCTTGGCTTGGCCGAGGATGGTGTTGGCTATGCCCTGGATGAGCACAACGAAGAGATCTTCAGCGAAGAGATGAAAGCGGCCGTCGAGGGGGCCAAGCAGAAGATCATCGACGGCGAGATCGAGGTCACCGACTACTATTCGACCCAGTAGCGCTGGCGGCGCGCCCTGTGGTGGAGGTGAGCTCGGCCGGCGCCCTGCCGTCGGCCATCCAGCTCAAGGGCATCGACAAGCGCTTTGGCGCCGTTCACGCCAACCGATCCATCGATCTCGATGTGAAGGCGGCGACGATCCACGGCATTATCGGCGAGAACGGTGCCGGCAAGTCGACGCTGATGAACATCATCTACGGCTTCTATCAGGCCGACCGCGGTGACGTCTGGGTCGACGGCGAGAAGGTCGAGATCAAGAGCCCGGACGCCGCGATCGCCGCCGGGATCGGTATGGTGCATCAGCATTTCATGCTGGTCGAAACCTTCACCGTGCTCGAGAACGTGCTGCTCGGAGCCGAGGGCGGCGCCACCCTGAAGGAGGGTGCAGAAGCGGCGCGGGCGAAACTCGTCGAGCTCGAACGGGACTACGGTCTCGATGTCGATCTCGATGCCACGGTGGCCAGTCTGCCGGTCGGTGTTCAGCAGCGGGTCGAAATCTTGAAGGCGCTGTTCCGCGGCGCCCGCATCCTCATTCTCGATGAGCCGACGGGCGTGCTAACGCCTCAGGAAGCCGATCATCTGTTTCGCATTCTCGAAAATCTCAAGGCGCAAGGCCGCACGGTCATTCTGATCACCCACAAGCTCCGGGAGATCATGGCTGTGACCGACCGGGTGAGCGTCATGCGCGCCGGCGCCATGGTCGCCCACAGACCGACAGCCCAGACCTCACGCGAGGAGCTGGCCGAGTTGATGGTCGGCCGCAAGGTGCTGCTTCAGGTCGACAAGCAGCCTGCCCGGCCGGGAGAGCAGGTCCTCGAGGTCAATGAACTGAGCTTCACGGATGCCAAGGGCGTGCGCCGCCTCAAATCCGTCAGCTTCGATGTCAGGCGGCGCGAGATCGTCGGCATCGCAGGGGTTGCCGGCAACGGTCAAACGGAGCTGCTGGAGGTTCTGGGCGGAATCCGCCGCCCGACCGCAGGTGCGGTCCGCTTGCTGGGCGTGCCGATGGAGGGAGGCGTTCGCCCGCAGAAGACGGGCCATGTGCCTGAGGATCGCCTGCGGATGGGCTTGGTAGGCACCTTCGCGGCGGCGGAAAATGCGATCCTCGGTTATCACGTCCAGCCTCGCTATTCCTGGAAGGGATTGTTGCGCCGGGCCGATATCGTTCAAACCTGCCTCGGTTGGATGCAGGATCACGATGTGCGGCCCAGCGATCCCTCTCTCAGCGCCAAGTCCTTCTCCGGCGGCAACCAGCAAAAGCAGGTCTTGGCCCGGGAGATGGAGCACGATCCGGAACTCCTGCTGGTGGGGCAGCCGACCCGGGGGGTCGACATCGGCGCCATTGAGTTCATCCACAAACGGCTGATCGCCATGCGCGACGCCGGCAAGGCTGTGCTCCTGGTTTCGGTCGAATTGGATGAGGTCTTGTCGCTGTCGGATCGGATCATCGTCATGTTCGATGGCATGATCACGGGCGAACTAGACGCGGCCGATGCCGACGAGCGCACCGTCGGCCTTTTAATGGCCGGTATCACCAAGGAAGCGGCCTGACATGGCGGCCCGCGCGGGCGAGCTTCCAACCTGGGCCGATGTCGGCCTTCTGCCGTTGATCAACCTTGCCGCCGCGTTCCTCGTCTCGGGCGTGATCGTCATGATCCTGGGCGAGAACCCGCTTCGGGCCGTCGAGCTCTTGGTCTATGGCGCGTTCGGTTATGGCGAGGCCATTGGCTACACGCTGTTCTACGCGACGACGTTCATCTTCGCCGGGCTCGCTTTCGCCGTCGCCTTCCACGGATCATTGTTCAACATCGGCGCCGAGGGCCAGGGTCATATCGGCGGTCTCGGTCTGGGGCTGGTCTGCCTCTATATGGGCGACCTGCCATTCATCTTGGTCTTGCCGCTCGCTATTCTCGGCGCCACTCTGTTCGGCGGTTTCTGGGGTATGATCCCCGGCTATTTGCAGGCCAAGCGCGGTAGCCACGTGGTGATCACCACCATCATGTTCAATTTCATCGCGTCGGCGCTGATGACTTACATGATGGTGCGCGTGCTGATCAAACCGGGTCAGGCGTCGCCGGAGAGCGAGAGCTTTCCGGAAAGTGCCAGGCTTCCCCAGATCCATGACATGGCGGCCTGGTTCGGCCTCGATCTGCCTAGCTCGCCCTTGAACCTCTCGTTCCTAATCGCGCTTCTCTGCTGTATCGCCGTCTACATCTTCATCTGGCGCTCGCGGATCGGCTACGAGCTGAGGGTGGTCGGCAGAAGCGAGCATGCGGCTGTCTATGCCGGTATCTCCCCGGCCAAACTCACCATTCTCGCCATGACCCTCTCGGGCGCGCTCGCCGGCTGCATGGCTCTCAACATTCTGATGGGCAATCAGTTTCGCCTGATGCTCGACTTCACCGGCGGCTTCGGTTTTGTCGGCATCGCCGTTTCCCTGATGGGCCGCAACCACCCGGTGGGGATCGTGCTGGCGGCGATCCTGTTCGGCGCGCTGTATCAAGGGGGATCCGAGCTCGCCTTCGACATGCCTGCGATCAGCCGGGACATGGTGATCGTCATTCAGGGTCTGGTCATTTTGTTCGCGGGCGCGCTCGAGAACATGTTTCGTCCTTCCTTGATCGCGTTGCTGGCGCCGAAGGCCGAGGACCGTGTGACAGCCGGAGCCGGCACCGGTGGCTGACATCGCCTTTCAGTTCCTGTTGTTGATGGACAGCACGCTGCGGTTGGCGACGCCCCTGGTGCTGGCTGCGCTCGCCGGTTTGTTTTGCGAGCGCAGTGGCGTGGTCGACATCGCCCTTGAGGGCAAGATGTTGGGGGGCGCTTTCGCCGCCGCTTCGGTCGCTGCCGTATCCGGCTCAGCCTGGGCGGGCCTTTTGGCGGCGATGGGTTTTTCGGTCGGGCTTGCCATGGTTCACGGCTTCGCCTGCATCACCCACCGGGGTGATCAGATCGTCTCCGGTGTCGCGCTCAACATCACAGTCGCCGGTCTCGGCCCAACGCTCGCCGAAGCCTGGTTCGGCCAGGCAGGCCGAACACCCCTCTTGCAAGCAGACGAACGCTTTACGCCCATCACCCTGCCTCTGGCCGAGACCTTCGGCGGCATCCCCTTACTCGGGCCGATCTATCGAGAGCTGATCAGCGGCCATAACATCCTGGTCTACGCCGCTTTGATCGCCGTGCCGGTCGTTTGGTACGTCGTCTACAAGACACGCTTTGGACTTAGGCTCCGGGCGGTTGGCGAGAGCCCCGTGGCGGTTGTTACGGCCGGCAGCTCGGTGGCGCTGATGCGTTACAAGGCCTTGATCGTGACCGGCGCGCTCTGTGGGATCGCCGGCGCCTATCTCTCGACCGCAGCCAACGCAGGCTTCTTGCGCGAGATGACCGCGGGCAAGGGCTATCTGGCGCTGGCGGCTCTGATCTTTGGCAAATGGCGGCCGGTGCCAGCTCTCCTGGCCTGCCTCTTGTTCGCCTTCACGGACGCGGTCCAGGTCCGGCTCCAGGGGGTTTCCGTGCCGGGTATCGGTCAGGTGCCCACCCAGTTGATCCAGGCGTTGCCCTACGTGCTGACCGTGCTTCTGCTGGCCGGTTTCGTTGGCCGGGCGGTGGCGCCCAAGGCGATCGGTAAGCCTTACGTGAAGGAACAATGAGCGAGGCTCTTCTGGAGGCGGCGAGGGCGGTTCGAAGGTACGCGCATGCGCCTTATTCCGGTTTTTCCGTCGGTGCCGCGGTTCGGACCGCAAGCGGCAAGATCTTCGCCGGCTGCAACGTTGAAAACGCATCCTATCCAGAAGGCATTTGCGCCGAGGCAGGCGCGTTGGGCCAGATGGTGGCGGCGGGCGAAAGTGCGGTGGTTGAGGTGGCGGTGGTCGCCGCGGGCGATTTTCTGTGCAGCCCCTGCGGCGGCTGCCGGCAACGTCTCGCCGAGTTCGCCGATGGCGCCACGCCCGTTCACATGGGCGATGACCTCGAACTGAAGAAAACGGCGACTTTGGGCGACCTCTTGCCCCTCGCATTTTCGGACAAAAATTTGGGCAAGAGCCGCGCTCCGGTCCAAGGCGCTGCCGAAACGATCATCGAGATCGCGGGTGACCGCCCGCCGAAGATCGCGATTATGCTGGGCTCCGGTCTTAGCGCCTTGAGCGACGCGCTTTTGGACCGGCAAAGTCTAGCTTACGCCGATTTGCCGGGGTTCCCGAAGCCCAGCGTTTCGGGCCACAGCGGCACGCTTCATCTCGGTACTCTCGAGGGTGTGCCGGTCTGTTGCCTGGCCGGGCGCGTGCACCGTTATGAGGGCAAGCCCGTTGCCGCGATCAACCCGATGATCCGCGCCGTCAGGCAGGCGGGTTGTGAGCTTTTGATCCTCACCAACGCAGCGGGCTCCCTGAACCCGGATGTGCCGGCGGGGCGCATCGTTTTGATCAGCGACCACATCAACATGTTGGGCGACAATCCTCTGGTGGGCCCGAATGACGACGATATCGGACCAAGATTTCCAGATATGTCAGAGGTTTACGATCGAAACTTGCGGCAAGTTATGAAGGATGCCGCTGCCGAGCGAGGATCGTCGCTTTCCGAAGGCATCTATCTGGCTTATCTCGGGCCGAGTTTTGAGACACCCGCCGAAATCCGCGCGTCTCGCACGATGGGCGCTGATCTGGTCGGCATGTCCACGGTTCCGGAAGCGATCAGCGCGCGGCATGCCGGTCTTCGGGTCCTGGGCTTTTCGGTCGTGACCAATCTCGCGGCCGGTCTCAACCCAACGCCCTTGTCCCATGAGGAAACCCTTGCTGCGGGAGCGGCGGCGGCCGATGAATTGATCGGCCTGTTGCGGGCAAGCATGGGAGCGCTCGCCGATGAGCTCGGACGACACTGACGGACCTTGCGATGCCGATATGGCGGCGCTCCTGATCCGTTGTTTGGATCTGACGTCCCTGAATGAGGGGGATGACGCGGTCGTGGTCGAAGCCCTGGCGGAGCGAGGGCTTAAACACCAGGTGGCAGCTCTGTGCATCAATCCCGAGCTGGTTTCGGTCGCGATTCAGGCGTTGCGTAGCAGTGACGTCAAGGTCGCGACGGTCGCCAATTTTCCCGATGGCGGTGACGATATCGGCGCGGTCGCGGAGGAGACGGAACGAGCCGTCGGCGCCGGTGCCCATGAGGTCGACATCGTGGCCCCGATCGCCGCGGTCAAAGCGGGCGATGTGGGTATCGTCGATGATCTGATCGGCTTGTGTCGGGACGCGGCCGGGCCGGATACGGTTCTCAAACTCATTCTCGAGACCGGCGCTCTGGAGACACCCGATCGGATCGTCGCCGTGTCCCGGGCGGCGGTGATGGCGGGCATCGATTTTCTTAAGACCTCGACCGGTAAGATCAAGGTCGGTGCCACCATGGAGGCAGCGTCGGCGATGCTCGAGGTCTCGGCCGAGAGCGGCGGTCTGGTCGGCTTCAAAGCCTCGGGCGGCGTGCGCACCGCCGACCAGGCCGCCGGCTACTTCCGCCTGGCTCAGAGCAAATTGGGGCCCGACTGGCCGACACCCAGGAGGTTCCGAATTGGCGCGTCATCGCTTCTGGATGATCTGTTGAAGGCTGGATAGGCGACGACGTGCTGGCTCAAGAGATCATTACGCGTAAGCGCGACGGCGAGCCGCTCTCCAAGGACGCGATCGAGGGGTTCGTGACGGGCGTAACCGACCGGAGCTGGTCGGACGCACAGGTCGCCGCGCTCGCCATGGCTGTGGCCATCAAGGGCCTGAGTGCCGATGAAACCGTCGCTCTGGCGCTCGCCATGCGCGACAGCGGTCGAAGTCTGGTTTGGGATCTGCCGGGCCCGGTTCTCGACAAACATTCGACCGGCGGCATCGGTGATAAGGTCAGCTTGGTGCTGGCGCCGCTTCTTGCTGCCTGTGGCGCCTACGTGCCGATGCTGTCCGGCCGGGGGCTCGGACACACCGGCGGCACCTTGGACAAGCTGGAGGCAATTCCCGGTTACAGAACAGACATTTCGATCGATGAGCTCGAGCAATTCGTGAGGGATGCCGGCTGTGCCATCGTCGGCGCCAATGCCGAGCTGGCACCCGCCGACCGCCGGCTCTACGCCATCCGCGACACGACCGCGACGGTCGAGAACGTGGGCCTGATCACCGCCTCCATTCTGTCGAAGAAACTTGCCGGCGGTGCTGATGCCCTGGTGATGGACATCAAAACCGGTTCCGGCGCTTTTCTGCCGAGCCTCGCCGCCGCCCGGGAATTGGCGAACGCTTTGGTCGAAGCGGGCGAGGGTGCCGGCCTGACGACGCGGGCCGTTCTCACCGACATGAGCCAGTGTCTCGGACACAATGCCGGCAACGCGCTCGAGGTTGCCGAAGCGGTTCAGATGCTAAGAGGCGAAGAAACCGAAGCCAGGTTTGAAGCGGTCGTTCGGCGTCTCGCCGGAGAGCTCTTGGTTCTCGGCAACCTCGTAAAGGACGCTCAGGAAGCGGACGACCGGCTCGATCTGGCGTTCAAAAGTGGCGCAGCCGCCGAGCGGTTTCAAAAAATGGTCGGTGTTCTGGGCGGGCCTAAGGATTTCATCGACAATGCCGATCGCTATCTGGCGAAGGCGCCGGTGATCAACCCGGTTATTTCGGCGGACGAAGGCACCATCGCCGCGATCGACGCCCGGGCTTTAGGTTGGACGATTGTCGAACTGGGCGGGGGGCGCCGCCAAGCCGGAGACGCCGTCGACCCCGCCGTGGGCCTCAGCCAGGTCGCGGGTCTCGGCCAACCGGTAAGCCGGTCGAAACCGCTCGCTTACCTACACGCCAAGGACGAGACGAGCTTCCAGAAAGCGGCGGACCGTTTGCGCAAGGCCTTTCATGTGAGCGCCGAACCGCCACCGGAGACGCCGTTGTTCCGCGACCTTTCTGGCGACGAGCGGCGACGGGATTGGCCCGAGACCGGAGAGACGAGGCCAGTCTCCAGGCGACCCAACCGCCGGCGATCTCGCTAGTCGCCTGCTAACCTGCGTAGGCGCGAACTTCCTGGCGCTGCTCGCCCAGGCCCTCGATGCCAAGCGTCACCACCTGACCGGGCTTGAGGTAGGTCGGCGGGTCCATGCCCATGCCGACCCCTGGCGGCGTGCCCGTCGAGATGATATCGCCCGGCTGAAGCGACATGAACCTTGAGATGTATGCGATGCAATGGGCGACACCGTAGACCATGGTTTCGGTCGAGCCGTCCTGCACCCGCTTGCCATCGATGGCACACCAGAGCTTGAGTTGCTGGGGATCGGCGACCTCGTCGCGGGTCACCAGCCACGGGCCGTTCGGACCGAAGGTGTCGGCGCTCTTGCCCTTGACCCATTGGCCGGCATGCTCGAGCTGAAAGGTCCGCTCGGACACGTCGTTGATCACGCAATAGCCGGCGACATGAGCGAGAGCGTCGGCTTCACTGACATGAGCCGCTTCCTTGCCGATGACCACGCCAAGCTCGACCTCCCAGTCGGTCTTGACTGATCCCTTGGGAATCGTGATGCCGTCGTCGGGGCCGGTCACCGCGCTTGTCGCCTTCATGAAAATGACTGGCTCCGGCGGCACCGGGACGCCACTTTCGGCGGCATGGTCGGCGTAATTGAGGCCAACGCAGATGAACTTGCCGATCTCACGGCCGTCCAGTATCGGACCGATCCGGGGATCGCCGTCGATCGTGGGCAAAGAGGCCGGGTCGAGTTCGCGCAGCCGGTCTAGCTGATCGTCCGACAAAACGGCCGCCGTCAAATCAGTCGCATGATCGCTCAGATCGCGGATGAGCCCATCAGGCCCGATCATGCCAGGCAACTCCTGGCCCCGCGGCCCGTATCGAAGCAGTTTCATTCGAAAAATGGCCTCCCTCTATGCGCTCTCCCGCGCATTGATCCCCTGATAACGACGCCAGCGGCTGGCGCAATGGCGGATCGAACTCGGCGGTCGCTTTGCACCCAGCGGTAGCGCGTTTCCCGTTGGCCTGCTAGGGACAGTTCTGAGTGGGACGTGAGGGATAGGGCGAGGTGACATCGGCCGTCGAGATTGTCGACCATCCGCTGGTGCAGCACAAACTGACGTTGATGCGGCGTAAAGAGACGTCAACGGCCATTTTCCGCCAGCTTTTGCGGGAGGTGGCGACGCTCCTGGCCTACGAGCTGACCCGCGATATCCCCCTCGACGAGGTCGACATCGAGACGCCTTTGATGCCGATGCGGGCGCGGAAGCTTTCGGGCAAGAAGCTCTGTCTGGTCTCCATCCTCCGGGCCGGCAACGGTCTTTTGGACGGCATGCTGGATCTGATTCCCTCGGCGCGGGTCGGCCATGTCGGTCTTTACCGGGATCCCAAATCCCTGAAGCCCGTGGAATACTACTACAAAGTGCCTCAGGATCTGGCCGAACGGCGGGCCATCGTCGTCGATCCGATGCTGGCCACGGCCAACTCGGCGGTCGCGGCGGTCAGCCGGCTCAAGGAAGATGGGGCGGCTAACATCAAGTTCTGCTGCCTGTTGGCGGCGCCGGAGGGTATCGAGCGATTTTCGAGCGTTCACGCCGACGTGCCCATCGTGACCGCCGCCGTGGACCAACGCCTCAATGAGAAAGGTTACATCCTGCCCGGTCTTGGGGACGCGGGCGATCGCATCTACGGGACGAAGTGAGCATGGACCAGGATCACGAACGGGCCGCTCCCACTGTTCTGGTGGTGGATGTCGGCGGCAACAACGCCAAACTTTGGATAAGCGATAGCCAGGAACGGCGCAAATCGCCGTCAGGTCCGGATTTCACGCCCCAGGACCTGATGGCGGTGATCGCCAGCCTGGCGTCGGACTGGCGGTTCGACCGCATCACGGTCGGCATCCCGACCGGGATCTCAGACGGCAGGCCGGTGACCGAGCCGCACAATCTTGGGCCTGGCTGGTGCGACTACGACTTCACCGGCGCGTTCAGCCAGCCGCTGAAGCTGATCAACGACGCTGCCATGCAGGCGCTGGGATCCTATGAGGGCGGGCGCATGTTGTTTCTGGGCCTCGGTACCGGTCTCGGCTCGGCCCTGATCGACAACGGCCATCTGGTCTCCCTCGAGCTCGCGCACCTTCCTTACAAGAAAGACCTGACTTTCGAGGACTGTGTCGGCACGCGCGGTTTCGATCGCTTGGGCCAGAAGAAGTGGCAACAGGCCGTGTTTGACGTGAGCGAGCGCCTGCGCCTGGCGACGGTCGCCGATTACGTCGTCCTGGGCGGTGGCAATGCGAAGAAGCTCTCCGAACTCCCGCCGCTTTGCAGGCGGGGATCGAACAAGCGCGCGTTTTTGGGCGGCTACCGCCTGTGGGCCGGCGCCAATGCAGTCCTTCCGATCAAGGAAGTAACCGCCGAATAGATCCACCTCAGATCGTCATGCCGCCATCGATCACCAGGGTCGTACCGGTGGTGTAGGCGCTTTCGTCGGCGATGAGGTAAACGGCCGCCGCGGCGATTTCCTCGGCGGTGCCGATCCGGCCCATGGGTTGGCGCGCGACGAATTGCTTTCGTGCCTCCTCCGGGTCATCGAAGGCATTGATCCGTTCGTCCAAGGATGGCGATTGGACGGTACCCGGGCAGATCGCGTTGCACCGGATGCCTTCGCCGACGAAGTCCGCCGCCACCGACTTGGTCAGACCGATGACCGCCGCTTTGGTCGTACCGTAGATGAAACGGTTGGGCACGCCCATTAGCGAGCTCGCGACCGAAGCGATATTGACGATGCTTCCGCCGCCGGCCGCGACCATCGCCGGAAGACAGGCGCGAACAATCCTATGCATGGAGCGGACATTGATGTCGAACGAGGCGGTCATGGCATCATCGTCCGCCTCCAGAATGTTGCCGTGATGGACGATGCCGGCGACGTTGACGATGCCGTCGAAACACCGGTCGTCGACAGCCAACTGGGCGATCGCGTCCGCGTTGGTGACGTCCAGCACCAAGGTCGAGATGTTGCTCTCTGCCTCGAGCTCCAGCAAAAGCCCCATATTGATGTCGCTGGCGAGCACGGTGGCCCCTTCCTTAGCCATGGCCAGCGCGGTCGCCCGGCCGATGCCTTGGGCCGCGGCCGTGACCAGCACCGTCTTACCCTCAAGCCGTTGCGCCATCAGTGTCTCCCTCTTAGGCCTTGGTCACGAACAGATCGGTGCCCTTGCGGTGAACGGCGATGGGACCATAGGCCTCGACATCCGCGGTTTCCGGCACCTGTTCGACAACGATCACCCCACCGGTGGGCTCCCGGAGACGGGGCGCATCCACCATACATGGCTCGAAGGCCGGCTTGCCGTAGACTTCCATGCATTCCACCGGCGCCACACCTTCCAGTTCGCCTGTGTGCTGGACGCGGGGGCCCATCGCCAACATCGCGCCTTCGCGGACGAACCAGCAAAACCGGTCGAGGGGCAGGGATCGAGTGAAGGAACCGCCGCCCTCAAAGCGCTCGCCCGTCTCCGGATCGTACCAAAACCCCCGGGGAAGATAGCCCTTCAGCTGACCGCCCGGCTGCAGAATGGGACACACCAGAATGTCGGGCCCGAAGAAATACTGGGTGTCGTAGCCCCAACTCTCGGGTTCGTCGGGACAGCCCAGGACCATGGCGCGCATCACCGGCATGCCGGTCTCCCGGGCGATGGGAAGGCAGCCCTCGATATAGGGGATGAGCCGGTAGCGCAGATCGAGATAAGGCGCCACAAGCCGCTCGACCTCGGCACCAAACGCCCAGGGTTCGCGCCGGCCGATGCCGTGAAAACGCATGTGCGACGCGAACACGCCGACTTGGGTCCAGCGGACGAACAGCTCGCTTTCCGGCGGGCCGGCGTAGAAGCCGCCGATGTCCGTGGCGAAGCAGGCGAAACCCGTGAGCCCGGCCGACAAAGCGCCACGGATCGAGGCCGCGAGGCCTCCCCAATCGGCCTGGGGATCGCCGCCCCAGTGGATCGGATAGCGCTGCCCGCCGGTCCACCCCGCCCGCTGGAACATCATCGGCGGCTCGTTTTGGTAGGTGGCGAGCGCCTCGAAGACGCACCGGCTGTAGAGCAGCGCGTAGACATTGTGCAGCCGGGCGCCGTCGTCGCCATTGGCGGCGAGCGCGTTATCCGGCACCTGTTCGCCGAAATCGGCCTTGATCGCGTCGATGCCGGTCTCGAACAAACTTTCGTGCCGCTGACGCCAGTCGGCGAAAGCGCTCTCGCTGGTGAAATCGACGATCGCGCTCGGTGGCAGCGGTGTCAGAACGGAATCGAACGGCTCGTCATCCCACTCGTACAAAAGCGGCTCACCGGTCTGCTTGTCCGCCAGAAGGTGGCCGCTCAGGGCCAATTCGGTGTGAAGCGGATGGTGGATCGAGACGAGCGGGTACTCCCAGTTGCAGATCTTGAAGTCGAGCTCGTGGAGCTGCGCGGTCAGGCGCTTAGGCTCGACGAACCGATCCTGGTCCCATTCGAAAGCGAAGCGGGTGCCGGTGTCGAGCCAGGTCCGGCCGTCGAGAACGAAGACGTCGGCCGGCACACCTCGTTCACGGGCTTCCTGCGCCGTCTCGATGATCGATGCCGGCTCCTCGTGGTAAGCGTATGAGAGCCAGACGCCGAGGCTCCAGCGGGGTACTTCGGCAACCCGCCCGGTGAGCCGCGTGTAGCGCTCCAGGATTTCGGGCGGACTGTCGGCAACGATGAAAAACAGATCCAGACATAGGTCAGCCACGTCCAACACATAAGCCCGGTGAGACCAGGCCGGATAGCCGACGCCGTGATGCACCCGCGCCGGCGTGTGCGCGAGGACACCCCAACCCCGAGGGCTCCAGGCGAAGGGCACGTTGAGGTAGGATATCTCGGCGTTGACGCCCAGCGCGTCCTCGTTCCAGGACTTGATCAGTTGGCCGCGATGATTGACGGCGCTCCACTTCTCGCCATGGCCGTAAACCGGCTCGTGGCTCTCCAGATCGAAGGTGAAGCACCATCCCTTGTCGTGGCGCGCCAAAGGTGGCAGCCGGTAGGGACGAACGAAATGGGCGTCGCCTGCCGGTTTGATGAGCGCCTCACCCCGGCGTTCGATGGTGAGCCGGAACGGTTCGGGCTCGAGCAGGATACGTAGATCATCGGCGACCAGTTCGCAGGTCTCGTCATCGACCAGCCCTTCGGCTGGCTCCGGCTCGAAGGCGCCGGTCAGCATGCCGTAGTCGAAGCTTGGAAGATCGCCGAGGGTCAGGCGGACGATGCCGGGGGCGACGACGCTGACACGGCCCTTCTGGCGGTCGACGCTGAACGCCAGGCTGTTGCCTTCGACCACGGGCGCATCGTCCAGATCCAACGCGTCGATGGACGACCAGGCCGGTGTGAGCGGATCGAGCACGTCAACCTCTACAAAGATGAAACACGGGGAGTTGCAAATGCTGCGCGATGGCCTCGAGCATCGGGACGTGATCGCCATAAACCAGTGACGTGTGGTGCTCCAGACCGAGGGCGATCAGCCGATCGAGGACCAGAGGCGCCGCTTCGTCGAACCGCGCGACACCGGACGTGCCGGAAAAGCTCATCGGCTCGTCAAGCATCTCGCCGGCTCCCAGCACCAGCGAAAGCTCTCCGCTCGCCAGGCTCAGCCTGGCGAGGGTAAAACGCCCCGGTTTGAGGGCGAAGGCGCCGAGCAGGGGTTTTCGTCGGTTGGAGTGAATGTCGGCGACGGGCGGGGTTTTGGATGACGCCATCGACACCGGCGCCAGGCCGCAATGCCAGAACACCGCCGTATCCTCGTCGACATCGACCAGATCCGCGAGGAACGCCGGTTCACCCGCCACCTCCTGAAGCAGCCAATTGGTGATGCCGCCCAGCACATCCGCCTCGCAGGCGCAGGGGATCCGGTCCTCGCTCAGCATCGCCATGGCCCCGCAGGCGGCACAGCCCATCCGTTCGAAGGTTTCGGGCCAGCAGCGGACGGCAAAGCCCGCAATCTCCTGCCGGGCCGCCCGATCGCTCAAGGCTCGATGCAGTTTTAGCGTGCCGGTGGTGGCCTCGGCGTCGACACGGTCCAGCCCGCCATAGCGGCTGTCGGCAAGTTTTCGGCTTTCATCCGCCGCCGCCTCGCGCGCCGCTTGGAATAGGGCATCTAGCTCGAGAGTGGTCACCTTGACGCCGAGCCGCTCACGCAAAAGTCCTGGATCGACCGCGCAGGTGGTGAAGCCGGCCGGATGGTTGCCGATCTTGGCAAACGTTCTTGTTTTCAACCGATCGACGATACGGTCGGCCTCGTATAACTCAGCCTGTTCCTCAGGGACGAGCGGCTGAGGTGACTTGCCGTAGCGGAGCCCCTGCTCGAAGCTGGTCGACCGGACCTTCTCCGGCGGTTCGTGGCGAAAGGCGAGCGCCCGGCCGCGCCTTGCCAGCGCGTGGGCTGCCAGGTTGACGCCGCAAAGGCCGTTCAGCCGCAGCCGCCCGCCGGCTCGCGGCTCCGGGAACGACCAGAACCAGATCGGCACGGTTTCCGGCAGATGATCGGCCAGGGCTTCGGCGGCCTCGGCGTCGGTGAAGGTGGCTTGCAGGACCAGCATGGCGTCGATCGTCTCGGGATTGATCGACGCCAGAACGCGTTCGGCCATCGCCAGGTCGGTGGCCATCTCCGGCGAGCCCGTGAGCTCGTGCTCGCCCAGAACCTCCAGCGCCTGATCGATCAGGCTTCGGGCGAACGCGGTATCGAACGTCGTGCGTGCGAGAACCAGGAGGCCTAGATGCATCAGGCGTCGAAGCCCCGGTAGGACGCGGCGATCGACCCCTCACTGCCCTGAATGCCGATGCCGGCGCCACCATAGCCCGGATGGTCAAACCAGGGCCTTGCCTGGTCCGCGGTCATGGCATTGAGCTCGCGCATGTAATCGACGGACCCGTGAACCAGCCCGTCGCGCATCGCCGCCATGTCCGGGAACGCCTGAAAGGCGTCCCACCAGATCGCCCGGCCGGCCAGATAGCCGCTGGCGCCGGCCCGGTAGGCGTAAGTCACGACGCGCCGGAACGCGTCCTTGGTGGCACCGGCGCTCAGCACCACCCAGGGCCGGCCGGCAGCCCGGTCCAGCTTATTGAACCAGGTCTGGACCTCGCCCTGATCGCTGCCGGGATCCGGCAGGTTGGTAGCGGGAAGCGGGCTTTCGAGCTTGAAGAGGTCAACGCCATAGGCCGGGTCGGCGAAGGTCGCGACGCTTTCGACCACCAGTTCCGGGCGCTTGTTCGGCTGCTCGACATAGTCTTTGGTCTGGTCGCGGTCGCTGTCGAGGGGGTAGAGCAGGAGTTCGAGGACGAAGGGCAGATCGAATTTTCGACAGGCCGTGCCGATGGCCTTGACGAACCGCTGCTGATGGCTGGTGCCGACGCTCGGGCCGTCGGGGCGGTACCAGGCGAGGACCTTGACCCCGTCGCCGCCCGCCCGCTTGATCTTTTCGACGCTCCAATTGGCAATGGCGTGGCTCAGCCGGCCGTCGGCGGTATCCTCGAAATCGTGGCGTTCGAGCGTGTGGATCAGGCCCTGGCGGGGCGAGACCGCATCCATGGCCGCCGGCAGCGCGTGAATGGGATCGAGCAATAGTGCCGTCGAATGGGGTGCCAAGACCTCGACCAGCATGCGCTTGACCGCGCGCACATCCTCGTCCGGCGGCTGCTTGGTGCCCCGCTTCTCGCAGATACGATTGAAGATCGGCGGTCTCTGGTCGACCGCGGTCATGCAGAACCGGCCGTCACCGCCCGCCAGCCGTCTGATGCCGGTATATTTGCCGGGGCTCAACTTCATGATGCGTGTTCTCCCAGAAAGGTTTCGACCTCGGCGTGGCTCGGAAAACCGGCCCGCCCACCGGGTCGACTGCATTTGATGGCGGCCGCGGCCGCCGCGTAGCGAATAGCTGCGGCAAGATCATGGCCCCGGGCGATCGCCAGGATGAGCGCACCGTGGAACAGATCACCGGCGCCGAGCGTGTCGACAGCGTCGACGGGGAAGGCCGGCAGATGCTTGATCTCCGGTCCCTCGAGCCAGGTGACACCGTCGGCTCCGTCGGTGACGAGCAAATGCGCGTGTGTGTTTTGGGCCAAAGTCAGCAGCGCCTCGCCCAACGCGCCGACACCGGTCCGTTGCCGGAGCGCCTGGGCCGAAAAGGCGAGATGGGATGCGGCATCCAGCAATTCGCCGTCGAGATCGCCCACCTGGTGGTCGAAGTCGACCACGGACGGCAGGCCGGCGGACCTCGCGGCACGGAGAACCGGCACCGCAGCCACCGGCCAGCGAACATCGGTCAACACGGCATCACAACCGCCCAGATCGATTGGCTCAGGCGCCTGGTGGGTCAGGTCGGGATCCGTGTAGTTGACGATGGTGCGCTCGCCATCCGGTTCTAAAATAACCGCAGAGGTGGGTGAAAGGCAGTTTGATACACGCATCGCGTGGGTTGTGTCGATACCGTGACGGCGCAACTCGGCGATCAGTTCGCCGCCGGCATGGTCGGATCCCACAGGTCCCATCCATCTTGCGTTGCCGCCTAGTTTCGCTATGGCGACGGCGGCGGTCGTCGCCGGTCCGCCATGACCGGTGCGCAAAGACGATGCGCCAACTTTGTGCCCCTGGTCCGGCATCGCGCCCACGCTGAAAATGTAATCCAACACGGCAATGCCGACGCAAAAGACGTTGGGCATGGCTGGTTGGTCAAACCCGGACGGGTCGCCCAAAAACGGTCGCCTCCTTCGGCGCTTCTTGTGGCACTTTGCCCTTTCACCAAGACTCTGTAGTCCTAGGCGCTATGGCCGAGATCGTCATCACAGAATTCATGGACCAGCAAGCCGTCGACCGGCTGAGTGAGCGGTTCAACACGCTCTACGACCCGGGGTTGGTCGAAGCGCCGGATCGCGCGCCCGTGGAGAGCTGCCGCGCCCTGATCGTCCGCAATCGCACACAGGTGAGGGGCCAGCTCCTGGAGCGCGCAGCCCGCCTGGAGGCGGTCGGGCGATTGGGGGTCGGCCTCGACAATATCGACCTCGAGGCCTGCGCCGCCCGGAACATCGAAGTACTGCCGGCCACGGGCGCTAACGCGGTCGCGGTCGCCGAATACGTCATCGCCGCGCTTCTGGTGCTCTGGCGGGGGGCCTATGGCGAGCGGACAGCGATGATCGAGGGCGCCTGGCCGCGTCAACAGCTGATCGGCCGCGAGGCCGCCGGCAAACTCCTCGGCCTGTTCGGTCTCGGCGACATCGCTCGAAAGGTCGCGAAGCGCGCGCGGGCCCTCGGCATCACCGTCCAGGCATTCGACCCCTATTTGCCAAAGGGTGACCCTGCCTGGGAGCTGGCGGCTTATGTCGATCTCGACACGCTGCTCGCGACGTCCGATGCCATCAGCCTACACATTCCCCTGACAGACGAGACCAGGGGGCTGTTCGATGCCGAGCGATTGGCCGCCATGAAGGACGGCGCGCTTCTGATCAACACCGCCCGGGGCGGGATCGTCGACGAGGCGGCGCTAGCGGCCTCGATCGCCCGCACCGATGGCGGTCTCGGTGGTGCCGCGCTGGACGTGTTCGAGAGCGAGCCGCTGTCGGCCGAGGCCGGGCGCCGGTTTGAAGGGCTCTTCAACGTCATCCTGACACCGCACATCGCCGGTGTGACCGACGAGAGCAACGAACGGATCTCGGCGCTCACGGCCGACAATGTGGAACGGGTCCTTACCAGGCGAAGCTCGGCATGAGGTAGGTGGGCATGGCGCCCTGGTGGCGGGCGCTGAGGCCCGGAAGGCGGCTGAGATTGGTGGAGGGATCGGCATGGGCATCCCAATCCTGGCGAAGGATGCCGTCGGCGCAGAGAACGGTGTCGATCCCGGCCCGGTTGCCGCCGAGAATATCGTGATCGAGGCTGTCGCCGACAGCGCAGATCTTGTCTTTGGGAATGCCGTCCAAAACCTCGAAGCAGGCGTCGTAGACCGGCTTGTGCGGCTTGCCGACGTAGGCGACCTCGACGCCGCTGAGTTCAGTGTAGCGCTCGGCGATGGCGCCGGGCGACATGTGTAACCCTTCCGGGTTGATCGCCACCTTGTCCGGATTGGCGCAGATCATCGCGAGACGTCTCTCGATCGCGCCAGCCAGTTCGTCCATGTAGCTCTGAACCGTTCGGGTCTCTCCATGGGAGCTTGAAAGCATCACCCAATTAGCGTCGCCTGACCCCGCGACGAGCTCGAAACCAAGCCCGTCGATGACGCTCGTATCGTCGCTTCGGGTGATCAGATAGCAGCGCTTGCCAGGCACCTGGAACATCGGCTCGCGGCCGGCCTTCAGGCCCTGCCAGTTCGCCTCGCCGGAGGTCACGACCCGGTCGATCTTACCCAGATCGAAGCCCATGCGGACCAGACGCTTCTCACTGAAGGCGCGTCGGCGACCGGAGTTGCTCAAGGAGACGATCCGCTTGCCCCGCTCGACCAGCGCGTCGATGCAAGCAAGCGAGCCCGGTAGCGGCTGGGTGCCGTCATGCATGACGCCCCACTGATCGAGGATGAACGCGTCATAGGCGTCGGCGATCTCGCGCAAGCCCGTGATCGCGCGCGTAGGCACTGGCGGCATGGGTCGGGGGACCTTAGGTTCGTGGAAGACCCCGGTTTGATAGCGTGGCGGTGACGCCAGGAGAAGAGCGGGTTCGGGAGGTGCCGTGAAACGCCGACATCACGATATGGGCGGATTGAACGCCGGCCCGGTCGAGCAGGACGAGCATGACTATGCGCCCTGGGAGAAGAAGGTAGACGCGATCTTGCGGCTGATGAGCGACAAGAAGCGTCGTGTGATGACCGTCGACGAGTTGCGTCGCGGCATCGAGGAACTGGGCCCGGGCGTCTATGACGAACTCAGCTATTACGAGCGCTGGATCGCGTCGGTGACCAACATCCTGATCGAAAAGGGTGTGATCGAGGTCGATGAGTTGGGCCGGCGGATGGCCGAACTGGAAGAGAATTGGGGACGGTCGTGAGCTCTGGTTTCGTTGTAGGCGACCGGGTGCGCGTGCGACCGGCGTTCCCGCCGGGCCATGTGCGCGCGCCCTTCTTCACCCGCGGTAAGCGAGGCGAGATCGTCTCCATCCTCGGTCACTATGCGATGCCGGAAGCGTTGGCCTACGGCCGGGACGGGTTGCCCGAGAGGGCCCTTTACCGGGTTCGTTTCGCCATGGACGAGCTCTGGGAGGAGCCGGAGAACCCGCGAGATCAGGTCGTCGTCGACATCTACGAACATTGGTTGGAGCCTTGCCGTGGCTGAGCACCATGATCAAGCCCACCCTCATCAGCCGGATATCGAGGACCTACCGCCGTCCCACTACCAGCTGATGACCGAGGCGGTTGCCTCGCTGCTCCTGGAAAAGGGGCATTTCACCGGCGACGAGCTGAGGCTCACCCTGGAAAACATCGATGCCAAAAGTCCGGCCGACGGCGCGCGGGTGGTGGCCAGGGCCTGGACCGACCCGGCCTTCAAGGACCGGCTCCTGGCCAATGTCAATGAAGCGGCCGCCGAGCTTGGGCTGGATACCGGTCACATTCCGATCCGGGCAGTGGCCAACGAGCCGGGCACGCACAACGTCATCGTCTGCACGCTTTGTTCCTGCTATCCACGCCTGCTTCTGGGCCTGCCGCCGGACTGGTACAAAGCCCGGGCCTATCGCTCACGGGCGGTGCGCGAACCCCGCGCGGTCTTGCGTGAATTCGGCCTCGAGCTTGGCGACGACGTGACGGTGCAGGTCCACGACAGCACCGCCGATCTTCGCTACATGGTGCTGCCGATGAGGCCGGTGGGCACCGAAGACTGGGACGAAGCCGATCTCGCCAGCCTCGTCACCCGGGACTGCATGATCGGCACCGCGGTGCCGAAAGCTTGACGCCGGATCAGCTCTTTTCGCGCTGACGCTCGATCGCCTGCATCATGGTGTTCAGGTCAATCGCCCCGGGCATGAACTCGTCGCCGATGATAAAGGCGGGCGTGCCCTCGATGCCGAGCGCCGAGGCGAGCGCGTAATTGGCGTCGATCATCTGATCGATCTCTTCCTTGTCCATATCGACTAGAAGCTGCTCGCCGTCGAGCCCGATCCCTTCGGCGATTTTGACCAGCCCGCCCTCGGAAAGATCGTCAGCTTCCAGGAGCGCGAAGTGGAAATCGCCGTAGAGATCCTCGTCCTGCATCCGACTGGCCAGGGCCGCGCGCGATGCCCGAACGGAATCAGGCCCCAGAACCGGCAGCTCCTTCAGAACAAGCCGAACGTCACTTTGGCTTTCCAAGGTCTCGGTGATCGCCGGCACCATGCGACGGCAAAAACCGCAGCGATAGTCGAAAAACTCGACGACGGTGACAGCCGGATCCTCGGCACCGATCTTGGGGTCGTCGGGATTGTCGAAGAGAGCCGCTTTGTTGGCCTCGATTGCCCGCGCAGCATTGGCGACCCGCGCCTGATCCTGCTTGCGCTGCAACTCCTGGAGCGCCTGATACACGATCTCCGGCTCCCGCAGCAGGTAATCGCGGACGATTTCCTCAACCTGCTCCCGGCTGAGGTCCTCCGCCGCCGCTGTTTTGAGAGGAGCGAAAGCAGCCATCAGAAGAAACGACACCACTATTGACAGGCAAAGCCGGGCCATGAGAGCTCTCCAGGTTGCGCGCAATGCTCATAACGTGCCGCGACCGCCGTGACCACTCACAAGCGGTTCAAGCAGGACTTTCTGTCACAGGGCTTCGAGCGCCGCCTGGAGATCGAGCAGACGAAGACGTTGGGGGCCTTTCTGGGGGAGGTTGGCATCCGCTCGATTGAGATACAGGCGCGCATCATCGAATTGGCCGGTGATGAAGGCGCTTTCCGCGAGCGCCAGCTGCGAGGGACCTTCCTCACCGGTGCGCCCATAGGCGATGCCGAGTTGACGCCAGGCCTGGGCGTTGCGCGGTTCTTCCTGAACCACCTCTTCCAGATGCACGGCCGCTTCGGCCATGTCGCCTCTCTGGCCTCTCTCCATCAGGCATCGGGCGAGGCCGAAACGAATGAGCGGTTCGTAAGGGGCGAGGTCGAGGGCTTTGGCATACGCCTGCCGCGCGGGCTCGATCCTACCGTTCTCGAACAGGATTTGGCCGCGCAGCTCATGGTAATAGGGGTCGTCCGGCTTTTGCTCGATGAGCTGGTCGACCATGCCGAGCGCGCTATCCATGTCCGGCAGCCGATAGGTTGCGACCGCCCGGGCGTAAATCGAAGGATTGTCCTCGCCCCGAATGTCCTGGAGCACGACATGGGGGTCCTGGAGGAAGCCAACGAGCTTGGCAACCATGCGTTCATGATCCGCCCTCACAGCCTCGTTAAGCATGGCGTCTTTGTAGGGCGAGCGTCTCAGATGGGCCTCGATCAGCCGAATGCGATCCCGGGTCAGCGGATGGGTGCGCAGATAGGCGTCCTGACGGCTGCCGCTCAGGAAACGCTGACTTTCGAGCGTGCCGAAGAACTCCAGGAGACCTTGAGAGGTGACCTCGACATCGTCCAGATAGGCCAGGGCGGCCTGGTCCGCTGACTGCTCCTGGCTGCGCGAGAATTTGAGAAATCCCCGCTCGGCGACCGTGGCGCCGCCGGCGATCACAGCGGTCCCCACTTGCGGAGCGCCAAGCACGGCGGCGCCGGCACCGAGCAGGGCCGAAAGGATCTGTGTTGCGGCTGCCTGCTGGAAAGCATCACCCGTCCGGCTCAGATGACCGCCGGCGATGTGGCCGGTCTCATGGGCGATCACCCCCAACACCTGTTCGGGCGTATCGGTGCGCATGAGCAGCCCTGTATTCAGGAACATGTTCATGCCGCCGGCGACGAAGGCGTTCAACTCGGGGTCGTTGACGATAAAAATACTGACACTGTCGGGCTCGAGCCCGGCTGCTTCGAAGACAGGCGCCGAGAGATTCCGAAGCGTTCGCTCAATCTCCGCATCACGGATCAGGCCCTGCGCCCCGGCGGGGGCGCTGAGCGAGCCGAGCAAGGCCATCGCAAGGACGGCCAGGCGAAGGAGCTTTGTCATGACATCTACCTAGGAAATGTCGGGCCAGGCTAAAAGGGCTTTTGCGCGTGCCCACCGGCCCATGCCAGGGTAGGTCATGTCACCTCTTGACGGTGAAGCAGCCACTGGTCCGATCAGTATTGATAAAGTCATGAATCCTACTCCATCAAAGCGTAGCCGCGTCAATCCGTTTCGGGTGATGGAGGTGATGGCCGCCGCCAATGAGCGCGCGTCGGTCGGTGGTGACGTGCTCCATCTCGAGGTGGGCCAGCCGGGCGGCTCATTGCCGCAACCGGTCCGAGATGCGGTCGATACGGCGATGGCCCGCTCGTGTCTCGGCTATACCGAGGCCCTCGGTCAGGGCGCGCTTCGTCGGGCGATCGCCGATCTCTATCGCGACTGGTACGGCGAGACGGTCGATTGGCGCCGGATCGTGGTGACGACCGGCGCGTCCGGCGCTTTCATCCTTGCTTTTCTGGCGGCGTTCGACGCTGGTGCCCGGGTCGGGGTCACCGAACCAGGCTATCCGGCATACCGCAATATTCTCAAGGCACTCGACCTCGAGCCGATGGGTCTTCGTTGCGCGCCCGAGACCGGCTTTCGGGCGGATCTCGCAGTCGTCGGCAACCGGAACCTGAATGGCCTGGTGCTGGCAAGCCCCGCCAATCCCACCGGCACGACGATCGATGATGCCACGCTCCAGGCAATCGCCCGGCACTGCCGGGACGAGGCCACAACCCTGGTCATGGACGAGATCTATCACGGTCTGTTCTTCCATGCCGGCGGGCACGGCAGCCTGGTCAATCAGGACGGTGTCTTCGTGGTCAACAGCTTTTCCAAGTTCTTTGGCCTCACCGGCTGGCGCATTGGCTGGCTGGTGGTGCCGGACGGCTGGCTCGAAACGGTGGATCGCCTCGCCCAAAACCTGTTCATCTCGCCACCTCACGTCGCCCAGGTCGCGGCCTTGGCGTCGCTGGACTGCCAAGGCGTCTTTCGCCGGCGGGTCGAGACCTACAGACGCAATGCCGAGATGCTGATGGCCGCGCTCGCCGCCGGTGGCTTGGACAGTTTCGTGAGGCCGGATGGCGCTTTCTACGTCTACGCCAACACCGAACGGTTGGGCCATCCATCCAGTGAGCTCTGCCGCCTTTGGCTTGCCGAGATCGCCGTTGCCGCGGCTCCAGGTCTCGATTTCGATCGGATCCGTGGCGAGGATTATGTGCGCTTCTCGGTCGCAGGCGATGAGAGAGACGTCGCCCGGGCCGGCGAACGCCTCTCGGATTGGCTCAGCCGTCACGCCGGACCAGGCGGTTCCACCAGCCTTGCCGCGGCGGCCCGGAACTGACCTCTTCGGCCATGGCCGGTTCCGGCAGTTTTTCGTGGCCGGCCTCTTCCTGATCCTCGTCCGCTCCCTCGGAAGGCGTGTATTCTCTGTTCTGGGCGCTCCCGGACCGATCGACGAGGGACGGTTGGGGTTCGCCGGTTTCGTCATCGCCTTCGTCTGGCACCTCATGCTCGGCCCGGACCTCAGTCTCATCTGGCCTCGGCCCATGCGGGCCCTCTTCGGCCAAAGTGTGCGGTGATGCTGGGTCGGACCCCTGCTCGGCGTTGCCGTTGGGATAGGGCGCCGGCATCGGCACAGGCTCTGCCTCAACGTCGACCGGCTGAACGGCATCCTCATCCGACTCGTCAACGGGCCCGATGACGAGAACCGTCTCACCGACCGCATCGGCAGCCTCGTCGTCCTGACTTTCACCGGTCTGCGCTTCGTCGCCGGAGGCCGCGTCCTGTTGCGATGACGCGGGCGACGTCGGTTTGCCGCCGCGCCGGCGCCGGCGCCTTCGGGGTTTGGGTGCGGCCGTTTCGCCGTCTGCCTCCGCATCCGCCGCTTCCTTCGGCCGGTCAGCGGCCTCCTCGGCACTTACCTCGGCCGCCTCGACGGTCATCTCCTCGCCATCCCGGGGACGACGGCGCTTGCGCCGCCGGCGCCGTTTACGATTGGTGTCGTCCTCGGTGGTCTCTTCCTTTGCGGAGGACGTCGTCGTCTCGTCCTCGAAGCGCTCGTCCACCTCTTCAACCTCGTCCTTCGCGGCCACGGGCCGGCGGGCCTCCCGAGGCTCGAGCTTTTCGATCTCCATGTCCTGGGGACTGAGATTGTCGTCGATACGCAGGTGGATGGAGAGGTCGTAGCGGGTCTCCAAACGAGCCAGGTCAACCCGTTTGTGGTTGGCAATGTAAAGCACCACGTCGGCAGGCAGGGAGGCCGCGAGGAGCGCCGCCTTGCCCTCGATGCCGGCCATCTCGATCCGCCGGATCGCCTGGAGCGCGGCGCTTTCGGTCGAGCGGATGACGCCGGTGCCGCCACAACTGGGGCAGGGACGTCCGCTCAGCTCTTGCAAGCTCGGACGCAGTCGCTGACGGGACAGTTCGAGAAGTCCGAAGCTGCTGATCCGGCCGATTTGAAGCCGGGCGCGATCGATCTTCAAAGCTTCGCGAAGCCGCTTCTCGACCTGTCTTTGGTGGCGATGCTCGCCCATGTCGATGAAGTCGATCACCACCAGACCGGCTATGTCCCGAAGCCGCATCTGCCGGGCGACCTCGTCCGCCGCCTCGAGATTGGTGCGCAGCGCGGTTTCGTCGATGTGACGCTCGCGGGTCGACTTGCCGCTGTTGACGTCGATCGCGGTAAGCGCCTCGGTGGTATGAATGACGATCGAGCCGCCGGACTTGAGCCGGACCATCGGCTCATACATGGCGTCCAGGCGCTCCTCGATCTTATGCTTGAAGAAAAGGGGCGCCTGTTCCCGGTAGGGCTTCACCCGCCGCGCCCGGCTGGGCATCAGCATGGTCATGAACTTCTTCGCGGACCGATAGCCGATATCGCCCTCGACCAGCACGTCCTCGATGTCGCTGGTGTAGAGATCGCGCATGGCGCGCTGGATGATGTCCGCCTCTTCAAAAATCAGGCACGGCGCGATCGATTCCAGCGTCCGGTCGCGAATGTCGCTCCACAGCCGCAAGAGATAATCGTAGTCGCGCTTGATCTCGGCCTTGGTCCGGGTTTGACCGGCCGTGCGGATGATCAGACCCATGCCCTGGGGCACATCGAGTTCGCCGGCGATCTTCTTCAGCCGCGTGCGGTCTTTGGCGACGCTGATCTTGCGCGAGATACCGCCGCCGCGAGGCGTGTTCGGCATGAGAACGCAGTAGCGGCCCGGCAGCGAGATGTAGGTCGTGAGCGCCGCGCCTTTGTTGCCGCGCTCCTCCTTTACCACCTGAACCAGGAGGATTTGTCGGCGCTTGATGACTTCCTGGATCCGGTAGCTTCGCAGCATCCGCGCGCGTTCCCGGGCCCGGAGTTCGCTGTCGTCGATCAGGTCCAGGTCGGCCTCATAGACCGTCGGTTGATCGTTGCCGCCGGCGGCGTCGTCGGCGTCCGGCTCGGCTACGGCCTCGTCGGATGCCAATGCACCATCCGAATCCTCGCCACTAGCGGTGACGGTTGGCGCTTCGCCCTCATCGTCTGCCGCCGGCTCCTCGTCCGCTGCGCCTGCGTCATCAGGGTCGGCGTCTTTGCCCTCGGTCTGGGACGCCAGCTCAGCGAGTTTTTCGCGATCGGCCTGGGGGATCTGGTAATAGTCGGAATGGATTTCGCTGAAGGCCAGGAACCCGTGTCGGTTCCCGCCATACTCGACGAACGCGGCCTGAAGGGAGGGTTCGACCCGGGTTACCTTGGCGAGGTAAATGTTGCCCTTGAGTTGTCGTTTGGCTGCGGATTCGAAATCAAAGTCAACGAGTTGGTCGTTGTCGACCACGACCACCCGGGTCTCCTCGGGATGGGTCGCATCGACCAGCATGCGCTTGGTCATGAGAAAGTGTCTCCGAAAGCCGCATCGCTCCGTGACCTCCCATCAGGGGGAGGTTGGGATGCGGCGTCGTTGCCATCGACACCAGAACGGACGGCCTCATCGGCACAGGCTCCGAACCGAAATCAAAAGGATGGTCGTGTGGCAACGGTGTTGGGTTGTGCATGAACGTCCTTGTCGGACCCAGGGGGTCCGCGTGACAGCGGCTGTTCCGCCTGCGCTCGCATCATGTGCGTCGCGACGACGACGACATCTCATCGCCAAATCGCCTGGTAACAGCACTATGCGACCGACTATAGGGGGTGTCCTCTCGTGGCACAATCCGATAAGTTGCCGTCTGAGCGAATGGCGTTTGGATCACGCAACAGCCTTTTCTGGAAATTCTGGTTGGTGTTTTCGGGTTTCCGCGTTGGGAAAGCACAACTTCTGCGCATGAGCACTCGGCTCACAAGCAAGTTGAAGTTCCCGCTGAGGTTGAGTGTGTGGGTCGGGCTGCTGATGCTCGTCAGCGCCGATGCCGCTGAAGTGGCGAGCGTCAAATCCGTCCGCTTCGGTGCTAACGAAGCCTTTACCCGTCTAGTCGTCGAGGTCAGCGAACCGGTTCCCTTCGCGGTCCGCATCCTGCCGTCGCGAACCAGGCTTGTGATCGAGATCGGCGCTGCACGGACTGAGACGCTGCGCCAGGGCGCGGCTATCGGTATCGTTGATACGGTTCGCGTCGACCGTTTGGCGACCAACAAGACCCGCATCGATGCCAAGCTCGCATCACCGGGCCAGGTCATCCGTGATTTCTATCTCGAGCACAGTGGCGGCGTTCGCTACGTTGTCGATCTGACGAAAGTCGAACCTTCCGAAGCCGAGACGGTGGTCTCCGAGCAAGTCGATGGCCTGAACGTCGAGCCGGCCGCCGGGCCGATGCCCGCCATGAGGCCGAACCGTGGCCAGGAGCGGCAGACTGCTCTGGCGCCGGCGACGCCTCGCGCAAAGCCCGGACCCGCGGCCAGATCTCGTGTCAGTCCGCCGCCGACAGCGAAACATCTGCCGGTTCGTCGCCCGCAACCGACGACCGCGCCGGCCGGGGACGCGGATCATGGCCGAGATGGCGAGAAGTCGGCCAGGCCGGTTGTCGTCATCGATGCCGGCCACGGCGGTCAGGACCCGGGAGCGATTTCACCCTCAGGCGTTCAGGAGAAGACCATAACGCTCGCGATGGCGAAGGACTTGGCGCAGGCCCTGGAGGGACGACGGGATTATGAGGTGCGGCTCACCCGCACCACCGACCGGTCGATGCACCTTTCCGAACGGCTCGAATTCGTCGCCGAAGCGAAAGCGGATCTCATGATCTCCTTGCACGTTGACAGCTTTCCGGACCACCAAGCCGTTCGCGGCAGTTCGGTCTACACGCTGTCCACCCGCGCCTCCGATCCGGAAGCGGCGCGCAAGGCTCAGGAGGAAAACGCGGCCGACGAACGTCTCAATACAATCATCGCCCAACCGGATCCGATCGTGCGCGCCATTCTCACCAGCATCATGCAGACCAGCACCACCAATCGCTCCGTCAGCTTCGCCAAGCTTGTGGTGAATGCGTTAGACGACAATATCCCAATGGTTAAGGAAAGCCGTCGGTTTGCTAACTTTATGGTGTTACGGTCCCTGCAGACACCATCGATCCTGGTGGAGCTGGGCTATTTGTCGAACGCGAAAGATGAACGAGCGCTTCAATCGCCGGACTATCGGAGACGGATTGCCGATGCCTTGGTAACCGCGGTCGACGGATATTTCGGCCGCGAACAGGCGCTTAACTGAGTTTTCGGAGCACAAGCTTATGCGTTGGCTTTTGCGGGTTTTGGCAGCGACGCTGACCTTGTCCGTTCTTGGCGGGGTGGCGTCCATCGCCGGCGTCTATCTGATGGCACGGCATTACGGTCCCAGCTTGCCGGATGTCAGCCAGCTGGAAAGTTACGAGCCGCCGATTTCCACCCGGGTCCATGCCGGCGACGGCCGGCTGATGGCGGAATATGCGTCCGAGAAGCGAAACTTCGTGCCGATCGAGGCGATACCGGATCGCGTCAAGCACGCGTTCATCGCTGCCGAAGACCAGCATTTTTACAGCCATCCGGGCATCGATGCGGTCGGCATCATCAGCGCGGCCCACGACAATATCAGGCGCTGGCAGAACAATCGGCGCCCTCGGGGCGCATCGACGATCACCCAGCAGGTGGCGAAGAATTTTCTTTTGACCAACGAAGTTTCCTTGGAGCGGAAGTTCAAAGAAGCGCTTCTCGCATTCCGGATCGAGGAGGCGTTCACCAAGGATCAGATCCTCGAGCTCTATCTCAACGAGATCTTCCTCGGCTTTCGCGCCTATGGCGTCGCCGCCGCGGCCCTGAACTACTTCAACAAATCCCTGGATGAGCTCACGGTCGCTGAAGCCGCCTATCTGGGCGGCGTGCCCAAGGCGCCGTCCCACTACCACCCCGTCCGCGCGCGGGACCAGGCGTTGAGCCGCCGTGCCTACGTGATCGATCGGATGCTGGAGGACGGCTACATCACGGAGGCGGAAGCGGAAGAGGCTCACGATGAGCCACTCGAGGTGCGTTTCCGCGAGCCCACCGAAATTTTTCGGGCCGACTATTTCGCCGAAGAAGTTCGCCGTATTCTGAATGCCTCCTATGGTGAGGAGGAGCTTTACGAGGGCGGTCTTTCGGTTCGCACGACCGTCTCCCCACAGCTTCAGGATATCGCCGACCGCGCGCTGCGCGATGGTCTGTCGGCCTATGATCGCCGGCACGGTTGGCGGGGGCCGCTTGCGACCCTCGACGCGCCCTCGGAAGATGCGCTTGCTGATTGGCCGATCGAGGACTGGGAACCGGCGTTGCGTGCGGTCGATCCCGGCGTCACGCTCGATCAGTGGGAAAAGGCTGTCGTCCTCAACGTTGCCGAAGAGGGCGCGGAGATCGGGCTCGTCGGCGGTGGCACCGCGACACTGAGCTTGGGCGAATTGTCCTGGGCCCGTGCCGTCGACGAAGAGGGTGAGCTCGGGCCCGAGGTGACCGAGGTCGGCGACGTGGTATCGCCCGGTGATGTGGTTCTGATCGATTGGGTTTTCCCCGAGGAAGCCGAAAACGAGGGAGAGGATGCTGCGCCGGCGCCGGCCAGGCCCGCCTTGCGCCAGTTGCCCGAGATCGAGGGCGCCGTCGTCGCTCTGAACCCCCACACGGGGCGTATCCTGGCGATGTCGGGTGGGTTCAGCTTCCGCCAGAGCAAGTTCAATCGTGCGACCCAGGCGCTTCGGCAACCGGGCTCGTCGTTCAAGCCCTTCGTCTATCTGGCCGCGCTCGAAGCCGGCTTCACACCGTCCAACATCATCCTCGACGCACCGATTGTGATCGATCGGGACGACAATGAGGGCAAGTGGAAACCGTCCAATTACAGTGATCGTTTCTATGGCCCCAGCCCGATCCGGGTCGGCATCGAAAAGTCGCGAAACCTGATGACCGTGCGTTTGGCTCAGGACGTCGGAATGCCGCGGATCATGGAGATGGCGGAACGTTTCGACATGGACCGCCGCTTCGAGCGCAACCTGGCCTCGGCGCTCGGCGCGAACGAGGTAGATCTGCTGACCCTGGTGAGCGGCTACGCGACGCTCGTGAACGGCGGCAAGCGGGTGACGCCGCGCCTGATCGAACGGATCCAGGACCGCCATGGCAACAATCTCTACCGAAGCGACGATCGCGTTTGTGAGGGCTGTCAGGTGGAGGAATGGGATGGCCGCCTGCCGCCGACCTTGCCCGACGATCGTGAGACGATCGTTGACCCGCGCCACGCCTACCAGATCGTCTCCATGCTTGAGGGCGCCGTCCAACGGGGCACAGGCGTGCGCGCTCGGGTCATCGGCAAACCGCTTGCCGGTAAAACCGGCACCACCAACGAGAGCCGCGATACCTGGTTCGTCGGCTTCACGCCGGATCTCGTCGTCGGTGTCTATGCCGGTTTCGACGTACCCAAGCCTCTCGGCGACGGTGAGACGGGCTCAAGCGTGGCGCTGCCGATCTTTGTCGAGGTCATGGAGAAAGCGCTGGAAGATGAGCCGGCGAAACCCTTTCGCGTGCCGCCGGGTTTGAGGCTCTTGTGGGTCGACGGGGATACCGGTTTACTGCCGGGTCCGACGACCAATCGGCGGGTTCTCGAGGCCTTTGTCGCCGGAACCGAGCCGACGGAACGGACGCCGGTGGCCCAGGTCGATCTTCCTCCCCAGACGTCCGTCGGGGGCGGATCGGGCGCTAGAGCGCCAGCCGCCGGAGGCGGCGTGTCGTCCGGCGGGCTTTACTAGTTGGAGGTTTTCCTTGGGTGCTGAATTCGATGCCAAAGCCGAAGCCGTCAAGCAGGCGCTGGACCTGCTGAGGAGGCGTCTTTGACTGGGAACAAGCCAACCGTCGTATCGACGAACTGGACGCTCTGACCGAGGACCCCAAGCTGTGGGATGAACCGGAACGGGCTCAGGCGCTCATGCGCGAGCGAACACATCTCAATGATTCTGTCAGTAAAATCAACGAACTAGACCAATCTCTTTCGGATGCGGTCGAGCTTGCGGGCTTGGCCGAGGCGGAAGAGGACAGCGACGCCTACCGTGAGGCGGAGGCGGAACTGGCCAAGCTGGATGCCCTCGCCAACAAGCTTCAACTGGAGAGCCTTCTTTCGGGCGAGGCTGACGCCAACGATTGTTTTCTCGAGATCAACGCCGGCGCCGGCGGAACGGAGTCCCAGGATTGGGCTGAGATGTTGCTGCGCATGTACAGTCGCTGGGCCGAAGCGCACAATTACAAGCTCGACTTCATCGAGGAGACGGGGGGCGAGGAAGCCGGTCTCAAATCCGTGACCCTGAAGCTGATCGGCCACAACGCCTATGGCTGGCTCAAGACCGAGAGCGGCGTTCACCGCTTGGTTCGCATCTCGCCCTTCGACAGCCAAGCGCGGCGTCACACAAGTTTCGCCAGCGTCTACGTTTCGCCGGTCATCGATGATTCCATCGACGTCGATATCGAGGAGAAGGATCTTCGGATTGACACCTACCGGGCGTCGGGAGCGGGCGGCCAGCACGTCAATCGGACCGACAGTGCCGTTCGGATCACTCACAATCCGAGCGGTATCGTCGTGCAATGCCAGAACGACCGCTCCCAGCACCGAAACCGCGCCCAGGCCATGGATATGCTCCGCGCCAAGCTGTACGAGCTGGAGCTGAGCAAGCGCCGGGAAGCGGCGGATGCCGAAGCGGCGGCCAAGAGCGATATTGGCTGGGGACACCAGATCCGATCCTACGTCCTCCATCCCTACAAAATGGTGAAGGACAACCGAACCGGCGTCGAGAAAGGCAATGCCCAAGGCGTTCTGGACGGAGATCTCGACGATTTTCTGGAGGCTTCGCTGGCCCACGGCGTCATTGCCCAGTCGGAGGGTCACAACGCCGACACCGAAAACGCGTAACCTGTTAGACGGGACAAGCGGAGCCGACGCCTGAACCGACCGGGTTTGGGGCGGGTCCCGCTTCTGAGAGAGAGCAGGCACCATGTCGGAGCAAAAAACCGTCTTCATCACCGGTGCTAGCCGCGGCATCGGCCATGCCTGCGCGCGATATTTCGTCGAGCAGGGCTGGCGGGCGATCACATGTTCGAGGGATCGGGTGCCGGTGGAGTGTCCGGTGGACGCGACCCACACCCACATCACGGCGGATTTGAGAAAACGCGAGAGCCTGGGCTGGGCGGCCGCCGAACTCAATCGGGTTCTCGACGGCGACGGCCTCCACGCGCTGGTGAACAATGCCGGCTACTCGCCCAAGGGCGAAGCGGGCGCGCGGCTCGGCCGTCTCGATGGTGAGCTCGACACCTGGGACGACGTATTCGCCATCAATTTCTTCGCCGCGGTTTATTTCAGCCGGACGCTGTCGCCGCTTCTAGCGGAGGCCGGAGGTTCGATCGTCAACATCACCTCGATCGCCGGCCATCGGGTCCACCCCTTCGCCGGCTCCGCCTACTCGACCTCGAAAGCCGCGCTCAACGCGCTCACCCGGGAGCTGGCGGCCGATCTTGCGCCTAAGGGCATTCGGGTCAATGCGGTCTGTCCGGGCGAGATCAATACCGCCATTCTGTCGCCAGGCACCGAGGCTCTGGTGGAAAAGATACCGATGCGGCGTTTGGGCTCGCCCGCCGAGGTGGCGGCCGCGATCCACTATTTGGTGTCGCCCCAATCCTCCTACATCACCGGCGCCGAAATTCCCGTCAACGGCGGCCAGGACGTCTACTGAATGCAGGTTTCAGAAGCGTGACGTGTCGCGCCTAGCCTTGATGACGGCGATGGCAAGCCCGGTCGCCAAGCAGGCGACCAGGATCCCGATGACATAGACAAAATTCTCCGCCGGCGTCTCTGCTGCCTGATAATGACGCCAGGCCCTTTCCGGCAGCAGGGCCCAGTCGTCGGGGACGATGTTCGCCCGCAACATGACGAATACGCTCGCCAAGCCGAGGCCGAGACCAACACTGAGAATCCATAAGTAGCGTAACAGCTTCATGGCGCCTGGACCTATCGAGCTGACCTCAATGAGGCAAGGCGGTTCGGCGAGTTCAGTCGACGACCAGTGATTTTACATGGTCGAGCGTGTCGGCCTGCTCCGGTGTCTTGTCCGTGCGCCAGCGGGCAATCCGAGGAAAGCGGACTGCGACGCCGGATTTGTGCCTCGTCGAGCTGTTGATGCCTTCAAAGGCAATCTCGAACACCTGGGCCGCGGGCACTGCCCGCACCGGCCCGAACCGTTCCAGGGTGTTCTTGCGAATCCACCGGTCGAGACGGTCGATTTCCGCATTATCCAGGCCGGAATAGGCCTTGGCGAAGGGTACGAGCTGGTCGTCTTGCCAGACCCCGAAGGTGTAATCGGTGAACAGATTGGCGCGCCGGCCACTGCCGGCCTGGGCGTAGAGCAGGACCGCGTCAACCGCCAAAGGATCGATCTTCCATTTCCACCAATCGCCCCGGCGGCGCCCCACCTGATAAGCTGCCGAACGCCGTTTCAACATCAGCCCCTCGACCCGACGGGTTCGAGAACCTAGCCGGGCTTCGCCCAATGCGGCCCAACTGTCGGTCTCGACGAACGGCGACAGGCCCAGCGCCGGCGGCACGGCATCAATCACGCGGACCAACGCCTCGCGGCGTTCGCCGTGCGCCAGATCCCGTTGATCGACCCCTTTCCATTCCAGGATATCGTAAGCCAGAAAGCGCACCGGCGCGTCTTTCAGGATCTTGGGTCCCAGCTTCAACCGTCCGATCCGCTTCTGCAGAACCGCGAACGGTAGGACACCATCGTCATTCCAGGCCAGGATCTCGCCGTCGAGAACGATGCCGTCGGGCAGAGCGGCGGCCGCCGTCTCGATTTCGGGAAACCGCTCGGTGATGAGATCCTCGCCCCGTGACCAGATGAAACACTGACCCTGCCGGCGGACGATCTGAGCGCGAATGCCATCCCATTTCCACTCGGCGTACCACTCGGCCACGTCGCCCAAGGTTTCTGGCTCAGCGGGATTAAGTTGGGACGCGAGAAAAAACGGATAAGGCCTTGCAATATCGACAGCTCCGTCATCCGCGGCCAGAAGGGCCTCGAACGCGCTGGCGCTCGGCTGCCAGCGTCCCATGAGCCGGTGGCTGATCGTCTTGGTGTCGAGACCGGAGACCTCGGCGAGCGCGCGGGTGACCAGAAGCTTGGAGACGCCGACCCGAAAGCCGCCGGTCAAGAGCTTGTTGAGCACGAACCGTTGGTGACGATCCATCCGCTGCCACCAGGCCGTTACTTCGTCTTTCTGCCGGTCTTCGGCAGACTCGCGCAACGGAAGGATTCGGTCTTCCATCCACCGGGCCAGCGAAAGATCCTCACGCTCGCCGCCGGGCACCACGTCGAGGATCAGAGCCACCGTTTCCGCCGTGTCGCCGACCGACGCGTAGCAGTCGTCGACCAGCCAGTCCGGCAGATGGGCCAAATCGGTCGCCCAGCGCCGGAGATCGCCGGACCGGATCATTCGCTTCAGCCGTTCGCCGGTAAGGAAGAACACCGCCCAGGCGGCATCTTCGGCGGGCACGTCCGCGAAATAGTCGACCATCGCCTTGACCTTGGCGTTGGTCTTGGTCGTCGCATCCAACGCCGCGTAAAGCGTAGCGAACCGCTCCATCAGCTTTCGCTTTCGCCTTCGAACGCGGTCTCCAGCGGCACGGCATCCAGCCCGCGTTCAACGAGGTATCGCGCCAAAATGTCGGTGTAGCCGTGGGTGGGCAGCACCCGGCTCGCACCGGTTTCCTCGATCGTCCGCAGCAGGTCTGGCCAGTCGACATGGTCGGACAAAACGAAACCTCGGTCATAGCCGCGCCGGCGCCTTTGTCCCCGCACACGCATCCAGCCCGAAACGAACGCGGTCGACGGGTTGGTGAACCGCCTCATCCACGTGGTTCCCATGGCCGATGGCGGGGCGATCACCAGTTCGCCCTTAAACTTCTCGCTTTTCGGCTGGTCGGCGACCAACGCTGTCGGCGCCAAACGTCTGTTTGACTGACGGTAGATGTCGACCATCGCGGCCATGGCGCCGTGCAGGAACACCGGTCCGTCGACATGCGGCTCGAGTTCCGCCAACAGGCGCTGCGCCTTGCCGAGCGCATAGCAGAAAAGGATTGACGTGGTGCCCTGAGCCCGATTGTCCCGCCACCAGCTGAGGATCTCGGCGACCACCCTTTCTCCCGGATCCCAGCGGTAGATCGGCAGCGCGAAAGTCGCCTCGGTGACAAGCGTGTCGCAGGGCACGAGCTCGAAAGCCTCGCAGCTCTCATCGTCCTCGCGCTTATAGTCTCCGGTGACGACCCAGACCTTGCCGTCAACTTCGACCCGGATTTGCGCGGACCCCAGAACATGGCCCGCCGGGTGAAACGAGACGAGCGCGTCACCAATGTTCATGGTGTCGCCGAAACGGACCGGCGTCACGTCGATCTCGCCCAGTCTGTGGCGGAGGATGGGCTCGCTGGCCCGAGTTGCGACATAGGTGTGGTGGCCAACACGAGCGTGATCGCTGTGGCCGTGGGTGATCAGGGCCCGTCCAACCGGCGCCCAGGGATCGATGTAAAAGTCGCCGGCGGGACAGTATAGCCCAGCTTTCTCGAGGCGAAGGACGTCGTTTTGGGACATGTTCTGTCTGTTCTCCTTGGCCAAGAGCTGTGAGCAAAGCCGCTTGCGGCAAGGGCTTTCAACGCTGGACGGTGTTCGGATTGGGAGCCAAATAAGAACCCATGATCAAGCGAGACTTAATGGGCGACCGGCAGATGCGCGCGGTGAGCCGTGCCGCAGCCGATTTCCGCCGCGGCTGGCCGGTGCGACTGTTGGCGGCCCAGCGTCGGTGGCTCGTGGCGCCGGTCGAGACCTTGGATCCAGGTCTGATCGAGCCCTTGAGCGACCGTTTCGACACCGCGCCGAAGCTGTTGATATCGGCCGAGAGCGGCCGTTTCTTGGATGTTGAGGTTGGCCGGGCGCGCTACCTTGGCCTCGCCGGCAAGGGCGTTTCGGTGCTGGCCGAGAGCTTGCGCGGTATGGTCCAGGGGAGCGCCGCGGATCTGGACGTGATCTTCGATCCCGAGGAGGCTGCCGCGGTCGAACTTGCCAAACTCGCCGAACTGCTGCCGGCCGCCTGGAGCTTCGAGCTCCGGGGCGGTGATTTCGGGGAGGATCTCGATCTCTCGCAGGTGAGCGGCGCCTGGATAGAGAGCTATCGGTCCCGGACCGATCGCTCGATTCGGTTGGAAGCGAGCGCGTCGGTACCCCTGGACGATGCAAACGCGTGCCGGATCGCGGCTTTCCGGGCGCTTGAGAATGGTGACACCCACTACGCGCTGATCATCGGTGAGCCAAGGCCCGGCGATCCGGTTCTCTGCCGTGTTCATTCCGAATGTTTTACCGGCGACATGCTCGGCTCGCTCCGCTGCGATTGCGGCGGACAGCTCAAATGGGCGATCAGGCGAATGGGCGAGGAGGGCGCCGGCATTCTGCTCTATTTGGCCCATGAAGGCCGGGGCATCGGCTTGTTGAACAAGATCCGCGCCTACGCGTTCCAGGACCAAGGCGACGATACCATCGATGCCAACCGCAAGCTGGGCTACGCCGAGGACGAGCGGCGCTATGTCGACGCGGCGCGGATGCTCGACCATCTCGGCTTCAACCGGGTTCGGCTACTGACCAACAATCCGGACAAGGTGCGGGCTTTGGAAGCGCAAGCCATCGAGGTGGTCGAACGGATACCCCATGCCCTGGCGGCGAATGCTTACAACCGCCGCTACCTGTCGACCAAGGCGACCCGCGGCGGGCACGACTTTGCCACCATCGTCGAAAGTCTGGAGGACGTGGTCGATGAGCCGCAAGACCACTGAGCTTTTCCGCGAGGACGCCTATCTGGGCAAAACCGAGGCATCGATCATCGGTGTCACGGAAGAGGGCATCATTCTCGATCGAACCGTGTTCTTCGCCGCCGGTGGCGGTCAGCCGGGCGATACCGGCATTTTGAAAGCGCGCTCCGGCGACGAGGTTGCGGTCGTCGACACCCAAAAGGGCGTGGGCGGGATCACCCACCGCGTCGAAGAGGGTGGCGGCCTATCTGAAGGGGCGGCCGTTGAGGCCGTGCTTGATTGGCCTCGGCGCCACCGTCTCATGCGCATGCATTCGTGTCTTCATCTCCTTTGTCAGGCGGTCGATGGCAACGTTACTGGCGGGCAGATCGCCGACGGCAAGGGGCGGCTCGATTTCGACGTCGATCCGGCGAGCATCGACAAGGATGCGATCGGCGAGGCGATCAACCGATGGATCACCGAGGACCATCCGATCCGCCATTTCTGGATCGAAGAGGACGAACTCGAGAGCCGGCCCGAACTGGTGCGCACGATCGCTGTCCGCCCGCCCGCCGACGGCGGCAAGATCCGCCTCGTCCAGATCGGTGACATCGACCTTCAGGCCTGTGGCGGCACCCATGTAAGGAGTACCGCCGAGATCGGGCCGGTGCGGCTCGCCAAGGTCGAGAACAAGGGTAAACGAAACCGAAGGTTTACGGTCCTTCTGGACGAGTGAGCCCGGCCGCTTACGAAGTCTTAACCTTACCGCGCTAAAAACCCGTATTCCACGATGTCGATTGGCGGCATCGGTGGCGAAGGCGAGGTCGGTGTCAGCCCCCATACGCGCCCATGTTCGGGTGCTCACCTTCGGTCCGCCCCAGGGTCCCTTGGTGGCGTTGAGTGACCGCCTGGCAGAGTGCTCCGTCCACCACCGCCATGTCGGCGGGATCGAGGATCTGCTCGATTGCCGCGACGGGCGGTTCGTCGATGTCCTTCTGATCGACGGCGAGTTCGAGCCGGCGCTGACGTTCTACCGCCAGATCCGAGGCATGCCGAAGGTGCGCGACCTGCCGATCGCCCTGGTCGGCCAGGACGAGGTCGACATGCTTGCCGGCGCCACCCTGGCGCATGGGGCTGACGGCGTTTTTCGCATGCCGGCAAGCGTCGAGGCGATCGGCGCGCGAATCAATCTCTTGGCCGGCCTCGGCCAACTGCGCCTGGAACTACGGCGTCGGCGCGAGGCGCTGACGGCGTTTCAAGCTGCCGACGCTCAGCCGCACAAATCCAGGCGGGGCCCCGGCGAGCGGGATCTCGCCGCGATCCTGGTCATCGGTGAGGCGGCGCATACCCAGTGGGACGTGCGCACGGCTCTGGAGGGGTGGACCAAGATCGACTACGCCGAGACCCTGGTCCAGGCCTGCTCATACGCGCAAGTTCGCCGGTTCGACCTGGCGATCGTTGTCGGCGATTGTCCGACGGCCGAGCTTCACGACGTTCCTGCCGCCCTGGCGCGGTTGGATGCCCGGATCGATGCACCGCTCCTATGCGTCGAGCGCCGCAGCGGATCGATCGAAGGGGCGAGCGTACCGCCGGCGGGCTTTGTGGACGTGTTACCGTCGGGGGGCCGGCCCAACGCCATCAGGCTGGTTTTGCTCGCCTGGTTTCGCCATCAACAGCTGCGAAATCATCTCCGCTCGATCGCGCCGTCACCTCCGGACGTGCCGATCAAGGATCCGGTGACGGGCCTGTTCACCCAGAGCTTTTTTCTGCATCTTGTCGGCTGTCATCACACCGCGTGTCCGGATGAGCCGGGCGCGCTTGCGGTGCTGGCCGTCGCCAACTTCCCAATGATCACCGATCAGCACGGCCATGCCGAAGGCGAACGGATCATGCGCCGGCTCGCCCATCGTCTCGAGCGGATCATCCGGTCCGAGGATCTTCTGGCCCGCGGTGGCCCGGCCGCCTTGGCATTGCTCATCCGCCAGGTCGACGCGGTCGGCGCCAATTTCGTCTGCGATCGGTTGGCGCGCGCGCTGGCTTTGGAAGCGGACCTGATTGCCCGTGAAGGACTGCTCAAGCCTGTCATCGCCGTCGAAACGGCGCCACTTGCCATCGACGACGACAGCCGCGCTCTGTTGGACCGTCTCATGGCGCGGGCCGGCCGAAGCGTGAGCCGGCAGACCGCCTAACGGTCTGGATCGACCAGGCGATCTCTGTCCGATCCATTCGGGCCGGCAGAACGCATGTTGCGGCCGGTGGCACGAAAGAGCCGCGTCAGCGCCAACCGCCGGTGCTCAGACCATTATCTGTCGAGAAACGGTCGACTTCCGTTTCGTCACCATTTCTCGCGCATCGCCAATCTAGCTCCCCACGCTCACCGCCCGTTTGGCGATCTACGCAGATCGCATCTCAAGCGTTACGCTACGCTCCACGCACCATTGCATCCTGAGCGTTACGCTAGCGCTCCACGCAACATTGCATCTCGAGCGTTACGCTAACGCTCCACGCACATGGCGATGCCCATGCCGCCGCCGATGCAGAGCGTTGCGAGACCCTTCTTCGCGTCCCGTTTGGCCATTTCATGGAGCAGGGTGGTGAGAACCCGCGCGCCTGACGCGCCCACCGGGTGGCCGAGCGCGATGGCACCGCCATTCACGTTGACGATATCCGTATCCCAACCCAGGTCTTTGTTCACCGCGCAAGCCTGAGCGGCGAACGCTTCGTTGGCTTCGACCAGGTCCAGATCACCAGTTGACCAGCCTGCCTTTTCGAGCGCGCGCCGGGACGCCGGGATCGGTCCCGATCCCATGATCGCCGGGTCGACGCCGGCCTGGGCCCAGGAGACAATTCGGGCCATCGGGGTGAGGCCGCGCTTTTCGGCTTCGGCGGCGCTCATCACCAGAAGCGCGGCGGCACCGTCATTGATGCCGGACGCATTACCGGCGGTGACCGTGCCGTCCTTCGAGAAGGCCGGCCTCAACTTGGCCATGCCTTCGACCGTGGCGCCGTGGCGCGGATACTCGTCATCCTCAACGACCACGTCACCCTTCCGGGTCTTAATGGTGACCGGCACGATTTCATCTTTGAATTTGCCGGCCTTCTGAGCCGCCTCGGCCTTGTTTTGGGAGGCGGCGGCAAAGGCATCCTGCTCTTCGCGGGTAATCTGCCACTTTTCGGCCACGTTTTCCGCCGTATTGCCCATGTGATAGCCGTTGAAGGCGTCCCACAAACCGTCCCGGATCATCGTGTCGATAAAATTGAGATCGCCCATCTTCTGGCCGGCGCGGAGATGCGCGCAATGAGGGGCCTGGCTCATGCTCTCCTGACCACCGGCAACGACGATCGCACTGTCGCCGGCGGTGATGGCCTGGGCCGCCATCGCCACGCTCTTGAGACCGGAACCGCAGAGCATGTTGACGCCGTAGGCCGGGGTTTCGATGGGGACCTGGGCGTTGACCGACGCCTGCCTCGCCGGGTTCTGGCCCTGGCCGGCGGTGAGGATCTGTCCCATGATCACTTCCGAGACCTCACCCGGTTCCACGCCGGCGCGCTCCAAAGCACCGCGAATGGCGATTTCACCCAGATAATGGGCGGGGACGGTCGAAAGCGCACCGTTGAAACTGCCAACCGGCGTGCGAGCGGCACTGACCAGGACCACGTCGTTCACTTAATCCTCTCCTTAGTTCTTCTGTTGCTGCAACGCACATAGTCCTCGTTATCGATCGGATCAATTGGCCGTTAGCTCTAGCCACCGGATGACCGAAACGATAGAGCGGGCGTTCGAGGGGAGTGACGGCCGATGATCAGCAGAAAAGTTCCGACGACGGTGGTGACCGGTTTTCTGGGCGCCGGCAAAACCAGCCTGATCCGCCATGTGATGCGCCACGCCGGTGGCCGGCGAATCGCGCTGATCATCAACGAGTTTGGTGATGTCGGGGTGGATCGGGAGATCGTCCAGGGGTGCCAGATCGAAGGTTGCCGCGACGAGGACATGATCGAACTGGCCAATGGCTGCATCTGTTGCACGGTGGCCGACGATTTCCTGCCGACCATACGGCGCCTGCTCGAACGGGACGAGCCTCCCGATCATATCCTCATCGAGACCTCCGGTCTGGCCCTGCCAAAACCGCTCGTCCAGGCGTTCAACTGGCCGGATGTGAAAAGCCGGGCCACGGTGGATGGTGTGATCGCGGTGATCGACGCGGAGGCGACCGCCGCTGGTATGTTCGCAGCCGATCCGGACGCCTTAGCGGCGGCCCGGGAAGCCGATCCGGCTCTCGACCATGAAAGCCCGTTGGAGGAGCTGTTCGAGGAGCAGATCCTTTGCGCCGATCTGATCGTGCTCAACAAGATGGACAGGATCGAGCCCGCCGGTCACGAAACCGCGATGGCCACGCTCAACGGCCACCGGCGGCCGGGCACGCCAATTGTCGCGTCTCGCTTCGGCGCGGTCGATCTTGTCGTGCTGCTCGGCCTCGAGGCGGCGGCTGAGGCGGATCTGGAATGCCGCCCGTCGCACCATGATGACGGCGATCACGACCATGACGATTTCGAAAGCTTCGTCGTCGACATCGGCGAGGTGGTCAATCCGGTCGATCTGGAGACTGCGATCGCGACTCTGGCCCGCGATAACGAGATTTATCGGGTCAAGGGTTTCGTCCATGTGGCGAACAAGCCGTCAAGGCGGGTGGTCCAGGCGGTGGGCGAACGGGTTCAAGGCTATTTCGACCGGCCGTGGCAGGCGGGCGAGGATCGGACCTCTCGGCTGGTGGTCATCGGTGCCGCCGGGCTCGACCGCCGGGCGATCGAAGACGCACTGATGAGCACGGCTAACGCTTCGGAGACCGTCTGACGAAAGCAACAGCGCTCGTCCAAGAGGGTCAGGCGCCTGCCTCGATAGTCTTGAAAAAAGACGGCTGGGACGCTCGACGGCTAATCAGCCGACGCGCGCCGGTACTCGGATGGCGAGATCCCGAATTTTGCCGAGAAGGCTCTGCTGAACGCCGCCGATGACTGGTAGCCGGTCTGGCTCGCCACTTGCTGAACGCTCTGACGCGTATGGTCGAGCATCGGCAGCGCCTTTTGCAACCGCCATTCCGAAAGGTAGGTGACCGGCGCGAGGCCGACCAGGCTGCGGAACCGCTCCGCGAAGGCGCTTCGTGACATGCCGACCTCACCGGCAAGAGAGGCCACGGACCAAGGCTTTTCCGGGGCGTCGTGGATCAGGCTTAGCGCATGGCCGATCTGCGGATCGCGAAACCCAGCTAGCACCCCGCTCAGGGTCTCGTCAGAAGCGATGCCCGCCCGCACAACTTCGACAAACACCACCTCCGACAGACGCTTGATCGAAATCGCGGAGCCTTGGCTGTCCGAAAACACCCTTCGGCCCATGATGCGCAGCACCTCATCCAGCCACGGCATGCCCAGGCGCATGGCAGCGGTGACCAGGATGTGATCGGGCAGCGCGGCCAGGATCGGATGGTCGGCCATATGGCGGAAGCTGTAATGGCCACAGATCAACTGCGTCGACGCCTGAGGATCGGATTGACCCAGCCTGAGGACGCCCCGGCCGTCATAGCCGGCGTCCCGGAGCACGGTCTCCAAAGGCGGGGCGATCCGTCCGGGTCGATCCGCCAGCACGTGCGAGCGACCTCGAGGGATCATCACCAGATCGCCCGGTCTCAGTCCGATCTGGGCGCCGCCCACGATGTTGATATGGCATTCGCCCTGAAGCACCAGGTGAAACCGCGCGGCCTCGGGCAGGTCGGGAACGGTGACCGCCCAGGGACCCGAGAAATCAGTCCGGAAATAGAGCGTGCCCTTGAGATCGAGCGTTTCGAAAACGTCGTCGAGCGCGTCTGCAGCGGTCTTTTGTCTCTCGGTGTCCAGCGCGATTGGACGATGAGATACCTCTTTTCGGTCTCGGGATCCTTGGGCCGTGTCGCATCTCCTTTGATCGTGACCCCACTCAGGGGGCCATTGGCGCCTTTGGATGATCTGCATCGCATCGTGGATGGACGGCAATGGGTGGCCGCCGAAGCCGCCTAAATCATCGCCCACGCCCGCCTCAAACAAAGCCGGGCTCCTGCCATCCCCATTCGAAGGAGACCTTCCATGTCGCCTCGTTTTGTGACCAAGACCATCCACGCCTATCTGGACTACCCCGTCGCCCTTGCTCTGATCCTGCTTCCGTTCCTATTGGGCCTCGGCCAGTCGAACGCTTACGCGCTGTGGCTTTCTGTCGTGACCGGCGTCGCCGCGTGCGTTCTCACATTCCTCACCGATCACCATTTGGGCGTGATCCGCGTTCTGCCCTATCGCCTGCACTTGGCGGTCGACTTTGCGGTCGGTCTGGTGTTTGTGGCCGCGCCGTTCGTTTTCGGATTTGCCGGTCTCGACGCTCTCTACTATTGGGTCAACGGCGCCGCCGTCTTGTTGGTCGTCAGTCTCAATAGGCCCGAGCCCCAGATGCAGCCGGCCTGAGCTGAAGGGCGTGGTCGAAAGCGCCGCCGGAGCTCCAGTGCCGGCGGCGCTGCACCTTGCCTCGGCAACGGCCAAGAAAATGTTCAACCGCCGACCATCAGCCTCACCAGATCATCGGCGTCGGTCTCGTCGCGGCGCCGTTCGCCGGCCTTGATCCCGCGCCTTAGCACCAAGATGCGGTCGGCGACCTGAAAGATGTCGCCGAGATTGTGGCTGACGAACAGGATCGCAACACCCCGGTCCTTAAGCCGGTGGATGAGCTCCATGACCTTGCGCTGTTCCGGCACGCCCAACGCCGCCGTGGGCTCGTCCATGATCAGCACCTCCGCGTTCCAGTAGATCGCTCGGCCTATGGCCACCGCCTGGCGCTGGCCACCGGAAAGGTTGCGCACGGGCTGCTTCAGCTTGGCCGGTTCGATGTCGATGTCGAGCGTTTCCAGAACCTCATCGGCGGCCTCTCGCATGGCCCGGCGGTCGATCGCCGGCAGCAAACCGAACAGTTTTCGTTCCGGCTCCCGGCCGAGAAAGACGTTCTCGCCGGTGTCGAGATTGTCGGCCAACGCCAGGTCTTGATAGATCGTCTCGATGCCCTCGGCCCGGGCCTGCTTGGGGTTGGCGAAGCGGGTTGGTTTTCCCTTGTAGTTGAGGCGTCCCTCGTCAGCGGCGAACACGCCCGAGATGACCTTGATCATGGTCGATTTGCCGGCGCCATTGTCGCCGGCGAGCGCCAGGCACTCGCCGGGCTCAAGACGAAAATCGACGCCATTGAGCGCGGTGACGCCGCCGAAGCGTTTGGTAAGGCCCGTTCCGTTAAGAATGGGCTCAGCCATCTTCCTTGACCTCGCCCGTAAGCCGGGTCTGGGACTGATCGATCAGCACCGAGACGATGATCACGACGCCGACGGCAACGAACTGCCAGAAAGGTTCGACGTTGATGAAGACGAGCCCGTACTGGATGACGGCGATGATCAGCGCGCCGATCACCGTGCCGATGATGGTACCGGAACCGCCGAACAAAGACGCGCCGCCGATGACCACCGCGGCGATGGAATCGAGCAGAAGCGGCTCGCCGGCCTGGGCGGCGCCGGCGGAGAAGCGCGCGGTGTAGATCATGCCGGCGCTGCCGGCGCAGCCGGCGGCGATCATGTAGATGATGAGCGTGTGCCGGCGGACGTTGATCCCGGCCCGGATCGCCGCCGTCCGGTTGCCGCCGATGGCGTAGGTATACTGGCCGAACTTGGTCTGGGAGAGCACGTAGTGCATCACCAGCACCAAAAGGATGGCGATGATCACCGGCACCGGCACGCCCAAAAGCTTGGCGTTGCCCATCTGAAATAGCCAGGGATTGTTGACCGGGACGGTGGTCCCGTCGGCGGCCAGGAACCCTGTACCCCGGGCGACGCCATACATGCCGAGCGTACCGATGAAGGCCGGGACCTTGAGCTTTGAGATCAAGGCGCCGTTGATCCAGCCGGGAACCAGAGCCGAGAGCAGTGCCGCGCCCATGCCCACCATCAGCGCAAGACCCGGCAGATCCTCATTGCCGACTAGGTTCATCACACGGGCCATGACCACCGCAGCGAGACCCATGACGAACCCGACCGACAGATCGATGCCGGCGGAGATGATGACGAAGGTCTGACCCAGGCCCAGGATCAGGGGCGCCGCAGCGAACAGCGTGATGCTCTGCAGGTTGAATCGGTTCAACAGGAAGGACGCGCCGTAAATCTGTCGGGCCCAGATCTCGAAAAAGATCAGCAGACTGGCGAGAAACAGCCAGGGCCAAAGGGTCGCCAGCCAACGCACGAGAACGCTGGGCTCGCGGATCGCCGAGGCGAGGGGCTGGGTGCTCAAGGACGGTGATACCCGATCGCGGGCGGCCATCGGCCGCCCCCAGTACAAAAAATCAGTCGGAGTAGACGAACTTCAGGATCTCCGGATCCTCGATATTGCTCTGATCCATGACGGTGAAGCCTGTGCCGATCGAGATGGGCACCGACTGGTCGGTCAGCGCCGCGTAAGCCGTCATCACCCCGTAATAGCCGATCTCGGCAGGGTGCTGGGCGATCGCCATGTCGATGAGCCCGGACTTGATGTCGTCGACGATCCGGCTCGGCGCGTCGAAAGCGACGACCTTGATCTCACCGGTCTTGCCCAGCGCCTTGACCCCGTCGGCCGTGCCGATCGCCGAGAACAGTTTGGCGCCAAAGATGCCCTTGAGGTCCTGATTGCGGGCGAAAACGGCGTTCACCTGAGCCGCGGCCTTATTGGCGTCGTCATCGTTGAACTGGGTCTCCAGCACCTCGATGTCGGGATAGCTCTCCATCGCCAGCTTGAACCCTTCCTCGCGCTGATCGGTGGTGGAGATGCCGGGCTTCACGTTCGAGACGTAGACCTTGCCCGCTTCACCGATGGCGCTGGCCAACGCGTGGCCGGCCATGGTGCCGCCAAGCACATTGTCGGAGGCGACGTAGGACAGGGGAAAATCGCCTTCGCCATTGCCGTCCTGGTACTGGCCGTCGTCGATGAAGGTGTCGACGGTGATGACCTCGATGCCGGCGTCGATCGCTTGGCGCAGAGGCGCGATCAATTGCTGCTTGTCCGTGGGCGCGATCAGGATCGCGTCCGGCTGGCGGGCGATGACCGCGTTCAGGACCGGCACCTGGAGGGTTGCGTTGAATTCCGGCGCGCCCTGAAAGATCAGCTCGACGCCCAGCGCCTCGGCGGCGTGCTCGGCCCCTTTGCGCATGGTGATGTAGAAGGCGTCGGTGGTGAGCCCCGGGATCAGAGCGATGGTTTTCGTCTCTTGAGCGCTCGCGGGCACGCTCGCCGCCGCCATCAGCACCCCGGCCGCAAGAGCTGACAGATATCTTTTTGCCATGGTCATGGCCTCCCTTTTTCATTGCTTTACGCCAGCGTCTTAAGGCTTGCTCCGGATGAAGACCACCACCAATCGGAGCGCGGGCGCGCTCAGGCGCTCTGGCGCGTCGCTTCGGCACCTTCGAAGTCGCTTCCGATCGGCCATTGCTCGAGGGCCTCGGGCGGTCCCGGCCGGCCGGTGAAATAGCCCTGGACGATGTCGCAGCCGATCCGGGCGAGCCACAGATAGGTTTCGCCATCTTCGACGCCCTCGCAGACCACGCGCAGGCCCAAACGGTGACCGAGGCCGACCATGGCCTCGAGTATCTCCCCGGCTGCTGGATCCTGTTCCCGGGCAGCGACGAAAGCCCGGTCGATCTTGAGCTCATGGACCGGCAGCCGACGCAGATAGTCGAACGAGGAGTAGCCCGCCCCGAAATCGTCGAGGGAAAGGATGAAGCCGTCCTCCGCCAGCTGCCGGAGCATGAGGATGGCGTCCTCAGCGCTAGACATCACCGCGCTTTCGGTGATTTCGATGACCAGATCCTTCGGCTTGGTACGGCTGGCGGCGACCTTGCGGCGAAACTGCCGCATGACGTTGGCGTCATGAAGCAGCCGGGCCGAGAGGTTGATCGACACGGGCAGCTCGAAGCCATTCGCCGACCAGCGCTCGTGCTGGGCCAGCGCCTCGTCGAGCGTCCACAAAGTTAGAGGACCGATCAGGCCGCTCTGCTCGGCGATGGGGATGAACTCGCCGGGACTGATCAATCCCCGCTCCGGATGCCGCCAGCGCACCAGCGCCTCGCAGGCCTCCAGCGCGTCGTCGCGTGTCGCAATCTTCGGCTGATAGACCAGGGTGAGTTCGTCTTCTTCGATCGCCCGGCGAAGCTCGCCCTTGAGGGTCAAACGGCGAACGCTGATGTCGTCATGCTCCGGATCGTAAAGCGCGACACCCGCATGGTGCCGCTTTGCCTCGTACATCGCCACGTCGGCATGTTGCATCAGACGCTCGGCGGTGACCGCGTGGTCGGGAAACAGCGCGACACCGGCGCTCGCTTCGATGTCCAGCGTTAAATCGGCGATCTGATATTCGGACGAGATCGCGCGGCGCAGGGTTTGGGCGACGGCCAGGATTTTGTCGTGGCCGGCCGCTCCCGCCAACAAAACCGCGAATTCATCGCCGCCGAGCCGGGCGACGACGTCGACATCGCTGACGCAAGCGGAGAGCCGCCGGCCCACCTCCTTCAATATCTCGTCGCCGACGGCGTGGCCGAGCGTATCGTTGATCTCCTTGAAGTGGTCGAGATCGACGAACAAGAGCCCGAACCGGGCCATGGCGCCGGCCTCTTGCAGCGCCTGACTCTGCTCGATCCGCCGGGCGAGGGCGGTATCAAGATGGCGGCGATTGGCCAGGCCGGTGAGCTCGTCATGGGTGGCGATATGCTTGAGCTTCGCCTCTTGGGCCTTTCGCTCGGAGATGTCCCGGAGCGCGATGAAACCGAGCCAGCCATCCTCCTTCGGCGCCGCGTTGAAGACGATCTCCACAGGCAAGGCGTCGGCGCCGTCGACCTCGAGGGTCGACTGGATGAGGCCGGTGAGACCTTCCGCGCAAGCGTCCATGATCTGGCCGCGGGCCTCCGGCAGATAATCGCCGAGATCGCCGCCGGGCGAAGCCAGCGCCAGGTTTCGCGCGGCACTGTTGACCGAAATGATCTGGCCCGCCGGATCGAAGGTCAACACCGCGTCGCGGCTGGTCTCGAGGAGCCGGTCGGTCAGGGCTGTCTGATCCTCGAGCACGTCTTCGGCCCGCCGGATCAAGGTGGAAAGTAGGCCGGCGCGACCGACCACGGCGGTGAGAGCGGCCAGGGTCAGCGCCAGCCAGACACCGGCGAGCGGCGGCACGGCGTTGCCATGCGACCAGACGAAAAAGCCGGCAACACCGGCGACACTCATACCGATCGCCCAGGTGGCGGCGATCCGATGATAGGTCGCGTTATGGAGCCAGGCCGCGGCCAGAACGGCGATGATCAAGGAGAGCGCGGCGTCGAAGGTGAAGGGCAGGCTGGTGCGATGGTGGTTGCACAATAAGGTTTCGGTGGCCATCGCTAGGAACTCAGCTCCCGAGAGCAGCGTGTAGCGCGGCACAGAGAGCTGATCGCCTAAGATCAGATCGGTGGCGCCGATGACGACGAGCGCATTTTTCAGAACCGACGGATCGAACGCCCCTTCGACGATATCGCTGAAGCCGATATGCGGAATGGTCTGGAGATCGATGCCGAAATCGACCCGTAGATCCAAAGGCTTGATCTTGTCCTCGCCGACCAACCAGGCCGGCGCGCTCGGCAGGGACCGACCGCGCCAGCGTTGGTCCAGGGCGATCGTTCGTGCCCGGCCGTCGGGGTCGAGGGTTACGTTAACCGGTGCCAGGGTGACGCTTCGCTGAAAGCGCTTATGGGGCGCGGCGTCGACCGTTTGCCAACCCTGTTGCGAGGGGCGTTCGAGCGAATAGACCGGAAAGGCCACCTGATCCCGGCCGTAGTGCTCGAGCGTTCGCTCCAGATGGTGGGCGGTCTGTTCGTTGGTGATGTAGGTCGTGCCGAAATCAAAGAAGACCCGCTTCGGACCGACGCTCAGAACCTTTTCCAGGACCAGCGCCCGGTAGGCCGGATCGAAGGCTTTCGGTCCAAGCCGTTCGAGGCTGGTTCGATCGACACCGACGACGACCACATGGCCTGAGGCGGCTTTTCGATTGGTCTGGAACCAGAGTTCCTCGATCGCCGACCCGAGGCCGCCGACCAGTCCACCCACATGCAACAGGGCCATGCAAAAGCACGGGACCAGAAGAAATCCCAGCCGGCCGGCAGATCTGTCGCCTCCATCCGCTTCGCTGGCGGATCCTGCGTGCATGATCGAGATACCTGCTCGCTAGAGCATCTCCCGACCAATCGGCGACACTCGATCGGACATGGGGTGCTCGGTTCCCGTGAGTTGACGTCATCCGTCCACGTCCCGTGCCGGGCGGGTTGCTCCGGGTGGCGCCGCGCCACCTTTGATCGTCGGCGCAACCTCGCTTGGACGAGGCGCCACTATGGGACTTAAGCTGATAAGGAAGCGTTAAGCTCAGTGGACGGCGAACGCGCTTTTCGGTCAGCGCAGGCTCACCGGAACCAACTGGTTCGCCCGGTGGTGGAAGGCTCCAGCGGGCTGTCTTCCGAGCTGTTCTCGTTCGGCTCCGGCTCCCGCGCCTTTGCGCCGCCGCCCCGTTTATAGCTGACATCCACCGATTCGAAGGTCATGACCGGATCGAGGAAGCTGGCGATCGGCGGCTGATAGTCGACCAGGACCTCGGTGATGTAGGCCGTTTCCAACTCGACCAGCAGACCCGCGAGCAGTTCGTCCGCGTCTTCCGGCAATGTTCCGCCCGATTCGTCATGCGCGGCCCAGTTCACGACCAGACCGCCATCGACATAAGTGACGCTGGTGACCTTGACCTTCAGGCTTGGTGACGGGAAGGGGTGGAGGATGGCGGCGGCAATCGCTTGCATCTCCGCCAGATCTTCCTTGGTGATCTCGTCGTTCGCGCTCGCCAGCACCGACAAGACCGTCGCTGCGACGCTGACCCGCTTCTGCATCAAAAACGCTGAACGAAACTCCATCAGCCCCATCAGAATGATGAAGAGAACGGGCAGCAAAATGGCGAGTTCGATCAGAATGGCGCCGTTGCTGTCATTCCTGAAATGCCGCGACCGGCCCGAAAGACGAACGATCCAGAGGGTCATTTGGGGATGGCCGTTGCAGCGTAGAGCACACCGGAGCCGCGCTCGTACACGTCGATGCCGAGCGCTGCCGTCGGAAAGAGCGTCGCCCAGCTATAGGTGGCGCGGATCAGGACCGTTCCCTCGAACGGAGCGCTCGAGAAACTGTTCGAGACCGCGGCGGCGCTGTCGAAGCTCCGGAAGCTGACAATGTCTTCGACGCTGATCTTGAGATCGCCCCCGCAACCAAAAAACGGCGGCAGCCGGCCGCAGAGATCATCGCGGAACGCCGTTTCCGAAGAAGCTGTCACGCCCGCGGCGAGATCATGGCCGGCAGCTTCCAGTGCGTCCTGCAGCGCGCTGGAGGCGAGCATGAGGACCGTAAGCTCGATGATCCCGCCGAGGATCAGCAAGAACGGAAAAGCGGCGAGGGCGAATTCGACCATGGCGGCGCCGCCGGTCGAACGCGCGAGCTTGGCGATAGAGCGAGAAAAGGCGGGCCGCGCCGCGGCTCGCGCGCGATCGTGGGTGGCGGACGAGGCCGCGCACAAGACGGGCGGTCGTCGCCGGTGATGGAGCAAGGTCCGGATCATGGTGGGCCATGGTAGGGCGAGACCTGTTGACACATCCTTAAGACGTCGGGGCCGTCGCCCAGGCTCCGACACCCGCTGGTGCTGCGCATTGACAGAATGGAGCCGAGAAGTATTGTCCCGCTCTGGCCGAAGCGGCGTGGGGCGACGAGCTCCTCAATAGCGATAGCACCGGCCGATCCGAAGAGCTTCTGATGGATCAGTACTGATGTATGCGGTAAACAAAACCGGCGGTAAGCAGTATCGCGTTGCCTCCGATGACCTGGTTCGCGTTGAAAAGCTGAATGCCGAGGTCGGCAGTGAGGTGACCCTGCCAGAAGTGTTGGCGGTCGGTGGCGAGCAGGTCCAGATCGGAACGCCCCTGGTCGACGGTGCGTCGGTATCGGCCACGGTGGTCGATCACGTTCGCGGTCCCAAATTGGTGATTTTTAAGAAACGCCGGCGAAAGAATTCACGGCGCAAGACCGGCCATCGCCAGGATCTGACGGTACTTCGCATCGGCAAGATCAGCGTGGCCTAGGACGGAGCAGGCGAGATGGCACATAAAAAGGCAGGCGGCAGCTCACGCAACGGTCGCGACTCGGCGGGCAAACGCCTCGGTATCAAGAAATATGGCGGCGAGCGGGTCGATGCCGGCAACATTCTGGTTCGCCAGCGCGGTACTACCTGGCATCCCGGCGCCCATGTCGGTCTCGGCCGGGACTACACGCTGTTCGCCCTGGCACCCGGTCACGTCGAATTCAAGAAAGGCCTGAAGGGCCGCACCTATGTGTCCGTCCGGCCTCTGCCGGAGGCGGCTGAATAGGCCGGTTGGTCCGACCGCGTCCATGGTTGGACCGGGCCCATGCGCTTTCTCGATTCCGCGAAGGTCTTCGTCAAAAGCGGTGATGGCGGCAATGGCTGCGTAAGCTTTCGTCGGGAAAAGTTCATTCCCAGGGGCGGACCCAACGGCGGCGACGGGGGACGCGGCGGGAACGTTCTGGCGGTGGCGGACCCCGCCCTCAACACGCTGATCGACTATCGCTACAAGCAGCATTTCAAGGGTGAGCGCGGCCATCACGGCATGGGCAGCGATCGCCACGGGCGGAACGGGCAAGACGTGACACTGATCTTGCCGGTCGGCACCCAAATCTTCGAAGACGACGGCGAAACACTGCTGGCGGATCTGGATCAGCCGGGCGAGACAGTGCTCTTGGCCAAGGGCGGCGACGGCGGTTTCGGCAACAGCCGGTTCAAATCCTCCACGAACCGGGCACCGAGGCGGGCGGATCCGGGCTATCCGGGTGAGGAGCGCTGGGTGTGGCTCCGCCTCAAGCTTCTGGCCGATGTCGGTTTGATCGGGCTGCCGAATGCCGGCAAATCGACCCTGCTCGCCGCCATCAGCTGGGCTCGAACCAAGATCGCCGACTATCCCTTCAGCACCTTGGAACCGAAACTCGGAACGGTCGATGTCGGCGATCAGCGTCTGGTCTTCGCCGACGTGCCCGGCCTGGTCGAGGGCGCCCATGACGGCGCCGGGCTCGGTGACAGGTTTCTGGGCCATGTCGAGCGTTGCGCGGTCCTGATCCATCTGATCGACGTCACGCTGGAAGATCCCGTCGACGCCTACCGAACGATCCGCCGCGAGCTCGAGGCCTATGGCGCCGGGGTCGCCGAGAAGCCGGAACTTCTGGCGCTGAGCAAGGCCGACCTCGTGGACGAACAAGAGATCGATCTGAGCCGCTCGGCCTTGATCGAAGCGGGCTGTTCGCCCTGTCACGTCGTATCGGCTGAGGCTGGACGCGGCATTGACGATCTGGTGGAGGCGGCGGCGCGCCAGGTCGCGGCAATCCGAGCGGAGCGATGACCGCGGCCGAGCTTTTTCGCCGGAGCCGTCGGACGGTTGTCAAGATCGGCTCGTCGCTGCTGGTCGGCGCAGACGGCCAGTTGCGCCAGGCCTGGCTCAGTTCGTTGGCGGCTGACATCGCGTCGTTGAAGACCGGCGGCAATCAGATCATTGTCGTCAGCTCCGGGGCGAGCGCGCTCGGCCGAAAGCGGTTGAAGCTGCCGGGTCGAGATCTTCGTCTCGACGAAAAGCAGGCCGCCGCGGCGGCCGGACAGATCAGGTTGGCGCGGGCCTATGAAGGCGTGCTTGGTGAGGTCGGCCTGGCCACCGCCCAACTGCTGCTGACCCTCGACGATACGGAGGCCCGGCGCCGGTATCTCAATGCCCGCTCGACGCTCGAAACCTTGCTGCGGCTCAACGTCGTGCCCGTGGTCAACGAAAACGACACGGTGGCGACCAGTGAGATCCGGTTCGGCGACAATGATCGTCTGTCCGCCCGCGTCGCGGTGATGGCGAGCGCCGAGATGCTGGTGCTGCTCTCCGATGTCGACGGCATGTATACGGACGACCCTCGCCGCAATCCGGATGCCCGCCATCTGCCGGAGATAAGGACGATCGACGAGGCGCTTGTTCAGATGGCGGGCGGTGCCGGCTCGGCCCACGGGACCGGCGGCATGGCGAGCAAACTCCAAGCGGCGGCGATCGCCACCCGCGCCGGCTGCCCGGTTCTGCTGGCGAAAGGCAGCGTCGAAAGGCCGCTCGCCACGATTGCCGAGGGCGGACGGGCCAGCCTGTTCCACGCGATCGGCTCGGCGCGGCGCGCGCGCAAGGAGTGGATCGCCGGCAGTTTGGTGACCCAGGGCCGGTTGGTGGTCGATGACGGGGCTGTGCGCGCGCTTCGGGCGGGAAAGAGCCTGCTTCCGGCAGGGGTGACGCGCGTCGAGGGCGCGTTTCAGAAGGGCGACGCGGTGGCGGTGGAGGATCCCCAGGGTGCCGTTATCGCCAAGGGGCTTTCGGCCTATGATGGCACCGAGGCCATGGCCTTGGCGGGACGACGTACCGAGGACATCGAACGAATCCTCGGTTATCGTGGTCGGGACGAATTGATCCACCGGGACAATCTGGTGCTGCTCACCTGAGGGAGAACCCATGGCGACGGTGGTCGAGTTCGACCTGGAACAACAGATGCGGGCCCTCGGTCAGGCCGCTCGGACCGCGGCCCGGCAGTTGGCTTCGGCGACGACGCACGAGAAAGATCGGGCCCTGACCGAGGCGGCGACGGCGCTCCGCGACCGCTGTTCAGCCGTTCTGGATGCGAACCGGGCGGACGTGGAGGCGGCACGGGCGAGGGGGCTCTCCCCGGCGATGGTCGACCGGCTGATGCTGGACCACAGGCGGATCCAGGCTATGGCCGAGGGGCTCGAGGCGATCGCGGCGGCCGAGGATCCGGTTGGTCGGACGCTTGCCTCCTGGACCAGGCCCAATGGCCTTCGCATCGAGCGGGTCAGCGTGCCGCTAGGGGTAATTGGTGTGATCTACGAGAGCCGACCGAATGTGACCGCTGACGCCGGCGCCCTGTGCCTCAAGGCTGGCAATGCCGCGATCCTCCGGGGTGGCTCGGAAAGCCGGGGCTCATCGGCTGAGATCCTGGCCTGCCTACATGAGGGCCTGGCCGCGGCCGGTCTCCCGCCGCAGGCGATCCAGGCGCCTCCCTCTCAGGATCGCGCTTGCGTCGGGCATATGCTGACCATGGCCGACATGATCGATGTGATCGTGCCGCGGGGCGGCCGGTCCCTGGTCGAACGGGTCCAGGCCGAGAGCAAGGTGCCGGTGTTCGCGCATCTCGAAGGGATCTGCCACGTCTTCGTCGATCGCTCGGCGGATCTCGCCATGGCCACCTCGATCATCGTCAACGCGAAGATGCGCCGGACAGGGATTTGCGGGGCGGCCGAGACCTTACTGGTTGATCGGGCGATCGCGGGCGATTTTTTGCCTGGCGCTACGGACGCACTCGAGGCGGCAGGCTGCAGATTGCGCGGCGACGAGAGGGCCCGAAGCCTGGTGGGCCGGATCGAGCCGGCGACGGAAGCCGATTGGACGACCGAATATCTCGATGCCATTCTCGCCATGCGTGTGGTCGATGATCTGGACCAGGCGATCGAGCACATCAACGCTTACGGGTCTCACCATACCGACAGCATCGTGGCCGAGAACGGCGAAGCGGCTGCGCGGTTTCTCGATGCCGTCGACAGCGCGATCGTCATGCACAACAGCTCGACGCAGTTCGCCGATGGCGGCGAATTCGGCATGGGCGCTGAAATAGGCATCTCGACGGGTCGGATGCATGCCCGGGGTCCGGTCGGCCTCGAGCAGCTCACCACCTTTAAATACAAGGTGCACGGCCAGGGACAGGTGCGGCCGGCGTGAACGATCTCACCCTGCTGCGATCGCCACGGCGGCCAGTCGTCTTTTCTTCGGCGTTAAAGCGACCGACTAAGCGCGAGCCGAAACCGACCGGGCGCAAGAGGCGGATCGGCATTCTTGGCGGCTCGTTCAATCCGGCCCATGAGGGCCATCTGCATCTATCGTCGCAAGCCCTAAAGCGGCTTGCGCTGGACCAGCTCTGGTGGCTGGTCTCTCCCCAGAACCCCCTTAAATCACGGGATGAGACGGCGGCGTGGGAGACCAGGCTCAGGGCCGCCCGGGCCGTTGCCCGGGACCCGCGCATCCGCGTCAGCGAACTCGAAGCTCAGTTTCCCGACAGCTACACCGTCAACAGCCTGTTCCGGATCCGCCGGCGATGGCCTGACACCCACTTCGTCTGGCTGATGGGTGCCGATAATCTTGCAACGCTGCACCGATGGTACCGATGGCGAACGATCATGGAGTTCGTCCCCGTTGCGGTGTTCGACCGTGATCCCTATTCTTACAAAGGTGTGAACGGGGTTGCGGCTTCGGCTTACGCGGACGATCGATGGCCCGCCGAACGATCGTCGGAACTTGCCGAAGCGGCACCGCCGGCTTGGTGCTTGTTGCGCTTGCGGAAACATCCGGCAGCGAGCCGCTCGATCCGGGCGGAGCGGGGATGGTTAGGCGAGCATTCGAAGGAGAAGCTGCCATAAGCGTCGCAGACGACGCCCTGCAGGAGACGCAGGATTTGCTGTCGATCATCGTTCGATCCCTCGATGACGACAAAGCCGTTGAACCGGTGACCATCGACCTCAGTGGCAAGACGACCGTCGCCGACGCGATGGTGATCGCGTCGGGCACCTCCCAACGCCACATCGCGGCCATGGCGGAAAAGCTCCTGGAACGCCTCAAGCGAACGGGCCGTAGCGGGCTCAAAGTGGAGGGCGGCGAGGGCTCCGATTGGGTCCTGATCGACGTTGGCGACGTGATCGTGCATCTGTTCAAGCCCGAGGCCCGCAGTTTCTACAATTTGGAGAAGCTCTGGGAGGCACCGGCGGTGGTTCAGGCTTCTCGCGCATCGGCCTAGTGCACCGGCGCTCAAAGGAAGACCCGTTTTACTCGCGTCGACCGCCAACGCCCCTCTCGGGATCGAGCAGCTTTCGAGCCAGGGGCGTGAGCCTTCCGCGGACGCCGTTGTGATGGCGCGCGCACGTTGAACATCACGATCGCCTCGATCGGTCGCTGGAACGACCGCGCCATGGTCGAGCTTTTCGAACGCTACGCGGCCCGCTGCCCCTGGACCATCGCTCTTCAGGAACGGGTTCTCAAAAAGACCGTGCCGCCGGCCGAACTCAAGCGGGCGGAGGCGCAAACACTGCGCCAAGCTCTGCGCGCAGCCGACGTCATCATCGCGCTCGACGAGGGTGGGCGAACACCCACCAGCCAGAGTTTCGCGGGACAGATCGGAAAACTACGGGATCAGGGGCAGCGAGACGTCTGTTTTTTGATCGGCGGTGCCGACGGTCTGGATGAAGAACTGCTGGCGGAGGCTGATGACCGGATCGCCTTCGGCGCCATGACCTGGCCTCATTTCCTGGTTCGCGTCATGCTGGCGGAACAGCTTTATCGGGCCTCCACCATCCTCGCTGGTCACCCTTACCACCGGCGTTGAGAGCCCGGCGATCGGTTTCCCGGCGGACGCCCCGACCACAGGAAACCATCCGACGAAGATCGCCGCTTCAGCAACCGGGCGTCTGACAGCAAGAGGGCGCTAGTGCAGGTTGAAAACGCCATCGACGTGGGAGAAGTCGCTGGGCGCCAAAATCTCGCATGTGCCGACCTTGACGCTGTGGAGCGGCCCTTCGATTTCTCGCTGCCAGAAGGCGATGAACTTCGTCAGGCGCGGATACTTCGGCGACAGATCATAGTCCTGCCAGATGAAGGACTGCAAAACACCAGGGTGGTCCGGCATGTGGTAGAGAAGCTCGGCAGTGGTCAACCGGTAGTCGTTGAGTAACAGCTGGATTTCCTTCAAGACGATCTCCTCGCAGAGCTGGCCCCCACACTAAAACGAAGAATTAAACGATTGGTAAATAGGTTTGTTTCACTCTGCTGTGATTTTTAGCACTCACATTGAGTGGCTGATATTAAGCGCCCTGCATGGCAACCGTCGGAAATTTGGGTTTTGCTCAGTCGATTTTGCCGCTACCCGAGAGCAGAATGGCGATCGGTCGCGTCAGTTCGAAATGGGCACAGACGATGGTGAAAATCATGGTCAAGGGTACGCACAAGAACATGCCGGGTAAGCCCCAAATACTTCCCCAGAAGGCGAGCGAAATGATGATGACCAAAGGGCTTAGGTTGAGCTGACTTCCCATCAGGCGCGGCTCGACGAAATTGCCGATTGCCAGTTGCACGGCGCTGAGAAGGACCAGCACGATGGCGGTGGTGAGGAAATCGGCGAACTGAAGCAGGGTCAGAACGACCGGAAACATCACTGCCAGGAACGAGCCGACATTGGGAATGAAGTTGAAGAGAAAAACCACGAGCGCCCAAAATCCCTGATAGTCGACGCCGAAGTACCAGAGGACGAGGTAGCAAAGGGCGGCCGTCAGTAAGCTGACGAAGGTCTTGATGCGCAGGTAAGCTTCGATCTTGCTCTCGATATCGGCGAGGATCCCGCGGATCCGGTCGGCCCTGTTCGGGTCGGGAAACAGCGCCGCAATTTTGTCGTCGAAGCTGCGCTGCTCGAGAATGAAGAAGAGGATGTAGATGGCGATCAGTCCGACACTGCCCGCGAGAGTGGTGATCGCACCGGCGAGACTGCGGATCAGTGCGGGCACGTCGATTTGGGAGAGCGCCTGGCTGACCGTCGGCAGCCCGTCCAGACCGAAAAACTTGAGCATGGCGGGCAGGATCTTGTCGATATTGGCCTGGTAGCTGGGCGCCGCTTCCGCGACCTGGGCCACATTGCCGGCGGCGATCAGGACAATGATGTAGATCGCCGCCGCGATCGTCAGTAAGGCCATGCCCAGACACAGATTGTCTGGAAGCTGCCAGCCGCCCACCCTTAGCCGACGGTAGGACCGGGAAAGCGCGTTGATCAGGTGCCAAATGATGAAGGCGACGGCCAGGGGAACCAGAATGTCCCGACCGAAGATCAGAATGGAGCCGACAACGACGGCAACGACCGACCAGGCGGCCATGATGAAAGGACGGAGACCAAAGGTGGCACTTTCCGATCCGAGGCTCGGGTGGTCGGCTATCGGCAGATCCTCCGCAAACCGGCTTCCAGCGACATCAAGCCGAGGTGACGTCCGCCACCCGGGCCGCCAGCAGGCGCGGGAGGTCGCTCATCCGATCGAACACCACGTCAGCGCCCGCCTCCCGTAGACGGTCGCCATCTTGGTCCGCGATCAGGTGGCTGCCGCCGACAAAGCCGAAAACCGTCATGTTCGCAGCCTTGCCGGCGCGGACGCCGGCGGTACTGTCCTCGATGACGATGCAGCGCGCGATCGGTATCCCCATCTGTGACGCCGCATACCGGAACAGATCTGGCGCCGGCTTGCCGCGTTCAACCATGGAAGCGCTGAACAGGTGGGGAGAGAACTGACTAAACAGGTCGGCAATCTTCAAGGATGTCCGGATCCGTTCCAAGGCGCTGCTGGACGCCACGCAACGGGGTCCGGTAAGACGGCGCAGCACGGCAGCGATCCCGGGGATCGGTAGAAGCTCGTTTTCGAAGGCGGCAAGAACCCGCGAGCGCAGCTCTGCGGTGAAGTCCTCATGGAGCGGCCGTCCGAGTTCGATCTCGACGCTTCGGCGCATCTGGTCCTCGCTTCGGCCTAAAAACCGCTTCAGAACCTCGCGCTCGTCGATGGTGAGGCCCGCTTCGCGAAGCATTTCCGCTTCGATGCGCGCGGCTATCGGCTCGCTGTCGACGATGACGCCGTCCAAGTCGAAGATGATCAGGTGGTTCTCGAGCATGGCATGACCTCGTTCAGAGGAGCTGACCGTTCGGCGCCTCCTGCCGCTCCCGCTCTAGCATGCGGCCGGTGACCTATCGACGACAAACCATAGGTCACGAATGGGCGTCGCCCAGGCGTGAAACCGTCAGCCGCGGCTCGGTGGTTGGCGCGAACGAGGCGGCTGCGGTAGTGCGGGATTCGCCAGGCGTATCGGCCGGCGCTGCAGCAGATAGAACGTCGTCTGCGGCGAGTGGTCGGTGATCGCGATCTGCATTTGGACCGTCTCGCCGGGATTGATGGTGGCTCCCTGGAAATGAATGGCGTCGATCGGCTCGTCATTGATGTCGATGGTCACGTAGCGGTCGGAAAGGACGTAGCCGACCCGGCTGTTCGCCTGGCCGAACGAGAGACCGTCGTAATAGCCGCTTTCCTTGCCCAGGGCCTCGCGCAGCTCCATCACGAACAGCGTCCAGGGCTGCCGCGTCCGGTTGGTCACGATTTTCTTGAGCACGAAGCCCACCGTGTGGCCGACATAGCGTGGGTTGCCGAAGCTGGTATCGAGATTGCGGATGGTGAGGATCGCCGGGCCGTCGTCATGGATCTCCTCGACGACGGTGAATGGATCCTGGCGGCTGCCACGACCCCAGGCGTCGAGCAGACGTATCCCGCCATGTTCCGCGCTGATGACGATGCCCTCGAGCTCAAAGGACTGCTTTTCGCTCCAGACCGGCCGGGGAGCAGAGAGGATCACCAGAAGGAAAACACCGACGGCGAGAGCGCGCATCAGCCGACACTGACCGAGGTGCTTGTTCAGCGCAAGCACGGATATCCGCGCTCACCTGTCGCCCATCTAAAGCACGAGCGTTCCGAGCCAGATGATGGCGTACAGGCTCGTCCAGCGTTCGAGGTAGGGGAACGCCCATAAGAGCAAGGGTCGTCCGTCATAGAGCGACACATGCCAGATGCGCCACGCGATCAGGAGCGGCATCAAGGCCGAAGCCGATGCGTCGATGCTCCAGCCGGCGGCAAGCCCCGGATCGTTGCCGACGATAAGGGCGATCACGAGCGCGGCCGCCAGGAGGATCAAGGCGCTCGTCGCGACCTCGGCCGAGCGTCTCGCCACCAGGCCGGCCCGATCACGCGACAGGACGTGCCAAGTCCGGTTCGTTCGATGGAGCAGACCGAGGCCTGCGACCGCCGCACCGATGGTGACCGCGAGGAGAATGATCGTCGGGCTCGGCGCAACGCCCATCGCTACAGCACCTGCGTCAACCTGGAGCCCCCCGACGGCGGCGCCGATCAAGATGGTCGCAAGCGGACTGGCGGCCGATGGGCGGCCTGCGAGTACGGTCAATGCCAATGCCGTAAGCGCCAGCGAACCGACGCCCGGAACGAGGAAGACCGAAAACACCAGAGCCAAAACCGCGGTGCCGGTCACCAAGATCGGTCTGGCGCGTGCCGGTCCCTGGACGCGCGACGACTGTTCACCAAAGGTCTCAGCGACGCCTTGGCAGGCGCAAAAGACGAAAAGGGTGAGGGCCACTCGGATCCAGGCCAATGCGTCAGGATCGGCCGTTGCGGCGAAGGCCGGAACCAAGACCAGCCCCTGGCCGATCAGCCGACGAAACAGCCAAGCTGTGGCGCCCGTCTTGGGCGCCACCAGCTCCAGAGTGAGGGTGCTGGGGCCAGGCCCGGCCGGCCGGCCATCGAGGGTCGAGAGAGTGGTCGCCACGCGCCTGCGCCCCGGGGTTGTTTGCGGAGACGCCGACACTCGGGTGTTTTGGTTAATCGGCCGTTAAACGGCATTGGACCGCGATGTTTCCGCCACCTGGACTAACACAGAAAAAATGCTGCCGCCGGGCAACTTGAACACGCGATCTCGTTGTCGGAGTGGGGACGCTCTATCCTTCAGCGACGGCGGCGCTGGAGCCGTTGCGGAACGCCGAAGGCGTGGTGCCGTATCGGCGGGCGAACAGGCGGGTGAGGTGCGCTTGGTCAGAAAATCCACAGACCGTGGCCACCTCCTTGGTCGGTTTCGCCGTTTCGCTCAGCATCCGGCGGGCGCGATCGAGACGACGCTCGATGACGTAGGCATAGGGCGCGACACCGAAGGTCCGGCGAAAATAGCGAGAGAAGGTGCATGCCGCCATGTTCACTTGGGCTGCGATCTCCTTGAGCTCCAGGCTCCTGTGCAGATTGCCGTGGATGTAGTCGAGCACGAGGTCGCGTTGCGCCCTGCAAAGCTGCCCGGCCTTCGCCGGCGGCCGGAGGCGGACTTCGGCATACTTCCGCAGTAAATGAATGACCAGCTGGCGGGCGACCGCTTCGATGTAGAGGTCTCCGCCGAGGCCCGGATCAGCGACTTCCTGGGCGATGGCATTTACCGCCGTCGTCATCACCGCATCATCGGTGCGCAGCACATCTGCCAGCGCAACGTCCTCAACCGCGCGGCCCGACACCTCGCCGGCGATATTCGACACGAAGTCCTGGGCCAGATAGACGTGGGTGACGTTGACGTCCTCGGTCCAATGCCAGTGTGACTGTTCGGACCGCGTCAACAGCGAGACCGAACCGGGGCCACAGACGGTCTGGGTCCATTTGCCATGGAACCGCCGTTCCATGGGCGTGACGCCGGTCCGGTAGGAGACAAGCATGAAGTCGCGCATAGGCGGGATTTCTACGTCTTGCCCCTTGTAGGCGTAGGCGCGCAAAGCAACGCCCTTCCAGCCGAGACCGTCGCTTTTGGCGAGAATGTGTCCGGGCACGTGGTTCGGCAGGTCCTCAGGAGCGAGAAGCTCCGCCAAAGACTTTCCTCCCATCGTCCGATCTGAACGCCGACGTTAATTTTTCACACTAGCCGCGCGACGGTTTTCGGGCAACGCCAAGGTCGTCCGCTCCGGCAGCTTGTGCAGATCGTTCAAAAGAACGCCTTGAATCTTCAAGACCGTCCGCGAAGTCGCACTGTAAGCTGTCGTTAGGGTGCGCGTCTCGACGCGACATCGCTCCGCGCCACGGCGCGGCAAGGTGAGACAGGGAGGGAGAACAAATGGCAACACAACCGGAAGCGACGCGCGAGCAAGGAGAAGCGCCAAAGGACCTGAGGTTGGATGCGCTGATCATCGGTGCCGGTGTGGCCGGGCTCTACCAGCTTCACCAACTCCGAGAACAAGGCCTCAAGGTCCGCGCCTACGACGACGCTTCCGGTGTTGGCGGCACCTGGTATTGGAATCGCTATCCCGGCGCCAAGTTCGATTCCGAATCCTACATCTACCAATACCTGTTCTCTGAAGAGCTCTACAAGAACTGGACCTGGAGCGAGCGCTTCCCCGGTCAGCCGGAGATCGAGCGGTGGATGAACTACGTCGCCGACACGCTGGATCTGAAAAAGGACATCCAGTTCGACACCACCATCACCAGTGCGCACTGGAACGACGGCACCAAATCCTGGAAGATCAAGACGGACCTTGGCGAGATCATCGACGCCCAGTTCCTGATCACCTGCTGCGGGATGCTGTCGGCACCTTTGGAGGATGTCTTTCCTGGCCAAGACAAGTTCAAAGGACAGATCTTCCACACATCCCGTTGGCCTCAGGAGCCGGTCGAGCTTGAGGGCAAGCGGGTTGGCGTGGTCGGTATCGGTGCCACCGGCATTCAGGTGATCCAGACGATCGCCGAGAAGGTCGGCCATCTGAAGGTCTTCGTCCGGACCCCCCAATATGTCCTGCCGATGAAGAACCCCAAGTTCGAGGAAGATGGCGCCGCCTACAAACGCCGCTTCGATGAGCTGCGGGCAACGCTGCCGACAACCTTCACGGGCTTTGAGTATGATTTTGGCCCCACTTGGGCGGAGCTGACCAAGGAAGAACGGCGCGCGCGGCTGGAGGAGATCCACGCCGACGGATCGCTCAAGTTGTGGTTGGCCTCGTTCGCCGAGATTTTCTTCGATGAGGCGATTAGCGAGGAGGTCTCGGAATTCGTGCGTGAGAAGATGCGCGAGCGCCTGAAGGACCCGCGGCTCTGTGATCTCCTGATACCCTCGGACTACGGCTTCGGCACCCACCGGGTGCCACTCGAGGTTAATTATCTCGAAGCCTATCTGCGCGACAATGTCGAAGCGATCGGCGTTCGGGATAATCCGATCACACGCGTCACGGAGGAAGGCATCGAGACGGCGGACGGGGCCGTCCACGCGTTCGACATCATCATTCTCGCCACCGGTTTCGACGCCGGCACCGGCGCGCTCACCCGCATGGATATCCGAGGCCGTGACGGACGGTCCTTGACGGAGGAATGGGGTCGGGACATCCGCACCACCATGGGTCTGCAGATCCACGGCTATCCGAACCTGTTTACCACCGCCGTTCCGCTGGCACCCTCCGCCGCTCTCTGCAACATGACCACCTGCCTGCAGCAACAGACCGAATGGATCAGCGACTGCATCGCCTACATCCGCGAGCAGGACCGTTCGGTGATCGAGCCGACGGCGGAAGCGGAGGAGGCCTGGGTCAGGCATCACGACGAGACCTCGGGCGCGACGCTGATTGCCAAAACCGATTCCTGGTATCTGGGCTCGAACGTTGAAGGCAAGCCGCGCCGCGTGCTGTCCTACACCGGCGGCGTCGGGACCTACCGCAAGAAGTGCGCGGAGGTCGCTGACAAAGGCTATGCGGGCTTCGCCATCCAATAGGATTGGCCGCCGATTAACTTCACGGCGACCGAAGCTACATTAAGCAACATCAACTCAGGGAGAAAACGATGTCTGCGGACTTAAAGAGCCGCCTCGATGCGATCCTCGAGGGTGTGACGACCGGCGAACAACGCGTGCCCGGCGTGGTCGCGATGGTGACGGATCGGAATGCCAACACCTATGAAGGTGCCGCCGGGGTCCGCAATCTAGGCACCGGCGATCCGATGACGGCGGACAGCGTTTTGGCGATCTTCTCGACGACCAAGGCGATCGGCGGCACGACCGTGATGCAGTGTGTCGAGGAGGGGCTTTTGGATCTCGATGCCCCGGCCAAGGATTATGCGCCGGAGATCGGCGAGTTGCAGGTGCTGGAGGGTTTCGACGCCGACGGCAACCCGCAGCTCCGGGCCCCCAAGACCGAGGTCACCACGCGGATGCTGATGCTGCACACCGCCGGCTTCGGTTACGATTTCTTCAACACCGATTATAAAAGGCTGGCCGACGAGCAAGGCCAGCCGTCGGTCGTGACCTGCACCAAGGCGTCAATCAAGACGCCGCTTTTGTTCGATCCGGGCGAGCGTTGGGAGTACGGCTCCAATATCGACTGGGCCGGTCAGGTGGTTGAAGGCATCCGCGGCAAGCGACTGGGCGACGTCTTCAAGGAGCGGGTATTCGAGCCGCTCGGCATCACCGACATGGCGTTCGGTCGTACCGATGACATGAAAGGGCGGACGGCGACGATCCACGCTCGGGGGCCGGACGGAAGCCTCAGCCCGATGGATGATTTCGCGCTGCCGGATCATCCCGAGGTCGATATGTCCGGCCACGGGCTCTACGCGTCGGTCGGCGAATACATGAAGTTCATTCGCATGTGGCTGAACGACGGTGCTGGCCCCAACGGTCAGGTGCTGAAGCCTGAGACGGTCCAGCAGGCGGTGACCAACGGGCTGCAGCCGCACCAAGAGGTGGTGATGCTGCCGGGCGTCATTCCGGCACTTTCCAATGACGCGGAGTTTTTCCCGGGTCTGAAGAAGAGCTGGTCCTACACGTTCATGGTCAATGACGAGGAGGCGCCAACCGGTCGCCCGGCGGGAGCGATCGGCTGGGCCGGACTTGCCAATCTGTTCTATTGGATCGACCGGAAGAACGGGCTCGGCGGCTTCTGGGGGACCCAGATCCTGCCGTTCGGCGATCCGGTCTCGTTCCCGGGCTATATGGATTTCGAAACGGCCGTCTATCAGACCGCAACCGCCGCCAAGGCCGCGTAAATCAAAAAACGCCTCGGCCGTCCGCGCGACGGGCGGTCGAGGATTCCGAGCTTTCAAATCAGGCAAAAATGGTGCCGCCAGAGTGATTTGAACACTCGACCTCACCCTTACCAAGGGTGCGCTCTACCCCTGAGCTATGGCGGCGTGCAAGCCGCTGCGATATGCCATGGTCATGGAAGCCAAGCAAGGGGCAAGCCATGAGCGAGAAAAGCGGTGAGCCGGCGAGCAAAGCGGGGACCGGCGATCTGCCCCGGGCCGAAAAGCTCGCGGCGGCCATGCGCGACAATCTTCGCAAGCGCAACCGGCAAAGGCGGGCCCATGAGGAGGCCAAGAAATCTCCCGATGCCGGTGGTCGCCCGGCGCCGCCGCCCAAGCAATAATTGAGGCAGCTCACACGTTCCGGTATCAACGGCAGCGCGTTCGGTCCGGGACCAAGGACCGGCACGGGGGGACGGTTCCACCGAAACCGATCCTTTAGGGGGTAGCATGGATAAGATCCTGATCCGGGGCGGGCGGCCCTTGCGGGGCACGATCAAGGTGAGCGCGGCGAAGAACGCCGCGTTGCCCTTGATGGCGGCCAGTCTGCTCACCGATCAGCAGCTTTTGTTACGAAACGTGCCCGATCTGGCCGACATCTCGTCGATGCGCCGGTTGCTGCAGCTGTTGGGTGTCGAATTGACCCATGTCGCCGGCATGCCGGGGGCGATGGCGCTTCAATGTTCCGAGATTCTGTCAGCCCGCGCGCCCTATGATTTGGTGCGGAAAATGCGTGCGTCGGTGCTCGTCCTCGGGCCTTTGGTGGCGCGTCACGGCGAGGCCGAGGTGTCGCTTCCCGGTGGTTGCGCCATCGGCACCCGGCCGATCGATTTGCATTTGGCCGGGCTTGAGGATCTGGGCGCGGAAATCCAGCTCGCGGACGGCTATGTCAAGGCCCGCGCGCCGGCCGGTCTCCAGGGCAATGATATCGCGCTGAAGAACCCGTCCGTGGGCGCTACCGAAAACCTGATGATGGCGGCGAGCCTGGCCAAGGGGACGAGCCGGATCATCAACGCGGCGCGTGAGCCCGAAATCGTCGATCTCGCCGCCTGTCTCACCGCGATGGGCGCCAAGATCGAAGGGGCGGGCGCCGCCACGATCGAAATCGAAGGGGTGAGCGAGCTCAACGCGGCGGAGCATTCGATCATCGCGGATCGGATCGAGGCCGGCACTTATGCGATGGCGGCGGGCATCACCGGTGGCCAGATCAAATTGGAGGGCGCCAAGCCGGGGCTGTTCGGTGACGCGCTCAACAAGCTTCGGGCCACCGGGCTCGGGATAGAGGATGAAGGTGACGGCCTGATGGTCGACGGCAGCGGCGGGCGGCCCAAGGGCATCGACGTCATGACCCAGCCCTTTCCCGGCTTCGCCACCGATCTTCAGGCGCAGTTCATGGCGCTGATGACGGTCGCCGAGGGCGCCTCGATGATCACTGAGACGATATTCGAAAACCGTTTCATGCATGTGCCGGAACTGGCGCGGATGGGCGCCAAGATCACGGTCCAGGGCGCGTCGGCCATGGTTCGCGGCATCGACAGGCTGCAGGGCGCGCCGGTGATGGCGACCGATCTCCGGGCATCGGTATCGCTTGTGTTGGCGGGTCTAGCGGCGGAGGGCGAAACGGAGGTCAACCGGATCTATCACTTGGATCGGGGCTACGAGGCGCTCGAGGCGAAGTTGAAGGGGTGCGGTGCGGATATTGAGCGGATGGCATGACCAATAAGATGCGCCTTCGGGCCCAGGACGGCGAAGATCTGGCGATCATCGCCGCGATTCTTCAGGACGCCCGGGTCCAGGTGCGTGATCTCGTTTACATGGCCGACGAGGGTCGGTTCCTGGGAGGGTTCCAGCGCTACCGCCGGGAGTGCGCGAGCGAGACCGAGGGTGGTGCTTCGGCGCTCGACGAGTGTGAGGCGGCGCTCAGTTTCGGCCATGTCCGCAAGGCTGAGTTTCGCGGGCTTGAGGCCGAAGACCTCAGTCAGGAATACACGTTCTTCACCATGACTGACGAGATCAAGAACGGGGCGGTCACGGTGACGCTCTTGTTCCAGGAGGGGGCCGCCGTCCGTTTGATCACCGACCGGATCGAATGTCGGCTCGAGGATATCGGCGAGCCCCGCCCCTGCGGTTCACCGCCGCCGGAGGATGAGCCGTTTGACGAAGGATGACGGCGCGCACCGCATCATCGCCATCAGTCTCGACAATGAATCGCTGGTGCGCTGGAGTGCGGAGGTCGAGCATGAGCGCAAGGTGGCGGTCTTTGACCTGCTCGAGGCCAACCATTTCCAATTGAAGGAGGGGCCCCTCGGCCCCTACAGCCTGCGCCTGAGCCTGCGCCAGTCGACCCTGATCATCGATGTATCCGACCAGGAGGACGCCGACGCCGGCCAGATCACCCTGCCGGTCCGTCCCTTTCGCAGCGTGATCAAGGACTATTTCATGATCTGCGAAAGCTATTACGACGCGATCAAGCAGGCGGCACCCAGCCGGATCGAAGCTATCGACATGGCCAGGCGCGGCCTGCACGACGAGGGGGCGACGATGCTGCGCGAGGCACTGTCTGACCAGGTCGTGGTGGATCGCACCACCTCGAGACGCCTGTTCACGCTGATCTGCGTGCTCCACGTCCGCGGCTAAAGGGCTTGTGCTCGAGCTCCCGGGCAGTGTTCTTTTCGCATGCACCATGAACGCCATTCGTTCGCCCATGGCGGAGGCTCTGATGCGCTCGATCCATAGCCACCGGGTCTACGTTGCGTCCTGTGGTGTCCGGGTCGGCGAGCCGGATCCCTTCGTCGCCGAGGTTCTGGACGAGATCGGCGTGCCCAATCCGGCCACGCCCCGCAGCTTCGACGATCTCGACGACGGTTTTTTCGATTTGGTTGTCTCGCTCTCGCCCGAGGCGCAGCATCGGGCGGTCGAGTTGACCCGCAATGATGCGGTCGAGATCGAGTATTGGCCGACCCCCGATCCGAGCCTGGAACGCGGCAACCGCGACGCCCGCATCGAAGCCTATCGGGATCTGCGCCGGCGGCTGATCGAGCGGATCAAGCAGCGATTTCCACCGGCGCGTGGCCCAACATTGTGACCCCTGGGCCCGGCCGGTTCGACAAGGCAGGCTTGATTTTGGCTGGATATGGACGCAATGGTGCGTCCGCTCTGGCCCCTGCCCCGATCAAGGTTGGGAGACGTGGCGGGTTCAAACGGGAGAGGGAATGTCCAAAGAAGATTTGATGGAGTTCAACGGCACCGTCACCGAGGTGCTGCCTAACGCGATGTTTCGCGTGAAGTTGGAAAATGATCACGAAATCCTTGCGCACACCTCCGGCCGCATGCGCAAGAACAGGATCCGGGTGCTGACCGGCGATAAGGTCACGGTCGAGATGACACCCTACGATCTGCAGCGCGGCCGCATCACTTACCGGTTCAAGTAACACGGCAGGACCCATGCGTCTGGTCTTGGCGTCCTCGTCGCCCCGGCGCTTGGCCTTGCTCGCTCAAGCAGGAATCACACCCGATCTGGTGCTGGCGCCGGACGTCGAGGAGAGGGCTCTGACGCGGGAACTGCCGCCGGCCATGGCGAGACGGCTGGCTGAGGCGAAACTGTCCGCGGTCGCCGAAAGAGAGCCCGACGCCTTCGTCCTCGCCGCCGACACGGTGGTCGCCTGCGGTCGGCGGGCGCTGGACAAGACCGAGACGCTCGAGGCGGCCCGCGCCCATCTCAAGCTGATCTCCGGCCGCCGGCACCAGGTGATCACCGCCGTCGCCGTGACGCCGCCCCGGGGCAGGGCGGTGGTGCGGCTGATCCGAACGGCCGTTCGGCTGAAGCGTCTTCACGAGACGGAGATCGAGGCCTATTTGGCCACCGGCGAATGGCGCGGCAAAGCAGGCGCTTACGCCATCCAAGGGGCCGCCGAAGCCTTCGTCATCGGCATCAACGGCTCCTACAGCAATGTGGTCGGTCTTCCCCTTTGTGCGAGCGTCGCCCTCCTGCGCGGTCTGGGCTGGCAGCCTCGATGATCGGCGGCCAGCGCCGGGCCTTCGGCGTTACGCTCTACGGGCTCGACGATCGGGGCTTGGTCGCCCGCAAACGCTTGGATTGGGACGGTATCGAAGGGGTTCTCTACCGAGCCCGGGTGCTGACCAAGGATCCTTCGCTCGGCGGCTGGTTCGTCGATATCGCCGGCGCTGAGCCTCTGTTCGTCAAGGAGACACGGTCGACCAGACACTGGCAGGAGGGTTCCCTGGTCGTGGTCCAGGGCTCGAGAGAGCCGGATGACGATAAATCAGGTCGGGCCACAGCCGAAATTCGTCTGAGGGGATCGGGCTTGGATCTCACGCCCATGGCGGGCCAGCCCGAGGTGGAGGCGCATTTGCCTAAAGACCAGCGCCGGCAGCTTTTGACCCGGCTGCGAGCGCTGGCGGGCGATCAGGGCCTGGTCGCCAAGGCGGAGGCGGCCTCGATCGACGACGATAGGCTGTTGCGGACAGCTGAGGAGCTGCAGAATTTTTGGGCCAACCTGCGGGGCGCGGCGGAAAGCGCCATGCGTCCCGGCGCCGTAACGGGCTTCGATCAGCGCGTCTCATCGACCTTGGCCGACATGACCGGCCGCTTTGGCTTTCGTCTGGTTTGCGACAGATCCGATCGGCTGGCGTTCTCAAAGTGGTGCGAGCGCGATCCCCTGACCGCCGCGATCGCGGTGGACCAAACGGACGAGCCTTTGGCCGACGCGCTGGGGATCACCGATGATCTAGCCGATCTCGAAAAATCCTCGATCTCACTGCCGGGCGGCGGCCTCCTCCATGTGCGCGCCACCAGGGCCTGCTTCACCGCCGACGTCGACAGTGCCGGCGCCAGGGATCGATCGGCGGTCAATGCCGAGGCCATCCGGGCGTTGGCGCGGCAGGTCGCGCTGGCCGACATCGGCGGCCTGATCCTGGTCGACTTTCTTCCGCTCACCAACCGGGCTCAACGAGACGCCTTGGAAAAGGCCGTTCTCCAAGCTTTGGCGGTGTTTGCGCCTGACGCGCGGCTTCGTCGCCTCGATCAAGATGGTGTCGCGCTCTTGGAGCGTCCGCGGCCGGCTCAGGGCTCATGGTCTCGCGACCAGATGTCTTGCCCCCTCTGTGATGGCACCGGTGAGCGGCCATCGCCGAGGCGCGCGCTGGAGGACCTGATCGATCGATTGGCCGAACAGCCGCGGCAAGAGCCCAGGATCGCGCTGCCCGCGCCTCTCTATGCCTGGGCCACCGGCCGCGGACGCAATCTGGTTGATCGGGCCCTTGCGTCCTACGGTCTGACCATCAGGTTTGAACGACAGTCCGAACAGCCGGGTGAACCGTCATGACCCGAAAAACGCCACGTGTGCAGCCGAGTGGCAGCGGCCGTTGTCCGACCTGCGGCGCGCCCACCGTCCGCGCGACGCGCCCCTTTTGTTCGCCCCGATGCCGGGATCTCGATCTCAGCCGGTGGCTCGACGGCGATTACAGCATTCCGGTGGTTGAGCTGAACGATGGCGAGCGGCTGCGGCCCCGCGACGAGGACGAGCGCTGACCAGGGTCTACAACGGGTCAAGACCATTGATGATCGCCTCGAAATGACGGCCGCGCCGCGGATTGGCGTAGCGATAATCGATGGCGATGAAGCCGGTCGGCTGCTCGCGTAGCTCGAAGACGGCCTCCTCGCGCATGATCAGAAAATCCCATCGGCAATGCATTCGCCAGACGCCGGAGCGAGGTTTTTCGACCGTTTCGCAGCCGTGACGTGGTAGCGCGCTGATGTTCTCGAGCGCATCCTGGACCCGGTCGACGCCGGATTTGAGCCAAGCCGAGGCGAAGGGGTTGCCCGGATCGGCGATCCAGCTGTCGAACAAATCGCCGATCTCGCTGAGGTCGAGCTCGACCCGGCGCTTCAGCCATCGGGTCGGTTCGTCGATTCGGTCGACGCTCTCGATGCGCAGGCGGTTAAGCGAGCGCCAATCACCATCAACGTCCTCGACCAGTGTGACCAGGCGTCCGTCCTCCGTCACGGTCCGACAGGTGAGGCCGGTACCGTCGGGCACGAACAATTCCTGGCAGAGGTCGGCCGCATGGCCAGCGGAGGTGCCAAGAAAAGCCGTCAAAGTCACGATCTGGCAAAAACGCAGCATCGTCTATCCTTCCTCCGTTCGAGCGATGGCGAGGCTTCAACAGAGTGGCCGCCGGAGGCTGAACCTGAGCTGACCGCTCATCGGAAGAAGGTTTAGGAGAGCGTGCCCTCCGGCAGACGGCCGCCGGTCAGCTGCTGCAGATAGGCAACGCCGCTTTGGGCGACCCGGAAGCGGCCTTTCTGGACCTGGAAGATCCGTTTCGCCGTCAGGCTCTGCTTCACCGACTGGGACGCATTGCCGACCTTCACCCCCTGGTCGCTCAGCGCGCGGTTAGCTTCGCCGGTGGTAAAGCAGCGATCGGCGTTCGCCATCTGCACGACCAGGCCGGCGGCGAGCATCTTGTCGACGTCGGTCGCCGTTGCTGGCAGCGCATGGAGAAACTCGCCGAGGCTGGAGAGATCCACCGGTCTTGCCGGCGGCGGCGAGGGCGTTGCTGCCACCACCGGCGCCCGCTCGTCCAGGCTCGCCAGCATGGTGCTCAGGGTCTCGCGAAAGCCGGCGATGAACGCTTCATCGCCTTCCAGCTCCAATTCGCCTTGGGAAAGATTGATTTTGACTCTAGGCAACGTGGTCCACTCGCCGTTCTCAACACGCTGCAAACTAGGGGAAATCAACATGGTTGATCAAGTTTGCTGACAAAAAATCAATTCTGTTGATTGACGAGAAGTCGCTCCATGGCCGCGCGTAGGCCGGGCGGGATCGGCGTCGGCCTTTGTTCGCCCCGACGAACGAAAACGTGGACGAAATGGCCGTCTGCAGCGGTCAGGTCATCGTCGTTCCTAAAGATGCCGACCTCGTAGCGGACCGAACTGTTGCCCAGGTGACCGATCCGCAGGCCCGCCGTGATCTGATCCGGAAACTGGACCGAGGCGTGAAAGCGGCACCCGGTGTCGACGGCCATACCGACGATTTCGTCCTGCCACGGATCGAGGCCGCCCGCCTCCATCAGGTAGGCGTTTATCACCGTGTCGAAGTAGCTGTAATAGACCACGTTGTTCACATGACCGTAGATGTCGTTGTCCATCCACCGGCTGGTGATGGTCAGGAAATGAGGATAGTCGCGGCGGCGTGGGCGTTCCGGTTTCGCCATGATCTCTACGTCCGCTCCGCGGAATAGCGGCCTTTCAGATAGGCAAACAGAGCCAAGAGCCCGTTGACCTCACCGCCCTTGGGCCGGCCCGGTTTCGGGCTTGGGTTATGGGCGAAAAGGTCCAGGTGAGCCCACCGGTGACCGGTAACGAACTCCTGGAGAAATAGGGCTGCGGTGACGGCGCCGGCGAACCGGCTGGTTCCGGCATTGTTGATGTCGGCAATTGGGCTGTCTAGATCGGCCCGATAGGGTTTGTGCAGCGGCAACCGCCATAGAGGTTCGCGCACCTCCGAGCCAGCGCTCAGAAGCCCGTTGGCGAGGTCATCGTCGGGCGTGAACAAAGCCGGCAGGTCCGGTCCCAGCGCGACCCGCGCGGCGCCTGTCAGCGTGGCGGCGTCCACCAGAAGATCCGGGTCCTCTTCACAGGCTAGCGCCAGCGCGTCGGCCAGTACCAGACGGCCCTCGGCATCGGTATTGCCGATCTCGACGCTTAGACCTTTGCGCGTGGCGATGACGTCGCCCGGCCGGAAGGCGGCGCCGTCGACACTGTTCTCGCCCGCCGGGATCAGCAACCGAAGGCGAACAGGCAGGCGGATCCGCATGACCGCGTGGGCCAGCGCCGCCATGCACGCCGAGCCGCCCATGTCCTTCTTCATCAAAAGCATCGCGCTCGACGGCTTTAGGTCGAGGCCGCCGGTATCGAAGCAGACGCCTTTGCCGACCAGCGTGACCAGAGGTAGGGCCGGATCATCGCCCCAACGAAGATCGATCAACCTCGGTGCCCGTGGCGATGCCCGGCCAACGGCGTAAATGATCGGGAAGTTTTTCGCTAGCAAGTCCTCGCCGACGGTCACCCCGACGGTGGCGCCGTGGACAGTCGCAAGCTCGCGAACGATATCCGCAAGCTCCTCCGGACCCAGATCGTTGGCCGGCCGGTTGACCATGTCCCGGCCGAGTTGGACCGCCTCGGCAAGCGCGATCACGTCCGGAGCCGACCCCTCCGGAACGATCAAGCGGGGCGGCGGCTTGCCGGCTTCCGATTTGAAACGCTCGAAGCGGTAGGTTTCGAGAGCCCAACCGAGTGCGACCGTCCCGTGATCGACGGAGGAAGCGGGGTCCAACCGGTAGGAGCCGTCGGGCGCCAGCGAGGCCGCCCGGGCGGCCTCGAAGGGCGAGCGCCGATCCTCGACGACCGCGACGACGCCATCGAGGTTTCCGTCGTCGGCGGGGATCAGGCCAACGGCACCGGCTCTCGGTTCGAAGCCGGTGGCCGCCAGCCAGTTTTTGGTCCGCTCCGTGTTCTCCTCCAGCCAATCGGCGAAGCCCTCCACATCAACGACCGTGAGCCTAAGCGCGTTGGCGTCGTCCTCGATGAAACAGCGAAGGTTGCTCGTCACGTGATCCGCTCCAGGGCCGCCTGCAACTGGCCGAGGCGGGCTTCCGTTTCCGCTCGGCGCTCGCGCTGAACCGCCACGACCTCGTCCGGCGCCTTGGCGAGAAAAGCTTCGTTGCCGAGCTTCTTGTCGATCTTGGCGAGTTCCTGACGGGCTTGGTCGATCTCCTTGGCCAGCCGGGCGCGTTCCTCCTCGAGATCGATACTGTCACCGACGGGGAGAAAATAGGCCACCTCGTCGACGACGATCTGAAGATGGCCGCCTGCGGGGGGTGAGCCGGCAGGCTCGATCCCCGAAACCCGGGCCAAACGCTCAATCGCCGGCCTGTGTCTTTGCAACCTCTCGAACAAATCCGGATCGTCGCTGCCGACAAGCAAATCGAGGTTGGCCGCTGGTGGGAGCCGCAGTTCGGCTCGGATGGCGCGGATCGCTCCGATCAGCTGAACGAGCCAGGAGAGTTCGCGGGCAGCGTCCTCGTCAGCGAACGGTTCCGGTGCCGGCCAGGGTGCCGTGATCAGGTGGCCGTGAGGGGCACCAAACAGCCGTTCCGAGAGATGTTCGCTGACGAAGGGCATCATCGGGTGGAGCAACAGCAAGATCTGGTCCATGACCCAGGCAGCGGTCGCCCTGGTTTCCTCGGCGTCCTGATCTGCGCCGGCCAGAACCGGTTTGGCGAGTTCGAGATACCAGTCACAAAAACGGTCCCAGACGAACTGGTAGAGGCCCAGCGCGGCATCGTTGAACCGGTAGGTTTCCAACGCCCGGGTGACGTTGCCGACGGTCACGATCAACTCGGTGGCGATCCAGCGGTTGAGCGGGACCGTTAGCCGATGAGCCGAGAAATCCTCGGTCAGCCGGCACCGGTTCATCTCGCAGAAGCGGGCGGCATTCCAGAGCTTGGTCACGAAATTGCGGTAACCCTGAACGCGTGCGGTGCCGAACTTGATGTCGCGGCCCTGGGCGAGGCTTGCCAGAATGGTGAAGCGGAGCGCGTCGGTGCCGTAGGTCTCGATCAGCTCCAGGGGATCGATCACGTTACCCTTGGTCTTGGACATTTTTTGGCCCTGCTCGTCGCGGACCAGGCCATGGATGTAAACATCACGAAACGGCACCTGATTCATGAAGTAGAGGCCGAACATCATCATCCGAGCGACCCAGAAGAAGATGATGTCGAAGCCGGTCACCAGAACGCTGGTCGGATAGAAGCGCTCCAGCTCGGGGCTGCCGTCCGGCCAGTCCAGGGTGGAGAACGCCCAGAGACCGGATGAGAACCAGGTGTCCAGAACGTCCTCGTCCTGAACAAGATCAACGCTCGAGCCGTAGTGGGCGCTCGCCGCTGCTGCCGCCTCCTCGTCGGTCTCGGCGACGAAGACCCGGCCGTCCGGACCATACCAGGCAGGGATGCGATGGCCCCACCAAAGCTGCCTCGAGACGCACCAGGGCTGGATGTTGCGCATCCAGGCGAAGTAGGTGTTGGCCCATTGCTCGGGCACGAAGCGCGTACGGCCCTGTTCCACCGCTTCGATCGCCGGCTTCGCCAGGGTTGCCGCGTCGCAATACCATTGATCGGTCAGATAGGGCTCGATGATGCTGTTCGAGCGGTCACCGAATGGCACCATGTGGGTATGATCTTCGATCTCGACCAAGAAACCTTGCGCCTCGAGATCGGCGACGACCGCCTTTCGGGCCTTGAAGCGATCCAGACCGACATAGGCTTCGGGCGCGGGCGCGGTGATGCGGCCCTCCCGGTCGAGGATGGAGATCGCCTCGAGATCATGGCGCCTGCCGACCTCGAAATCGTTGAAATCGTGGGCGGGCGTGATCTTGACCGCACCCGTTCCCTTCTCGGGATCGGAATAGTCGTCGGCGACGATCGGCAGCGATCGCCCGACAAGGGGTAGCCGGAGCCTTTTGCCGATGTTGGCCTGGTAGCGCTCGTCATCGGGGTGAACGGCGACGGCCGTATCGCCGAGCATCGTCTCAGGCCGGGTGGTCGCGACCGTGACATGGCCGGAGCCGTCCTCCAGCGGGTAGCGGATGTGCCAGAGCTTGCCCTGAACCTCGACACTGTTGACCTCGAGATCCGAGATCGCGGTCTTCAGCTCGCAGTCCCAATTGACCAGCCGGCGGTCCTTGTGGATGAGCCCGTCCCGGTGGAGATGGACGAAGGCCCGGGTGACGGCGCGGGAAAGACCCGGGTCCATGGTGAAGCGCTCTCGGCTCCAATCGGGCGAGGTACCGAGGCTGCGAAGCTGGCTGGTGATGGAGTTGCCGCTTTGTTGTTTGAACAGCCAGCAGCGCTCCAGAAACGCCTCGCGCCCGAGCGTTTGCCGATCGGTGCCCTCGGCGTCGAGTTGGCGCTCGACCAGCATTTGCACGGCGATGCTGGCATGGTCGGTTCCGGGCTGCCAAAGCACCGCCTTGCCGCGCATGCGGTGAAAGCGGGCGAGGGTGTCCTGGACCGTGTGATTGAGCGCGTGACCGACGTGCAGTGAGCCGGTGACGTTGGGCGGCGGCATCATGATGCAGTAGGGCTCGCCGTCGGCCTTGGGCCTGAACGCGCCCTCGGTCTCCCAGGCGATATCGCGGCCGGCTTCGACGTCGGCCGGGCTGTAGGTCTTGTCGAGCATCAGTGAGGGGCCTTGGGATCAGCGCTGAAACGGAGCCACCGGCTATAGGCGAAAGGCTGCCGGCGGACAAGCTGACTGCGCCCGCGGGGCAGGCGGTGTCAATCCGGTTCGACAGACCTTTTCGTCACGCCATCCGGCGCCTGCGGCGCCGCTTTAACGGCCCATGGCGGACAGTCGTTTCTCGATGTTCGTCGACCCGAACGCAGCGCTACCGGCTTCGCTTTTCCGACCGCCAGCGATCAGGCGGACCGGAGAATGCGCCGCCACCAGGGACGACGCGAGGGCCTCATGATCGGCCATTCCGCAGCGCCGCTCTCTCCTGTCTTGGCTTCTGCGGAAGACCGGAGCTCACGTTCGACCGTCTCGACCAGCGCGTGGAACGGCTCCATCCACTCGGCCGTCATCGTCTCGTCGCGCCTGTCTCGACCCTTGGCGTGACCGTTCGAAAAGCGATCGTCCTCGGGAAGCGGATCGGCGATCTTTGTGTCCTTCGGCGGCACAAGATGGGAGAGCAGCTCCAGACGCTCATCAGCGGGCCGCACCCGGTTGGGCACGATGACGATCCTTGGCAGACCGTTCGGCCGGGTCTTCCGCGCGCGGCTGGCTATGGCGAGCGTGCGCGCCGTCGACCGCAGGTCCATTTCGCTGAGCTGGGTTGGAATGACCAGGACGTCGGCCGTGAGACAGGCAGCGCCGATCGCGGCCGTTACCACGCTCGGGAAATCGACGATCACCAGATCCATCCGGGCGATTAAAGGCCGGCTCTTCATGATCCAGTTGCCGGTGCCCTCAAGATTGATCAGCGGCAAACGTTCCACGTGGGGCCGCTTCTTGGCTTGCTCGAACCAATCGGCAGCGGACTGCTGTGGGTCGGTGTCGATCAAAGCAACGTCATAGCCACGGGCCATAACCGCCCGGGTGAAATGAACACTAAGCGTGCTCTTGCCCACACCGCCCTTGGTGTTGGCCACCGCGATAAGCTGTCCCATCGGTCCTCGCCTCACGAAATCCCAGAACGTGCCGCGTCTTCTTGCGAGGCTTTCCCGTTCCGCGCGACAACACTTCTGACACGCGGTTACCCACCCAACGTGCTTTTGCCAACGACTTAGCCGGCGAAGCTGACCATTTCCGCTACGAATGCGTATGGTCGGACTCACTGTTCGCCTTGAAGCAGTCGGAATTGCCGGGTGGCTGCGGTGACGGGATAAAAAGTGACGCCCAATGGTTTCTTCTCGGTTGCCGGGAAGGGCTGACGCATTCTGCGCCTGTATGGACGTAGACGGACTGCTCTCTGATATCCAATCGAGCATCTCGCCATCCGATCAACCATTCCCGCTTGATCGGATGGCGCTCTGCCGGGATGCCTCCACCACCAATGGGTGGGGGTGCGAAGAAACCGTGAGGGCGGCCTTGCCGGATGGAGCGCCACGATCTGCATGCGACTGGAGAAGCGATCGCGCGCCGGCGGTTGTAGGCCCGCGATGGAGCCCGAAAGCCCAGTGGCCGGGAGTCCGTGGCGGAGCCCGAAAAAGGTTACCTACCGAAAAGCGCCATCATCATCGCGGACCGCGCATAGCGGCTGACGAAGCAAGTCCGACGTGAAGGCCCGGATTTGTAAGGGAGGCCGTTCGGCGAGGTGCCGAGGGCGGTGCCTAGTCGTCCAATTCCGCCTGACGGACGAGCTTTCTGATCTCGCGCTCGACGATCTTCTCGACCATGGACGGCAGATTATTGTCGAGCCACTCCTTCAGCATCGGCCGCATCATCTCCGAGACCATCTGCTCGATGGTCAGGCCTTGTCCTTCGCTCATCGTCATCTCGTTTTCTGGTGTCAGGGCGCGGTTCAGCTTCGCAAAGGCGCCGGTGGCGGCCGCCGCAACAGCGCCGGATACGATGCCTGTTTCCAAGGACTGGACAGGAGCTCGGCTTTCCTCGTTCACGTCGACCTCATCGGTTAGAACATGCTCGCTAGCGATGGTGTCGTCCCGAGAAGTCTCTTCTTGCTCGTCAAAAAAGTCGTCGGTCTCAGCGAATTCCAGATCCGCTGTCTCGTTACCGGGTTCCACGGCGTCATTCCCTAGATCTTCATCCAGCGAGGCGAAGCCATCTTCGTCGGTCTCGTCCTCTTCGGATACCATTCCCAGATCTAGAACGTCTTCGTCGTCCAAATCATCCGCGGCACCGGGCTCGTTTTCACTATCGGCGAGGGCGTCGTCGTGACGCTCACCACGCGGGGCGTGGCCATTCTCCTCATCGTCGTCGGCGATGATCCGTCGGATTGACGAGAGGATCTCCTCCATCGACGGTTCGTCGGCGCTCTTCGGCTCGCTCATCTCAACTCTACTCCGGCTGGTACCCGCGGCCGGTACCCAGTCACCTAGCTTTGCAGACCAACAAGGCTGACGTTGACCAAAACCTGGCCCTCAAATCCTAAGGGGCTTGCCTTCCACGGCGGAACACAGGCTTTCTATACCCGTCGCAAGGTTAATCGCCGGTTAAAGGAACCGGGCGCCCATGGCAATGATCCGAGCGGCCTGGTCGACCAACAAACACACCCTTCCAACGTCAACTGTTCGCTACATGTACCATTCTGACGAAGCCTGCACTTGATCGTCAACCGGATGGTTTGGCCTGTCGCGCTAGGTTGAATTTCGCCCAAACCCTTGAGGAGCGTGCCTTCCTGGAACGGTTGCGCCGCTTCGGCGGTCGGCGGAAACGGTCAGCGGGCGCCTTATGTGATGTTGCCGTCGCCGGCTTCAGAACTGGAACGCGGGTGTTTCCGGGGCGGCAACAAACGCAGGAGTTGAGGCGTCAAACAGGTCCCGTTCGGCGAACCCATGCTCGAACCGGCTCACCAGCTTGATCCGTCCGCCATGGCGTTGACGGATGACGACGGCGAGGTGCCCGCCGGCTGGTAGCTGCTGGAGAAGGGCCTGGGGCAGCCTGTCCAAAGCGCCGATCACCAGAATGGCGTCGTAGGGCGCGTTTTCGGGGAAACCCTCGAGCGGGCGAGGCGGCTCGACGGTGAAGACATTGTCCGCTTCCTGGGCGGAGAAAAGGCTGTTCAGCGCGTCCTGATCAGCGTTGCCGTCAACGGCCAGAAAAACGGTACCCGCAAGACGGGAGGCGACGACCGCCGCATAGCCGGTGACGCAGCCCAGGACCAGGAGGGTGTCGTTCGGGCCAAGGCTGAGGGCCTGAAGCATGCGGGCCAGCACCAAGGGCTCGATCAGAAAACCCCGGTCCGGCAAAACCAGATCCTCGTCATTATAGGCGACCGAGCGCAGCGCCGGCGGCAAAAAGGCCTCGCGCGATACCAAGCCCATGGCGCTCAACACACGTGGATCGTGGACATTGCTGGGCCGCAGCTGGTTCTCGACCATGGCCGCCCGCTTTTGCTGTTCATTCATGCGACCTGTCCCGCACGCGATTGCCGAATGCCCGGCCTTATAGGGGGGCGGGCGCATGACGACAATCGGGCGACCATGGGGCGGAGGCGATCGACGCAAGATTGTCGGGCCATCGGGCCGGGCCCTCGCCCAAACGCTTGACCCGCAATCGCGTCGCGCACAAAGTTTACGCCCTGGTCCGGTGGCAGAGTGGTTATGCAGAGGACTGCAAATCCTTGTACGTCGGTTCGATTCCGGCCCGGACCTCCACCGTCCCTAACCAGACGCCCTGCGATTCGTGGTTGCTCAGGCGATCGGCGGTTTGCTATAGCGCGCCTCTGGTCCCCGGTAGCTCAGTTGGTAGAGCAAGCGGCTGTTAACCGCTGGGTCGCTGGTTCGAGTCCGGCCCGGGGAGCCAATTCCTATGACCCAGCTTCCAAGACATTTTCGCCGATCTGAGCCGCAGCCGGCCGATATCCCGCGCCGTTCGGCGACGACTGGTGTGATTTTAACGCGAACGAGAACATGGCTGAAGTTCGTTCTTGTTTTGTGCTCATGGACCGTGCGTTGATAGGGCATTGAGCCTGCCGGCGGGAGGGGGCTAATGATGATCACCGGCTCCATGTTTGATCCATCCAAATCCATCCTCATCCTGACAGGTGCCGGGATTTCCGCGGAATCGGGCCTCGCAACCTTCCGCGATGCCGGCGGTCTGTGGGAGGGGCACCGGCCCGAAGACGTGGCAACACCGGAAGCTTTTGCCCGCGATCCCCCCATGGTGCATCGCTTCTACAATGCGCGTCGCCGGCAATTGCATGACCCGACGATCGAGCCGAACGCTGCCCACAAGGCCTTGGTGGCGCTCGAGAAAGCTTGGCCCGCCGGGATCGTCCTGGTGACCCAGAACGTCGACAACCTGCACAAGCGCGCCGGCAGCCAGAGCTTATTGCCGATGCACGGCGAACTCGATCGGGTCGTTTGCACCGCCTGTGGCCAGGAAAGGCAGTGGCTGGACGATCTCTGGACCGACACCGTCTGTCCCAACTGCCAGGCCGTCGGTCGGCTGAGGCCTTCGATCGTCTGGTTCGGCGAAATCCCCCGCTACCTCGACGAAATCGAGGCGGCCATCGAGCGCTGCGGCCTGTTCATGGCCATCGGCACCAGCGGGCTCGTCTATCCGGCGGCGGGCTTCGTCCAGGGGGTCAGAGCCTCGGGCGATGCCCACACGGTCGAAATCAATCTCGAACGGTCCGCCGTAGCGTCCGCCTTCGCCGAGCATATTCTGGGGCCCGCGGCGATCGAAACGCCGAAATTCGTGGATCGGATCCTCGCCGCCCTCTAGGATGGTGATCCTGGGGATAAATTGGGATAAGCGTTGCGGCTCAGGCGTGTTGATCACGCATTGACGACTGATCAATGGCCCTTGGAAGATGCCTGGAAGGCTGCGACCTGATCGGCGGACGCCTCCGTCTGATGGCGATCCTTCCACTCGGCGTAGGGCATGCCGTAGACGATTTCTCGCGCATCGTCGTAACTGAGATCCATGCCCCGCTCCTCGGCAGCGGCCCGGTACCATTTGGAGAGACAGTTTCGGCAGAAACCTGCGAGGTTCATCATGTCGATGTTCTGCACGTCGGTGCGCGCTCTCAGATGCTCGACCAACGTCCTGAAGGCAGCGGCCTCCAATTCGACGCGCAGGGCAGGGTCAATGTCGCGGGGCTCGGTCATGGCTGGTCATCCTGTTATGGCCGTGAACAAGGGATGTGGTGGCCGCGGGAAGACTAGGAAAGGCCGACCACGCTTTCCTCGATCAGCCAGTCGACAACCGCGTTCAAGGCTTCCCTCGTGTCGGCGCCGTGTTTCTTTGCCTCGCGAAAAACCTTCAACTGACGGTCGGCGCTGGTCCCGCGCTCCAAGATCGTTCGAACCGAATGCAGTTCCTCGACGCAGCCAAGCTCGTCAGCTTCGTTCTCGAACAGCTCGAACATATCCTCGATGAGATCGGCGAAGGGCCGCCGGCGCTGCTGGCCGAAGTCGGCGAGCTCGCCTTCGATGCCGTGGCGCTGGGCCTGCCATTTGTTCTCGGCGATCAGAATGCGCCGGTAGCTCCGCCAGGTCTGATTGTTCCGCCGCAGCCGGTAGAGATATGCCACGAGAGATTGCACCAGCGCGGCGACAGCGATCGTGTCGTCGATGCGGGTGCAGATATCGCAGATCCGCACCTCGAGGGTGGGGTGCTTGACGCTCGGCCGGGCATCCCACCAGATCATGCTGGCATCGGTGCAGAGGCCAGTGGCCTCGAGCATGGCCAGCATCTGCTCCCAGTCGCTGTGGCTGGCGAACTGTTCGGGCAGACCGCTCCGCGGCAGATCCTCGAAGATGGTGGGGCGGAACGCCTTGAGGCCGGTGGGTTCCCCTTGCCAGAAGGGCGAGGAGGTGGAGAGCGCCAGAAGGTGCGGCAGGAAGTAGGTCAGCTGGTTCAGGAGGTCGATGCGGAGATCTTTGTCGTCGATGCCGACATGGATGTGCATGCCGCAGATCACCAGCCGGTGGGCCAGGGTCTGGAGGTCGCTTTCCAGGACTCGGTAGCGGTCCATCTCGACCCGGCGCTGGTCGCGCCAGTTGGCGAACGGATGGGTGGAGACAGCGACCATGGCCATGCCGTGAGCGCGCGCCGTGTTGGCCACCGTCGACCGCAAGCCTGTGAGATCAGCGCGAAGCTGGCCGACATTGTCCGCGACGCTGGTGCCGATTTCGCACTGCGAACGCATCAGCTCGTGACAGATCTGATCGCCCAACGCGTCGCGACAGTCGGCCATGAAGCCGTCGCCCGGGTCGACCCTGAGATCCCGGGTCTCGGGATCCACCAGCAGATATTCTTCCTCGATGCCGAGGGTTAGACGAGGGGGCCGCGGCGCCATTTTCGATTGGTCTCCGGCATGCGTTTGCGCAGATCAGGGTCGTCCAATAAAGGCTCGACACTGTCCGCCAGGATGTCGCCGAATAGGCGGGCCTGCTCGTCGCTTTCGACGCGGTCTTGGCGAAGTTCGAACATGATGTGGGGGATACCCGTCCTCTGGGCGTGGAAGGTCACCGTGAAACCGAACTCCTCGAGACCCGAATAGGGCTCATTGTCGCCGACCATGAGATCGTCGCGGGCCCGCAAACTCCGCAAAACGCGGCCGGCCAGCCGGCGGTCATGATCCCATAACACGCCCACGTCCCAGGGCCGGGCCACGCCCGCCATGACCGGGGTGAAGCTGTGGACCGATATCAGGACCGGGCCCAGACCCTGACGGCTGATGCCGCCGAGAAGGCGTGAGATGCGCCGGTGATAGGGCCAGAAGGCGATTGCGTGCCGTCTGGCGCGAGCGGCCTTAGACAAGGACCTGTTGCCGGGGACGAAAATGCCGTCGCTGGAGGCCGGGATCGAGGTCGGTGAGAAGGGGCGGCGGTTGGCATCGACGTAGAGACGCGAGGCGTGGTTCAAGAGCGCCGTTCCGCCAAGGCGCTGGTGGAGCCGCCGGGTCGCGACCGCGGCGCCGATGTCCCAGCCGATGTGCCGGCGCAACAGATCCTCGGTTATCTCAAGCTCTTCCACACCCTGCGGTAGCTCGAAGCCCGCATGGTCGCAAAGGATGAGCAGTGAAGGCCGACAATCTGAACACAGCCGCTCGACGAAAGGTTCCACCCGATGGGTGGCGTCATGTCGGTGCTGGTCGGCGACGAGAAGGGTGGACATGGACCTAATACGCCACGAAAAGCCCGGATCGACCAGTGGTTTGTCGGAAGTCCGTCGAGGCGGGATCGCTCCCGCTCCACCGGACCGCGGGCCTCGACCGCCGTCCCCGCTGGTCTCGTCCCATGATCCGGAAAGAGCCGCCATTCATGTCGCGAGACCCCGCCCTTCGGGTACTTCCCCTCGCCTGGATCGCCTGGGGTCTGGCGGCGATCTTCTACGCTTACGGCTTCTTCCACCGGGTCGCGCCGAGCGTGCTGGTCGACGATCTGATGCTCGCCTTTCGCCTGGACGCGGGCGGGGTCGGCTCCTTGTCGGCCGCGTACTTCTACGCCTACGCGGCATGTCAGATCCCGATCGGCATGGCCATCGACCGGTTTGGTCCGAGACGGCTGATCATCGTCGCCGCGCTCGCTGCCTCGCTGGCAGGCTTGGCTTTCGTCAGCGCCGGTACGGCGGCGCTCGCCTGGGTGGCCCGGGCATCGATCGGCGCCGCCGTCGGTGTCGGCTACATTGCTGCGATCACCATGGCGTCGATTTGGTTTCCGCCTCATCGCTTCGCCCGCATGGTCGGGCTCACGCTGACCGTCGGCCTCTCAGGCGCGCTTCTGGCCCAGGTGCCGCTGGAAGGGCTGCGCGAACTGTTCGGCTGGCGGCTCGCGGTCGCCATCGGCACCGGCTTCGGCGTGGTGATCGCGCTAGCCATGGCTCTGGCGGTTCCGGAGAGGCGAGGCGCCGTCGAAGGACGCGATCCCGGCATGAGCGGTCTGGGCCAGCTTTTACGTGAGCCGCGCCTTTGGCTGGCAGGGCTTTACACAGGGGCCATGGGCGCGGCGCCGCTCGCTTTCGCCGGGCTCTGGTGCGTTCCCTACTTCGAGCAGGTTCACGGGCTCGACCGAATTCAGGCCGGAGGACTGGCCTCGATGATGCTCGCGGCCTGGGCGCTGGGCGGCCCGCTCTGGGGCGGGTTTTCGGACCGGATCGCTCGGCGAAGCCGGCCGATGGTGGCGGCGTCGGCGCTCCTGGTGGCAGGCTGGCTACCGTTTCTGCTCGGCGACCAGCTGCCGCTCGCCCTTCTCATCGGCGCTCTGGCCGCCATCGGTTTTGCCGCGGGCGGTATGGTCATCGCCTTTGCCTTCGCCGCCGAGCAGGTGAAAGCGGGCGGTGCCGGCCTGATTGCCGGTCTGGTGAACAGTTCCGTTCTCTTGGTCGGCGCGGTGATGCAGAGCGCCATGGGCTGGACGCTGGACTGGTTCTGGGCCGGCGATTTTGCGGACGGCGTTCGCGTCTACGATGCGCGCGCCTTCACCGCGGCCCTGTTCTTGTTGGTGGCTGCGGCAGCATCCGCCTTTATCGCCGCCTTGGCCATGGGCGAGATGGATCCGGGCTGACCGGGTCCCGCCGGATCATGGGTTGCGGTTTCTCAGGGTGCCCTTGTCTTATCGAGGCCCGAAACGGGGAAACATCTGCCGCGGCTCGTCGACGATCACGACCTCCGGCCGGGCGCCCACCGCCTGCAGGGTCTTGCTGGTAACGCGAGCCGTGCAGACCCCGTCGCCTGCGCTTTCGACGATCGCGCCCGCAGCCTCCAAGGCTTCTTGGGCCGCTTCGGCCGGGAGCGTCGGAGCCATTCGGACGATCACCGTCCTTTCCTCACTCTCTGACGCACTGTGGCTCCAACGCTCAAGCGCCGGAACGATCCGTGGAGCGACAGGCACAGCCATCACACCTCCTCCAGTGGCCGGTGACCAGCAGCCGGCAAGACCGGTGGCCACCGCGTCGGTCATTCCAAACCTATCGATCTACAAAAGCAAGATGGTGGGCGTCGATCCCGAGCGAAGCTGGTCTTCAGACCATGGGTACGCCGTAATCGAGGATCGCTTGAACATCGATCCGGCCAAAACCGAAGCCTGGGTTCCACACAGCCCCGGTGAGATCGTCACGCTGTGCGGTGATGCGAAGTCGCTGACGGACCTCAGTGGGATCCAGGTGGGGCTCCCGTTCCAGCATTAGCGCGATCACCGAAACGACGAACGGGGTCGCCATGCTGGTTCCCTGTATCGTGATGTAGCGGCCGGTGGGATCGTGTCTCAGAACCAGATTGGAATCGGTCTCAAAATCGCTGTTCGAGGCGAGAGCCGCGGTGATGTACTGGCCCGGCGCCGCGACATCCGGGAGCTGGGCTCCCAGGCGGTTTGGGCCATGGCTCGAAAATGGTGACAGACCGCCGACCGCGAGCCCCGGGGTCGGTATCGCCGTTCCGGAACGCGTAATGTTGGCGCGGCTGACGAAGGAAGCCACCGAAATCGCCCGCTCCTCGGTAGCCGGCATGCCGATGGAGTATTCAGGGCTCGTGACCATCGGAAAAAGGTTGCGCGCCGTTCGCGGATCGGAGGTTCCGGCCCAGGCGTGGACCCGCCCCTGGATCACCCGGCTGGGCGTCAGGCGAATGCGCCATATCGAACCGATCGGACTGTTGCCAACCCGAACGTTCAAATTCTGGTCGCGGTTAACCGGATCCAACATCCAGTCGCCGACGACCAAACCGAACAAGCCGTTGTGGACATTGCCGTCGGCGGGAAAACGCGCGCCAGACGGATCCTCGATTTCGATGTCCAATTCGTCGCCACGCGGAACCCAAACATCGACGAACTGACCTTGCTCATCGCCGATCCGGACAGGGATGACCAGGTCCTGGCCGACCTGAAGCTGGCCTTGCCAGTGAATTTGGTCCTCGGCCTCGTTGCCGGCGGCGACGACGATAATGCGGCCGGGACCCGCCGCCCTTGCGATCACATTTTCGATCGCCGATGTGCCGTCGTGAGGTCCCCAGTGTCCGCCAAAACTGCAATTGATCACGCACGGACGATCGCCGGCAAGTTCGAACATCCGGCGAATGGCCCAGATGACGTGGCTGTCGGTCAACTCATCGCAGCGCGCGGCCATAATTGTTGCTTGGCTTGCGCCGCCGCGGAACCGGCCTTGAGACGCCCGGCCGTTACCCGCCGCGATCGAAGCGCAATGGGTCCCGTGACCGTTCGGATCTCCTTGGGGCAGGGTTTGAGACCCTTGAAGCGCGCCGTTGATATCCGCCTCATCGAACTCGTCGAATACGGATTGCGAGCTGTTGGCAAGACGCCGAGCGTGGCCGAACCAAGCGAGCCTGGTTGTTCCATCATCATTGCGGAAGTCATCGTGGGTATAGTCCACGCCGCTGTCGATGACGCCGACCACCACGCCTCGGCCCGTAAGTTGATGGACTTGAAGGGCCTCGTCGAGACCGGTGATCGGACCGCGCGCGTCATCGAGCCGGTGATGCAGAAGACGGCTTGCCTCGGCGCGACGGAGGCCTTTGACCGAGCCGAGGCGCCTCAACGCGTCGACACCGACATCGGCAACGAGCACGCTTTCGCCGTGGGAGGTGACCGTCCCTCCTTGGTCCTCACTCGCACGGCCAACCAGGTCGGCCGCGCCCGGATCGACAACCAGCTTTACCGTCACCTTGTCGGACGCCGCCGGAGCCGCGGGCGCGCTGAAACGTCCGCTCAATTGTTCGAATGGCAGCGACGCGGTTGCCGTCTGGCCGCTTGCCGCCTCCCGAGCCATGGATTCCAACTCGCTGTCGAGCACTGAGCGTCTCGGTTCCATTGCGTCCTCCAAGCCGCCGACACAGGTCTTATCGGCATAGATCCAAAAACGCGTCGACAATCAGCCTACCATACGGCGACACCATCCCAAGTGATCGACTTCACGTTCAGGCCCGTGCAAAACGACCGCTCCGCTTGTTTTGAAGGACAGTGCCTTTCTGAGCCTCAACTGCAACCGGTGGTGCTGCCGCAGGTGTTACACTTCAGACAGGTGCCGTTCCTCACCAGCGTAAAGTTGGCGCAAGTTGGGCAGGGATCGCCTTCATAGCCCTTGAGCCGGGCGACCTGGGCCATGGCGACGCGCATGTCGTCCTCAGAGCCGGCTGGCCCGGACGCTGAGCCCATGTCGCTCAACGCCGCCGATCCCACCGTCGAGCCGCTCTGCACCGGTTTGTCGCCGTCGGCGCGTACGATCGTGGCGCCGCCGGTGAGCAGCCGGAAATTGCCGCGCACGAAACCGCTGGAGGTGAAAAGGGCGAGCTGGTGGGCCGAGTCCGGATCGCCCATGTCGCCCTCCTCGACGCCGCGACCGATCGCGTCGGGGCGCATGTCCTGGGGCTCGACATTGGCCATGTCGAAGCGCTCCAGATAGGAGACCGCCAGCTCGCGGAAGATGTAGTCGAGGACCGAGGTCGCCATCTTGATCGTGTCATTGCCCTGGACCGGACCCGCCGGATCGAACCGGGTGTAGGCGAAGGCCTCCACATATTCCTCGAGCGGCACGCCGTATTGCAGGCCGATCGAGACGGCGATGGCGAAGCTGTTCATCAGGGAGCGGAAGGCGGCCCCCTCTTTGTGCATGTCGACGAAGATTTCGCCGAGCCGGCCGTCCTCATACTCACCGGTCCGAAGATAAACCTTATGGCCACCGACCACGGCTTTTTGGGTGTAGCCCTTGCGCCGGTTGGGCAGCTTCTGGCGTTGGGCGATGATGCGCTCGACGATCCGTTCCGTGACCTGGATGACCTTGCCGGTCTGCGGCTGGTCATCCTCGTCCTCATCATCCTCGTCGTCGATCACAAGTGCCTGCAACGGCTGGCTGAGCTTGGAGCCGTCCCGGTAGAGCGCCATCGCCTTGAGCCCCAGTTTCCAGGCCTCCATGTAGGCGTCCTTGCAGGCCTCGACGCTGGCGCTCGCCGGCATGTTGATGGTCTTCGAGATGGCGCCGGAGATGAAGGGCTGGGCGGCCGCCATCATGCGGATGTGGCTGGAGGCGGAAAGGTAGCGCTTGCCGAGCCGGCCGCAGGCATTGGCGCAATCGAAGACCGGCAGATGCTCATGGGCCAGATAGGGCGCGCCTTCCACGGTCATGGCGCCGCAGCAATAGATGTTGGCCTGCTCGATCTCGGATCGTGTGAAGCCCAACGCCTGGAGCAGGTCAAAGTCGAGATCGTTCAGTTGCGCGGCCGTGAAGCCAAGCGTGTCATGGCAGAACGCGTCGCCTAGGGTGAAGCGGTTGAAGACATATTTGATGTCGAAGGCCGCCGGCAGCGCCGCTTCCAGCTTTTCGAGGACCTCGTCGGTAAAGCCTCGGGCCTTGAGGCTCTCGTGGTCGATCGCTGGTGCATTCTTCAGCGTACCGTGGCCCACCGCATAGCGGACGATCGCCTCCGTCTGCTCCTCGCTGTAGCCGAGCGTCGACAGCGCCTTCGGCACCATCTGATTGATGATCTTGAAATAGCCGCCGCCGGCCAGTTTCTTGAATTTGACGAGCGCGAAATCGGGCTCGATACCGGTGGTGTCGCAGTCCATGACCAGCCCGATCGTGCCCGTGGGCGCGATGACGCTCACCTGCGCGTTTCTGAGACCGTTCTTCCCGGCGAGCCCCACGGCCCGGTCCCAGGATGCCACGGCCGCCTCCACCAGTGCCGGGTGCGGGCAGTTGGCGTGATCGAGCGGCACCGGATTGGTCGCCAGGCGCTCGTAGCCGTTCTTTTGCCCGTGCGCCGCCTGGCGATGATTGCGAAGCACCCGGAGCGTAGCCTCCTCGTTTTCCGGATAGGCCGGAAAGGGGCCAAGTTCCCCCGCCATCTCGGCCGACGTCGCATAAGAGGTGCCGGTCATCAGCGCGGTGAGGGCGCCGCAGAGTGCCCGGCCCTGATCGCTGTCATAGCCCAGGCCCATGGACATCAGGAGCCCGCCCAGATTGGCGTAGCCGAGACCGAGCGTGCGATAGCGAAAGGAGAGCTCAGCGATCTCCTTGCTCGGGAACTGAGCCATCATCACCGAGATCTCGAGGACGATGGTCCAGAGCCGAACGGCATGGGTGTAGCGCTCGACGTCGAAACCGCCATCCTCGCCCCGGAACGTCATCAGATTGAGGGACGCCAGATTGCAGGCCGTGTCGTCCAGGAACATGTATTCAGAGCAGGGGTTGGACGCGTTGATCCGACCGCCTGCGGGGCAGGTGTGCCAGTCGTTGATCGTGGTATCGAATTGGATGCCGGGATCCGCACTGGCCCAGGCCGCGTAGGCGATCTTCTCCCAAAGCTCCCGGGCCTTCAGGGTTTTGTGGACCCGGTGATCGGTGCGCCGGGTCAGCGTCCAGTCGCCGTTGGCGACCACGGCATTAAGAAAATCGTCGGTCACCCGCACCGAATTGTTGGAGTTCTGGCCGGAGACGGTGACGTAGGCCTCGCTGTCCCAATCGGCCTTGTAGGTCGGAACCTCAATCTGGCTGTAGCCCTGCCGCGCATAGAGAATGGCCGACTGAATGGCGCCTTCCGGCAGCCACACCTTGCGGGCGGCTTTGACCGCCAGGCGAAGATCGCGATTGCGCTTGGTGTCGAACCGGTCGTCGCCGTCTGCCACGCCCTCATGGCAGGCCTTCATAACCCGGTTCAGGTGATGCTCGAGGAGTTGCGAGCCGCCGACCAGCGCCGCTACCTATTGCTCCTCGATCACCTTCCACATGACATAGTCTTCGATGTCCGGATGGTCGGCATCGACCACCCCCATCTTGGCCGCGCGCCGGGTCGTGCCCCCGGATTTGATGGCGCCCGCCGCCCGGTCCCCGATCTTGAGGAAGCTCATAAGACCTGAGGATTTGCCACCACCGGAAAGGGGTTCGTTGGCACCGCGCAGGCTGGGGAAATTGGTGCCGGTACCGGAGCCATATTTGAACAGACGGGCTTCACGTACCCAAAGGTCCATGATGCCGCCCTCGTTCACCAGATCATCACCGACGCTCTGAATGAAGCAGGCGTGGGGCTGGGGATGCTCGTAGGCCGAAGCCGAGCGGGTCAACGCGCCGGTTTCGGCATCGCAGTAGAAGTGTCCCTGGGCCGGGCCATCGATGCCGTAAGCCCAATGCAGACCGGTATTGAACCATTGCGGTGAGTTAGGGGCCGCGACCTGGAGCGCGAACATCGCTCTCAGCTCGTCGAAGAAGGCGCGGGCATCCGCTTCGTCGTCGAAGTAACCGCCCTTCCAGCCCCAATAGGTCCAAGTGCCGGCGAGCCGATCATAGACCTGCCGGGCGCTCTGCTCACCACCGAAACGCTGATCCTCAGGCCACGCGGCAAGGGCCGCTTCATCCGGCACGCGCCGTTGCAGCCACGCCGGCACACCGGCTTCGTCCACCGGCCGGGTCGCCTTGGGTACACCGGCTTTACGGAAATATTTCTGGGCGAGCACGTCCACGGCGACCTGGGAATGACCGGCAGGTACCTCGACGTCCGCATTCTGGAATACGATCGAGCCATCAGGGTTGCGGATTTCACTGACCGCCTGACGAAAGGTGATACCGGCATAGGCATCATCACCTTCGATGGTGAACCGACGTTCAATCCTCATCGTCGCTCAAGCTCCCCAATCGCGGCCACTTGCCGCAAAGAAAACCAAAAAACCGCCCGCCACAGATCCCGATCGACATTTCGCGCCTTGGTTGAGAAGAGACCCACGAAGACCTCTGTCGATCGCAGTTATCCACAAGATGATTTGCGAACCTGCTCCAGCATCAGTAATCACAACATATAGACAATTCTCGCCGTCGGCAACTGGATATTGTGGTTTGGGACATCGATCCTGTTCGGCCGCAGATCCGCCGCCGCAGGCGTGGATGCCTATCATCATTTCTTGATTTCGCTAAGCCAAATCGAAAATTTGCTCGATGCAACGGTAAGTTATCCCCAATTTTTGAGATTAGAAATCAAGCCTGGCTGAGTTTGGTTGATGGAAATCCATCAACAATCACTCAACCTTTTATCCTCACTTATCCACAGAGCCCCTGAGAGAGGCCTTAGTCTTTTTGCTCGGTCGTCACCGCCATTCAGTCCTGGACCGGCGTTGCGGTCGTGGCGATACTCGTCGGAGATACGGCTAATGGATCGCCCCATGCTTCAATGGCTTTCGTTCAACCGTCTCGGCACCCTTCTGACGACGCGCCGGATCGGCGAGTTGGTGGGCTCGGATGAATTCGGTAACAACTACTATCGCGAGGCCGGCGCCGAGCATTGGCGCAGGGAAAAGCGCTGGGTTGTTTATCCGGCGGACGTCGATCCGGAGCCGTCGAGCGTGCCGCCCGGCTGGGCGGGTTGGCTTCACCGACGGGTCCAGTTTCCGCCGAGCGAGCGGCCGCTGCCGGCACCCCGGTGGGAGCGCGAGCATCTGCCCAATATGACCGGGACGGCCGAAGCGTATCTGCCGTCGGGCCATGTTCGCCAGGGTGGTCAACGCGATCACGCGACCGGCGACTACGAAGCCTGGACGCCGGAGTAACTCTTTCTGCCAGCCGCCCGAGCCGGCGGCTCGAGGGCGCCGGTTTCCTTGAAAAGCTAGCGCGTGCCGGTGATCTCAAGCATCGCGCCGTAAACCTCCGGTGCCTGGTTGCCGGCGATGACGTGGCGGTCGTCGAAGATGACCACGGGCCCCCGGGTGATGCCCGAGCGCAGGGCCGCGCGATGGCTGATGACGATCCGCCCCGCAGCCGCCTGGAGCCGACGGTGCGACAGGCCCAAAAGCCCGTCAGGCCATTCAGACCGGCTCTCCCCCAAATCGGCGAGCGCTTCGAGCATGTCGCTCGCATTGCCGGCATCGGAGGCCTCGGTCAACAGGGCGTGGAAAACAAGCTTGGTCCGGAGAGCCGGAACCAAACGCTCGAAATCATCCGCGCCCTGGCGAACGAAACTGTTGGCCAGCGCCGGCGCGAACGGGTGCCAGAGCATGCGGATCGGCCGCTGGTAGTCTTGGCTTTGAATGGCTTTGAAGGTTGAGAAACCTTGGGTTGAAGTGGCATCCGCGATCAGTCGGACGACCAAGGGGGCTGGTTGGTTGATCTGATTGAGTGGCGTTGATCGGTCAATCAAGGGATGATCTGTGGATAACTTGGGATAACGTCGCTATCCGTCGCCGAAGCCCCAAAGTTTGGGATCCGCGAGTTCAACGCTGTTGCCCGCCGGATCGCGGACGTAGAGCGAGCGCGCGCCGTTGGGCCAGATGTGATCCTGCTCGATGGCGATCTCATGACCGTGGAAATGTTTGGTCCAGCCGTCGAGGGAAGCTCCCGGTACCGAGAAGCAGACATGACCCGGTCCTTTGGTGCCGTGGGCCGGAACGTCGCGGCCGGCTGCCGCTGCCGCTTCTGGTTCGAACAACAAAAGCATCGACCGACCGAGACGAAAGAAGAGAAAAAGGCCAGGCTGCTCGCTGTGCAGCTCCAGGCCGAGCACCGTCCCGTAGAACCCGCGCGCGGCTTCCAGATCGTCCGTATAAAGCACGGTCTCCAGAACCTGGATCGGCGTGGGTTCACTCATGGTCCGGCCAACGCCCGCTGACGCAACACATGATCGGCGATGACGAAGGCGACCATGGCTTCTCCAACCGGCACGGCTCTGATGCCGACGCAAGGATCATGCCGCCCCTTGGTCGACACCTCGGTTTCCTCGCCGGCCGTCGTGATCGTTCGACGTGACGTCAGGATCGAACTTGTGGGCTTGACCGCGAACCGGGCGACGATCGGCTGGCCGGTGGAGATCCCGCCCAGGATCCCGCCCGCATGGTTCGAAAGGAACTGGGGTTTGCCGTCTTCCATGCGGATCTCGTCGGCATTGTCCTCGCCGCTGAGCGCCGCGGCAGCGAAACCTGCCCCGATCTCGACCCCTTTTGCCGCATTTATGGTCATCAGCGCCTTGGCGAGATCGCCGTCGAGCTTGTCGTAGACCGGATCGCCAAGACCGGCCGGTACGCCCGTCGCGACGACCTCGACGACCGCGCCCACGGACGAACCGGCCTTGCGAGTTTTCGTCAGCTGGTCTTCCCAGCGGGTGGCGGCCTGGGCGTCCGGGCACCAAAAAGGATTGTCCTCGACCGCGGCCCAGGACCAATTCTCCCGGTCGATCCGGTCATCGCCCATTTGGACCAGCGCGCCCCGGATCTGAATGGTCTCGCCCAGAATGACCCGGGCGATGGCGCCGGCGGCGACCCGCATCGCCGGCTCCCGGGCGCTCGAGCGGCCGCCGCCCCGATAGTCCCTGATGCCATACTTGGCCTGGTAAGTGAAATCCCCGTGGCCCGGCCGGAACACATCCTTGATTTCGCTGTAGTCCTTGGAGCGTTGATCCTGGTTGCGGATCAGAAGGCCGATGGGCGTGCCCGTGGTCTGTCCCTCGAACACACCGGAGAGGATCTCGACCTGATCGGGCTCCTGGCGTTGGGTGGTGAATTTGGACTGGCCCGGCCGGCGCCGGTCTAACCACTTCTGGATGACGTCCTCACTCAGGGGCAGCCGCGGCGGAACCCCGTCGACGACACAGCCGATGGCCACCCCGTGGCTCTCGCCGAACGTGGTGAACCGAAGCAGGCCGCCGAAACTGTTACCGGCCATTCTCGGTCAGCTGACCTTGTCGATGTCGGGCGCATCGATCGCCTTCATGCCGACAATGTGATAGCCGCAATCGACATGCATTACTTCACCGGTGACCCCTGCGCCGAGATCGGACAGCAGATAGACACCAGCGCCGCCGACATCCTCGATCGTCGTGTTGCGTTTGAGCGGAGCGTTCAGCTCGTTCCATTTGAGGATGTATCTGAAATCGCCGATCCCGGAAGCCGCAAGCGTTCGGATCGGGCCGGCCGAAATCGCGTTCACCCGAATATTGTTATTGCCGAAATCGACGGCGAGATAGCGAACGCTTGCCTCCAGCGCCGCCTTGGCCACGCCCATGACATTGTAGTGTGGCATCACCCGCTCGGAGCCGGCATAGGTCAACGTCAGGCAGGAGCCGCCATTCGCCATGAGCGGCGCCGCCCGGCGGCATAGATCGACGAACGAAAAGCACGAGATCGCCAGGGTCTTGGAAAAATTGTCGGCCGTGGTGTCAGCGAACCGGCCCTTGAGCTGCTCCTTGTCGGAAAAGGCGATGGCGTGGACCAGGAAATCGAGCCGGCCCCATTTCCCTTCGATGGTCCGAAACAGCGCGTCCATCTGCTCCTCGTCGGTGACATCGCCTGGCAGAAGGATGTCGGCGCCGACCTTGGCGGCGAGCGGGGTGACCCGCTTGAGCAGGGCGTCCCCCTGATAGGTGAGGCCGATCTCGGCTCCATGGGCGTGGGCGGCGGCGGTGATGCCCCAGGCGATCGACCGATCGTTGGCGACGCCCATCACCAAACCCTTCTTTCCTGCCAGGAGTTGGGCAGGCTTCGTCATGTCGTTCCTCCGAGATGTTTGGGGCGCGCGCCAGTCACTCAAAACATCCTAACCGGGGGTATGGGCCACGCAAGCGGCAACCAGAGCTCAGCCCGGAGCCGTGATCCGCCGTGTCGTCGCGTTTAGCTCCGCGCCGAAAAGGAATAGGCAGGCCACCAGGTAGAAAAATAGCAGGGTGAGGACGACGCCGCCCAAGCTGCCGTAGGTCACGCTGACATCGGCGATCTCGGAGGCGTAGGTGGAAAAGGCTTCGACCAGCAAGGTCCAGCCCACGGCGACGAAGCAGGCGCCGGGAAAGACCTCCCGCCGGGACAAGCGGGTGTGGGAGAGGGCCCGATAGAGCGTGGAGGTCACCAGCGCGATCACGGCCAGCGCGAAGGCCAGGCGGGCCAGGCGATAGAGGGGCGCTAGCTCCTGGGACAGGCCGCCGATCGAGGTCAGGATCTGCCAGGCGAGGGGCCCCAGAAAAAGAACCAGAGACGAAAACAGACCGACCAGCGCCAGCGCGATAACGATCAGCGCGCTCTCGATCCGCGCCCGCCAGATCGCTTTCGTCTGGCCGATGCCGTAAGCGAGGTTGAGCGCATAGCGAAGGCTCTCAATGCCCGAGGAAGCGGCCCAGAGGGAGGTGGCGAGACTGAGAACCCACAATCCTTTCGGCGGCTCCCGGAGCACGTCGTCGAGGGTCGGCGCCAACGCGCTGCTGACTTCAGGCGGCAGCGCCCGCAACAGCCCGTCGACGAGCTCGAGGGCGGCGTCGCTGCGGCCGATCTCGCCGGCGATGGTGACGACGAAAATGAGAAAAGGAAAAAAGGCCAGCATCGCCGCGAACGCGATATGGCCGGCGACGATGGCCGCGGCGTCCTCGTTGAAATGGTTGATCGCCGCTTTGACGCGGCGGATCAGCCACCGAGCCTGGTCGATAGCTCTAGCCACGAATTTCGGCGCTCCCTACAACAGCGAAACGAACGCCCGAAACCAGCGCCTTGAGCGCTTCTTCGAACGATAAGAGAGTTGTCCGCATGGCCAGGCATACGGTTTTCGACAAATCCAAGCTCCCGAGCCGCCACAGCACCGGTGGCCCCGATCGGGCGCCCCACCGCTCCTACTACTATGCTATGGGCCTGACCAAGAGCGATATCGCCCAGCCTTTTGTCGGGGTCGTCACCACCTGGAACGAAGCGGCTCCCTGCAACATCGCCCTCGGCCGTCAGGCCCAGGCGGTCAAGCGCGGCGTCGCCAAGGCCGGGGGCACGCCGCGGGAGTTCACCACCATCACCGTCACCGACGGCATCGCCATGGGCCACCAAGGCATGAAGAGCTCGCTCGTCAGCCGCGAGGTGATCGCCGACAGCACCGAGCTCACGGTTCGAGGCCACGCTTATGACGCGCTGGTCGGGCTCGCCGGCTGCGACAAGTCGCTGCCCGGTCTGATGATGGCGATGGTCCGCCTCAACGTGCCGTCGGTGTTCATGTATGGCGGCTCGATCCTGCCGGGAAAGTTTCGCGGCCGGGACGTCACCGTTCAAGACGTGTTTGAGGCGGTCGGTCAGCACGCCGTCGGCAAGATGAGTGACGAGGAGCTGGAGGAGCTGGAGCAGGTGGCCTGTCCCTCGGCCGGATCCTGCGGCGGCCAGTTCACCGCCAACACCATGGCCTGTGTGTCCGAGGCGATTGGCCTCGCGTTGCCTGGCTCCGCGGGCACGCCCGCGCCCATGGAAACCAGAGATCAATGGGCGGAGGCCTCCGGCGAAGCGGTGATGAGCTTGCTGGCCAACGGCATCCGGCCACGAGACATCGTCACGCGAAACAGCCTGGAGAACGCCGCCCGGGTGGTCGCCTGTTCAGGCGGTTCGACTAATGGCGCGTTACATCTGCCGGCGATCGCCCACGAGGCTGGCATAGACTTCGATCTTCACGACGTCGCCGCCATTTTTCGCTCGACCCCCTACATCGCCGACCTCAAGCCGGCGGGCCGCTACGTCATGCGCGATCTGAACGAGTATGGCGGCGTGCCTTTGTTGATGCGCGCCCTTCTCGACGGCGGCTATCTCCACGGCGACGCGCTCACCGTGAACGGCAAGACGATCGCCGAAAATCTCGAGGGCGTGAGCTTCGTCGACAATCCGATCGTCCGGCCCACATCGAAGCCGCTGACGGCGGTGGGCGGGGTCGTCGGGCTGAAAGGGTCGTTGGCGCCGGAAGGGGCCATCGGCAAGATCGCCGGTCTGGAAAAGCTCCAGTTCCAGGGACCAGCCCGCTGTTTCGACAGCGAGGAGGCCTGCATGGAGGCCGTTCAGGCCGGATCTTACGAGGATGGCGAGGTCCTGGTCATACGCTATGAGGGCCCCAAGGGTGGCCCTGGCATGCGGGAAATGCTGGGTGTGACCTCGGCGATCTATGGTCAGGGTAAGGGCGACAAGGTGGCGCTCATCACCGACGGCCGCTTTTCCGGTGCGACCCGTGGCTTCTGCATCGGCCACGTCGGCCCTGAAGCCGCGAACGGAGGGCCGATCGGCCTCATTGAGGACGGCGATATCATCACGATCGACGCCGAGGCGGGTCTGATCGATCTGGCGGTCGAGAGCGATGTTCTGGAGGCGCGACGGGCCAACTGGCATGCGCCCGACACCCAATATGCTTCGGGCACGCTCTGGAAGTACGCGCAGACGGTGGGCTCGGCCGAAAAGGGGGCCGTGACCCATCCGGGCGGCAAGGCGGAGCGCCACGTCTACGCCGACCTCTAGGGGACTGCTAAGCTCTGGTTCGACTTTCGTCGAACGCCTTGGCTGAAAAGTCTTTCGCGGCTGCTGTTGAGCCGGCACCTCGAAGAGGCTACATATGTGCAGTCGCCGGATCGGCGGCAGATCGCGCACCTTCGGCGTCGGCTGAGGTGCGCTTTTTGTCGTGAACTCGGCGAACCCTCCCGCCGATGGACAACACCATCCTTGCTCGATTGGGACGCAACCCTTGGCACACGCAGTCTTCGCTATCGATCGATCCACCGATGAAGCGCCAGCTTTTCCGACGTCGCAAGGGGGCTATGCCAATGGTGATGAGCGCAAAGACTTCTTCATCGAGCGCCACGGCAAGAAGTGCGCCGGCAGCCACTTGATCATCGATCTCTGGGGCGGCAGGGAGCTTGATGATCTGGGGGCGATGGAACAGGCGATGCGCGAGGGCGTCGAGGCGGCCGGAGCCACGCTTCTCCACATTCACCTCCACCATTTCGAGCCCAACGGCGGCATCTCCGGCGTCGCCGTGCTGGCCGAAAGCCACATCTCGGTGCACAGCTGGCCCGAGCGGGATTTCGCGGCGTTCGACGTGTTCATGTGTGGTGATGCGGACCCCCATGCCGTGGTTCCGGTCCTGGAGCGGGCCTTCGAGCCAAGCCGGGTGCAGGTGACCGAGTATCTGCGCGGCGCCGTGGACTGACGCTGCAAGCCATGGAGTGGTTCACTGAGACGCTGCATGCCAACTGGCAGCAGCGCTTTCGTGTCAAGCAGGTCTTGTTTCACGACAAAACGGCGCATCAGGATCTGATCGTTTTTGAGAGCGAGGAGTGGGGCAAGGTCCTTGCGCTCGATGGCGTCGTTCAGACCACCACCGGCGATGAGTTCGCCTACCACGAAATGCTCGTTCACGTGCCCGTTCTGTCGGTGGCGCGGCCGAGAGACGTCCTGATCGTCGGCGGCGGCGATGGCGGCAGCCTCCGGGAAGCTGTCAAACACGACCGGGTCGAGAGCGTGGTCCAGGTCGAAATCGATCGCGGCGTCATCGATTTCTGCGAGCGCTATCTGCCTGAGCTTAGTCAGGGCTCGTTCCATCACCCAAAGACGGACATCGTCATCGGCGACGGCGCCGCTTTCGTCGCCGAGACCGATCGCCGGTTCGACGTCATCATCGTCGATTCCACCGATCCGATCGGCCCGGGCGAGGTCCTGTTCGAGACGGATTTCTACCGGTCCTGCCGGCGTTGTCTGGCGCCGGGCGGCGTTCTGACGACCATGAGCGGTAATCCCGGCGTCGACGCCGGCGTCCTCACCCTGTCTCAGGCGCGCAAACGTCAAGCCGGGTTCGAGGACGTCGGTTTCTACCGGACCGACGTGCCGACTTATGTTGGCGGCGCCATGTGTCTCGGCTGGGCGTCGGATGACGTTAGCTTGAGGGACGATTCCTTTTCCGGGCTCAACGGGCGCTCGGTGCCGGCAGGCCTTCGCTACTACACGCCGGAGGTCCACAAGGCCGCGTTCGCCGCGCCGGCCTGGCTACGCGACAAAACCGCCGCAACCTCCTAATCCCCTGACGCCAATTCCGGAACGCCCCACGGTTGTAAGATATCTCGACATTACAACTTTTCGTCCACCAAATGGTTTCTCCGCAGCTGCACGTATCACGCTACGTTAAACCGAGGGACGGGCACACTTGATTGCACTCTACGCTAGCGTTAATGCTTCATTTACCAAGCTGGGGTACATCACCTTCCAGTTGACCATCGACAAAAGGGCACCTGCATGGCTCGAACGCAAAAAAACGCTCAAGCGAACGACCGCCGTTCTGATGAGCAATCGCTTGATCTAGCGCTAAGCCGGCTCGCCGGTGACCGATTTGACACGCCGATGCGTGTTACGCTGGCGCTTGACGATATGCTCCAGGACGAGGGCGGCGAGGTCGTTCTCTACAATGACTCCGGTCTCAGGAGCATGGAGCTCGCCGACAATCCGCCGGTACTCAGTCAAGGTGTTTCCGACCAGCATGTCACGGCCGGCGGCGAAGACGTCACCGGCTTTCGGTTCGTCACCTTCGAAGGCGGAATGACGCTCTACTATCAAGAGGGTCTGGAGCTCATCCTGCAAAACGGCTGACAACCGCGGTCGTCTGGACGAACACGGTTTGCGGTCAGCCGCCCTTGGGCGCGTTGCGCCCTAAAGCCCGAAGCTCTCCCAGCTCGTCGCTGGTCAGAGAATCCAATAGCTGGGTAAACTCATCGGCCGGCGTTTTTTCACCCTCCGGCTTCAGAAGGTCGAGCCGGTCGGCAAGCCAGATGAGAACGCGGACGTTTTTGTCCTCGACCTCTTTGTGGATGGCGTCGATCACGGCGCTGGAAAGGTCGTCATAGCGGGAGAAGCTTTTGTCCTCGCTCTGCTTGCGAACCGCCTTGTTGGCCCGGGCGACGATCGGATCTGCGGCAAGATAGCGCTTCACAGCGGCAATCGAGCAGCCGAGTTCAGCAGCCACCTCCTCGGGTTTGCGGCCCTCCAAGAGCAGATGCCGGCAGGCATCCGCATCCAGTTTGGTTGCCGTCCGTTTCTCTAATCCGATACTCCGCCCCATCACACCCGACCCGGCTGTCACCACCACAAAATATTGCAGTGCCGATGTATAGGAATTTTAACCTAAAGTCAAATCCGCCCCTCGGAAATCTACCTATAGTTGAATTTGGTGGAGAGAACCGATAAGCCGTGGCCGATACCAGGGGATCAGGCCATGACCGACGAACAGCATGTGGAACCCGAATTGGCGGACCTTTCCCGCGACGCCTTGGAGTGCCGCGTCCGCGAGCTCACACAGGCTTGCGACGAGGCGGAGGCGAAGGCTCGAACCAAGACGGTGTTCATGGCGACGATGAGCCATGAGATCCGCGAGCCGATGAATGGCGTGATCGGCATGAGCCGCCTGCTGCAGGAAACATCTCTCGACGCCATGCAGCGCGAGTATCTCGATATCGTCCTGAATTCCAGCGAGGCGCTGCTGACGATCATCAACGACATACTTGATCTCTCCAAGCTGGACGTCGGCTCGCTGGTTCTTGCGGAAAGCCCCTTTCGGCTCGAAAGCGTGGTCCGTCGGGTCTGGTCTCGCTTCGAGACGGAAGCCGCCGCCAAATCTCTGACCTTTGAAATAACGCTCGATTCCGATCTGCCGGAAACGGTGGGTGGCGACCCGGGGCGCCTGCGCCAAATCCTGATCAATCTCATAAGCAACGCGATCAAGTTCACCGATCGAGGCTCGGTAGCGCTGAGGATCGACAAAAATCCGCTCCTGCCGGACCAAATCCGCTTCGAGGTTCGTGATACGGGCATCGGCATCGCCGCCGAGATCCTGCCCCAGCTGTTCTCGCCCTTCGCTCAAGGTGACCCGTCCGTGGCCAGAACCTATGGCGGCAACGGTTTGGGTCTGATGTTATCGCGCAGCCTCGCCCATGCCATGGGCGGTAAGCTCATGGTGACAAGTGCTGTGGGCGAGGGCACGTGCTTCACCCTGAGTTTGCCCTTGCGCACAGTCGCGCGAAACCAAACCCTGCCGGACGATGTCGACCTTCGGGACGTCGATGCTCTGGTGATTGATCGCGATGCCGGGCTCAGGGAACGGATGGCCGACATGCTGACCGCCTGGCGGATACCCTGTTATCTGGCCGCGACCGGCAACGAGGGCCTCGCCTGGCTGGAGCAACGGCGGACCAGCGACCGTACGATTATCTGTTTCGTGGACCAGGCGCCGCCCGACATGAAGATGCCGGCATTGACCCAAGCCCTTGAGCGGCTCGGATGCCTCGAGCGCATGAAGCTGGTCATGCTGGCAAGCTCGGGCCTCAGGGGTGACGCCGAGCGGGCCCGGCGCCAAGGCTTCGCGGCCTACCTGCCAAAGCCGGTCGAGAGCTCGACGCTCCTTTCTTGCGTCCGGCAAGTGACCCGCAAGGCGAGCGAAGATTTTGTCACCATCCACAGCATGAGCGAAACCAGCCCGAGCCCGCTAGCCGTGCTGGTGGCCGACGACAATCCGGTCAATCGGCGTCTCGCCAGCCTCGTTCTCGAACGGGCTGGGCATAAGGTCAGCGCGGCGAATGACGGCCAGGAAGCGGTCGAAGCGGTCAAGGCGGGCGGTATCGACATCGTCCTCATGGACATTCAGATGCCGATCATGGACGGTTTCGCCGCCACCGCCGCGATACGCGGTTTGCCCGACGCTAAAGCCGCGGTGCCGATCGTCGCCGTAACCGCGAATGCCATGCGTGGCGACCAGGAGCGCTGTCAGGAGGTGGGCATGAATGCCTATCTCAGCAAGCCCATCGATCGGGCGAAGCTTTTGGCCACCGTGGAGCGCTGCACGCTTCCGGCGGCGCGCGCATCCGTTTGATCGGGCGAGCCGCTTGAGGATTTGGTCAAACGCCGGTCCGAATGATCTGAAACCCTGCGCGTCAGCCTAGCGTTTTCGGTCCCGTTGCTCGATCAGCTTTCGGCGGCCGACATCGAAGACTTCGTTGACCGCGGCCTGGGCTTCAGTGTGGGGCTCGGAACGGGCAATGACGCTCTGACCCGGTAACGCCAGGTCCAAGGTCACCTCAAACCGCTCGGCCCCCGCAGCCGACCGGCTTACCGCCTCGATGGCGACCCGGCAGCTCGTGATCCGCCGAGACAGCTGTTCCAATTTGGCAATCCGAGTGCGGATCAAGGCCTCCAAACCATCCGAATGGGGCAGGTTGTGGAAGGTGATAACCGGTTCGGATTGCATGATTTTCTCCCGTCCACAGAACTGTTGGCTGGCGGCCATGACGAATAATCGCACCCTCGGGCCCCAGCATTAACCCCCTCTTAGGCCAAGCGTGGTTTCTTTTCCTTATCCATCCAAGAGTGGCGACATCTCAATGAAGAAAAACCCTTGCAAATTTTTGCCGGACTGTTCATCTGTCAATCAGTAGTTGAACTTATGAGCAGATAATCTCGTGGGTGGTGACAAAACCCTTAGCGGAGTTGCCCCGATGTTTCCTGTGAACAGATTTTTGGCGATTGGTTTGGTCGCTGGCCCTCTTAGCGTGGCGGCGCTGCCTGTAGCCGCGGCCCAAGACACCGGCACCCTGGGCGTCACGGCGACCGTGGCCAGCAATTGCGCGGTTGCCGGCGGTACCCTGAACTTCGGTACCTACACCAGCGGCCAGAATGCCGACCTCGATGCCCAGACCACCATAAGCTACACCAATTGCGCCGGTACGCTGACCTTTGAACTGGACGGTGGAGCCAGCCAGGACGAGGCCGCGCGGACCATGGTCTCCGGCACCAACGCCCTGAACTATCAGCTGTTTCGCGATTCCGGTTACAGCCAGATCTTCGGCTCAGGCGGCAACAGCTACGAACTTCAGCTGTTCGTTCCGTTCTCCGGTGAGATCGACGTCTTCGGCCGCATTCCCGGTGGCCAGGCGGTGCCGATCGGCGACTATGCCGACACGGTCACCATCACGCTGACCTTCTGATCAAGCAGATGATGCGAGCTTGGATAGTTGCCGTCGGTCTAAGCCTGGCCTTCTTGGGGTTTCAGCCGGCGGCCGTGTGGGCGGCAGGGGCCGTTACCCTGTCGCCGACCAAGCTCTCGGTCAAAGGCAAGGCGGCGTCGCTGACGGTGGTCAATGACAGCGATACGCCGAGTTTGTTTCAGGTCGACACGTTGGCCTGGACCGCAGCTCTGCCGGCCATGGAAACCATGTCGACGAACGAGCTGATCGCCGTGCCCGTGGTCTTCGAGGTGCCGGCCGGCGGTCGTCAGGTTGTCCGCCTGGGCCTGCGGGAGCCGATCACGGGCGGGCTCGAAAAGACCTATAGGCTGATTCTCACCGAGGTGCCGACCGGGCAGGGACCCAGTGGAGGGGTCGCCTTCAATTTTCGTTATTCGCTACCGGTGTTCGTGACGCCGGCCGATGCCTTGGCCCGACCGGTATGGTCGATCATCGAGACCCGCCAAGGGCCCGTGGTCGAGCTAGCCAACCAGGGCACTGCGCATCTGCATCTCGAAGCCATTCGCATCGAAAGCGCTGACGGCGATCCGATCGTCAGCCAACAAGAACAAGCCTACCTGTTGCCTGAGGAAGTGAAGCGCTGGTCTCTGGACCGGAGGTCGGTCGACCGCAACCAGATCCACATCAGGGCTTCGAGCAATCTTGGCATATTGGAGGCAACGCTTCAGCCCTAGGGCACGTCCCGACCGGGTGGCGTCACCCCTTCGGAACAAGCTGCTCTATTGCTCGGCGTTACAGCGATCGATCCGCGTTCGTCCAAACGCGAGTTGCTCTGAGGGTTCGGCCTCGGCGACGTGGTTCGTTCCTTGAGGATACGCGCACCCATCAGGTTTCGGAGCCTGTCCGCCCGTCTCGCCCGATGCTTCCGTGGCGAGATGCGCCGAGGGGTCTTGGGCGCACGACTGGTCTGGCTCGCCGCTGGCGGTGCGGTTGCCTGGTTCGCTTTCGGGCCGGCCGTCAGCCCGCAACCCTCCGCCAGCGATCAGGGGGAGGCGCCTCGGCTGATGATCGCCGCGCCTTTGGTGGCGAACGCGGCCGCGGACCAAAGAGATCTCGTGCGTCGCCGGGTGGAAGCTTTCCAGGACCTGATCGCCGTCGGCCCCGTAACCGTGGATGGGCTCGAAACAGCGCTTCCCGATCCGGCGGCCCTCGCGGGTGATTTGGTGGAGCCGGCGGCTGAGCCTGTTCCCGCAGCGGCCGTCGGGTTGGAGCAACAAGAGACGGACCCCGAGCCCCAGGTGCTGGGGCCGACCGGCGCGCCTGCCGGTGAAGTCGGTCTGATCCGCCCCGATCCCCTGGAGCTGCCGCTCGATCAGACCGAACCCTGGCAGGAGCTTCTGGTTTCGGTCTCGCTGAACGGTGAGCATGTCTCGGGCGGCACGTTGGTGCTCAGGTCCAAAGACGGCGCGCTCGCCTTTGGTCTTACGGACCTCCGGCGCTGGCGGGTCCGGGTCGAGGAAGGCTGGGTCGAAACCTTCGCCGGTGAACCATTCGTCCAGACGGATCGCATCACCGGCGGCTCCGCCATTTTCGATCCCGAGATGTTGCACGTTGATTTCGCCATTCCCGCCGGACAGTTCGAGCCGATGACCATCGGCCGAAGGGACACAGGTGATCTGGCGCCGAGCAGCAATGTCGGCGCCTTCGTGGACTATGATTTTCAGGCGCTGATCGCCGACAAGCTCGACGACAGTCTCGATGGTCTGATCGAGATCGGCGGCTTCGCGCCGTTCGGCACCTTGTCTTCCAGTGCCAGGCTCTTGGACCTGGCGACCGACGACAGGGAATTCATACGCCTGGAAACGACCTTCAGCCGCGATTTTCCGGAGCGCCGGGCGCGGCTTCGGATCGGCGACACTCTCGAGCCCGGCGGCACGCTCAGCCCCGGTTATCGCTTCGGCGGAATCCAGTTTCGCCGGGATTTCTCGACTGATCCGTCGTTCGTGACCTTCCCCCAGCCGGGTCTCGGCGGCCTGGCCGAACAGGACAGCGTCGTCGACGTCTTCGTCAACAATGTCCAGCGGTTGAGCGAACAGGTGCCGACCGGGCCCTTTTCCATCGACAATGTACCGGTCATCACCGGCGCCGGCGAAGTCCAGCTCCGGGTGACCGATCTGCTCGGCCGCGAGCGTCTGATCACCCAAAGCTACTACGTGTCTCCACGACTTTTGCGCGAAGGTTTGGATGACTACAGTGTGGGTGCTGGCGTTCTCCGGCAGGATTTCGGCTTCGACAGCGGCCATTACGACAACGCTTTCGTCGCCGGCACCTACCGCTTGGGTCTCACCGACGCGCTGACGGGCGGTGCCACCCTGGAGCTTTCGGAGAGTGGCCAGTCGATCGGCGGCGAGGCGACGTTCCTTTTGGGCGGCGCCGGCTTGATGAGCGCGGCTGCGCTTCTCGGCCATGAAGAGGGAGAAGATCCGGGATTGCTCGGCATTCTCGAATATGAGTATCGCCGCGGCACCTGGTCGGTGGGTGCCCGCACTCAGCTGGCCCAGGCCAGTGCCTTTCGCTTAGGCGACGGTCCCGATTTCTCGCCGCCCCGCCGCCGCGATCAACTGAGCCTGACCACCGGTCTCGGTGATTTCGGCCGTTTGGGATTGTTTTTTGTGAACGATGACGGCCGAGACACCGTCGACACCCGCTCGCTGGCCGCCAACTATGCCGTGCCGATGGGACCGGGCACCTTCAGCGTGAACGCGCTTCAATCGGTCGAGCCTGCGAGCGAGTTCGCGATCACGCTCAACTACACGGTCTTGCTCGGGCCAGACCGCTACGTCTCGTCGTCGGTCGGCCATCGCCGGGACGGTACCCGGGCCCGGCTGCAATATGCCCAGGGCCCAGGAGGTAATGAACTCGGCACCCGGTTCCGCGCGATCACCGAGATGGGCCGCGATCCCTTCATGGCTGACCTTGAATTGGTTCACCAGGCGCCGTTCGGCAGCGCCGGGATCGAGGCCAAACACGCCGATGACCAGAATGCCCTTCGCCTGAACCTTGCCGGCAGCGTCGCCGCGGTCGGCGGTAAGGTCCGGGCGAGCCGACGGTTGGGGCGGGCGTTTGCGCTAGTGCAAGCGCCCGGCTTCGCCGATCTGCCGGTCTATCTGGACAATCGACCGGTCGGTCGAACCAGCTCGGACGGCAGTCTGCTGGTACCCAACCTGAGGCCTTATTCCAGCAACAAGCTCAGGATCGAAACCAGTGATCTGCCTCTGGACGCCGTCGTCGAGAGCCGGGAGGTGGAGGCCGTTCCCTTCGCCGACAGCGGCATCGTCGTGCCCTTTGCCATCGAGCGTCGCCAGCGGGTGACTGTCCGTCTGCTCGACCGCGACGGCCAACCCCTGCCGTCGGGGACAAGGTTGCGGACCAGCGACGGCGCCGTGCGCGCGCGGGTCGGCCTTGACGGCCTGACCTATATGGAGGCCGTCACCAACGAGCCGTCGCTCGAACTGGAGGGCGTCATCGCCGACCAGCCGGTCTTCTGTCGGGTGCCGCTCACCAGCCCCGGTTTGCTGCTGGAACTGGGGGAGGTGTCATGTTTGCCGTTCGTCTCCTAGCCGCCTTGCTCGGCTTCATCCTCCTGAGCACCTCCGTGAAGGCCGCCTGCACCGTGACAAGCGAGACCTTGGCCTTCGGCACGATCGACGCATCGACGGACAATCGAAACAAGGCGCGACTGACGGTCACTTGCGATGGTCCTGCGGCGACTATCATCGGCATCTCGCCGGGCGGCCAGGAGAGCGGCGGTTTGCGCCATATGGTCGGACCCGGAGGCGCTACGCTAGCTTACCAGATCTATCGGGATGAAACGAGGACCCTGGTCTGGGGTGACAGCCCGACCAACGGCGCCCTGGCGTTGACGGTGTCAACAGGTCTGCCGGTTTCCGTCGATTTTTTCGGCGAGATCCCGGCTCAGCCCGGCGTGACACCCGGCACCTACAGCGACAGCCTGGTGGTGACGCTTACCTTCTGACCAAGGATCCTTGCCCGGAACCGATGATTGGGGACCGTCGATTTGGTGCGAGTGGAGGGACTCGAACCCCCACGCCCAGAGGGCAACAGATTTTGAGTCTGTCGCGTCTACCAGTTCCGCCACACTCGCGAGCCGCCGGGCTATACCACGCCGTCAACGGTCCGCCAACCGGCCTTCTGATCCTCCGCTTGGGCGGCATTTTCCCCTGTTTCCTGCCGTTCGGTGATCCGCCATTTGGCGAGACCCAAGGTTTCGGCAAGCCTCTGCAGCCGCCTTTCGCAACCCTCATCGAGACAGAGCCCTGGATGAGGGTCGGCGACGAGCGAAAGCTCGTCGTCCGAAAGCACAAGTCGGGTCGCGCGAAGCAACGCCGCGCTGCCGCCGCTGATCCGAAAAGCGAGGTCGATGGCGGCACCCAGGATCAGGGCTCGGCGCCGTTGATCCGGATCGTCGAGACCAATCCGGGCGGCTTCCTCCAGCTCGCCGTCGCCCGCACCATGGCGTGCCGCCAAGGTCCAGGCCAGGAAAGCGCGCTCGTCATGGCTCAGGCCCGGCAGATGCAGATCGCGGGCCTTGGTCGCCGCATGGACGATCCGCTGGTCCGGATGGACCGCCCAGGACAAATCGGCGAGCCCGCAAGCGGCACGGTGTAGTGTTTCCGCCCGCGGCGCCTGGTCGGCAAACAGGACCGATGTCCACCGTTCGAGTTCTCGTTCCAAGCCGTCGAAGCGTCCCAGCTGCGAGCCGAATTGCGCGACCGCATCCTCGAGCGGCGCTTTGCTGCGTTCCTCATCGGCCAGCAACTCGAACATGCGGCCCTCGCGAACGCCGGTCGCCGTGAAGGTAACGCTCGATATTGCCGCGCGCTCGACAACGGCCTTCAGCACCGCGGCTGCGAGCGGCAGGGTCTCTCGCCTTCGCTTGGCCACGCGCGCCGTCAGATCCTTCGCCTTCGAGCCATCCTTGATGAGGATGCCGAGCAGCTCCAGTATCGGCTCGCGAGCAAGACGAAGGCCGTCGACGATCGGAAGGTAAGCGCCGGTCCAGTCGATGGCGGCGCGGGCAATCGCTCGCCAGGCGCCGCCGATCACATAGAAGTCGCAAATCTCGCCGCTAGGCTCGAGTTCGGCCCGCGCGAGCGTCCGTTCGATGGCAAGCTCAACCGAGCCATTGATCTCGAGCACCTCCTGCAGGCGCAAAGGACCCAGTGGCAGGCTGGTGCAATAGCCGATCTCGCCACCACGGACGCGGGCGAGCTCCAGACTGCCGCCGCCCAGATCACCGACCCATCCGGTGAGCTCCGGCCGCGCCGATATGGCGCCGGCCGCCGCCAGTTCCGCTTCCCGGCTACCGCTCAACAGCTCGAACGCCGCGCTCAGAAGGTCTTCCATCGCCGCGATCAGATCCGGCCCGTTGCCTGCCACACGCAAAGCTTCCGTGGCGACGGCGTGGACGTCTCGGATGGCGAACGCGTCGATCAGTCCCCGAAAGCGCCGTAAAGCCGTGAGCGCCTCGCCCGCTGCCTCATCACTGACGACGCCCGTCGCGCCCACGTCCCGCCCCAGTCCACAGGTCACTTTTTGATTGTAGAGAACCAGGGGCCAGCGCCGGCGGGACTGAAAGATGACCAGGCGAACAGAGTTGGAGCCGATGTCGACCACGGCCACGGGCCCGCCATGGCTCGGCTGCTCACTCACTACAGCTCTCCCGCCTCAGCGCCGGCGCGTTCTGCCGTTGGACTTGCCCTGGCGGAGCGCGCTGCCGCGACCGGAAAGGCTGGGGTTGGTCATGAAGTAATGATGCGCGTTGAAGGCATCTTCACCTGGCTCCAAACGCCGATAGCGTCCGTCGGCCTGAAGCTCCCAACTCTGCGCCCGATCGCGGAGATTGGCGCCCATAATTTCGTCGAGGATCTGGGCGTGCACCGTTGCGTTGGTCAGCGGCACCATCGTCTCGACCCTTCGGTGCAGATTTCGAGGCATCCAGTCGGCTGACGAGATGAAGATCTTGGCCTCGGCGGACGGCAGACCGTGGCCATCGCCAAAGCACATGATGCGGCTGTGCTCCAGGAACCGTCCGACGATGCTCTTGACCGTTATGTTGGTCGAGAGCCCCTCGACACCGGGACGAAGGCAGCAGATGCCCCGGATCACAAGTTCGATCCGAACGCCGGCGGAGGATGCCTTGTAGAGCGCGTCGATGACCTCGCCGTCGACAAGCGAATTCATTTTCGCCCAGATCGCCGCCTGCCGGCCGGCCTGGGCGTGGCCGATCTCAGCGTCGATCATCTCGAGAAGCGTCTTCTTGAGCGTCAGCGGCGAAATCTTGATCTGCTGCAGGCTGGTCGGCTCGCCATAGCCGGTCATGAAGTTGAACAAGCGCGCTGCATCACTGGCGAGCACGGGATCGCAGGTGAAGAAGCTGATGTCCGTGTAAATCTTGGCCGTGATCGGGTGGTAGTTGCCGGTCCCGAAATGGACGTAGGAGCGAAGACCCCGGCCCTCGCGGCGTACCACCATCGATACCTTGGCGTGGGTCTTGAGCTCGATGAAACCGTAGACCACCTGGACGCCGGCGCGCTCCAGGTCCCGGGCCCATTGAATGTTCCGCTCCTCGTCGAAGCGGGCCTTCAACTCGACCAGCGCCGTCACCGATTTGCCGGTTTCAGCCGCCCTGATCAGTGCCCCGACGATCGGACTGTCATCGCTGGTCCTGTAGAGCGTCTGCTTGATCGCGACCACCTGCGGATCGTCGGCCGCCTGGCGGAGAAACTGAACCACCACATCGAAACTCTCGAACGGATGATGGACGACGAAATCTTTGTGTCGGATGGCGGCGAAACAATCTCCGCCGAAATCCCGGATCCTTTCGGGAAACCGGGCATTGAAGGGCGTGAACAGAAGATCGGCCCGTTCCTTGACGATCAACTGACTGGTATCCGCAAGGCCGAGTAGACCATCGAGCAGAAAGACGTCCGAGGTATCGACGTTCAGCTCTGATGACAGAAAACCTCGAAGCTCTTCGCTGGTCTGGCCGTCCACGGTCAGCCGGATGATGTGACCGCGCTTGCGCCGCTTGATCGCGCTCTCGAAAAAGCGGATCAGGTCTTCGGCCTCCTCTTCGATCTCGATATCGCTGTCCCGTATCACCCGGAACATGCCGATTTCGATGATCTCCAGTGCTGGAAACAGCCGATCCATGAACATCTTCAACAGGTCTTCGATGGCGATGAAGCGGATCGCGTCGCCGGGAAGCCGGACGAACCGCCCCAACTGCTCCGGCATGATGACCAGCCCGGTCAGGTCCTGGTCGTTGCGTTCGAGCTTGACCACCAGACCGAAGCCGGTGTTGGCGACGAAGGGAAAGGGGTGGGCCGGATCGACGGCGATCGGCGTCAGCACAGGAAACACGGCCTGATCGAAGTGATCGCTGAGCCACTGCCGTTCCTCGGACGTCAAATCGTCCTTGGCCAGGATGTCGATACCCGCATCGCGGAGCAGGCGGGTCAATTCGTGCCAGGTCCGCTGCTGGATGGCCATGATCTCGGCGACCCGGTCATGGATCGCGGCCAACTGAACCCCGGGCGTCATTCCGTCGAGGCTCGGCAGGGTTACGTCAGCCTCGACCAAGCCTTTCAGGCCGGCGACGCGGACCATGTAAAATTCGTCGAGATTGGAGGCGGATATCGACAAAAAGCGCAGACGTTCGTGCAGGGGATGGGCGGTGTTCGACGCCTCTTCCAGGACCCGGTCGTTGAAACCGAGCCAGGAGAGCTCTCGATTGATGTAGCGATCCTCGGGCTTTAGATCGGCAATAGGCGAGCCGGCCTGATCGAGCTTGGTAACGTCGATTTCGCTTACGGCCGTCTCTTCCATTTTTTCCTCGCCCTCGGTTCGCTGGTGCCGGAGCTTAGAGCGACCCGGCGACACTTATGTTACGACGAGTGGCGGTATGCGCCTAGAACGCCGCTGGAGAACGACGGTCGGGAGGCCCTTTTGTCAGATCAGGCACGGAAATCCCTGGTGCTCTTCCGCCACGCCAAGTCGAGCTGGAGCAGCCCGTCACTCGCGGATGTCGACCGGCCGTTGACCGCCCGCGGGCAGAAAGCGGCACCGCGCATGGCGGCGCATCTGGGTGAGGAGGGCCATCAAACCGATTGGATCTGGTGTTCCAGTGCCAGGCGAACCCGCGAAACCTGGGAGCTGATGGCGCCCTTGTGGGCGGCCGAGCCGGTGATCGCCTTCGATCCCGGTCTCTATCTCGCTCAACCGGCGGACATTTCCTCGCGCATCAAAGAAACGCCCGAACGGATCGCCTCGGTTATGGTGATCGGCCACAATCCGGGCTTGCAGGAGCTGGCGGTCGAGCTTTCCGCGCTCAAGCCAGGTGAGGTGGCCGACGAAATCGCCGCCCACTTTCCGACGGCCGCCGCGGCAATCTTCGAGTTGAACATGGATCACTGGGCAGAGCTGGCCCCACACCGCGTGCTGGGCGTGACGTTTCGAAAACCGCGGATGCTCCCGGACTGATGGAACCGAACAATCAATAAGACGGACAGAAAACGATGACGGATATCGGCTTTATCGGGCTCGGTGTGATGGGCGCGCCGATGGCGGCAAACCTGGTCAGAGCGGGCCACCGCGTCAGAGGTTTCGATCTCTCGAGCGAAGCGTTGGCGCGGGCCCGGGATCGGGGCGTCGAGACCTGCACAAGCGTTGGCGATGCCGCCCGCGATGCCCCAATCCTGATCACCATGCTACCGACGGGGAAGCATGTTGAAGCCGCTTTGTTCGAGGACGGCGTCGGCGAGGTTCTCCAGCCCGGCGCTCTGGTCATCGACATGAGCACGATTATGCCGCTCGAGACCGACGCCATAGGTCAGAAGCTCAGGACCAACGGTCAAAGCATGGTCGACGCGCCGGTGGGCCGAACCTCGAAGCACGCGGAGGAGGGCAAGCTCCTGATCATGGCCGGCGGCAGCGACAACGATCTCGTCAGGGCGCGACCGCTCCTCGAAGTGATGGGTGACCCTGTCATTCATTGCGGCCCGCCCGGCGCCGGTTCGAGGGCCAAGATCGTGAACAATTACATGTCGATCGCCAGCAATGTGCTGACCGCCGAAAGCCTGGTCCTGGCCGAGAAATCCGGCTTGGCGAGAGACGTCGCCATCCAGGTCATGCAGGGCACAACCGCGGGCCAGGGCCATCTCGGCACCACCTACCCGATGAAGGTTCTGGCGGACGATCTGGAGCCGGGCTTTATGATCGATCTGGCCCACAAAGACATGGGCCTCGCCCTGGACCTGGCGGGACGGATCGGCGCGCCGGCGGCGGTGGGCTCGGTCGCCCGCCAAACCTATGACGTCGCACGGGCGGAAGGCCGGGGCCGGCAGGACTGGACAGCGATCCTTCGAACCGTGCGCCGGTTGGCGGGGCTCAACGGCGACTAGGCTGCGCTGATCCGGCCGACCGTCACGCCGGCAACGTTATTGACCTCGGGTTCGGCGTAGCGCCGCAAGGCCTCCACGTCGCCGGCGTCGATCCATCCCAGGCGCCGCAGCAGACGGATCAAGGCCACTTCAGCGGCACGGCCGGCGCCGTCATGAACCTTGAGGGCTAGGGCGCTGCCGGAGGTCCGATGCATCGCCAGGTAGGCGCCCTCGGCGCCGGTCTTGACCGCGAGACCCGGCACCGCACGCATCAGGTCGGTATCGAGCTTGTCGCTGCCGGCCACGAGCTCCGGCCGACCTGTCATGGCGTCGATCAACCGCGTCGCCGCGGCCCCCTGGTCAAGGAACGCTGCAGTGGCCCGCGCGAGGGTCTCGAGGCTCATCGGGAAGGTCGGGATCCCGCAACCGTCGATCGCCGATGGCCCGAAGGAAGCGCCGGCCAACGTCTCCAGCCGTCGCCGGATTGCGATTTGCACCGGGTGATCCGGCTGGATGTAGTCGGCGACCGGAACATCCAGATGCCGGGCCAGGGTCAACATACCGGCATGTTTGCCCGAACAGTTATTGTGAAGCGCGCTCGGGCTTTCGTCGGCGATCCGCAGCGCTCGCGCCGACGGCCGGTGGAACGGAGCATGGCTGCCGCAGAGCAGGTCGGCTTCGGTGCAGCCGATCCGCTGCAGCCAAGCGGCCACCCGGTCACTGTGCTGAGGCTCGCCACCGTGGGACGCGCAGGCCAGTGCGAGTTCCTCGGAGCCCAGCTCGAACCGATCCGCCGCCCCGCTTTCGACGAGCGGCAGGGCCTGCAACGGTTTCACAGCGGAGCGAGGGTAGGTGGGGCGGGTGGTGTCGCCGATGCTGAGAACAAGCTTGCCGTCGCGATCAACAGCGCAGGCGCTGACGGCATGGCGGCTCTCCACCAGATCGCCGCGCCAAACCTGGATCTCGAGGGGTTCGGTCATCCGGCTTGACGTTGATCGCGCTCGGCCGTGGTCGCCAGGACCCGGGCCAGATAGGTGCCGGTGTAGCTTTCAGGCACCTGGATCACGTCGTCAGGGGTGCCAGAGGCCACCAGCCGGCCGCCGCCGGTGCCGCCCTCGGGACCAAGATCGATGATCCAGTCGGCCGTCTTGATGACCTCGAGATTATGTTCGATGACCAATACCGTATTGCCCTGGTCGACCAGCGCCTGCAGCACTTCCAGCAGCTTCCGCACGTCCTCGAAGTGGAGCCCGGTGGTCGGCTCGTCGAGAATGTAGAACGTATTGCCCGTGGCGCGGCGTGAAAGCTCCTTCGCCAGCTTAACCCGCTGCGCCTCGCCGCCGGAAAGGGTCGTCGCCTGCTGGCCCAGCTTGATGTAGCCAAGGCCCACCTGTTTCAGCGTGTCGAGCTTGTGTTTGACCGCAGGTACGGCGGTGAAGAAGTCGCAGCCGTCCTCGACCGTCATGTCGAGAACATCGGCTATCGACTTGCCACGATAGGCCACCTCCAGGGTCTCGCGGTTGAACCGCTGACCTTTGCAGACGTCGCACGTGACGTAGATGTCCGGCAGGAAATGCATCTCGATCTTGATCAGGCCGTCCCCCTGACAGGCCTCGCAGCGACCGCCTTTCACAATGAAGGAGAAGCGGCCGGCCTTGTAACCCCTGGCTCGGGCTTCGGGCAGATTGGCGAACCATTCGCGGATCGGTGTGAACGCGCCGGTATAGGTGGCGGGATTGGACCGCGGTGTGCGGCCGATCGGCGACTGGTCGATGTCCACAACCTTGTCGATCGTCTCCAGACCCTCGAGCCCATCGTGATCGCCCGGCGTCATCCGTGCGCCATGTAGATCGCGGGCCAGGGCCGGATAGAGCGTATCGATGATCAGCGAGCTCTTGCCGCTACCCGAAACGCCGGTCACGCAGGTGAAGGTGCCGATCGGCACTCGCGCCGACACTCCCTTCAGATTGTTGGCGCGCGCAGCCTTGATCTCGAGCCACTGATCGTTCTTGGCCGAACGTCGGTCATCAGGCACCGGGATGAAGCGGCGACCGGAGAGATATTGTCCGGTGAGGCTCTCGGACTTGCGTTCGACCAGGGCCGGCGGCCCTTCGGCGACCACCAGGCCGCCATGGACGCCGGCGCCGGGACCCATATCGATCAGGTGATCGGCGGCCCGGATGGCGTCCTCGTCTTGCTCGACGTTGATGTCCGTGTTGCCCATGTCACGCAGCCCCTTGAGGCTTTCCAGGAGCCGGTCATTGTCCCGCTGATGCAAGCCGATGGAGGGCTCGTCGAGCACGTAGAGCACGCCGGTGAGGCCTGAGCCGATCTGCGAGGCCAGGCGGATCCGTTGGCTTTCGCCGCCGGACAGCGAGCCACTGTCCCGGTTGAGTGTCAGATAGCCGAGGCCGACCGCATTCAGAAAACCGAGCCGCTCGTTGATCTCCTTCAGGATACGCTCGCTGATTTCCTTGTGGCTTTTGGAGAGGCCGTCTCTGATCTCACGAAACCAGGTGCCCGCACGCTCGATCGACATCTCGGCGATCTCGCCGATATGTCTGCCGGCGATCTTGACCGCGAGCGCTTGAGGCTTCAGCCGATGGCCGTTGCAGGCATCGCACTCGGAGGTTGCAAGATACTTCGATAGCTCCTCGCGCATCCAGGCGCTGTCGGTTTCGAGCCAACGCCGCTGCAGATTGTTGACCACCCCCTCGAAGGGTTTGTTGGTCTGATACTGCCTGAGCCCGTCATCGAACCGGATCGGGATGCGCTCCTTGCCGGAGCCATAGAGGATCGTGTCCCGAACCTCGGCCGGCAGCTCGCCGAAAGGCGTTTTCGTGTCAGCGTCGTAGTATTCGCAGATGCTTTTCAGCGTTTGCGGGTAATAGGTCGCTGTGGCGCTGGACCAGGGTTCGACCGCGCCGTCGGCGATCGACAGTCGGCGGTTGGGCACCACCCGGTCGGCATCGATATACATCTTCTTGCCGAGGCCGTCGCATTGCGGACAGGCGCCGAAGGGATTGTTGAACGAGAACAGACGCGGCTCGATCTCGTCGATGGTGAAGCCCGACACCGGGCAGGCGAAGTTCGCCGACATCAGCCGCTGCTCTCCGGTGTCGGCATTGTCGACGACCAAGAGCCCGTCGCTGAGCTCCAGGGCCGTCTCGACGCTGTCCGCCAGCCTGGAGCCGCTGTCGCCGTCGATCGCGAGGCGGTCCACGACCACGTCGATGTCGTGCTTTTTCTTTTTGTCTAATGTTGGGACGTCATCGAGATCGTAGAGTTGGCCATCGACCTTGGCCCGCTGGAAGCCGCGGCGAAGCAGGTCCTTAAATTCCTTTCTGTACTCTCCCTTCCGACCGCGGACGATCGGCGCCAGCAGATAGATCCGCGTGCCGTCACCCATCTCCAGGATCCGGTCGACCATCTGCGAGACCGTCTGGCTTTCGATTGGCAGGCCGGTCGCCGGTGAGTAGGGGATGCCGATCCGCGCCCACAACATCCGCATATAATCGTAGATCTCGGTGACCGTCGCCACGGTCGAACGCGGGTTCTTCGATGTCGTCTTCTGTTCGATCGAGATCGCCGGCGACAAACCCGATATCTGATCCACATCCGGCTTTTGCATCAGCTCGAGGAATTGCCTGGCGTAGGCCGAAAGGCTCTCGACGTAGCGCCGCTGCCCCTCGGCATAGATGGTGTCGAAGGCAAGGCTACTCTTGCCCGAGCCGGAAAGACCGGTGATCACCACCAGCTTGTGACGTGGCAACTCCACGGTGATCGACTTCAGATTATGTTCTCGGGCACCCTCAACCCGTATGCAGTCGTCCATCGAGATCCTATCATCGGTCGCGCCCGAGCGCTGTCGCCGCAATATGGGATGCTCTCGCCGCTCTGACTACCGCCGTGATCGCGGTCACCTGCCATTCAGCTTCGGCTATTCATGCTATTCTTTTGGGCCCAGTGTTCTGAGAACCGGTGTTGGGTTCGTCCCATGGTCGGATCGTCAAGGAGATGTGGTTTGAGCAGAGCGAGTTTCGTTGGCGTTGCCCTGGCCGGTATTTTGGCGGTGTCCCCGCTCAACGCGTCATCACCTGACGCTGCATCGCCGCCGGTGACGCTCGACATGGAGATGACCTACAGCGGTTTCGATGTCGGTGACGTCACGCTTTTGAGCGACGCAAGCGGTGGCCCCGTCGTTACCCGGATTGACCTCCGTTCGACCGGTTTGGTGCGCTTGCTCACCGGCTCAAAGGGCTGGGCTGAGGCCGCCACCCAGTTGGACGAGGAAGGCGATCCGCAGCCGTCGCGCTACGATTCCTACTTTGAGACGCGCCGCTACAACCGGCAGATCATGATCCGCTACGACGAACAGGATGGGGACGTTTCCAGCCTGCAGACGCTCAAGCGGGGTCAGCCGCAGGACAGCGAAGTGCCGCCTGCCATGCGTAACGGAACCATCGATCCCATGACGCTCTTGTTCGCGTTGCGCCATTGGCTGGTCGATCGCGACCGCGCGGAAACGAGCACCGTCTTCGAGGTCTTCGACGGCCGGCGGCGCTACGACGTGGCGGTATCACTCCTGGATCGGGTGAACATGACCTTCGCCGGCGAGAAGCGTTGGGCGATCCGTCTGCGGCTGGTCATGGAACCGCTCGCCGGCTTCGACGATGATGATCTGCTGATCGATTGGGTCTCCCAGGAAGGTGAGGAAAAATGGATCGAGGCGCTTATCAGCGACGATGAGCTCTTGATCCCCCTTCGGCTGCGAACCCGGGGCGGAGGGATCACGTCAGAGCAGCGCACGGACCGGATTTGCGACGGATCGGAGCCTTGCGTCGACGGTCGATCGAGCTGACGGATCGGGTCTCGGCGATGGCCGGCGGCGCCGGCGGACGAGCGCTCGTTGAACTCGCCCTTCCGGAGGTCTAATCATCGCCGCACAGCGAAACAAAGGCAGAGGACATGGCGGGTAGCGTCAACAAGGTCATTCTCGTCGGCAATCTCGGGCGCGATCCCGAGGTACGCATGACCCAGAACAATCAGAAGGTCGTCAATCTCAGCGTCGCCACCAGCGAACGCTGGCGCGACCGGTCCTCGGGTGACACGCAGGAGCGCACCGAATGGCACCGGGTGGTCATCTTCAACGAAAACCTGGCCAACGTTGCCGAGCGTTACCTCGCCAAAGGCCGTTCGGTCTATTTGGAGGGTCAGCTGCAGACCCGCAAATGGACCGATCAGGGCGGCCAGGAACGCTACACGACGGAGGTCGTGCTGGGGCGTTTCCGGGGCGAATTGGTTCTACTCGGCGGTCGGGATGAGATGTCGTCGCCGGGGATCGACAGTGGCGGGGACCGGGGTGGTGGCGGCGGACGATCGTCCGGCGGCTTCGCCGATCAATTGGACGACGATATTCCGTTCTGAACAACGGGCCTTTCTGGACGGCCGGCCCCGCTGGGCGGCCGGTCGCATGGCTTGACGTCCCGTACCATCCTCCGCACCTAATGGATGGTCGAGTCATCGGGAGGCTTTGCTCATGCGTCCGGAAGTCTGCTCTTTCTTCCACCAGGGGTCCAACACGATCGCCCATCTGGTCTGGGATCCTTCGACCCGTGATGCGGCAATCATCGATTCCTGTCTCGACTATGACGGTGCCAGCGGGCGGACGGAGACCAGCTTCGCCGACACGCTGATCGAGGCGGTCGAAGCGAGAGAGCTGAGGCTGGTCTGGATCCTGGAGACCCATGCCCACGCCGATCATCTTAGCGCGGCGCCGCATTTGCGTGACCATTTCGGTGCTCCGATCGGGATCGGCGAGCGGATCACCGAAGTGCAGGCGCTGTTCAAGGACATCTACAATCTGGAGCGAACCTTCCTGCCGGACGGTTCCCAGTTCGATCGGTTGTTCGCTGACGGCGAACGGTTTCATCTGGGCCAACTGATGGTCGAGGTGAAGCACACCCACGGTCACACGCCGGCGGACGTCACTTACGTGATCGGCGACACGGCGTTCGTCGGCGACAGCCTGTTCATGCCCGACGCCGGGACCGCGCGTGCCGATTTTCCCGGCGGCTCGGCCGAGACCCTCTATCAATCAACCCAGCGCATCCTGAGCCTGCCCGGCGAGACAAGGCTTTTCATGTTCCACGATTATGGCGCTGGCGGCAGCCGGGACATCCGTTGGGAGACCACCGTCGAGGAGCAGCGGGCCAAGAACATTCACGTGGGCGAAGGCATGAGCTGCGAGAAATTTGTCACGCTCCGCCAACAACGCGATGCCACGCTCGGCATGCCAAGCCTGATCCTGCCGTCGATCCAGGTGAACATCCGCGCCGGCCACCTGCCGCCCGCCGAGGACAACGGCACCCGCTATCTCAAGATTCCGTTAAACACGCTTTGACGTGTTGCTGACGGCGCCGTGGCTAGTTTCTCGTCGTCAGCGGCTGGAGACCGGCGAGCTACTCGGCGGCCGCACGCTCTTCATGGGAGGGAACGGCGAGCGCGGTTGCCATCAAAGCGTCGACGACGGTCGGATCGTAGCGCTCGGGATGCTCGCGTAGCACCTTGATGATCTCCGCGGGCTCGGCTCGGGCGCGATAGGAGCGAGGTTCCATGCGTGCGCAGTAGACATCGGCGACGCCCAGAATGCGGCTGACCATTCCCACTTTTTTGCCGCTCAAGCCCATGGGATAGCCGCTGCCGTCGGGCCGTTCGTGCATCGATGCCAAAGCTTTCGCCACCGGCAGATCGAAATCGATTCCGTCCAGGATCCGTGTGGCATGCTCGATATGGCGTTGCATCTCCCGCTGCTCATCCTCGGTGTGGCGGTCCGGCTTCTCCAGAAGCTCCTTGGCGATGAAACTCTTGCCGATCTGGGACAGCGCCGCCGCCAGGTCGATCGTCGTTCGTTCCTCTTCGCCGAGGTTCAGGTGATCCGCGATGCGCAGCGCCTGGGTCCGCACTCGTTCGCTATGGCCGACCAGATAGGGATCCCGAAGCTCGATCGAATGGACCAGAGCCTGGACCAGTTGCCGGCGCAGCGCGTCCTGTCGGCGCCGTTGTTCGACGAGTTGGGTCACGTCGCGGCTCACGCAGACGATGCCCGTAATCTTGTCGTCTTCGTTGCGCAAAGGCACGCGCGAGCTTTCCAGATGACGGGTTCGGCCACCAATCGTCAGGTCTTCGTCGTCCGAGAGCGTGGCGCCGATCCTCATCGCCTCCCGGTCGGCCTGTTCGATGCGGGCGCTGATGTCCGGTTCGAAAAGGTCGCGGTCATGAGCGCCGACCAGCCGTTCCTGGCCTCGGCCCTGCACCGCGGCGAAGGCCGGGTTGGCGAACAGATAGTGGCCCTCCCGGGACTTCACCGTGATCATCTCCCGGACCGTGTCGGTGATGCTCGCGAGAAGCTTTTGTTGGCGTTTCAGCCGGCCGACGAACCGCCGATATTGTTCGACGATGGCCGCCTGGTGCTGGTTTTCCTGGCGGGAGACGAACGCGATGGCGGCGGCGATAAGCGCGGCCGAAAGACAAGCGGCGATGATCAGTGCGGTGACGATGAAGCGGTTGAGCGGCTGGAAAACCCGATCCGAGGCGGCGGTTTGGATCAACGTCCAAGGCAGCCGAGGCACGGCGACACCTTGAACCTGACGGGGTACGGCATCGATGTCCTGGTCCGAGCCGTAGCCGATCTCCATACCGGGTTCGACCGAGAGGGTGCGCTCGATCAGGCTCAGCGAGCCTTTGTCCGTGGCCTCGATCAGCCCCACACCTTCTGACGTCGGCGCCAGGAGAAAGGTCTTTTCGCCGTCGAGCGCCGCGCCACTGTCACCCAGTACCTTGACCAGGGCGGCGTTGGCCACAACCCGGTAAAACAGGGCGCCGACCAGACCGAAGGCCTCGTCCGAGGTCGGTTGGGGGCCTTCGATCGGCAAGATGATCTCGATGATCTGGGCGCCGCCGGTGATCGAGATCGGCCCGACGCTGTGGGTGACGTCGCGATGGCCGAACGTCATCGAGAGATCGTCGCGACGCGTGATTTGGTCTGCGCCGATGGTACCCAGGAGCCACCGCCCTTCGGTGTCAGTGATGTAAGCGGCGATCAGATCATGCTGGCGGGTGAAATCGGCCAACACCTGTTTCATGTAGGGCATCTGCGCCGCCAGAGCGTCCTGGAGCGCGGCCGAACTGTCGTCCAAGGCCAGTTCGCTGGTGAACAGTTGCACCAGTTCGGAGCGGGTCAGGCGGTGACCCAATTGGGTGAGGCCATCGATCCAGGTGCCGAGAACCTCGGCCTTGCCGTCGGCCAGTGCCGAAAGCCGCTGGGCGGTCGCCTGGTTGATGGTATCGAGCCGATCCCTGACTAGGGCGTAGACCAGCCCCGTCACCAAAAGGACCAGGCCGACGGCGACCGCGAGCGCGATCAGGAGCAGCCTGGTCCTCGGAGGCTTGGGCGGGCTCGGTAGGTCACCGGCGAACAGATCGCTGGTCGGTTCCGTCGAAGCTGGCGCTGAAGCCATGGTCCCTCATCATAGGAGACTGTCAGCTCAGCGCAGGTCTCCACCATGGGCGGCAACCACTGTTCCCGCCGGCTTGACATGGGCCCATCGGCTGAGCTCATTAACCGAATAGTAGGGTAAGTAGTGCGAAATTCGCTTATCTGGCAAGATGCTATTGGTCAAATTGTCCAAAATGTAGACATGGCCGTCGAGATAGACCGCCAACACCGCGTGGGCGACATCGCGCAGAACGTCTTGGAGCACGACCAGCCGAAGCTGATCCGGCGTGAAACCAAGCTTGCGCAGACTGACATATTTGGTGATCGCATAGTCTTCGCAGTCGCCGGACCGACGCAGGAACTCGCCCGGGCTGGCCCAGTGATCGCTGCGTCCGAAGTTGACCCGGTCCTCGCGGTACTGCCACTGGTTGACGAACCGGTTGATGGCCTTGACCTGGTCCAGTCGCTTGCCGCCGTTTTGAGCGTTGATCACCGCCTGCCAGGCCATCATGCCCCGGTTGGGACAAGCCTTGGCATCGCGTGAGCAGGCCTCGTAAACAGCCTCCTCTTCGCCGATTCGCGCCATGACGCGGGTCCATTGGGGGAGGGAGCCGATATGATCGGCACGAAACTCGACGGTTCCAAACAACGCCGAGCCGGCGTCCGCTTTGAGCGGACTCAAGACAACCGACAAGGCGGTAATCGATGCGAAGATCACATACCGCAAGACGAGGCTCCTCATATCTCAACGCATGAGCGATGAGATGCTTGTTTTGTTAGCCTCATGAGTAAGCGAGCGGCGTGAACAAACCCTTACGCGCCAGGGTGACCCGGTCCTTTTGGCATACGTAAGTACCCCTATAACGGCAGGTTTTGCCCAGTGGTCGTCGAGCTAAGTCTCTTATTTTAGGTCGTTTTTTTGCTGATGCCCGCTAGTGGGCAGTTTTTGCCGAGTGGGTCGGTCAACCCTCGGCCTGATCCTGGCCTTTGCGCTGCATGACGAAGCTGATCACCCCGGCCACGGCCTGGTAATAGGCCTCCGGAATGGCGGCGCCGACCTTCACCTCGCGGTTCAGGCTCCGGGCGAGCAGTCGATTTTCGACCAGTGGCACATCATGCGCCCGGGCGATCTCGCGGATCCGCATGGCGATATCGTCGATGCCCTTGGCGACCACGATCGGCGCCGCCATTTCGCCCGGCTCGTAGCGAAGAGCGACCGACACGTGGGTCGGATTGGTGACCACCACGGTCGCGTTCGGAACCTCCGCGGCGATCCGTTGGCGCGCTTTCTCGCTTCGGATCTGGCGCAGCCGCTGCTTGACGTGCGGATCGCCGTCGGACTGTTTGAGCTCCTCCTTGACCTCATGGCGGGTCATGCGCAGCTGTTTGTGGTGTTGTTGGAGCTGAAAGCCGACGTCGAAGGCAGCCAGGAGCCCGATCACGACCAGCGAGGCGCCAAGGGCTCTCGCGCCGAGCCCAGCCAGCAGCGTGACCTGGCCGATGGTCGAAAGTTCACCGACCCTAAGGAGTTCGTGAAGCTCCGTGTAGGTGGCGAAATAGGCCGCCGCGCCAATCAATGTCACCTTGGCCATGCTCTTCGCGAATTCGACCAGCGACTTCATGGAGAACAGCCGCTTGAAGCCGGAAAGCGGCGAAATCCGTTCCAGTTTTGGTGTAAGCGGGTGGGTGGTGAAGACGAGGCCGTGCATCAGAAGACCCGAGGCCAGGGCGGCCACCACCAGGACGCTCATCGGCACCGCCAGCACCAGCATCACGTCCCAAAGGATCTGCCGCAAGAGCTCGCCGAGTGCGCCCGGATCGGTGACGAACAGGTGGGGACGGGTCGCCAGGCCGATGAGCGGTTGGCTGATCGCGCCGGCGAACCAACCGCCGATCGGCAGGAAGAAAGCGAGACCGACGCTCAGCATCAAAAAGCTCGAAAGATCCCGGGAGCTGGCAACCTGTCCCTTGTCGACCGCGTCCTGTTGGCGCTTGGCGGTCGGTTCCTCCGTTTTTTGGGAATCGTCCTGTTCGTCCGCCAAGCGCTCAGCCTCCGACCAGAGACGAAAGCGTTTCCTGCATCCAGGAGGCGGTCACCAGGATACTCGTGGTCAGCGAAAGCATCATCACCGCGAAGCCGACCAGAACCTGAGCCGGTAACGCCACGAACAGCGCTTGAAAGGTCGGGACCAAACGGCTGATCACGCCCATGGTCAGCATCAGCACGAACTCGATCAGCGCCACCGGACCGGCAATGCGCAGCGCCACCTCGAAGCTGCCGCCCAGGGTTCGCGCATAGGTCTGGCTCATATCGGCGGTGATCAGCGTGCCGGTCGCCGGCAGGACCTCATAGCTCACCTGGATCGCCCGCAGAAAATCATGGTGCAGGTCGGTGGCGAAGATGAAGGCGAGCATGACCGTGGTCATGAAATTGCCCGGCAGGCTGCTTTGGGTCGCTTCGTTCGGATCGAAGAAGCTGGCCGACGCAAGACCCGATTGCATGGCGATCATCGAACCGGCGATGTGCAGAACGGCCATCACCGCGCGGACGGCCGCACCCAGAAAAAGGCCTCGGACGACCTCCAGGATGAGCGGTACGAACAGACCGGCGAAGGTGGTGTCCACAGGGCCCAGGTAGGGTGCGATCACGGGACTGATGGCGACGCTGATCGCCAGCGCCAGCAACAGGCGCGACCGGGGCGTGACGTAGGGCTCGCCGAAGCCCGGCAATAGCATCATGGCCGAGCCAAGCCGGGCGAAGACCATGAGGCCGGTAAGGATCGGCTCGCTGAGAAGGGCCTGAAGCTCGATCACGGCCGTCTGCCCCTCCTCAGGACTGACGCGCGATCATGGCGAACAGTTCGCCCGCGAAATCGGTGAGGCTGTGCAGCATGAAGGAGGCGGACAGGATCAACGTGAAGACGATGGCGATGATCTTCGGCACGAATGTGAGCGTCAGCTCCTGGATCTGGGTGAGTGCCTGAAACAGGGAAATCAGGAGGCCCGTGCCGAGGGCCACGAGCATGACCGGCGCGCCGATCTTGAGCATGACCATCATGGCATGGCGGGCAATATCGAGAACCAGGGCCGCGTCCATGTCCGGATCAGCTCCCTTCGCTCGCTGGGTTGTTTGGGGTTTTCATTGTTGATGGATGATGCCTGGTCATGATGGTGGCGCTAGATCGGCATTCGGATGATCTCTTGATAGGCGGCGATCACCCGATCACGGACTGCGGTTGCGGTCTGCAAGCCCAATTCAGCCTGGGTTACCGCTTCCGCGACCTCGCGCAAGCTGACATTGCCCTGGAGACCGTTCAGCGCCAGCTGCGCGGCCGCCTTGCCTTCGGACAGGGTTGTCTGAGCGGCCTCGCTCAGAAGGCTTTGGAAATTGCTGGAGACCGGCGCTTGGGCTTGGCCGAGGGCGCCGGGCGGTTGGATGGAAGCGGCGCCGAGGGACGCGCCGGCGCCGGCTTTGGCCGCACCGGCATGGCGATGGGCAAGGGCGGGATCGACGGGCATGTCTTAAGCTCTTTCTCGCGCGTTCCTGGTTGGCTACCGCCTAGCGGAGCAGGTCGATGGTGCGCTGGATCATCGAACGGGTGACGCCCATCGCACTGAGATTGGCTTCGTAGGACCGTTGGGCTTCGCGGATATCCATCAGCTCGATTAGTGGGGTGACGTTCGGCGTTGCCACCGTGCCGTCTTCGTCGGCGGCCGGGTGGCTGGGATCGAACCGGGTGCCGAACGGCGCCCGGTCGACGCCGTAGCGCCTGACGTCAACCAGCTCCAAGCCGGTGTCGCGGTCCTCGACCTCATGCAGGTGGATGGTTTTGCGCCGGTACGGCTCTTCGCCCGGTCCGGACGGCGTGGTGCTGGCATTGGCCAGATTTTCCGAGGCCACGCGGAGGCGGGCGCTCTGCACCTTCATGCCGGCGCCGGAAATCTTCGTGGTGTCACGTAGATCCATGACTAGGCTCCTTTAGCGTCGACCGACCGGTCAGCTTTGGGTCGAGAGAGCTGCGCGGATCATGTCCGCATATTTCTTGTAGAGCGTGCTGGCGAGGCGATGATCACTGCCGTTGGACGCGAGCTTGGCCGCCTGTTCCTCGAGGACCACGCCGTTGCCGGAAGGCGTCACCTCGAAGGTTCGGCTGGTCTCGGCCTCGTGGGACGGGGCGCCGGCGACGTCGATATGGCCGGCATGGGTGCGGCTGAGCGATGGCGAGCGGACACCGCCGGCCTGCTCAAGATGCACATCGAAGCGAGGTTCGCTCACATCGACGGCCCGGTAGCCGGGCGTGTCCGCGTTGGCGATGTTGCGAACAAGCGCCTCGTGCCGGGCCTCGAGGAAGTCGAGGCGTCGGCTGGTCGCTTGGAACAGGCTCAACGATTGGAACACGGATCACACCTTCTCCACGGGCCGGGGCCGATCTTTTGCGGTCTTCAGCCGCGGCTTGAAGGCTAACGCAAACAGGGTTAACAAAGGACTAACCGCAGCCCAGGCCCGCAGAATTCCGCCTGTTCAGGGTCATACCCGAAGTGGAATCATGCTCTATTTGACGCGAAAGGCGGGCGAGGCCGTCATCATCAACAACACGATCGAGGTCCGCGTCGTCGAGCTGAAGGGCAAGACGGTCAAGCTGGGTTTCACCTTTCCAGCCGACGTATCGGTGCTCCGCGAAGAGGTCTTTGTCCAGGTCGAGGACACCAATCGCGCCGCTTTGGAGGGCGTGAAAGAGCTGACTTCGGCGCTCGGTGGCGGCAAAGCAAGAGACGACCGTGAGCCATGAACCGGACAAAGCCGGTCGCTATCGTGATGGGATCGCAATCGGACTGGCGATGCTTGCGCCACGCGGCGGAAACGCTTGCTGATCTCGAGATCGAGCATGATGTCAGGATTGTCTCGGCCCACAGGACGCCCGATCGTCTCTATCGGTTCGCCAGCACCGCCAAGCGGGAAGGCTTCAAGGTGATCATCGCTGGTGCCGGCGGCGCCGCCCATCTGCCCGGCATGATCGCCGCCATGACGCCCCTGCCGGTCTTCGGCGTTCCGGTCGACAGCCGCCATCTCTCAGGTCTCGATAGCCTTCTCTCGATCGTCCAGATGCCGGCGGGCGTGCCGGTCGGAACGCTCGCCATCGGCGATGCCGGCGCCACCAATGCGGGCCTCATGGCGGCCGCTGTCCTCGGCCTCGGTGACGAGGCGATCGCCGAACGCCTCGAGCGCTGGCGGACCAAGCAGAGCGAAGCGGTCGCCGAAGAGCCGCGAGATGAGCGGTGAGTGACATGGTCGAGCCCGGCGCCACGATCGGCGTGCTGGGCGGTGGCCAGTTGGGACGAATGCTGGTGGCAGCGGCCGTCCGCCTGGGCTACCGCACCCGCGTCCTGACCGACCAGGCCGACAGTCCCGCCAGTTGGCTCTGTCCGGACGCGCGCGTCGCCTCCTACCGCGATCAGGACGCGCTGACCCGTTTCGCGGACGGGCTTTCCGTGGTGACCCTGGAATTCGAAAACATTCCGCTCGAAACGCTCCAGTTTCTGGAAGGCCTGGTTCCGGTGAGGCCCGGTTCCGAGATTCTGGCTGTCTGTCAGGACCGGATCGCCGAGAAGCGCTGGCTTGCGGCGAACGGTTTTGAGCCGGTCGTCTTCCGCACCGTCGAGAACACCGACGATCTGTCCACGTGCCAAGAGCTGACCTGGGAACGTTCCGTTCTGAAGACGGCGCGCAGCGGTTATGACGGCAAGGGTCAGCGCTGGCTCGCGGCTGTTGGCGGTGTTGCGGAAGCCTGGGCGGAACTCGGCTACCAGCCTTGCATCCTGGAACAGGCAATCGCGCTAGACCATGAGCTGTCCGTTTTGGTGGCGCGCGGCGAAGGCGGTTCGATCGAGACCTTTCCCATCACCCAGAACCAACACCGAGACGGCATTCTGTGCCAGAGCAGCGTGCCGTACCGTGGCCCGGCCAAAGTCGCCGAGGAAGCGCGCGGCCGCGCCATGGCCATCGCTGAAAAACTCGGTCTGGTCGGCCTTCTCGCCGTTGAAATGTTCGTCGACGGGAATGGTCACCTATTTGTCAACGAACTGGCGCCCCGGCCGCACAACTCCGGTCACTGGACGCTTGACGCGGCGACCTGCGATCAGTTTGAACAAACGGTCCGTGCCATTTGCGGGCTGCCCCTGGCCAAGCCAATCATGCTTAGACCGGCGAAAATGCTCAATCTCATCGGCGATCAGGTCGCCACCCGGTTGGATTGGCTTGCGACGGATCGCGCGAAAGTGCACCTTTATGGAAAGACCGAGTGGCGAGCCGGCCGCAAGATGGGGCATGTGACGCAATTTGAATAAGGCACGCAAAAAAGGGCAGCCCGGCCTGATGGCGGAGTTCAGTGACGATGAGGTCGCGGAGCTGACCGGCCTGCCGATCAACATGCTGACGCCCGAGGTTCGCGATGCGATTTTGAGCCTGTTGCGGGACAAGGCGACCCTGATCGAAGAGGTGGCCTTCCGCAAGCAGCGCGAAGCCGAACTCGAGCGCCTGGCCGACGAGGATTCGCTCGTACCGATCAGCAACCGGCGATCCTTCATGCGCGAGCTTTCGCGCGCGATCCGCTGCATAGAACGCTACGGAACGCCCGGCAGCGTCCTCTATTTCGATCTCAACAATCTGAAGCGCATCAACGATACGCTGGGCCATGCCGCCGGCGACGCGGCGCTCAAACACATCGCCGAGCTTCTCTTGAGACATCTGCGGGCATCGGACGTCTTCGCGCGGCTTGGTGGTGACGAGTTCGCGGTGCTTTTGATGTGGGCTGATCTGGAGACGGCGCGGTCGAAAGCGGAGGCCCTTGCCGAGCTGGTCCGCTCCCGACCGCTCGAATGGGAGGGGCAGAAGATCACCCTCGAACTGGCCCATGGCGCTTACGCTTTTGCGCCGGGCGAAAGTGCCGAGGCGGTCGTTCAGGCGGCGGATTCCGAGATGTACGCCCGCAAACGGGCGATGAAGGCCACGGACACGGTTTAGCGTGTCCTGAGCCGCCTGTTTAGCTGGCTTAGGCGATGATATCGGGGTGGCGAGACGCTTCGATGCGAATGATCCGGTCGCGAAGCGCCAGTTTTTGCTTCTTCAGTTTTTGGATCTCCAACGGACTGACGACATTTTCAACGACCAATTGCTTGATCCGTTCGTCGAGCGCCCGGTGAGCTGCCTTCAAACTGTCCAATTCCGTATCGATGACCATGATCTCGTGATCTTGCCAATCCGTCCGAGCGCCCAAGTGCCTGAGATTATCACAAATCCAGCGGTGAACGGTAGGGATCGGGTTGATGCGGTAGCGCCGTGTGAGCCCCGCCGCCACAGGTGCGTTTGATGGACCGCCTGTCTGACCCGTCCTTCTGGCAATTCGCCTGCGAGCGCTACACCCGCGCCGGCGTGACGGAGCGGCTTCTCCGATGGCAGGACGCAAACGGCATCGACGTGATCGAGATCTTGGTGGGTCTTTGGTTGGCCGAACGGGGCGTGGCCTTGGACTCCGCTCGCCTAGGCGATTTACGGAGTGCGACACAAAGCTGGTCGTGCGAGGCCATCTACGATTTTCGCGTCTGGCGGCGGCGGTTCAAAAAGCTAACGGCCTTGCCCGAGGCGATGGACCGAACGGAGGATCATGTTTCGCTCTACAAGCGGGCTTGTTCGCTGGAGCTTGAGATGGAGAGGCTCCAGATTGAGCGCACGGAGAGCCTGGCTCGCACTTGGCCGAGCACCGAGCCGCCGTCGCCCGCTCTGGCGGAGGCCAATCTGAGAAGGGTCATCGGCGATGACCCGTCCGGCCTCTCCGATATCCGGGCCCTCGTCATGCTGGTCTTCGAGCGACCCTAGGCGACAACGGATGACAACGCTATCTGGCGGCGACGGTGCCGTCCGATCGCGGGTCACTGGCCCCTTCCATGAGGCCATTGGGGTGGTGCACCACCGCCCCGGCGTGGCCGACGATCTCGTCGAAATCCTTAACCAGATCGACCTCGTGGCCGGCGCTCGCAAGCGCATCGATCAGCGTCAGGGAGAAACGGTTCTCGAGCTTCAGCGACGCCGTGTCCTCACCCCAGGTACGCCCCAGGAGCCAGCGCGGTGCGGTGATCGCCTCCTGCAGGTTCTGGCCGTAGATCGCATGGCGCGCGAACAAGATTGCCTGGGTCTGGGGCTGGCCGTCACCGCCCATGGCGCCATATGCCATCAGCCGACCATCGCCAAGACGGGCGATCGCCGGCTGGATGGTGTGGCGCGGTCGACGGCGCGGCTTCAGATGGTTTTGGTGTTCAGGATCGAGGGAGAAGCTGATACCCCGGTTTTGCCAATGTATGCCGGTCTCGGGCAGCATCACGCCGGAGCCGAATTCCCAGTAGATCGATTGAATGAAGCTGACCGCGCGGCCGTCGCGATCGATGGCACCGAGCCAGACCGTGTCGCCACCCGGTTCGGCATCGGGCCAGGGCGAGGCTCGTTTCGGGTCAATCGCCGAGGCGAGTTCGGGTATGGCGACCGGCTGAAGAAAGGTTTCAGGCTCGAACGTCATGTAGGCCGGGTCGGTGACGAAGGTGTCGCGAACCCGAAGCGCGACCTTGGTAGCTTCGACCAGAGCATGGACGAAGTCGAAACCTTCAGCTTCCCGCACGCCGATATGGGCGAACACGGCCAGAAGGACCAGGGACGCCAGACCCTGGGTCGGCGGCGGCATGTTGAACAGCCTGTGCCCGGCGACCGACACCGTCAGCGGCGCCACATCCGTAATCGCCTGGTGGCGGTCGAGATCGTCGAGCCGAAGCGGCGTGTCGAGGGCTTCCAGATCTGAAGCCAGACTTCGGGCCAGATCGCCTCGATAGAAATCGTCCAAGCCGGCTTTTGCCAGTCGCTCGAGTGTCGTCGCTAGTTCTGGCTGGCGAAGCCGATCCCCATCTGCTGGTGGCTTGCCATGGGGAAAGAAGGTGGCGGCGAACGCGGATCGGTGCGCCAGTTCGTCGAACTTGGCCCTGCTGGCCTTCGCCTGGCTTCGGCTGACGGCGACGCCCTCCTGGGCATAGTGGACCGCTTCCTCGAGAAGGCGTGTCATCGGCAAACGGCCGTCCAGGCGTTGCTCGCTGTAGCGATAGCCGGCCTGCCAACCTGAAACCGCGCCGGCGACGGTAAGGGCGGTGTCCGCCCCCCGGCCGGGCAACGCCGAAAGTCCTCGTTCACGGTAGTAATCGATGCTGGCCAGGCCCGCCGCGGCACCGCAGGCATCGATGCCGACCGGATCTTCGCCGGGCTCGGCGATCAGCCAGACACTATCTCCGCCGAGCCCGTTCATATGCGGGTAGCACACCGCTATGACCGCCGCCGCGGCGATCATCGCCTCGACCGCGTTGCCGCCCTCGTCGAGAACCCGAAGGCCGGCGTTGGCGGCCAGGTGATGCGGAGCGCTGACCACGCCGCCGAAAGAGCGAACCGTTTCAAACACCGAAGCCGCAAACCGCCCTTGAACCAGCGACACTCGGTCGCTTCACTGTCGAATGTTGGATGCGTTTTCTAGCGGTTCGCGCGCACCGAGGCCAGCTTTGCCAAGAGCCTGGAGCCCGGAGGATTGGATGGCCGCCGTCACGCGGCCCGTTATTGGTCGCTTGCGTGCTTAACGAAGACCGGGCGCGCGGAACACGGCGCGAACAGCCCGAACAAAGGCACCGGGGGCCTTTGAGAAGGTTTCCGCACGCAGACGCTGGCCCGCTGCCAGGCCCCGTTCGACGTCCTGCCACCGCAAAGCATTTTCCTGCCGTTCGATCATCACCTGTCTCCTGAGGTGGGCTGTTCGATGACCGATAGATTAGACACTTGCCCAAAAAGCAAAAGTCACGCAAAATTCCTAAGAATAAGGAACTGAGAGAACAAATGGATCGGTTGAGCGACACCGACATGTTTCTGGCGATCGTCGAAGGCGGCAGCTTTTCGGCGGCCGCTCGGCAGCTAGGTCGTACGCCATCATCGATCAGCAAGCAGATGGCGCGGATGGAGGACCGCTTGGGCGCGCGCCTGGTCCAGCGCACCACGCGGAAGCTCAATCTCACCTCCGAGGGCCGCATCTTCTACGAACGCTGTCGGGTGATCATGACCGAGCTTCGCGAGGCCGAAGCGGCGGTCGCGGCGGCGGAGGAGCGGCCGCGCGGGGTCTTGCGGGTGACCGCGCCGGTGCCTTTCGGTCGCTATCAGATGCAGTCGATCATTCCCGACTTTCTCGATCGCTACCCGGAGGTGGAGCTTGACCTCACGCTCAGCGATGCGATTGCCGATCTGATCAGCGAGGGCTTGGATCTCGGGATCAGGATCGGCGGCCTGGCCGACGAGAGCCTGGTCGTGCGCAAATTGGCCGAGAACCGCCGTATCCTCTGCGCCTCGCCGGCCTATCTCGCGGCTCGCGGAACACCGTCCTCACCGGATGATCTCAAGCATCACAACTGCCTGAACTACACCAACAATCTGCAACTGAACGACTGGCCCTTCGAGACCGGCCAGGGCGTAATCGCCAGCCGTTTCGACGGCAATTTCCGCGCCAATAGCGGCGAGCTCCTGTTCGAGCTGGCGCTCGCCGGTTTGGGGATTATTCGGGCTTCCGAGTTCATGGCGGGCCCGGCGATCCAGCGGGGCGATCTGGTCCAACTCCTGCCTGAATTCGGTCTCGGCGACAGCCCGGATATCGTCGCCGTCTATCCGCACCGACGGCACCTCTCGGCCAAGGTCAGAGCGTTCGTCGATTTCATGGTCGAGCGCTTTCATCCCGTCCCGCCCTGGCGTTGTTCTTTGTCCTAGGACCACCGGCGCGGTTCGCATGCTTCTGTAATACGGCTCAAGTAAAGACGCGTCGGCAAACTGCCAGGGAGTGATGCGGATGCCGGTCGATCGAAGAAAATCTCTTCAACTGATTGCCGTTGCCGGAGCGGCTTTGTCCCAAGTCGGGCCCGCCGGTCGCGCTGCCGAAGGTGCCGAAAGCACGATCTTTCAGCACGGCGTGGCCAGCGGTGATCCCGACGAACAAAGTGTGGTTTTATGGACGCGGGTGACGACGGACGAGGCGAGCACGCCGGTCCGGTGGGCTTTGGCAACGGATCCCGAGTTTCAGACGGTTCTAAGCGAGGGACAAGCGACGGCCACCAGCGAACGCGACCACACGGTCAAGGTCGTTGCTGAGGCCCTGGAGCCCGGTTCCACCTATTACTATCGCTTCACCAGCGGCGATGAGACCTCGGTGGTCGGCCGGACCAAGACCCTGCCGACCGGCAACGTCGATCTGCTGGGGATCGCGCTGGCGTCCTGCTCCAACTACGCGTTCGGCCACTTCAACGCCTATGACGCGATCGCCGAGGACGAAGCGGTCGATCTGGTCTTCCACACAGGCGACTACATCTACGAGTATGGGGCGGACGAGTGGGGCGACGACACCGGCCAGAAGCTGGGCCGCCGCCACGATCCATCCCATGAGATCGTTAGTCTCGACGACTATCGGCGCCGCCACGCTCAGTACAAGAGTGATGCCGGCTCCAGAGCGATGCACGCGGCGCACCCCTTCGTCGCCTGTTGGGACGATCACGAGACGACCAACAATCCCTGGACCGGCGGTGCCGGCAATCATGACCCGGAGACCGAGGGTGACTGGGAGGCGCGCCGTGATGCCTCGCTCCAGGCCTATTTCGAGTGGATGCCGATCCGTGATCCGGAGCCGGGCCAAGCCCTCCATGAATATTGGCGCACCTACAAGTTCGGCGATCTGGCCTCGCTGGTGATCCTGGAAACCCGCCACACCGCCCGCGACGAGCAGCCGCCTTACCCGGACTACTCGACCTTCGAGACCGAGCAAGATCGGGACCGTTACGTTGCCGATGTGCTGGGCGACCCGTCCCGCCGAATGCTCTCGTCCGCCATGGAGCAACACGTCGCCGAAAGTCTGGCGGCGTCGGTCGAAGCGAACCAGCCCTGGCGGCTGATCGGCACCGCCAGCCCGATGGCCCGGTTCCTGGTCCCCGATCTCGTCGCCGGCGGCATCAAGGAAGACCTGTTTCCGCCCGACGGCCGGTATCTGATCGAAACGGGCAAATGGAACCTGCCTTGGTACAGCGACACCTGGGACGGCTACCGGGCCGCCCGCGAAGACTTCTTCCAGCTTGCCAGCGACGCTGGCGCCCAGGATCTTCTGGTGCTCACCGGTGACACCCACAACTTCTTTGCCAACCAGCTTTTCAACGACGCCGGCGATACGGTTGGCGTCGAGATCGGGACCGCGGGCATCGCTTCGCCCGGGGAATTCATGGATGTGGGCTTCGATGCCGATGTCGTCGAGCGCATCGACGAGCTGTTCGTCGAAGGCATGGACGAGGTGCGTTGGACCCATAGCAGGCACCAGGGATATGTCCGCCTGGTCCTGTCGCCAGACGCCGCGGACGTCACTTATGTGGGTGTCAGCACGGTTCTCGAACCCGACTACGAAACCCTCGAGATCAGGAAAGAGCGGGTGGTGAAGTCGGGCGACAGGCTGGTTTACGCTTAGTCGCTTACCGGGCGGCCACAGGTGGGCTCAAATCTGTGGTCGCTCCCTTTGCCAAGGTTAGGCAGCGCTGCTCAAGACCTCGCTCGGCATCGCGTCCAGCAAAATGTCCGGGCCGGCGCCGGGCCGGGTCGCCGCCTCACTTAAATGCCGGCGCCAATTTCTTGCTCCGGGCAAGCCGTTGAACAGGCCGAGCATGTGCCGGCTGATGGCCTTGATCGGCACACCCTTTTCGTTCTCCGAAACGGCGTAGTCGTGCATCGCGGCAACGATCGCGGCACGGTCCAGATCCGCTGGTTCCCAGTAACGCGCGGCGGCGTCCAGGGCTCCGAGCGATGCGGGGTTCTGATAGGCCTCCCGGCCAACCATGACCCCGTCGACATGGGCCAGATGGTCTCGGATCGCGTCGGCCGTCCTGATACCTCCGTTCAGCAGAATGGTAAGCTCCGGCAAGCGCTGCTTGAGGCGATAGACCCGTTCGTAGCGGAGCGGTGGTAGCTCGCGGTTTTCTCTAGGGCTAAGGCCCTGGAGCCAGGCCTTGCGCGCATGGACCGCGAACAGCCGGCAACCGGCCTCGGTGACGGTATCGACAAAGCGGTCCAAAAATGGCTGTTCATCACTGTCATCGATACCGATCCGACATTTGACGGTAACCGGTACGTCGCTCTCCCGGGCCATGGCCAGAACGCTGGCCGCGACGAGCTCCGGCTCCGCCATCAGGCACGCGCCGAAGCGCCCCTTTTGAACCCGGTCGCTGGGACAGCCGACATTGAGGTTGATGGCGTCGAAACGATAGTCCTGGGCAACGGCCGTCGCGCGGGCCAAGTTGTCCGGGTTGCTGCCGCCCAGTTGAAGAACCAGGGGATGTTCCGACGGGTGATGGTCGAGAAATCGGTCGCGGTCGCCAAAGAGGACAGCACCGGTCGTGATCATCTCCGTGTACAGCACCGCTTCCGGCGCCAGCAGCCGGTGGAAGTACCGGCAGTGGCGGTCGGTCCAATCGATCATCGGCGCGACGGAGAACAGGTTGGGATCGGAGCGCATGGCCCGCAGCAGCGTGAGTGAAGCCCCGGAGTGGCGCCGGCGACGATAAGCGAAAGGCTGACAAAAATCCAAACAGGTTCGAAAGGGCGGCTCGTCTTCGCGCTTAGCCCCCGGACGGTTCCGGAGAGGCCTTGTCTGACGCTTCAGAGCTGGCTCCGTCCTCCTTGGGCTCCGGCGGCAAGCTCGCGTAGTAAGCGGCCACCGCTTCGATCTCGTCCACGGTCAGTTTGTGGCCGACCGACACCATCGGATTGTAGTCGCCGGCACCGCCGCGCCCGCCATTGGCAAAGGCGTTCATCTGCATCGCCAGATAACCGGCATGTTGGCCGGCGATGTGCGGGACGACGGCTTCGCGCCAATCACCGTCGCCATGGCAGTTGTTGCAGGCAACCGCCGCCGTGGTTCCGAGATTGTCGGCCTCGGCCGTGTCCGCGTAGCGCTCGCGCGGGATGCCGTTTTCGGCAATTTCCTGTCCTTTGCTCAACAAATCGTCGCTGACGTCGGTGTCCGCGCCTGATGGTTTCGGCGCCTGAGAGCCCATGTACGCAGCAACGCTTCGCATCTGCGGTTCCGACAACTGAGCCGCGACCGGCCACATGATACCGCTTTGCCGGAAGCCGTGGGCGTAAGCCACGAGGGTTTCGTAGATATAGTCTTCGCTCTGCAGGGTGAGATTGGGAATGACACCGCCATCAGGGCCTGCGCCGTCGTTCCCGTGACACTGGGCGCAGTTGGCAAACACCCGGCCGTCGATCCCTGAAGGAACGAAGCCGACCGCCGGACGGTTGGTGGCATCGTCGATATTGATCCTCGATTGGACCTCGCCCGGCAGATAGGGTCGTTCGGATCTGTCGCCCGGGCTCGGCACGCCGAAGGCGCTTGGATCCTGACCGAACGCAGCGACCGCCAGCCCGTCGAAAGAGGCCGCTTCCGGATCACCGCCGCCTGCCTGCAGGTCACGGTTGTAGGCCAATTGAGCATAAGTCTCGAAGGACATGTCCGGGATGGCCTGAACGAAACGCACCATCGCCCAAACCTCTTCGGCCCTATTGAGCACGGGCCAAGCGGGCATCGCCGAGTAAGCGACCCCTTGTTCGATGATGTAGAACAACTCCTCGCCCGAATATTTTTCCGCCGCACCGTCAAGCTTCGGCGGCTCCGGGCGCATCGACAGCGCCACCGGATTTTGCCCCAGGCCCGGAGCGCCATGACAATTGCTGCAGGCATTGGCGTAGTGCCCCGCCGCCAGTTGGACCAGGTCTTCGTCGGTATCGGCTGTGGGCGGTGGCGGCGCATTCTCCGCTTGGTTCGCGACCGAGCGGGAAAAAGCGAAATGAAGCAGCCGCGCCAACCCTTGACCATGGGGCTGGGCGGCGTTCAGGCTCAGAACGCCGGTGACCAGAACGGTGAAACCGGCAATCCCCGCGATCAGGCCGGCCGTCACCAGAACGCCAAACCAGTGCAACGGATTTCTTGGCAGGAACGCGCCAAAAGCCCGGACCGTTGGATTGGTCCTGATACCGGTATCCTTATCGCTCATCGCTGGCCCCGCTCACCTCGGTTTACTGTCGCGCCGTTGGGCAACCGAAAACCGAAACGTCGGGGAGCCAGCTGGCGTTCCGCGACATAGTGACGGAACGGGTCGTTGCCGAAGAAAGCGCCTCCGGTCTTATGCCGCGGAAGCGACCTCGTACTGCCGGACCAGATCGTCAGCGGCCGTGTAGCCAGCCTTCAGGCCGGTATCCAAATTCGAATGCGACCAGTCGAAGTTGACCGCGGAGCTCACCCTCAGCTCCATGATCCGCCCTCGCCAGTCTCTTTGGGCCGCGTGATGGCGGAACATATCGACATCGTCCTTGCCGAGGTTGGCAGCGAACAACATCGCCAGGTTGCCGAGCCCTTGATAGAGATTTTCGGGTATCCGCACTTGGCCGTCATCGACGATGCGGCTGATCCAAACCTCCTCCAGATCGGGATGGTCCGAGAGCAGCTGATCGAAATTCACGGTCTGGACGAGGGCGCCTTCGCAATAGACCTCGCCGTTCATCTCCACCGTCTCCTCGATATAGGGAAGCGCGGAGCAGGCGCAGAGCGTCTGGGTGGTGATGGTGCCGTAGCCGTCCTCGTGCTTGTTGGAAAACAGGGCCATCTGTTTGCGGCTGAGGTTCCAGGCATTGTGGTAGATGAAGGGCTGCCCTTCGTCGTGGAGCCGCTCGACCTTAATCGATTTCAGGAACGAGCTGTCCTTATAGTAGATCCGCGACAGGCCATTTACTTTGGTCAGGAACATCATCGACGTCATGAACCGGGTCGCCGGATTGGCGGACATGATGTCCAGGATTAAATTGTTGATGTCGCCCTGGTTCCATTTGGTCGGATCGTTCATCACTTGCATGGTCCGCTCTACCGAGCGCATGATTTCTTCCGGAAGGACCAGGTTCTGGTAGCTTGCTGGGTCGAACAGAAAATCGACAAACGCCTTGGTGTTGCCGACGAGGTCGGGCGCGAACACCTTGTTGATGGGAAAGCGCGAGTAGGAGAGATCGTCGCGAAAGATGTTTTCGCGGAAGAACCCCTCGGTCGCCAGCGCCTTCTCATCCCGCTTGAACTGGTTGTAGATGATGCCGACCCAGGCGCCGATGCAAGAGAGCGCCCAGACGTCGAAGGTGATGCCGGCCTCCTCGAACCGTTTCAGCGCGCCGATATGAAGCCCGGCGGCGGGTCCGCCACCCGCCAGGGTGATCGCACGTTTCATCCGTCTTCCCCCATTTGCGTTCGTTATCGCTTCGAGAAAGACAGAAACCGTCAACCGGCCTTCTTCAGTGAGGCCAGCAGGCTTTCCGCCTCGCTCATATCCTTGGTGTCGCTACCCTCGGACCAGGCGCGAACGACCGGCTCGAGCAGATCCCGGGCGCGCCGGCCATCGCCGCCTTCGTTGAGAAGGGCCGCGAAGCTGGCGGCTGCCCTCAGTTCCAGCGATCTCGCTCCCTGGCCGCGCGCAGCCTCCAGTGACCGGCTTAAAAGCCGGATAGCTTCTGCCCGAGCCCCGCTTTTTCCCTGGGCCGCCCGCAGAAGAGCCTTCTGGCGAAGCAGTTCCGCGAAGAAGATGCGTTCGTCGTTTTGCTCGACGGCAAGCAGGCCCTGCTCCACCACCTCCTCGGCGTCGTCCGTTTTGCCGAGTGCCATCAGAGCCGGCAGCCAGATGACGAACAGCGCCGTGATCCCGAGCTGATAGCCGGCGCTTCGATAGTCGCCCAGCGCGTCTTTGACCTCTTGAATGTGGCGGCCGGCCTGATCGGGATTGAGTTGGGCGTCACAGATATTGCGAACCGCGCGGGCGAGGCGGCGCCACTGGCCGAAGCCGTGTTCCTCCGACAAAAACAGGCATTTCTCGGCGTAGTCGTGGCCCGCCGGGAGATCCCCTCTGAGCGCGTGCACGACTGAAGCGTAGTAGTAGACGTAAGCCTTGGTGTGCGGGTGGTCGACTTCGACCGCACGCATTACGGCGGCCTGGACCCGCTCGGCCGCCTGGTCGACATCGCCCAGCGTCCAAAGCGCCCACGACTTGAGCGCGAGGGCAGCGGCCCCGGCATCCTGGCCCGCAGCCCTTGCGGACAATTGATCCTCCTCGCTGGAGGCGAAGAACAGATCCAGAGCGCGGGTCGCGATCTCCCGGGCCTCCCTGATGCGGCCACGGAACAGAACGATCATGGCGTGGCCGCGAAGCGCGTTAAGATGGGCCGGCCGTTGTTGCTCCGAGACGCGCAGAAGCGTGTGGATCATGTCCTCGGCTTGCGGCAGCTCGCCCCGGATTACCCGCGCCGTGATCAGCCAGAACGCAACCTGACCATATTCCGGCGGGTCATCCAGTTCGGCGCAGAGTGCTTCCGCCCGGCTGAACACCTTCACCGCCTCGCTCGAGCTAGGCCCCTGGGTCGCGATTACGCACGGACCGAGCGCTACGTGGAAATCGAGCTCGATCCGGTTTCGCTGTGCGCCTTCGGGCAGTTTTTCGGCAGTGGTGATGCCGCTTTTCAGGTGCGCGATCGCCTCGATGTTGGCGGAGCGGCTGGCGGCATTGCGGCCCGCTTCCAGCCAGAAGGGGAGCGCTTCCTGACCGAGGCCCGCTTCACTCAGATGGTATGCGAGCATTTCCGGCTGCGCCAGCGCGGTGTCGGGAAACTGCGAGCGCACGGCCTTGGCGATCGCCTCATGGAGCTGGGCGCGGCGGCTCCGCAACAGGCCCTCATAGGCAGCGTCGCGGACCAGGGCGTGTTTGAAGGTGTAGACCGTGTAGGGTTTCTGGCCGCGCGAAAACACCAGCTGGGAATCGACCAGTTGGCGAAGCGCCAGGTCGAGCTGCTTCTCGGGTAGCCGGCTAACGACGCGTAACAGCTCATAGGCGAACTCGCGTCCGACCACGGCGCCGATCTGGGCTACTTCCTTGACCACGTCCAACCGATCCAGACGGGCGACCAGCGACGCATGAAGCGTGGTCGGAATAGCCAGCGACGCCAGCGGCCGGGCCAGGACGAAGTGGCCGCCCTCTTCGGTGAGCGCATCGCTTTCGATCACCGTTCGCGTCAGTTCCTCGATGAACAAAGGCACACCATCGGTGCGCTCCAGGATCTGATCCATCAGTTCCCGCGGCAGCGCGCGCCCACCCGCCACCTGGTCGATGAGTGTGGCGCCGTCGCTCCTGTCCAGGCGGGTCAGCATGGTTGTCGACACATGCGCGTAGCCTGGCCAGGGCGGTGTGAATTCGGGCCTCGCCGTGATCACCAACAGGACCCTCCGGTCCGCGATCCGCTCGACCGTTGCGGCGATCAGCTCCAGGGACGTCGGGTCGATCCAGTGGGCATCCTCGAGCACCATCAGCACCGGATCGCGTGCACTTAACCGGTCGAGCTCGGCGAGGAGTGCTGAAAAGATTTCTTTCTTCCGGTCCTGGGGGCTGGCCGCCTGGGGCAGAGCGCGGTCTGCGGCCGGCAACGAGAGCAGTTTGGCGAACAGCGGAAGATCGCGCTCCGCCCGGTCGCCGTCCGCCTCCAGCAGGTTTTCAAGCTTTCTGAGCTTGATCGTCGCGTCGTCGGACCGCTCGAAGCCGGCGGCATGCTCGATCTGGGTGATGAACGGGAAGAACGCGCTGTTGGTCCGGTGCGCCGAGCAGAAATAGCGCATCGAGATGTGAGGTTCGCTCTCCAGGCGGTTTCGCAATGCCTGAGTGACCCGCGATTTGCCGATACCGGCTTCACCCGTCAGCAGCACCGCCCGGCCCCGGCCAGCCACCGCGTCCTGCCAGCGCCGGAGCAAAAACGCGACCTCCTCGTCGCGACCGAGCAGCGGGCTTGCGCGGGCCGCATCGACGCCAGCCAGCCGGCCCTTAGCCTGGCGTGCATTGGCAACGTGATAGGCCTTGATCGGTCCACTGAAGCCTTTGAGTTCGGCTGGATCCAGTTCGACGCAGTCGAAGCCCGCTCTGATCAGGCGTCGGGTGTTGCGGCAGACCACGATCGAACCGGGCTGGGCCAGGGACTGGAGCCGCGCGGCGAGGTTCGGCGTGGCGCCGAAGACACCTGATTCCTGAGCTTCACTTTCGGCGACGATGTCGCCGACCACCACCATGCCGGTAGCGATGCCGATCCGCACGCTTAGAATGACGTCGCCGAGGGTCGGCAGCTCCGCCACCGCGTCGATGATGTCCAGAGCGGCCCAGACTGCCTGTTCGGCATCGTCTTCATGAGCCTGCGGGTAGCCGAAATAGGCCATGATACCGTCGCCGGAGACGCTGGCCATCACACCGCCATAGCGCTCGACCACGGTTCCCACCGTGCCGTGATAGGCTCGCAGTCGGTCCCTCAGCTCCTCAGGATCGAGATTGGTCGACAACATGGTGGAATCGACCATGTCAACAAACACCAGTGTCAACAGGCGCCGTTCGGCCTCTAACCGCCTTTGGCCATCGCGCTCCGACGTCGCTTCGGACGTCTCGCCTGACGGTGATGTCAGCCGCTGGCCACAGTCACCACAAAACTTGGATTGCGGGGGGCAAAGTGCCGAGCAATTGGGGCAAGGAACCTGGAGCGCGACACCGCATTGCCCACAGAAATTCTTTCCCGCGGGATTGTCGTGGCCGCAATTCAGACAATTCGCCATAGGCCCCCCGCCACCGGCGATTTTTTTCAGTGCTTAAGTGTTAGCCAGCGTAGAATTTGTCTGGACAGTTTACAATCAGAACGACTCGCGGTGACGAGTGCCTCCGATCGCTCGGCCGTCGCTGGACCACCGATAGAGATCGCTGTTGCGGCATAGATACCTTCAAATCATCGACTTTTGTCCAACCCTGCTGCTCCGGCGGTGATAAGCCACTAGGAGTGAGGTTGTGGGTGCAGGCGTCGTACTGGCGCTCGTAGGCAGGAGGGAAACATGACCGATAAAGAAGCGGATCTGAGGGTAGACATCGCCATCATCGGTGCCGGTACCGCCGGCATGGCGGCCTATCGGGAGGTGGTGAAGGTTTCAAGCTCGGTCGCTCTGATCGAGGGCGGCGTCTACGGCACCACCTGCGCTCGGGTCGGTTGTATGCCGTCCAAACTGCTGATCGCACCAGCCGAAGCGGTGCATCGGCTACACCGGTTTCAGGAGTTCGGTCTCGAGGTCGGCGATCCCAGGATCGACGGGCGGGCGGTCATGGCCCGGGTCCGGCGCGAGCGCGACCGTTTCGTCGGCTTCGTCTAGGATGCTGTCGAGGGTTTCGAGCCGAAACACCAGATCAAGGCTTGTGCCCGGTTCATCGACGACCATCACCTGGCTCTCGATGATGGTCGGACGCTGAGGGCGGAGCGGATCATCATCGCCACCGGTTCCAGGCCGGTTGTGCCGCCCATGCTCGAGCCGGCCGGCGACCGCCTGGTGACCAACGATGATGTCTTCGACTGGGAGGATCTGCCGAAATCGGTCGCCGTGTTCGGGCCGGGCGTTATCGGTCTCGAACTGGGCCAGGCCCTGCACCGCCTCGGGGTCCGGGTAAGACTGTTCGGCAAGGGTGGCTCGGTTGGCCCCTTGAGCGATCCGGATGTGCGCAACTATGCCCGAACAACCTTCGAGGCCGAGTTTCCGTTCCTGGCCGATCCCGAAACCGTCGAGCTGACGCGGGACGGTGATGCGGTCCGCATCGATTTCGAGGACAAGGAGGGCAACAAAGGCAGCGAGCAATTCGACTACGTGCTCGCTGCCGTCGGCCGGCGTACCAACACCGATCAGCTCAGTCTCGACAAGACATCGCTCGAGTTGGACCAGCGGGGCGTGCCGGTCTACGACCCGCTATCGATGCAGACCAGCCTGGACCACGTCTTCATCGCCGGCGACGCGGTGGTCGATCTGCCGCTTCTCCACGAGGCTGCCGACGAAGGCCGGCTGGCGGGTGAGAATGCCGGGCGATTTCCGGAAGTGTATAAGCGCGCCCGCCGGACGCCTCTCGGCATCGTCTTTTCGGACCCGCAGATCGCCATCGTCGGCCAATCCTACCGGCAGCTCGAGCAATCCGGCACCGAGTTTGCCGTGGGCGAGGTAAGCTTCGAGGACCAGGGCCGAGCCCGGGTCATGCTGGTCAACAAGGGCCTGCTTCGGGTCTATGGTGAGGAGGGCACCGGTCTTCTCCTCGGTGCTGAGATGATCGGGCCTGAGGTCGAGCATCTCGCCCACCTCGTCTCCTGGGCGATCGAGTCCCGGCTGACCGTGCAGGAGACCATCCTCCGACCGTTCTACCATCCGGTGGTCGAGGAGGGGTTGAGAACGGCGCTGAGGACGCTCAGCAACAATCTGGGGATGGGACCGAATCCACCGCTCCGCTGCATCGACTGCGGTCCCGGCGGCTAGCCCGTCGGTCAGTCGCCGCGGTCGTAAATCACCCGGTTGACGTGGTTCTCCAAAAGTTCCTGGCGGCCGGAGACCGGTTTCGGGTCCAGGGCTCGGTCCTGAGCATAGAGCGACAGGGAGGCGAGATCGTGCGTGCCGTCCATGATCTCCCTGCCCAAGGGTTCGTCCCAGCCGCGATAGCGCGCCGCCACCGCGTCGCTCAGCACCCGGCTTTCGACCAGCGCCGCGGCCTTGATCCAGGCCAGGGCCATGACGTCCATTCCGCCGATGTGCGCGTAGAACAAATCTTCCGGATCAATGCTTTGACGGCGTAATTTCGCGTCGAAGTTGAAGCCACCGGTGTCAAACCCGCCGTGGCGCAGGATCTCGTAGGCCGCGAGCGTCAGCTCTTCGACGCTGTTCGGGAACTGACCGGTGTCCCAGCCCGATTGCGGATCGCCCCGGTTGGCGTCGACGCTGCCGAGGATCCCAAGTGAAGCGGCAAGCGCAATCTCATGGTGAAAACTGTGATTGGCGAGCGTCGCGTGATTGACCTCGACATTGATCTTGACCTCGTTTTCGAGACCGAACCGCTTCAGAAACCCGTAGATGGTCGCGACATCGAAATCATACTGGTGCTTGGGCGGCTCCTGGGGCTTGGGCTCAACCAGAATGGTGCCGTCGAAACCGATTTTGCGCTTGTGCTCGACGACCATGGCCAGGAACCGGCCCGCTTGCTCGGCCTCTCTTTTTAGATCGGTGTTGAGCAGGCTCTCATAGCCTTCGCGGCCGCCCCACAGCACGTAGTTCACGCCACCAAGACGCTTCGTCGCGTCCAGGCACTGCTGCACCTGGGACGCGGCGTAGGCCACGATCTCAGGATCGGGGTTGGTCGCCGAGCCGGCAGCATAGCGGGGGTGGGAGAACAAATTCGCCGTTCCCCACAGGAGCTTTACGCCTGTTTCTTCCATCTTTTTCTGAGCGAGGTCGACCATGGTGTCGAAGCGGCGCCGGGACTCGCCGATGGTCGCCGCCTCCGGCGCGATGTCGTAGTCGTGAAAACACCAGAACGGCGCGCCCAACCGCTCCATGAAGGCGAAGGCGGCGTCCATCTTCTCCTTCGCCCGGGCCATGGGGTCTCCGGGCTCGAACCAGGGGCGTTCGTAGGTGCCGGCGCCGAAGATGTCGACGCCTGTGCCACAGAAGCTGTGCCAGTAGCAGACCGCGAACCGCAAATGATCCTCGAGCCGCTTGCCCAGCACCAGCCGATCCTTGTCGTAGAAGCGAAACGCCAGGGGGTTGTCGCTGTCCGGGCCTTCGAACCGGATCGGCGGAATGGCGTCAAAATAGCCTTCGGTCATGGAGCCTCCCTCGCTCTGGCATCAGCGCTGTTGGTTGTGGAACGGCGGGGTTCGGCGCATCATGGGGGTAGGGGACAGGCAAGGGAAGATGATCCATGACCGATCCGGTCGCGCCGGAGGCTGAAACCAAGACCAAACTCGATCAGCTTCGCGAAATGACAGTGGTGGTCGCCGACACCGGCGAAATCGAAGCGATCCGCCGCTTTCGCCCGGTCGACGCCACAACCAACCCGTCATTGCTGCTGAAAGCCGCCACCCAGCCGGACTACGATCATCTAGTCCGCGAGGCCATCGCCTGGGGCCGCGGTCATTCGATGGGAGACGGGCTTGACAACGCGATCGACAAGCTCGCGGTCAGCGTCGGTGCCGAGATCGCGAAGCTGGTGCCGGGGCGGGTTTCCACCGAAGTCGATGCTAAACTTTCCTTCGATACCGAGGCGACGATCGCCAAGGCCCGACGCCTGATCGCTCTCTACGGCGAGGTGGGCGTCGGTCGGGAGCGCATTCTGATTAAGGTTGCCGCCACCTGGGAGGGTATCAGGGCGGCGGAACGGCTCGAAGGCGAGGGTATCAACACCAACCTGACCTTGTTGTTCAATTTTGCCCAGGCCGTCGCCTGCGCCGAGGCGGGTGTTTATCTGATCTCGCCCTTCGTCGGCCGGATCCTCGACTGGCACAAGGCCCATGAAGGCCGCGACTTCGCCCCTGCCGAAGACCCGGGCGTCGTGTCGGTCCGCCAGATCTACGACTACTACAAGCATTTCGGCCACCAGACCGTGGTTATGGGCGCGAGCTTCCGCAATATCGGCGAGATCGAGGAGTTGGCCGGTTGCGACCGGCTTACCATCGGTCCGTCTCTACTGGCCGAACTGGAGCGCGCCCGGGGACCGCTCGAACGGAAATTGGAGGCCAGCCGAACGGCTGGGCTAGACCTTGAGAAAGTGTCCTTCGACGAGGCGTCGTTTCGCTGGGCTTTATGCCAGGACCCAATGGCCACCGAAAAGCTCCATGACGGCATCCGGCGTTTCCACGCCGACTACCTCCAGCTGAAGGAACATCTCGCCGAATATTGAGCGGTCAGTCGCTTTCCGGCTCAAGCTTGAGCGACAAGGAGTTCATGCAGTAGCGCCGGCCTGTGGGCTTGGGCCCATCGGGAAAGACGTGGCCCAGATGACTGTTACAGCGCGCGCAAAGCACCTCCGTTCGGATCATGCCGAAGCTTCTGTCGGATTTTTCCGCGACATGCTCTGGCTGAATCGGCTGCGTGAAGCTCGGCCAGCCGGTGCCGCTGTCGAACTTGGTCTCGGAACTGAACAAGGGCAGACCGCAGGCAACACAGACGTAGGTGCCCGGCGTTTTCGTGTCCCAATAGCGTCCGGTGAATGCCCGCTCCGTGCCGGCTTCCCGGGCGACGTGAAATTCCTCCGGCGACAGCTCCTTGCGCCATTCGGCATCACTTTTGTTGACCTTCTCAACCATCAGCGTTGCTCCTCCAAATGGTGTAAAGCCTTCGCCAACGCCTCGAAGGGCAGGGTCACGCAACGATGGCGCGACTTGAAGGCTCTGGCCGGCTCGAACAGCGAAAGACCCGGCCAAATCGTTTCGGGATCGACGTCGCTACCCTGACGCAGATAGGCCTTAAGCGAACTGAGCCGGTCGTCGGCATGGGCTGCCGAGCGGTCATCAGCGTGACGGGCGATCAGGCTCGCTGCAGCCTGACACAAAAGACAGCCTTTCACCTCGTGACCGATGCCTGCGATTTGGCCGTCCCGAAGTGCGATATCAAGGGTCACCCGGTCGCCGCAAAGGGGGTTGTCGATCGTCAGGCTCGCATCGGGGGCCTCAAGCCGTCCGGCGCCTATGGCCACCTTCGCCTCCGCGAGGATCGCTTCGTGATAAAGGCTCGTCACGCCCGCATTCCCGCGAGCGCGCGGTAGGCGTCCGGCGTGTCGATGTCGGTAAGCGCCGCGTCATCGTCAAGGGGAACCTCGACGACATGATCGGCCAATTCGCCGATGAGATGGCGGGCGCCGACGTCACCTTCCAGTTTCTGGAAGTCCTGGAAGAAGGTTCGATCCCAGAGCACTGGATTGCCACGCTTTCCATCCACCGTCGGTACGCAGATTTTTTTACCCTGATCGGGTGCGAACGCGCTCATGAGCCGGATGAGATGACCGCTCGTGAGCCGGGGCATGTCGCCCAGAACGATGAGCGCCGCGTCCACATCTTCAGGCAGCGCCGCGATCCCGGTCTTCAGCGATGTGCTCAGGCCCTGGGCGTAGTCAGGATTGTGCACCAGACGGACGGGCCGAGCCGCCAAGTGCGAGTGCACCGCCTCGCTTTGATGGCCGGTGACGACGACGACCGGCTTGAGCCCCGCGTCCAATACCGTGTCGACCGCGTGTTCGACCATCGCCTTGCCGGCCACCGGCAGAAGAAGCTTGTTCTGCTCGCCCATGCGCGTCGATCGCCCTGCGGCGAGTACGACGGCCCCGATCCGATGCTTTGCTACGTTCTTCGACGAGCCACGCTTTTCGCTCCGGGGCTGGGGCCGGCTCGGGATTTCGGTCAGGAGCCCGCCCACGCCCATCGCCGATATGTCCTCCGGCCCGATCGTGAGATCGGCGGCGAGCCGCGCCAGAACCCAGTCGAAGCCGTTCAGTTTCGGCGACCGGGCGCAACCGGGAAGCCCAATGACCGGGCGGTTCTGACGACGGGCCAGAAGAAGCAAATTGCCGGGATCGACAGGCATGCCGAGATAGATGACCTCGCCACCTGCCGCTTCGATACCAGCGGGCAGAACGTCCTTGGGGTCGGTGATCGCCGAGGCGCCGGCGATGAGCAGAATATCCACATCGCCCGCCGCGAGAATTGCCCTTGCCACGGCCTCGGTCTCGTGCCCACAGCGGTCTTCGCCCACCAGATGCGCGCTAACCTGTTCCAGGCGCCGCCGCGTGATCTGGGTGGTCTTGTCGAGGACGCTCGGCTTGACGCTGTCGAGGGTCGTTTGGATGAGGAAGGCTCGTTTGCCGGCGAAGGGTTGCACGCTCAGAAGCGAAGGCCCTTCAGCCGCTATGGCGATGCACCGCTCAAGAAAACGTTCTTCGACCGCAAACGGTATGATCTTCACGGTTGCCACCATCTGCCCGCGGCGCACGGTGGCGAACGGTGGCAAGGTTGCCAGGGTCAGGGCGGGATCGACCCGGTTGATCTCACGGACCCGGGCCTCGTCGATCGTCAGCACGCCGTTGGCGCCGGCGAAAAGATTGACCCGACCGGTGAAGGCTTGGCCCGGATCGATCCAGGTTCGCTGATCCAAGCGCCCGCCGACGGCCGCCGCTAGCCTGGCCGCGGCCTCGTCTTCGCCAACGTCGCCGGTCGACAATTGGGCCACGATCACCTGTTCGACGCCGCCGGCCCGAAGCCGGACCAAATCATCAGCCGTCAGATGATGACCTTTCTTGAGCCGGGTTTCGCCGTAGCGGAGACTGTGGGCCAGGATCGCTCCCTCGGCTTCCACGACCGGGACGGATCCGAATTTCATACCCCTTGCCGTAAGACGCTGGTCATTTGCGCCATGATCGCGACCGCGATTTCCGCCGGCGATATCGCGCCGATAGCAAGCCCCGCAGGCCCGTGGATCCGGGCGATCGATGAGGGTTCGTGCCCCATTTCCTTGAGGCGTTCAAGCCTGCGGCCATGGGTTCGCTTGGAGCCGAGGGCCGTGATGTAGAAGGCCTCGGACCTGAGCGCCCTGTCGAGGGCTGGATCGTCCAGCTTGGGATCGTGGGTCAGGGTGACGACGGCCGCTCTTGCGTCGGGTGCAAACGTATCCATCGCCTCATCCGGCCAGTCGCGGCTGAGATTGGTATCCGGAAACCGGTTGTCGGAAGCGAAGGCCCCCCGGGGGTCGATCACCGTCACGTCATAGCCGGCGACGCGGGCCATGGGCGCCAACGCCTGCGCGATATGGACAGCGCCGATGATGGCGAGCCGCAACGGTGGGTTGAACACCTGAACGAAATGATCCTCGCCCTCGATTTCGCGGACTTCGCTTCGATCCGCCCGAAACAGCTCGGGCAGGTTGACCATCACCGGCTCCGCCAGCCTTTCGCCCGCCACCAGATGGTGGTCGATCACCAAGCTCTGGGCATTGTCGCGAAGCCGGCGAATGAGCGCGGCCGGCTTCTTTTGTCGACGCGCCTCATTCAGCCTCGCGAGCAGATCGGGTGTCACCGGATTGCCTCGACGAAAACCTTGACCGTGCCGCCGCAGGCTAGACCCACCTCCCAGGCCTCTTCATCACTGACGCCGAAGGTTAGGAGCCTCGGCTCGCCATCATTCATGATTTCCAATGCTTCCTGGACGACCGCGCCCTCGATGCAGCCGCCTGATACCGAACCGACCATCTCCGCTTGCTCGTTGATGCCCAGTTGCGAGCCGACCGGTCGCGGTGATGAGCCCCAGGTCTCGACGACCGTTGCCAACGCGCTTTTCACACCGCCCCGCTGCCATTGCTCGATTCGTTCCAGCACATCATCGCTCACGCCGCACTCTCCCATCGCTGCTGGCCATCGTTTCTGGCGACCGACATGTCACTCAACACTTGGGTAAGGGCGCTTAGACTGTCGAGATTGTGGATCGAGCGAACCGTGTCGGCGTAACGCACGATGATCCGGGCCCCGCCCGCCAACGGCTCGTAGCGGTCGAAGCGAAGCAGCGGGTTGAGCCAGATGGTCCGCCGGCAACTCATGGTGAGGCGCTGCATCTGATGTTCGAGACCGGCGCCTCCATCCCGGTCCAGACCGTCGGTGATCAGCATGACGATCGCGCCCTGACCCAGAACCCGCCGGGACCAGTCGCGATTGAAGGTGGCGAGACAATGGCCGATGCGGGTGCCGCCCTCCCAGTCGTCGGCAAGTTCGCCGACTTTCTCGAGGGACAGATCGATGTCGCGGTTTCTGAGCTGACGGGTGATGTTGGTCAGGCGCGTGCCGAATAGAAACGAATGAACCCGGTCGCGGTCGTTGGTGAGCGTATGCATGAAATGGAGCAGCATCCGCGAATAGCGGCTCATCGATCCGGAGATGTCGCATATCAAAACAAGAGGCGGTGGCCGGAAGCGCCTTCGTTTTTTTAAAAGATCGATGGTGGCGCCACCGCCGCGCAAGGATGCTCGAAGGGTCCGGCGCATATCGATCCGGGCGCCGTGAGGGTCGCTCATGAACCGCCGGGTCGGGATTATCGGCACCGGCAAGGTCAGCCGTTCGATCGCTTTCTTTGCCTGCTCGATCTCGCTTTGGCTCATCTCCTCGAAGTCTTTGTGCTGCAGCACCTCCTTGGCTGAGTAGGTCATGGCCGCGTCGATTTCGATCGGCGGCTCGTCGCCTTCGTCCTCCGGCGCTTCACCTTTGCCCGGCAGTTTTTCGGGCGCCATCGCTTCAGCGACGCGTCGGTTGACTTGACTTTGATCGGTCTGCCTTAGCCCATCGCCTTCCAAGGTTGGCAGGAGGAGCTGCATCAACCGTTCCAAGAGCTTGGGATCGCGCCAGAATATGTGGAAAGTCTGATCGAACAGATCCCGCTGGTCGGCCCGGTTCACGAACAAGGCGTGTAGGGTCCAGTAGAAATCGCGCCGGTCGCCGATACCCACTTTTTCGAGCGCTCGCAGCGCTTCGATCACCTTACCTGGTCCCACCGGCAGGCCGGCCGCGCGTAGGGCTCGGGCAAAATGCATGACGTTGACAGCAAGCAGACCACCCTCGCTCTCGGCGCGAGGGTCTCCGTCACCATCTCCTGGCGGTTCGAAATCCTTCATATGCCTAGTTGGCGGCCGCCGGTTGAGCCTGCATGCGCACCTCTTCCAGGAGGCGGGCCGCTTCCGTTCCCTGCATCTTGACGATGTCGTCCTGATATTTGAGCAAGGTTCCAAGCGTATTGTTGATCACCTCGGGCGAAAGCTCCAGGCAATCGAGAGTGTTCAGCGCCCGTGCCCAGTCGAGGGTCTCGGCGACGCCCGGCAATTTGAACAGGTCTTCGGCCCGGAGCCGTTTGACGAATTGGACCACCTCTTCTGACAGCCGCGCCGGGATCTCGGGCAGCTTCACCTGGAGGATTTCCAGTTCCCGTTCAGCGCTCGGATAGTCGACCCAATGGTAGAAGCATCGGCGTTTCAGGGCGTCATGGATCTCCCGCGTCCGGTTGGAGGTGATGATCACGACCGGCGGCCGTTCGGCTCGAACCGTGCCAATCTCGGGTATCGTGATTTGAAAATCGGACAAGACCTCAAGCAGGAACGCTTCGAAGGGCTCGTCGGTACGGTCCAATTCGTCGATCAGGAGAATCGGCGACCCGCCCGAACTGTCCAAAGCTTGCAACAAAGGGCGTCGGATCAGGAAAGCCTCACTGAAGATGTCTCTGGCGAGCGCGTCACGATCCCTGTCGTGCATCGCCTCGGCCATACGGATCTCGAGCATTTGCCGGGCATAGTTCCATTCATAGACCGCCGAAGCCACGTCCAAGCCCTCATAGCATTGAAGCCGGACCAGGCGACGGTTCATGGTCTCGGCCAGCACCTTGGCGATCTCGGTCTTACCGACCCCCGCCTCACCCTCGAGGAAAAGGGGCCTTTCCAGCTCAAGTGCCAGATGCAGCGCCGTGGCAAGCGAGCGGTCGGCGATGTACTTGCCGCGTCCGAGCAAAGCCAAGGTTTCGTCGATACTCGCCATCATTCCTCCGGGCGCGCCGGTCGGGCCGCCTGTTTCGCTTTTCGTTCCAATGAACCAGTTAGATTAAGTTCGTTCGATATTGAGGGATAGCGTGCAAGGCCCCGTGCCGCTAGCACAGTCGGCAGCTGCCTTCAGTCACGCGGCCCGGCACCCGTGAAGCAAAACGGCGTTGGTCGCGTCAAAACTGCACTAAGCCGTATAAATTGGTATCACAGGTTTCAGCTCGACAGGTTTGATGGCGCGCAAAAGCTCTCGAACGCGTAAACGCCCCTTCACGAACGCCAAGATGGCCGTGACGTTGGTGACGATCCTTCTGACGATCGGTGTTTTCACCCTGATGAAAGGCCAGCGGTTTGCTGGCGGCGATCTGCTGGCGTTCGAGGGCAGCCGGAGCGGGGCCGCGACCGTCTGGATCGCCTATCCGGACGAGGTGTTGGTTCGCACGGCTTCGCTGCCGGTCCGCTTTACCGCTTACGAGGTGGCGCTGGCGCTAGATCCCGCCAGTCCCGGCCAGAGAGCCTCGCTGGATCTGTTCGCATTGCCGGCCGGCATGCCGACCGATTTGCAAGGCTCAGACCTGGAGCCCTTTCTGATCGAAAGCCGGCAGCTATGGTACGATGGCGGTGGTCGAGAGAGCCTCACGATCGAGTTTGAAGAGCCCTTCGCTACCCTCGTCATCCGCCTGGCGGCCGAGGGCGACGAGGTCATTCTCGAGAGCACACGTCTCACGGCGCTGGTTCGGGCCGAAAAGGCAATTCTAGCTCGAACCGCGCTCGCCGCCCTTTGGCTGGCTCTGATCTTATGGATCGGCGCCGGCCTGATCGCGGCCTCCTACCGCAGCCGCATGTTTCCTTGGGTCATCGCCACCGGTCTGTTTTCGACCCTGATCATCGCCGGGCCTTTGCCGCTGATCGCTTCAATCGCCGATGCTATCGCCAATGCACTCCCCGGCAGTTTCGTGACCCGCAAGCTGATGGGCGATACCGCCTGGGCGCTGGCTATCGGCCTGGCTGTTCTTGTCACCCGCCGAACCTTCCAGCCGGTATCGCTCTGGCTCGCCGCGGGCGCCTGCGTGTTGTTTGCCGCCAGCGCCGAGACGCTCCAGTTTTTCCTGCCGCAGCGAACACCGACGCTTCAGCACGGCATTTTAGGCGTGATCGCCGCTCTGATAGCGCTCTTGATCGCCGAAAGACTGCCGGCTCGGCGACCGCCCCGTCGCCGGCGGCGAAGTCAACTCCTCTACGGCTGACACAAGCCGGCCTTGATGGCACTGTGATTCCGATAGGGGAAGGATATGAAAAATCATGAGTGAGCAGCTCGGGTTAAAGAGCGCGAGCCACACGATCTCGGACGCGCGCCGGGCTCTAGAGGCCGGCTCGCTCACGCCGGTCGAACTTGCCGAGCGCTCGGCTAACGCCCTTCTCCAAGCGGATCCTTTGTTGGGGATCGTCAGTGCCATCGAGGAGGATCGCTGGCGGCCTCAGGCGGAGGCGGCCACGGCACGCTTTCGCGAGGGCGCGACGACGGGTGCGCTTGACGGCATCCCCATGGCCCACAAGGAGATGTTTTATCGGCCCGGTCGGGTCAGCCGATGCGGCGGCGTTCTTTTCGATCATCAGATGCAAACCGAGCTGGCGACAGTGCTGAAGCGTCTGGACGATGCGGGCGCCGTCGATCTCGGCCAATTGGCGATGGTCGAGGTGGCGATGGGGGTGACCGGCCACAATCAGACCCGGGGCACGCCCAAAAACCCCTGGGATCCGAGCCGGATCACCGGCGGCTCGTCCAGCGGCTCCGCGGCGGCCGTGGCCACCGGCGCCGTCTTTTCGGCCCTTGGCTCGGATACCGGCGGCTCGATCCGTCTGCCCGCCGCCTGTTGCGGTATCGTCGGCATCAAGCCGAGCCACCATCTGGCGCCGCGAACCGGCGCACTGCCGCTGGCGCCCTCCCTCGACACTTTTGGGCCGCTGACCCGTTCGGTCGCCGATGCCGCGCTCATGCTTTCCTGTCTTGTCGGCTCGGATGGTGTGGATCCCGCCGCCGATGGGCCCGGGCAGGATTTTGTCGGCTCGCTCGAGGGGGGAGCGGAAGGGGGCCGTTTCGCCCTGGCCGACCAATCGTTCATGGAGAGCGTGGACGCGCCCATTCTGGCGGCACTGGAGACCGTCGCCTCCATCGCCGAAAAGAGTGCTATGCGCCGGAGCGAGGTCGACATGGCTCGCCTCAGCCTCGCCAATGATCTGGCCAGTGAAATGATCAGTTGTGAGGGCTTTCGCGCTCACGAACAGGTGCTGGCGACCACGCCCACACCCTTGGGCGAGCAGACCGCCGCGCGTCTCCGGCGAGGTCGGGAAACCTCGGACGAACGCCATGAAGAGCTTCGCCGGATGCGCCGTTCCTTCGACGATTACTTGCTTGAAGGGGCCTTTGCGAAGGCCGACGTGGTCGCTTTCCCGATGCTTCCGGGGCGGGTGCCGACCATTGCCGAGAGCGACGTCGCCGCCAATCCGGGGTTCATGGAGTATTTGCAAGGTTTCGCGCGGTTTGCTCGCCCCTTCAACTTCGTCGGTCTGCCGGCCCTGGTTCTGCCGGTGACGCTTGATGATGCCGGGCTTCCCATCGCCGTTCAGCTGGTCGCCAAATGGCATGACGACGCGCGTCTGCTGGCCGTCGCCCACAAGCTGGAGCGGGAGCTTGCCTTCTCGAACCGTCCGAGGGTCTGGTGCGGCGAGGGGCTTTTGCCTTGATCGACGCGCTCCTCCAGACTGTGGAAGACCGCCGGGACGACTGCGTCGCACTGACAGCCGATCTGGTCCGCATTCCGAGCGTCAACCCGCCCGGAAGTTATTATCGCCCCTGCATCGACCTCGTCGGCGAGCGCCTGGCGAAACGCGATTTCGCGCTCACCTTCGTGCGGGCCGAAGGTGCCCCCGGCGATACGGACGACCACCCTCGATGGAACCTGATCGCCCGCCGCGAGGGCCGGTCGTCGGGCCCGACCGTTCACTTCAACAGCCATGTGGACGTGGTCTCGCCAGGCGAGGATTGGAGCCAGGATCCGTTCGGCGCGGCGGTGATCGACGGCAAGCTCCACGGCCGGGGCAGCTGCGATATGAAGGGTGGCCTCGCTTCAAGCATCGTTGCCGCGGAAGCTGTGATCGACACGTTTCCCGATTTTTCGGGGGCCATCGAGATTTCGGCGACGGCGGACGAGGAATCCGGTGGTTTCGCTGGTGTGGCGTATCTGTGCGAAACCGGGCTGATCAGCCGGGATCGCGTGGATCACGTGATCATCCCCGAGCCGTTCCACCGTGACCTCGTCTGCATCGGCCATCGGGGCGTCCTCTGGTCGGAGATCGTGACCTAGGGCCGCATCGCCCATGGCTGCATGCCGTTTTTGGGCGACAGCGCGTCTCTGCACATGGCGGCGTTCATAACCGCCCTGGAAAATGACCTGTTGCCGGCTATCCAAACGCGGGAGACCGAACTCCCCATCATTCCGGCGGCGGCAAGGCGCGCCAGCATCAACCTCGCGCTTCTTCGGGCTGGAACCTTTGGCGCAGGAGACGATTTGCCGACACCCGTCGTCCCCGACCGGGCGACGCTGGTCCTCGATCGGCGCTACCTGCCCGAGGAAGACATCGACCAGGTGGAAGCGGAACTCGACGAGCTCATCGGAAAGGTGAGCCGTCAACGGCCGAATTTCGCCGCCACCAGACGAGAAATCATGCATTTTCCGCCGGTGATGACCGAGATCACGGCACCAACGGTTCGAGCAGCCAGCGCCGCGATCGAGACCGTTTACGGCAAGCCTGCCCGGCTGGTCGCCTCGCCCGGAACCTATGACCACAAGCATTTCGCCACCATCGCCGGGATCACCGACTGCATCGCCTATGGCCCCGGTCAGTTGGATCTGGCCCACCAGCCGGACGAATATGTCGAGATCGAGGATCTCGTGGGGGCGGCGAAGGTGATGGCGGTCAGCCTGGCGATGTTGCTCGGCATCGAGAGCCGATGATCCGTATCGGTGCTCGGAATACGATTACCGACGTCGACGGCATTCTCGTCGGCAATGCCGACGATCTCGAGGCTTGCACCGGCACGACCGTGGTTTTTTGCGAGGCGCCGGCGGTGGCGGCTGTCGACGTTGGCGGCGGGGCGCCCGGGACCCGCGAGATCGCCCTTCTGGATCCTGCCTGCAGCGTTGAGGCGATCGACGCCGTCGTCTTGAGCGGCGGCTCGGCCTTCGGTCTTGCCGCGGCCGAGGCAGTCCTTGATGGCCTGGCCGACCAGGACAGGGGGGTTCGCGTCGGCGGTGCCCAGGTGCCGATCGTTCCGGCGGCGATCTTGTTCGACCTGCTGATCGGGGACGAGCCGGCGCCGTTGGGTCCGCTTTACCGATCGCTCGGCGCCAAAGCCCTGGCCGACATCGGCAGCGACGTCGCGTTGGGCAATCACGGTGCCGGCGTCGGCGCCACGGCCGGTCGTGTGAAGGGCGGTCTTGGCTCCGCATCTTTCTGCCATGAGAAACTGGGCGTAACGGTTGGCGCGCTCGCGGCGGTCAACGCCCACGGTGAGGCGGTGACGCCGGATCGCCGGCAGCTTTGGGCGGCACCGTTCGAGCAGGACCTGGAGTTGGGCAGCCAAGGGCCGCTGCCAGCGATTTCGGCAGCCGAACTCGCCTTCGATCGACCGGCCGCGATCGCGGAAAACACGACGCTGGTCGTGGTCGCGACCGACGCCCGATTGACCAAGGCGCAGGCAAAGCGCGTCGCATTGATGGCGAAGGACGGTTTTGCTCGGGCGCTTCGGCCGGTGCACACGCCGTTCGACGGCGACACGGTTTTTGTGCTCGCAACGGGCAAACAGCGGCTCGAGGATCCTCTTTACGGCGTCCTGCAGATCGGCATGCTGGCGGCGGACTGCGTCACGCGGGCCATCGCAAGAGGCGTCTACGAGGCGCGGTCCCTCGGGGGCTTCCCGGCTTATCGTGACCTTCGATCGGCTTGAAGCGGCGCCCCTCGCTCGAAGAGCGGGGTCGATTGGGAGAATGGTTATGAGACGTTTTTGGGTGACGGCGGCGATCGTCTGCGTGATGGGCCAGGGGGCCATGGCCCAGGACCGGTTGGTGATGGGTATGGCTCTGGAACCGCCGCATTTGGACCCAACCGCCGGTGCCGCGGCCGCCATCGACGAAATCGTTTACGCCAACCTCTTTGAAGGTCTCACCCGGATCGATGAGCAGGGCACGGTTCAGCCGGCGTTGGCCCGATCTTGGGAGATCAGCGACGACGGGCTGATCTACACCTTCCAATTGGCGGAGGGCGTCACCTTTCATGACGGCACGGAGATGGACGCGTCGGACGTGGCGTTCACCCTCGAGCGCGCCATGGCCGAGGACAGCATCAACGCCCAAAAAGGGCTGTTTGAGCCGATCAATAGCGTCGCCGCCAAGGGGCCGAGCACGGTCGAGATCACGCTTAGAAGGCCGGCCGGCCAACTCCTTTTCAATCTCGGCTGGGGTGATGCGGTGATCGTTGCCCCGGAGAGCGCCGAAACGAACAAGACCGAACCGGTCGGAACCGGTCCGTTTCGCTTGGCCGCCTGGCGTCAGGGCAGCGATGTCACCATCGAACGCTTTGTCGGCTATTGGGGTGAGCCGGTCCATCTCGAGGGCGCGACCTTCACCTTCATCCCCGATCCGGCGGCCGCCATGGCGGCGATGCTTGCGGGCGAGGTCGATGCCTTCGCCAATTTCCCGGCGCCGGAGAGCATGGCGCAATTCGAAGCCGATCCCCGCTTTCAGGTGGTGATCGGCACCACCGAAGGCGAAACCATTCTGGCGATCAACAATGACCGTCCGCCCTTCGACGATCTGAGGGTGCGCCAGGCGATCTCCCATGCGCTGGACCGGCGTGCGATCATCGACGGTGCGATGTTCGGTTACGGCACGCCCATCGGCAGCCATTTCGCACCCCATCACCCCGCTTATGTCGATCTCACCGATATCAATCCTTACGATCCGGATCGGGCGCGCGCGTTGCTGGCCGAGGCGGGGCACGGCGAGGGGCTGAGCTTGACGATCAAACTGCCGCCGCCGTCCTACGCCAGGCGGGGGGGCGAGATCATCGCCGCCCAGCTAGCGGAAGTGAACATCGACGCGCGGCTCATTCCGGTCGAATGGGCGCAATGGCTGGAGCAGGTCTTTCGCGGCGATCGCGATTTCGACCTGACGATCGTCTCGCACACGGAGCCTATGGATATCGAGATCTACGCCCGCGACGACTATTATTTCGCCTATGGCGAGCCCGCGTTCAAAGAGCTCATGACCAGCCTGAACGAGGCAACGGACGAGGCGGCGCGCCGGGATCTGATGGGCGAAGCCCAAAGGATGATCGCGGATGATGCTGTGAACGGCTTTTTGTTTCAGTTGGCGAAACACGGGGTCTGGAAAACCGAAATCGAGGGCCTCTGGCACAACAGCCCGGTCCAGGCCAACGACCTGACCCAGGTACGTTGGGCCAACTGACCGGCGGGTCCAGGCGAGCCGGGGACCGTTTGAACCGGAAGGGCTGATGGCGGCGACGCTGGTCCGGCGGTTCATCGGGCTGATCGTGACGCTCGTCGCCGCATCGCTGGTCGTCTTCGCCGTCCTCGAAATTCTGCCGGGTGATCCGGCGGCGATCATGCTCGGCACCGGCGCCCGGGCGGATACGATCGCAGCGCTCAGGGCCGAGTTCGGCTTCGACCGGCCGCTGGCGGAACGTTACCTGACCTGGATCGCGGGCCTCGCGCACGGCGATCTGGGGCTCTCCTACACCTATGATGTTCCGGTGGCGAAACTGATCGGCGACCGGATCGGCGTCAGCCTGCCGCTCGCGCTCCTGGCGCTCGCGCTGGCGGTGCTCATCGGCATACCCATTGGCGTCCTCGCCGCCGCCAAACACGGCTCGCTCACCGACAGCGCCGTCATGCTCACCGGCCAACTGGGAGTGGCAATCCCCAATTTCTGGTTCGCGCTGATCTTGATCCTGATCTTCGCGGTCAATCTCGGCTGGCTGCCGGCGGGCGGGTTTTCGGGCTGGAGCGCCGGTGTCGGCGAGGGTTTGCGGTCTTTGACACTGCCGGCGATCGCGCTGGCCTTGCCCCAGGCGGCCATTCTGGCTCGCGTGACCCGCTCCGCCGTTCTCGAAACCCTGAGCGAGGATTTTGTCAGAACGGCGCGGGCGAAGGGTGCCTCCAGAAGCTATGCGCTCTGGCGCCATGCCGTGCCCAACGCCCTGGTGCCGGTGGTGACCATCATGGGCCTCCAGTTCTCGTTTTTGCTCGCGGGCACCATCATCGTCGAAAATGTTTTCTATCTGCCAGGCATCGGCCGACTGGTGTTTCAGGCGATCAGCCAGCGCGATCTGATCGTCGTCAAGAACCTGGTCCTACTCCTGTCGGCGACCGTCGTGATCGTCAATTTCTTGGTCGATCTGATGCAGGTGGCCCTGGATCCGAAGCTCCGCTCATGACGATGTGGCGGCATCCGGGCCTGGCGATCGGCGGTGCGATCACGGCTTTCTTGATCCTGGTGGCGCTGGTCTCATTGATCTGGACCCCCTATTCGCCAACAGCGATCGATGTCGTCAACAAGCTGCAAGGCGGGACCGCGTCCCATCCCTTCGGCACCGATCAGTTCGGCAGGGACCTCCTGTCGATGATCATGGTCGGCTCGCAAAATGCGCTTCTTGTCGCGACCGTGGCGGTGCTAATCGGCGCTGGCATTGGCGTGCCTATCGGGCTCACGGCTGCGTCCGTCGGCGGCTGGATCGACGAGGGCCTGATGCGCCTCGGCGATTTTGCTTTCGCCTTTCCGGCGCTTCTCTCGGCGGTGATGATCACAGCGCTCGCCGGCCCGGGAGCGGTCAATTCGATCCTGGCGATCGGCATTTTCAACATACCGGTCTTCGCCCGTTTGACCCGTAACGGGGCTTTGTCGCTCTGGCAGCGGGATTTCGTCGCCGCCGCGCGCCTGGCCGGTAAGGGCCGGACCCGCATCAGCCTCGAGCACGTGTTTCCAAATCTCGCCAGCATCTTGATCGTGCAGGCGACCATCCAATTCGCACTCGCCATCCTGGCCGAGGCGGGGCTCAGCTATCTGGGGCTGGGCACCCAACCCCCCCGACCGAGCTGGGGAAAAATGCTCAATGACGCCCAGACCTTTCTCTACCTGGCGCCCCACCTGGCCATTTTGCCGGGGCTCGCCATCGTCACCTCCGTCCTGGGCTTGAACCTTCTGGGAGATGGCCTGCGCGACCTCCTGGACCCGAAGCTTCGCCGCGAGCGATGAGTTTTCTCGAGATCGACCGGCTGTCCGTCGCTATCAACGGCGAGACTATTCTCGAGGAGGTGGGCTTGGCGATCGCCCCCGGTGAGCGCGTTGCGCTGGTCGGCGAGAGCGGCTCCGGCAAATCCATGACCGCCTTCTCGATCATGGGTTTGCTGCCACGCTTTGCCGAACGAAGCGGCCGGATCCTGTTTCGGAGCCAGGATCTGACCGCCATGGACGATCGCGCCCTTTGCCGACTGCGCGGCGCCGAGATCGGCATGGTCTTTCAGGAGCCGGCGACGGCATTGAACCCGGCGTTGCGCATCGGTGATCAAGTCGCCGAGGCGTTTCGTCTGCATGGGCGGGACGCCCGGGCCGAAAACGTTCTGGCGGTGCTGGCGAGGGTCGGTCTCGATCCGGCGGATGTTCCGCCAACGCGCTATCCCCATCAGCTTTCGGGCGGTCAGCGCCAACGGGTGGGCATCGCCATGGCGATTGCCTGCGGTCCGAAACTCCTGATCGCCGACGAGCCGACGACCGCGCTCGACGTGACCACGCAGAGCCGGATCCTGCAGCTTCTGGACCGACTTATCGCCGAGGAGGACATGAGCCTGCTTCTGATCACCCACGATCTGGGGGTGGTGGCGCAGATGGCGGAGCGCTGCCTGGTGATGGACCGGGGGCGGGTGATCGAACAGAAGTCGACGGCAGAGCTCTTTCAAGAACCTGACATGCCACGAACCAAGGCACTCTTCGATGCTCTACCCGGGCGAACCTTTCGCGAGGACGCCAGGCCGCAGGAGGCTTCCCCCGCACTCGCAGCGTCGGCGGTGGCCTACAGTTATCCCGGGGAAAGGCGAGGGCTGTGGCGCCGCGAACGGCGTTTCGCCGTCGATCACGTCAGTCTCCAGGTCGAACCGGGTCATTGTCTGGGCCTGGTGGGCTCATCCGGCTGCGGCAAGAGCACGCTGGCCCGGCTCCTGGTGGGGCTCAACGTTCCGGAGAAGGGCCGGATCACGCTCAAAGGTAGCGACCTGGTGGCAGAACTCGCCGCCAGCACGAAGCGGGTTCGCGCGGCCCTACAGATGGTCTTTCAGGATCCTTACGGTTCGCTGGATCCTCGCCATCTGGCCGGGCGCATCGTCACGGAACCCCTGCGCCTTCGGCCCGAGCTGTGGGCGGATCGCCTGACCTTGTGCGGCCAAATGCTGGAAGCCGTCGGACTTCAACCAGGTGATGCGGCTAAGTACCCCCATGAATTTTCGGGCGGCCAGCGCCAGAGGATCGCCATCGCCAGGGCGCTGATCACGAGCCCCCAGGTCTTGATCGCCGACGAGGCCGTGTCAGCCCTCGATGTCACCGTCCAGGCCCAGATCCTGAGGCTCCTGATAACCCTGCAGCGAGACTTCGATCTGGCCATGATTTTCATCAGCCACAATCTCGCCGTGGTTCACGATATCGCCCACGAGGTCGCGGTCATGGCCGACGGACGGATCGTCGAGCAGGCACCGACGGAGCGGTTGTTTCGGGAGCCCAATCATGAGGTTACGGCGGAGCTTCTGGCGGCGGTTCCGAGCTATCGCCCTCGGTTTCGCTAGCTGTCGTTTGGCTGAATACAGCGTTCATGAGGCATTCACTCGGCCAATCCTATACCCGAGGGGCAGGCTGTGGGTCGGTCCTGCCGCCGACGGCCACGGATGAGGAACGCCGCACCAAGACGCGGTTTGGAAATGAGTAACCACTTGTGATGCCGCCGCTGCCGGTTGCTCACTTCCGTTCCGATTGCGTGGTCGTCGGTGCCCACGGCGCTTGTGACCAGCCCGCCACTCTGGCACCTCTCTGGTTCACTTCATCCTGACCCCTGATCCGGTTTGAGCTGAACCCCGTGCGATGGCTTTTTCGATGGTTGCGTCGGCTCGTGGTCGGCGGCGCGCTCGCCCTGCTGATCGGGTGGGTCGCGCTGTTCTACATCTTCGCGCCCGAACTCCCCGACACCGACGAGCTGTTCCGGGCGACGCCTAATCCCGGCATCACCTATCTCGATCGCTATGGATCCCTGATTGCCAGGCGTGGCGGTTATCAGAGCCGTCTGGTGCGCCTCGACGAGTTGCCGGATCACCTTCCGCGGGCGGTTCTGGCCACCGAAGATCGCCGGTTCTACCAGCATTTCGGCATGGACCTGATCGGCTTCATGCGGGCGCTGGCGAGCAACCTGCGCGCGGGACGGGTGGTGCAGGGCGGCAGCACCATCACCCAGCAGCTCGCAAAGAACCTCTATCTCTCGAGCGAGAGAAGGCTGACCCGAAAAATCCGCGAGCTGATCCTGGCGATCTGGCTCGAGACCCGCTTGAGCAAGGACGACATCCTGACGCTCTACCTAAATCGGGTTTATCTCGGCAGCGGCACCTACGGCGTCGAAGCGGCGTCGCGAAAATATTTCGGCAAGTCGGCGCGGGATCTGACGCTCGCGCAATCGGCGCTCATCGCGGGACTTCTGAAGGCGCCGTCTCGTTTCGCGCCCACCAACAATCTGGCGGCGGCTCAGGAGCGTGCAGGCGTGGTGCTGAGCTCCATGGTTTCGGCCGGCCTGCTCGGCGAGCAACAAGCGGCGGCCGCCAAAGCGGCGCCGGCAAAGCCCGTCCGTGAGAGCCAGCTCGGCAGTTCCAACTATTTTCTCGACTGGCTCGAAAACGGTCTGCCGGAAACGGTTCGGGACACCACCAGCAATCTCACCCTCAGGACGACGTTCGATCCGAGTGTGCAAGCGGCGGCGGCCAAGGCCCTGGCGCGGGTTTTTCGCGATAATCGGGCGAAGCAGCGGGGGCTGGAAGCGGCGATCGTCGCGATCGATCAAGGCGGTGCGGTGCGCGCCCTGATCGGCGGCAGCAACTACGCCCGGACGCCGTTCAACCGCGCTTTTCAAGCTCGGCGGCAACCGGGCTCGGCGTTCAAGCCATTCGTCTATCTGGCGGCTCTACAGGATGGCTATCAGCCGGGCACGCGGGTCCGAGACGAACCGGTCACCATCGATGGCTGGAGCCCACGCAACTATGACGGCCGGTATCGCGGCCAGATAACGCTTCAGGAATCCTTCGCACACTCGGTCAATTCTGTCGCCGTCCGGCTCTATGACGCGGTCGGCAGGCGTAAGGTGGTCAGCACCGCCAAGCTGATGGGCGTGGAAAGCGATCTCAGCCGCCACCCGTCGCTCGCGCTCGGCACCTCCGAGGTGAGCCTCACGGAACTGGTGACGGCTTACGTGCCCTTCGCCAATGGTGGCGGCGGCGTCGCCCGCCACGGCTTGATCTCGGCGACTGGCGACGCAGGCGCGGTTGTCTGGCGGGCCAATCTGCCCGTCCCCCAACAATTCCTTAGCGACCGGACGGTGGGCATGATGGACCGGCTGTTTCGCTCCGTGGTCGAGGAAGGAACGGGCAGGCGAGCCAGTCCCGGCGATCGCGTCGTCGGCGGCAAGACGGGGACCACCCAGGATGCGCGCGACGGCTGGTTCATCGGCTACAGCGGTGAGCTTGTCCTAGGTGTCTGGGTTGGACGTGACGATGCGCGGCCCGTGGCGGGTCTCACTGGCAGTGGACTGCCGGCGCAGATCTTCAAGGAAACCCTCCAGGCACTGCCGAGGCCGCCGGCCCACGTGCCGATGCCACGGCGCAGACCGGGGGATGGCGAAGAGGTGGCCGACGGCTGGGTCGACCGTCAGGTCGAGACCGTTCTCGACGCGGGCCGGGACGCCGCCGCCGGTGCCGCCGGCGAAATCGGCGTCGCTCTCGGCACGATGCTCGATTGGTTCGTCGAGAAGCTCGAGGAGGGGGCTGCGAGAAAGCGCGAAGAGGGCCCCCGGGACAATCGTGACTGAGCTCTAGATAACACTAGCCGCGTTTGTTGCCGCCGGCTCGGGTCGCCCGCAGGAGATGCAGAATGAGCCAGAGCGGGACGACGACCACGGCTCCTAAAAGTACATAGGAAACTGCATTTCCGGCCGAGCCGCTCACGCGCTGCACGATCTGCTCGGCGCCTTCTTTGGCCATGGTCAGCAGATCAAGCGGCGTGATGTTGAGAAAACTCAGCGCCAACCCGACAATCAAGGACCAGACGATCAGCCAAATGACGGTTGAAAGGGTAACCTTCGGCATGGCTCGCGATATCTCCGCCTAGCCCGACGCACTTCCTGGGAAAAGCCGAGGTTTTGGACCGCCCAGGCAATAGCGTTTCTAGCTCAAGGCGGCTGCGATGTCTCCCGCATCGGAACGGGAACTTTCCTAATCCGTTCATGATGCGTTAACCATAGCGTTATCATTGTATATCCTATTCGCGCGATGAATGTGTTCGAGGCGCAAGAATGCCTGTGATGTTCTGGATCTCCCTGGCCGCCGGTTATCTGGTCGGAGTATCCGCCTGCCTCGCGTTTTTACCGCCGGACATCGTGGCGGCGCTATTGATGCCTGTGGCGTTGACGGCGTTTTTGGTCGCCGGCGCCGCGGCGGTCGTGTTGATGCTCGCCAATCTCAGCGACGAACCGGAACCGCCAGCTCTCGATCTGGCCAAGCTCAGTCGTCAAACCGAGCCCGCGCTCGAAACCGCTGGTCACGGCGTCTCGTTCCTCGCACCGGCAGAAACGTCCGAGGATGCGGCCGTTCTGGAACTGGGCCTGACGCGGGCGCTGCCCGACACCAGTGCCAAAACCGTCGACCAAAGCGAGACAACTGCTCTCCGGGTGGCGGCGGACGTGGACGACGAGATCGATATCTCGTCGCTCGATACCAAGCGGGACGCGTTGACCGGCAAGTCGCCGGGCGTGAAGACGCAAATGGCGATTGCCGAGGCGATCCTGGCGGCCAGCGGCGAGGAGCGGATCTCTGCCCGGCAGGTGGCGAAGAAGACGTTGGGATCCAACGATCGGGCCCGCCAGTCGCTTCGGGCTTATGGCGGCCGGGCGGTGCCGATCGAGACCCCGGACGATGGCCTCGCGTCCCGGCGCCCCGACGAACCGCGAGCTGCGCGCTCCGCTGCGGCTCAATCGGTGGCAAACGACCCGCGGCCCGATCCAAGCGATGTCAAGCGCGCGATCGAGGCTGTCCAAGTGGAACTCCTGACCCAGCCGATCGTGACACTGCCCCAACGAAGGCCGGTCTTCGTCGAAGGCTCATCGCGGTTGAGGCTGGCCAACGGCTCGACCGTGGGCCAGGCGACGTTTCTTCCGATCGCCCATGAGATGGGCATGGTGCCGGAGCTGAATCACGCGATCGTCCAACAGGCGACGGCGGTGATCGCGCGGCTCAAGCAGAGGGGGCTGCGGACCAAGCTGTTCTTAAGGATCGCCAAACAGACGCTCGATCGTTCCGCCTCGCTCCACCTCTTGAGCGACCTGATGGAGCGTCGCCGTCTCGCCGCCGATCAATTGGTGTTCGAGGTCGAGCGGTCGGCCGCCGACGGCCGGACCCGGTCGGCGATCGGCGCGCTCCACCACTTAGGCATCACGTTCTCCCTGAACCGTCTCATTGCCGATCCGGAGGCGCTACGCAGCGCTCCTCTGTGGCATGATATCGGCGTTCGCTTCGTCAAGCTGGACATCGATTCCGTAGCTGGGACGCTTGATGCACCCCACCTCGATCCCAAAATCTTGTCGATGGCGAAGCGTCTCGAAGATTTGGGGTTGGCCCTGATCGTCTCGAGCGTGGCCGACGAGCGGTTACTGACGGCGTTGATGAACTATCCCATCGCCTACGCCCAGGGAGATCTTTTCGGCGCCGCCGAACGGGCCGTCGCCTGAACGGAACCGAGCCGGCCTTGCACCGCCGGTCTTTGACCGGTAGGCAAAAAACCGCATCTTCTTGAAAGGTCGGCCTTCCGTTTGTCCGCGCCATCGGCCCGGTCGGGTCGCGCGCATTGGGTGGAGGACAACGAGTGATCGAAGATCTCGTCACGGCATTGGGCGAGAGCAAGGCCTGGCCGGCCCAGGAAGCCCAGCGTCTGGCCAAGCGGCTGAACAAGACCCTGCCGAGTAAGGGGTTTGTTCTATTCCAGACCGGCTACGGGCCCTCCGGCTTGCCCCATATCGGGACGTTCGGCGAGGTTTTTCGCACCACCATGGTCCGCCATGTCTTTGAGCGTCTGACCGGCCTCGCGACAGAACTCTACGCCTTTTCCGACGATTTGGACGGCCTGCGGAAAGTCCCAGAAAACGTACCCAACCGCGATATGGTGGCCCAGCATCTGCACAAGCCCCTGACCGCCATTCCCGATCCCTACGGAGAGGAAGAGAGCTACGGCGCCTATATGAACAAGCGCCTGAAGCGCTTCTTGGATCATTTCGGGTTCGACCACACATTTCAAAGCGCGACGGAGGTCTATAAGAGCGGGCGCTTCAACGAGGTCTTGCTCCGCGTCCTCGCGGCCCATGACGCCATCTGCCGGATCGTCATGCCCAGTCTCGGCGGCGAACGCCGGGCGACCTACAGCCCGATCCTACCCATATGCCAAAGGACCGGACGGGTTCTTCAGGTGCCGTTGGAGGAGACCCGGCCCGACGCCGGTACCGTCATCTACCGCGATCCCGAGACCGGTGCTTTGATCGAACAAGCCGTGACCGACGGCTCGTGCAAGCTTCAGTGGCGCGCGGATTGGGCGCTTCGCTGGACCGCGCTCGACGTCGATTACGAGATGTTCGGCAAGGATCTGATCGATTCCGCGAGACTGGGCGGCCGGATCGCTCAGACCATCGGCGGACGTCAGCCCGAGGGTTTTCAGTACGAGCATTTTCTCGACGAGCATGGCCATAAGATCTCAAAGTCCGTCGGCAACGGCATGACCATCGATGAATGGCTGCGCTACGGAACCGAGGAGAGCCTCAGCCTCTTCATGTTTCAATCGCCGAAGAAGGCGAAGCGGCTCCATTTCGATGTGATCCCGCGCCATGTCGACGACTACGAAACTTTTTTGGGGCGTTTTCCCGGGCAAACCCTGGAGCAACGGCTGGCAAACCCGGTCTGGCACCTCCATCGCGGCCAGCCGCCCGAGGCCGATATGCCGGTGACCTACGCCATGCTGCTCAATCTCGCGAGTGTGGTGAACGCCGAAGACGGGGCCATTTTGTGGAACTTCATCCAGCGCTATCGCCCGGGGGCCACGCCGGAGACCTTGCCGCGGCTCGACGCTCTGGTTCGCTACGCCGTCAACTACTACCAGGATATCGTCAAGCCGACGAAACGCTACCGCGCAGCCGACGACCGGGAACGCGACGCACTTTTCGCCCTGAATACGGCGCTCGATGACCTGCCGGCGGCAGCCGAAGCGGAGGCAATCCAGAACGTCGTCTATGAGGTCGGCAAGGCACACCAGTTTGAAAACTTGAGAGATTGGTTCAAGGCCCTCTACCAAGTCCTTCTGGGACAAGACGAAGGACCTCGATTCGGCTCATTCGTTCAGATCTACGGTGTTGCCGAGACCCGATCGTTAATCGAGAAAGCACTGGCCGGTGAGCTCTTGAGTGCAAATGCCGGCCAGGCGGCCTGACCCCATTACTTTGAAGCGAAAACCAGCACCGGTGGACCGCGCGCGGGCGGTTGCGGTCGATGCGCTGTCAAGGGTTCTAGCCAAACCGCCGGTGGCGCTCGATGAAGCATTCGAATTGGCCGTTGGCGAGCGCAAGCTTGTCGGGCGGGATCGCGCTTTCGCTCGGCAATTGCTGCTCACCTGTTTGCGCCAGCTGGCGCCGATCGATCGTCTGATCGGGGCCTACCTCAAACACAATCCACCGGCGCTGACCCGCTCGCTGCTTCGCATCGGCGCGGCCCAGCTTCGCTATCTCGAGGTGCCCACCTATGCCGTCGTCTCAGCCATGGTGGGTCTCGCCAAGAGGCTCGATCCACGCCATGCGGGGCTTGTCAACGCCGTGCTCCGGCGCGTGGCCGATGCCGAGGAGATCGAGATCGGTCCCGGCGGACGGACACCGCCCTGGCTGTTTCGCTCATGGTCTGAGGCTTATGGTACCGAGGTCGCCGCCGCCATCGAGGCGGCCCACGGGCGGGAGGCGCCGCTCGATCTGTTCGTGCCCCGGGATGTCGAACAGTGGAGCTTGCGGCTGGGCGGGGCGGTGCTCGGCACCAATACGGTGCGCCTGCAGCCCCAGGGTGCGGTCGATCAGTTGCCGGGCTTCGATGAAGGCGCCTGGTGGGTTCAGGATCTTGCCGCCAGCCTGCCGGTGTCTTCTCTGGGCAGGCTCGACGGGCTGGAAGCTCTCGACCTCTGTGCTGCGCCGGGAGGCAAGACCGCGCAGCTCATCGAGGCGGGCGCCACCGTCCTCGCCGTTGAAAAGGATCCCCGCCGGGCTGAGCGCCTCAAAGGCAACCTGGCCCGGCTGCGCCTGCAAGCTGAGATCGTGGTTACCGACACTCTGGACATGGAAGGTCCACCGGCTGATCTGGTCCTGTTGGATGCGCCTTGTTCGGCTACCGGCACCATCCGGCGTCATCCCGATATTCCCTGGCACCGCTCGCCCGCCGATGTCGCGGCGCTCGCCTCCCTCCAAGACCGCCTTTTGATGAAGGCCGCGAGCCTCACCAAACCCGGCGGACGTCTGCTCTTCGTCACGTGCTCACTTCAGACTGAAGAGGGACCCGCACGGGTCGAGCGTTTTTTGGATGAGCATCCCGGGTTTTCTGTGGAACCCTTCGAGCGTTCGGTCCTTGCCCCTCTGGCGGCCGCGAGCAACGATTCTGCCTGTTTGCGGACATTGCCCTCGAGCCTCGCCGAGCAGGGGGGGATGGACGGGTTCTTCGCGGCGACACTGAGGCGCAATGGAGCGTGAAACGTGGCTGAGGGTGAAAGACCGGTCAGGCGGGCGCTATTGTCCGTGTGGAACAAACAAGGGATCGTCGACTTCGCCCGGGCACTCCACGAATTCGACTTGGAATTCGTCTCCTCGGGTGGTACGGCCAAGGCCCTGCGCGATGCGGGCGTTACCGTCACCGAGGTCTCCAGCCTGAGCGAGTATGGCGAGTTTCTGGGCGGCAGGGTCAAAACCCTGCACCCGGTCATCCATGGTGGCATCCTCGCCAGGCCGGATCACGAGCCGGACGATGAGGAGATGGCCCAGCGGGGCATCAAGCCGATCGATATGGTGGTGGGCAATCTCTATCCCTTCGAGGCGGCCTTGGCGAAGAGCGCGCCTCGGGCCGAGATCATCGAGATGATCGACATTGGCGGGCCGGCGATGGTCAGGGCCGCAGCCAAAAACCATGCGCGGGTGGCCGTCATCACCGATCCGGACGACTACTCGTCCGTGATCGGCGAATTGGACGCTACCGGCGGGGCGTTATCCGCCGCGACGCGCAAGCGCCTGGCCCTCAAGGCGTTCGCCATGACCGCTTCTTACGATGCGGCGATCGCCAACTGGCTCCAGGGGGAAGAAGGGGAAAGCCTGCCGGATCGCTTGCTCTTGTCCGCGACCCTGGTGGAGCACTGCCGCTACGGTGAAAACCCGCAGCAGGCTGCGGCCCATTACCGGCTGACGAGCGAGCCACCGGGCTTGGTCGGCGCCACCCAACTTCAGGGCAAAGCGCTCAGCTACAACAATCTCGCCGATGCTGACGCAGCCCTCGGCCTGGTCAGCGATCTGCCGGCGCCGGCGGTGGCGATCATCAAGCACGCCAATCCCTGCGGTGTCGCTCAAGGTCGCGATTTGGCGGACGCCTACCGGCGGGCCAAGGACGCGGATCCGGTCAGTGCCTTCGGCGGCATCGTCGCCGCGAACTTGCCGCTTGACGCGGAGACGGCCCGGGAACTGACAAAAATTTTCACCGAAGTGGTGCTGGCGCCAGCGATCACCGACGAAGCCAAGGAGGTTTTGGCGGCCAGACCGAACATGCGGGTTTTGAGCGCTGCGGACGGTACGGCCGCCTCTCGGGTGGTTCGCTCGATCGCCGGCGGCCTGCTGGTGCAGGAGCCGGACCGTGAAAGGCCGAGCGCGGACGGATTTGAGGTCGTGACCGAACGCCGACCCAGCGAACGGGAGATCGAAGATCTGGTATTCGCCCAAACGGTGGCCAAACACGTCAAGTCCAACGCCATCGTACTGGCCAAAGATCAGGCCACTGTGGGGGTTGGCGCTGGCCAGATGAGCCGGGTCGACAGCGTCGAGATCGCGACCCGAAAGGCCGGAGAGCGCGCGACGGGTAGCGTCTTGGGCTCGGACGCGTTTTTCCCGTTTCCCGACGGCGTCGAGGCTGCCGCGGCGGCCGGGGTCACGGCGATCGCCCAGCCGGGCGGCAGCCAGAAAGACGGCGAGGTGATCGCCGCCGCCAACCGGTTGGGGCTCGCCATGGTCATGACCGGGATCCGGCACTTTCGGCACTAGCGGCGCGGAACCACCGGCACCTTGATCAGGAGCATGCCGCCGACGAGGAAGAAGCCGAGGATGGTTGCCATGCCAGCCCGCTGGCTGTCGAACCAGCCGGTGAAAAGGCCCACCAGTAAGGGCCCGAGAAAGGCAGTGGCTCGGCCGCTGAACGCGTAAAGACCGAACAGACGGTTGGTGTCCTCTGGTGTTACCAGATCCGACATCAACGAACGACTGGCGGCCTGGGTGGGACCGACGAAGATGCCGAGCAGCGAGCCGGCGATCCAGAACTCGGTTGCGTCCGTCGCCAAGAGCGCCCACAGCGACATGGCTGTGAGACCCGCGAGCGAGACCATAATCGTCGCCTTCGCGCCGATCCGATCATCGATCCAACCGAACAGGAAGGCGCCAATGCCGGCGGTGATATTGAGGACGATGCCGAACAGGAGGATTTGCTCGAAATCCATGTCGAAGGTGCCGGCGGCATACAAACCGCCAAAGGCGAACAGCGTGTTCAGGCCGTCGGTGTAGAGCATTCTCGCCAACAGAAAGCGCCCTAAGACGGGTCCTTGCCAGAGCTGAATCAGGCTTCGCTTGAGGCTCGACAGAGCCGCCGGGATCAAGCTCAGGCCCGGCGCATAGTCGGTGTAGCGGTCCGGCACGAACAAGAATAGCGGGAGGGCGAAGATCAACAACCACAGGCCCACCAGAGGACCGGTGATCCGGACGTTCTCCTGGCTTGACGCATCGAGGCCGAAGGGCGGGGTTTCCGGTTGGACGAACACCACCAGCGCCACGACCAGGCAGGCGAGCCCGCCGGCATAGCCAAGCCCCCAGGCCCAGCCCGAAAGCCGCCCCCGGTAGCTCGGCGTGACAATCCCGGGCAGCATGGCATTGTAGAAGACCGTGGCGAACTCGACGCTCACGTAAGCGAGGCCCACCAGGATCAGCGCGAGCGGGATGGAGGAGGGATGCGGCTCGACATGCCAAAGCAAGACCGCGCTGATCACGCCGATGATGGTAAAGCCGGCGAGCCAGGGTTTCTTCGGTCCTGCCGCGGCGCCGATTGCGCCTAGGATCGGACTGAAAACCGCCACAGCCAGCCCACTGGCGGTGATGGTCCAGGCCCAGAGCTGGCTTCCCGTGATCGTGTCGGGGGCGACCGCCCGTTCGAAATAGGCGGCGAAGATAAACGTTATGACCACGGTCGGCAGGGGCGAGGCGGCCCAATCGTAGAGCGCCCAGGACAGTTGTGCCTTGAGCCCAGCGCCTTGCGTCGTCATCGTCTGGGATTAGGTTGAAGCGGGCGCGTGATTGGCTGCGCGAACGCGAAAAGGGAGACCTCGGATGGCAGTGGCAACCCCCATTTGCAACTTCGGTGAACCGGCAAAACCCTTCGATCTGCCGGCCGTTGACGGCAAGCGTTACGATCTGGAGGCGATCCGAGGCTCTAAGGGTACGCTGATCGTCTTCATGTGCAACCACTGTCCTTACGTCCGCTCGATCCTGGACCGCCTCGTCGACACGGCGAAGCAACTGCAGGCCAAGGGGGTCGGCGTGGCGGCGATCTGCGCCAATGACGCCGCCAATTATCCGGACGACAGCTTCGACAAGATGAAGGCGCTGGCCGATCAGCGTGGCTTCACGTTCCCCTACCTTCACGACGAAAGCCAGAAGGTGGCTGAAGCTTATGGCGCAGTCTGCACGCCGGACTTCTTCGGCTACAATGCGGATCTGGGGCTGCAGTATCGGGGCCGGTTGGATGCGTCGAAGACCCAGCTCCTGGACGGCGTGAAGAACGAACTTTTAGACGCGATGACCATGGTCGCCGAGACGGGTGAGGGGCCGAAAGAGCAGACGCCGTCGATGGGATGTTCGATCAAGTGGAAGGTGGCCGCCTGACTTGAATGACGGCGCGCCGGAGCGTCTGCCGGCCTTTTCCAGTCTTCGCGACTTCGTCGACTATCTCGAACGGCGGGGCCGGCTGGTCCGTGTCAAGGTGCCGGTCTCGCCGGTCCTCGAGATGACCGAGATCCACACCCGGCTCCTCGCCGAGCAGGGTCCGGCCGTTCTATTCGAGCGGGTTGAGGGATCGACACTTCCGGTCCTGACCAATCTGTTCGGCACGGTCGAACGGGTCGCCTGGGGAATGGGACGCGAGCCGGGCCAACTCCGCCAGCTTGGCGAGATGTTGGCCTTCTTCAAGCAGCCCGAGCCGCCGGGCGGCTGGCGGGAGGCGGTCGACATGGTGCCGCTTCTCAAGGCGGCTTTGTCGATGAAACCGAAATCGGTGAGCCGGGCACCGTGCCAGGACGTCACGCTCACCGGTGACGAGATCAATCTGACGAAACTGCCGATCCAGAGCTGCTGGCCCGGCGAGCCGGCGCCGCTCATCACCTGGCCTCTGGTGGTGACCCAAGGGCCCGGCACGACCAAGCAGGATGCCTTCAATCTAGGCATCTACCGGATGCAGTTTACGGGCCCCAAAACCACGCTGATGCGCTGGCTCAAGCACCGGGGAGGGGCTCAACACCACCAACGCTGGAAGGCCGAGCGGACCGAAGCCTTGCCGGCGGCGGCGGTCATCGGCGCTGATCCGGGAACCACGCTTGCCGCCGTCACGCCGGTGCCGGACACCATGTCCGAATATCAGTTTGCCGGGTTGCTCAGGGGCAGACGGGTCGAGCTCGTGGACTGCAAGACTGTGCCGCTCAAGGTGCCGGCCAACGCTGAAATCGTCCTCGAAGGTCATGTCAGCCTCGACGATTATAGCGACGAAGGCCCTTATGGCGATCACACCGGCTACTACAACTCGGTCGAACAGTTTCCGGTCTTTACGGTGAGTGCGATCACCATGCGCCGGGATCCGATCTACCTCTCGACCTTCACCGGCCGGCCGCCAGACGAGCCATCGGTCCTAGGCGAAGCGCTGAACGACGTGTTTCTTCCTCTTTTCGTTCAGCAATTTCCGGAAGTCGTCGATTTTTGGTTGCCGCCTGAAGGTTGCTCCTATCGGGGCGCGGTTGTTTCGATGAACAAGGCCTATCCAGGCCACGCCAAACGGGTGATGATGGGTGTCTGGTCCTACTTGCGCCAGTTCATGTACACCAAGTTCGTGATCGTCGTTGATGCGGACATCGATGCGCGGGATTGGAAGGATGTGATCTGGGCGATCTCCACACGGGTCGACCCGGCACGGGACATGACGGTGTTGGAGAACACGCCGATCGACTATCTGGACTTCGCCTCGCCCGAGTCCGGTCTCGGGTCCAAACTGGGCATCGATGCGACCGACAAATGGCCGCCCGAGACCAACCGCGAATGGGGAACGAAACTGCGCATGGACGATGCGGTGATCCGACGGGTCAGCGAGCGTTGGGCCGAATACGGCCTTCCTGGCAGCGGCCGGCCGATCTGGTCGTGAGCATTTCCGGCTTCGATGCCCAAGCGGCGGCCGCTGCCGTCCGCGAGGCGGGCGCGCTGGCGCTCCGCCCCTTTGAGCAAGGTGTCGAGGCTTGGGAGAAATTGCCTGGGCAGATCCTGACACAGGCAGATATCGAGGTGAACGAGCTTCTCGAAAGCCGGCTGAAAGTGGACGGTGACGGCTGGCTTTCCGAGGAATCGCCGCCCGATCCCGAAAGGCTTGGGGCATGTCGCGTTTGGATCGTCGATCCGGTCGACGGGACCAGGAGCTTCGCCAAGGGCAAACCCGAGTTCGCCGTGAGCGTGGCACTTCTGATGGGCGGTGATCTGGTCTGGGGAGCCGTCTTCAATCCGGCGCGCGAAGCTTGGTTCGAAGCGCACAAAGGCCGTGGTTTCGAGCGCAGCCCCGCCGAGGGTGATGGCGAGACGGTCCTGGTCAGCGGTCGGGAGGCCAAGGAGATCGTGACCGCCTGCTGGCCGCCGGATCTGAGGATCAAGGGCGTGGGCTCCATCGCCTACAGGCTGGCGCAGGTCGCCTCGGGACGGGCCGATGCCGCGGTGACGTTCCGGCGGATCGCCGATTGGGATATCGCGGCGGCTCTCGTGCTGTTACGGGAAGCGGGCATAAGGGTCACGGACGCATTCGGTCATCCTGTGACGGTAAATGCCGCGGAGCCTTACCACCGGGGCTTGATCGCCGGTACCGATGTTGCGCACGCCCGCCTCCGAGAGATCGTGACGCAGCGTAGGGCCGGGCAAGCAGAAACCAGCTAGATGGGCGAGATCGGTCGCGCCCTTTTGACGGCGATAGAGCTGCTCTGGCAGGCTGATTCGGCGCTGATCGAGATTATCCTTCTGTCGCTGGAAGTGGGCCTGCTGGCGGTTGCGATCTCAGCTTTGATCGGTCTGCCCCTGGGCGCGGCGGTCGCGCTCGGCCGGTTTCCGGGCCGGCGCGTCGTGGTCGTCGCCCTCAACACGCTGATGGGACTGCCGCCGGTCGTCGTCGGCTTGATCGTCTATCTGATCCTGTCGCGCTCCGGCCCCCTTGGCGTCTTGGGCCTGCTCTTCACGCCCGCGGCCATGGTGATCGCCCAAACCCTTCTGGTGACGCCGATCATCGCGGCACTTGCGCGTCAGATCTTGAGCGATCTGTGGGAGGAGTTGGGCGAACAGCTTTCATCGCTCGGTGTGAGCCGTCTCGGAGCCGTGCCCACACTGCTGTTCGAAGGCCGGTTCAGTCTCTTGACCGCGGTGCTCGCCGGCTTCGGCCGGGCTAGTGCCGAGGTCGGCGCCGTCATGATCGTCGGCGGCAATATCGAACACGCGACACGGGTCATGACCACGGCGATCGCGCTCGAGACCAGCAAGGGCAATCTGGTGATGGCGCTGGCGCTGGGCATCGTTCTGCTGACGATATCGCTCACTGCCAATGGCCTCGCCTTTTTGATCAACGACCAGATGCAGGCCCGCCAAGGATGACGGGCTACGGCGGACTGCCGCTGCGCTTCGAGGCGGTAAGTTTTGAACGCGCGCGCCAAAAACTGATCGACAATCTGGATCTGGAGATCCGCACCGGCCCACCGACCTTCATTCTTGGCCCGAACGGCGCCGGCAAGAGTCTTACCCTGCGCCTCGCCCACGGCCTGTTGGAGCCGACCGCTGGGCGGGTGACCTGGCGCGATCATCCACAGCCGGCCCAGGCGATGGTCTTTCAGAGGCCGGTCATGCTCAGGCGCTCGGCGATCGCCAACATTCGTTTCGCCTTGGCGGTGCATCACGTGCCTCGCGATCGCTGGAATGAACGCTGCGAGATGGTTCTCGACAGGACAGGATTGAACGATCTGGCCCACCGTCCGGCGCGCCGCCTTTCGGTTGGTGAGCAGCAAAGGCTGGCCCTGGCGCGCGTATGGGCGCTGGAGCCGGCGGTTCTATTCTTGGATGAACCGACGGCCAGCCTGGATCCGGCGGCGACGCGGCGGGTCGAGGCAATCGTGCAGGCCATCGCCGAAGGGGGTACCAAGATCATCATGACCAGCCACGATTTGGGCCAGGCGAAACGGCTCGCGGGCGAGATCCTGTTCCTGCACAAAGGAAGACTGCTCGAGCGCACGCCGGCCGAACGGTTCTTCAATGTCCCGGATAGCGCCGAGGCCCAGGCCTTTCTTAAGGGCGAGCTCTTGTGGTGAGCCGTCTTCGGACTTTGTTTTTCGGCCTCTGGCTGGCGTTTGGCGGGGTTTCCGTCGAGGCCCGTGACCTAGTGCTGGCAGCGACGACGTCGACGGACAATTCCGGTTTGCTGGATCATCTGACCGGGCGCTTCGAAGATGCCACCGGCATTCGGGTGCGCGCGGTCGTCGTTGGCAGCGGTGCCGCGCTTGGCTATGGCCGTCGCGGTGATGTGGACGTCCTCCTGACCCATGCGCCCGAGGCCGAACAGCGCTTCGTCGCCGCCGGTTTTGCCCGCGAGCGGGTCGAGATAATGACCAATGACTACGTCCTGGTCGGACCGTCTGAAGATCCGGCCGACGTCAAAAGCGCTTCGGACATCGGCGATGCCTTCGAGCGCATCGCGGTGGCCGGTGCCCGTTTCGCGTCCCGTGGCGACGATAGCGGAACCCATCAAAAAGAGCGGGACCTGTGGATGTCGGCCGGGCGCGACCCGGATCCGGCCGAGGACAGGTGGTACAGCGAAACGGGATCGGGCCAGGGCGCGACACTTAACGTCGCGGTCAACTTGGCGGCTTACCTGTTGGTCGACCGGGCGACCTGGTTGGCATACGGCCAGCGAAGCCGGGCGCCCATCCTGTTTGAAGGCGATCCCGCGCTGACCAATGTTTACGCCGTCTTACCGGTGGATGCCGTTCGCCATCCTCACACCGCGGTGAAAGAGGCCGAAAGCTGGGTTCGCTGGCTTACCTCGGTAAAGGGACGACAGGCGATCAACGATTTCCGGATTGACGGCGAGCAGGCATTCTTCCCATTGGATCCGGTCATTCGCTGAACGAAGAGCCGGGTGCGGCGATGGGGGGTGCCATGAAACACTATCAGGCGGCGGCGCTTGGCGAGGTTGCCAGGGCGATCCTGGCCGCCGCCGGCTCGAAACAGCCTGAGATCGACACGGTCGCCGACCACCTGGTCATGGCCAATCTTTCGGGCCACGATTCCCATGGCGTCGGCATGTTGCCCGACTACGCCCGGTTCATCGACGAGGGGCTGTATTTTCCAAACCAGACTCCGGAGGTGGTCGAGGACCGAACCGCTGTCTTGGTGGTTGATGGCCACCGTGGTCTGGGCCAAGCCATGGCTTTGAGGGCGCTTTCATTGGGCGTGGAAAAGGCACGCCAGGCGGGCGCCGCCATCGTCGGTTTAAGAAACAGCGGCCATGTCGGCCGAATTGGCGCTTACTCGGAGTTTTGCGCGGCCGAGGGCCTGGCTTCGCATCATTTCGTCAATGTGGTCGACCACACGCCGATCGTGGCGCCCTATGGCGGTAGCGACGCCCGGTTCGTCACCAATCCGTTCAGCGCCGGTCTCCCGGATGGCCGGGGTGGGGCCTCGCCAATGCTCGACATGGCGACCAGCACCATCGCCATGGGCAAGGCGCGGGTCGCGCGCAACAAGGGCGTGCCGGTTCCGGAAGGCACGCTCATGGATGCGGAGGGGAGAATGACCACGGATCCAAGCGCGATCGTCGAACGCAAGGAAGGGGCGCTCACGGCTTTCGGCCAGCATAAGGGGTCCGGCCTCGCGATCATTTGCGAACTGTTCGCCGGTGCGCTCACGGGCGCCCGGACCATGCAGCCAGCCCATGAACGTAAAGGCTCGATCATCAACAACATGTTGTCCGTGATCATTGATCCCGGCGCCCTGGGAGATCCCTCAGCGACGGTTGCCGAGACGAAGGCTGCCATCGACTGGATCAAGGCGTCGCCCGTGGCACCGGGTTTCGATCGCGTCCGCATGCCGGGTGATCCCGAAAGCGAAGCGCGCGAGCAGAGAACCAGGTCTGGCGTGCCCCTGGACGACAGGACTGTGGCCGACATCATCGCCGCCGGCGTCCGCTTCGGCCTTGACCAAAGCACGCTCGAGGCTGCCTTCACCGGCGGTATCCGAGCATGAGTGATGTCGAAGCGGTGGTCGTTGGCGCCGGCGTGGTCGGTCTGGCGGTCGCTCGGGCCCTCAGCCAAGCGGGTCTAGAGGTCCTGGTTCTCGAGGCCGAGCCCACCTTCGGCACGATCACCAGCGCCCGAAACAGCGAGGTGATCCATGCCGGGATCTACTATCCGACCGGCAGTCTCAAGGCTCTGACCTGCGTCGACGGCAAGCACCGCCTTTATCGCTACTGCGACGAGCGCGGCATCGACTACAAACGTTGCGGCAAATTGATCGTCGCGACGAACGAGGCTCAGAAAGCCCAGTTGGAAGCGATCCAAGCCAAGGCTGAGGCCAACGGCGTCGAGGATCTCGAGCTTATGGATGGACAGCGAGTCGCGGAGCTAGAGCCGGCCGTCAACGCCGTCGCCGCTCTTCTTTCTCCGTCCACCGGCATGGTCGATAGCCACGGCTTCATGCTCGCTTTGCTGGGAGACGCGGAGACGGCCGGATCGACCTTCGCCTTCCGGGCGCCGGTCCGCAGGCTCGCGGTTGATGACCAGATCGGCTTGCTGCTCGATGTCGGCGGTGACGAGCCGATGCAGCTGACCGCGCGCTACGTGATCAATGCCGCGGGTCTCGACGCGCCCAACCTGGCGCGGGCCTGCGAGGGGATCGACCGCGACACGCTGCCAACGGCCCATTTTTGTAAGGGCAATTACTTCACGCTCGCCGGAAGGAGCCCTTTTTCCCGATTGATCTATCCGGTTCCGGAGGCGGCTGGGCTTGGCGTTCACGTGACTGTTGATCTGGGCGGGCAGGCCCGCTTCGGTCCGGACACCGAGTGGATCAAGGCAATCGACTACGACGTTGATCCGAGCCGGGCGGAAGCGTTCTACGCCGCTATCCGCACCTACTATCCCGCACTTGAGGATGGTGCCCTGGCGCCCGACTATTCCGGCATTCGCCCGAAGCTGGGGCCGGAGGGGACACCGGCTGCGGATTTTGTGATCCAGGGGCCCGAGGAGCATGGCGTCGCCGGGCTGAGCAATCTGTTCGGCATCGAAAGTCCGGGACTTACCGCGAGCCTGGCGTTGGCTGGTCACGTGTTCGCAAAGCTCGACCGGTGAGTGTCGCGTTCACCCTTTTCGCCCATCGCGGTGCCTCCGCATTTGCGCCCGAAAACACCCTGGCGGCCATCGGTCAAGCTGCCCGGCGCGGCGCCGAGTGGGTCGAAGTCGATGTCCAACTGACCGCCGACGGAGCATTGGTCGTGATCCACGACCACCAGGTCGATCGAACCACCGATGGCTCCGGCTCCGTTCAAGAGAAAACGCTGGGCGAGCTTCAAGCATTGGACGCCGGGTCCTGGTTCGATCCTCGTTTCGCCGGCGAACAGATCCCGACGCTTGAACAGGTTCTGGTGCTCTGTGAAAGATTTGGGCTGCGCATCAATGTCGAACTGAAGCACGCCGCCGATCAGGCTAGAGCTACGGCCGAAGCCCTTGCTCGGACACTGGAAGGTGTGCCTGCCGACAGGCTTCTGATCTCGAGCTTCAATGGCGATGCGCTCCTGCGGTTCAGAGAGCGACAACCCCTGATCCGCGTCGGCGCTTTGTTTGAGGCTTTGCCCGGTGATTGGTTTCGGCTCGCCGACGATATGGAAGCCTATTCGGTTCACCTCAGCCATCGCCGTCTAACGGTAGAGCAGGCAGCTCAAGTTCGGGCTACGGAGCGAAAGCTCTTCGTCTACACCGTGAATGACGAGCGCTTGCTGGCGCGCCTGATCTCCTGGCGGGTCGACGGTGTTTTCACCGACCGACCCGGTGAGCTCTCTTCACCAGACCGGTCGATCTCTTCAACGGCCTGCTAGTAGCGGCGGACCAAACCTGCGAGCAATCCCTGGATCTCCACCTCATCGGCGGCACAGATCCGGGTATGGTACTTCTCGTTGGCCGGTTCCAGAAGAACTCGGTCGGCCTTAAGCCGAAACCGCTTGAGAGTAACCTCGTCGCTGTCGCGGATCCGGGCCACCACGATGTCGCCGCTGTTGGCTCGGTCGGCCCGTTTGATCACCACCATGTCGCCTTCGTGTATACCGGCGTCGATCATGGAATCGCCCTGGACCTCCAGGACGTAGTGATCGCCATCCCCGACCAGGGACGCCGGCACATCGAAGTCGCTGCCATCATCGGGCACAGCTTCGATCGGCTTACCGGCGGCGATCCGCCCGACCAGCGGCAGGCTTACCGACCGTGCTGCATGCCGACCGCCCCGCCGAAAGTTTCCGACGATCACATTGCTGGCGGCAGCCTCGCCGCCGAGATCCGGCAGCAGCTTTTCGGTGAGCTTGCCATTGGGCTGGGGTGGCAAGCGCAGAATCTCAATCGCTCTCGCGCGATAGGCGAGCCGGCTGATGTAGTTGCGCTCCTGCAGCGCTTTAATCAGGCGGTGCACGCCGGATTTGGATTTGAGCTTCAGCGAATCCCGCATCTCGTCAAACGAGGGCGAAACGCCGTGGCGCTCTTGGTAATCATTGATATAGAGCAGCAGCTGGTGCTGACGCGGCGTGAGCACCTTTGTTCTCCTTTCGTCCCTCTTTTGTTCTAATTTCGTTTCCTGCCGCACGCAACTTTTCTTTTACTATAGATTTCGCCGAAACGGGCCACCACCACCCGATGGTCGTAGGAGCGGCCTTAGAAGCCCGCGATGGCGGTAAGGTCGATGAAGGTGACCTCCGCCCCTGCATCTTCCGGTTGAGCGTGGGGAGCACGAACAATTAAGGCATCGGCGCTGGCGAACGCCGCCAGTTGAGAACTGTCCTGTCCGTCGGCAATGACTTTAAGGCGAGCATTTTCCGCGTCCATTTGACGTACTCGCAGATAGCTTTGTCTGGGGCCATTGGCTTCCAGAGCATCGGACGTGGTGCCGACGAGGGTGGAAAGGGTCGGATCGAGGCCGAGCATGGTTCGGATCGCGCCCCGAACAAAGATCAGCGTGCACACTCCGGCGGAGACCGGATTGCCGGGGAGGCCGATCAGCTTGGTCGACGCCTGCGCCGCGAACATCAAAGGCTTGCCGGGACGCATGGCGATTTTCCAGAAATCGAGTTCGAACCCGGCCCGTCGCAGGGTCGATTGAACGAGGTCGTGATCGCCGACCGAAGCGCCGCCGCTGGTCAGAACGAGATCGTAGCCATTCAACTCTCGAGCCCAGCGATCCAACGTTGTTTGATCGTCCGCACGAATGCCGAGATCGACCGGTTCACCGCCGAAGCAGCGCACCATCGCGGCCAACATGGTGCTGTTGGACGAGATGATTTGGCCCGGCTCCGGCTGACTGCCCGGCAGCCGGAGCTCGTCACCGGTGGCGACGATGGCGACCCGCGGGCGGCGTCGGACGTTCGCCCAGGCATGGCCCATGGCCGCAGCGACGCCCGCATCACGGGCGGAGAGCAAGTGGCCGGCCTCAAGGAGAACCTCGCCCCTGGCAAAGTCGAGGGCACGCCGGCGGACGAAAGTGCCGGGTGCCACCGCCTTCTTGATGATAGCGCGATCACCGGTCCGCTGAACCTCTTCCTGGATGGCGATCGCATCGGCACCCTTTGGGACGACACCGCCGGTGAAAATCCGCGCGCATTCGCCGGTGCCGATCTCAAGCCCACCCGCGCCGCCGGCTCGCGCCTCGCCGATCACCAGCAGATCGGCACCCGGGTCGCGGGTGTCCGCGCTCCCGACGGCATAGCCGTCCATTGCTGAGACGGCAGCGGGCGGCTGATCCAGAAGAGCCGGCAGGGGTTCTGCCAGGACCCGGTTGGCCACATCGGAAATCGGCACGAGTTCGGAGGGTAGCGGCGTGAAGGCCCGGCAGATCCGAGCTTGGGCGTCAGCGACGCTGAGCATCACGTGGCCTTGTAATCGCCGGAGGCGCCGCCCGACTTGTTGCGCAGACGAATGTCGGTGATCCGCATGCCTCGATCGATCGCCTTGCACATGTCGTAGACGGTGAGCGCCGCCGTTGCCACGGCCGTCAGTGCTTCCATCTCGACGCCCGTCCGGCCTTCGATCCGGCAAGTGGCCTCGATCTCGATCGCCTGGTCTTCAGGGATCAGCCGCAGATCCACCTTTACGGAGCTCAGCGCCAGAGGATGGCAAAGCGGGATCAGATCCGCGGTTTTCTTGGCGCCCATGATGCCGGCCAACTGTGCCACCGCCAGAACGTCACCCTTTTTGAAACCACCGGCCTGGATACGCTCCAGGGTTGCAGGTGCCGCGATGACCCGACCGGCGGCCGTGGCCGTTCGAGCCGTGACCTCCTTCGCCGACACATCGACCATCACCGCATTGCCGGCGTCATCGAAGTGGGTGAGCTCGTTCATCCCGCGTTGCCAGTCAGCAAGTGCCTGGTCGCGGCCGCGACGTCGCTCTGGCGCATCAGGCTTTCGCCGACCAGGAAACAGGTGGCACCGGCCGCGCTCATTCGAACCAGATCCTCGTGCCGTTCGAGGCCACTCTCGGCGACGATGACGCGGTTATTCGGCACCTGTGGCGCCAGGGTTTCGGTGGTCGTCAGATCGATCTGGAGCGTCTTCAGATTGCGGTTGTTGATGCCGATCAGGCGCAAGGGCAGAGCGAGGGCACGCTCCAATTCGCCGCCGTCATGACCCTCGACCAGAATGTCGAGCGCCTGCGCAGCGGCGGCGGCCACCAGTTCAGCCAGCTGATCATCGCTCAGCGCGGCGACGATCAACAAGATTGCATCGGCGCCGATCGCCCGGGCCTCCACCACCTGATAGGGATCGACGGTGAAGTCCTTGCGCAGGACGGGCAGATCGACCGCCGCGCGCGCTTCGATCAGATGAGCGTCGTCGCCTTGAAAATAGGGTTGGTCGGTGAGCACCGAAAGGCAGGTGGCACCGCCGTCACGATAGGCCTTGGCCAGATCGGAAGGGCGAAAATCTCCCCGGATCAGGCCCCTGGAGGGCGATGCCTTCTTCAACTCCGCAATCAGGCCGAACCGGCCTTGATCCTTAGCCCGACTGAGCGCGGCAACGAACCCTCGGGGGAGCCCTGCCGGCAACTCGGCTTCGAGGCTCGACAAGGGGCGTTCGCGCTTGCGCCTGGCTACCTCCGTCCGTTTCGCAGCGATGATCTCCTCGAGCATGTCAGCCATTGGCGGCGCTCACCTCCACCAGACGGTTCAATACGCCCTTGGCCCGGCCATCGTCGATCGCCGTGCCGGCTGCCGCCACGCCATCGGCGAGGCTGGTGACCTTGTCGGCGATCAACAGGCCGCCGGCGGCGGCGAACAGAGCCGCATCACGATAGGCCGAAGGCTTGCCCTCCAGAAGATCGAGAAGGGCGCGGGCATTGTCGGACGGTGCTCCGCCCCGCAACTGCTCGGGCGAGGATCGCTGCAAACCAGCGTCCTCGGGGCTGAGATCGAAAGTTCTGACCGTGCCGCCAACGAGTTCGGCCACGTGGGTCACGGTCGTGGTGGTCAGCTCGTCCGTGCCGTCGCCGCCGTGCACCACCCAGACCCGCTCGCTGCCGAGCTTACCTAGGACCTGGGCGAGCGGCTCGATCCAGGATTTGGCGAAGACGCCCAGGACCTGCCGTCTGACCCCCGCCGGATTGCACAAGGGACCGAGGAGATTGAAGATCGTCCGGGTGCCCAGCTCGACCCGGGTGCCGGCGACGTGGCGCATGGCGCCGTGATGGCGCGGCGCCATCATGAAGCCGATATTGGCCTGGCTGATGCAGCGGCTGATCGCGTCCGGCTCAAGATCGATATTGACGCCGAGTTCGGTGAGCACGTCCGACGATCCGGACCGAGAGGAAAGACCGCGATTGCCGTGTTTCGCCACCGGCACGCCAGCGGCCGCCAGAACGATCGCCGCCGCGGTCGAGATGTTGAGCGTGTGCGCGCCGTCGCCGCCGGTGCCGCAGGTGTCGATCGCGGTTTCCGGCGCCTGCACGCGGAGCATGCGCTCACGCATGACCGTGGCGCCGGCGGTGAGCTCGTCGACGCTCTCGCCCCGCACCCGGAGCGCCATCAGAAATCCGCCCATCTGAGACGGTGTGGCATCACCGCTCATCATGGTGTCGAAAGCGTCCCGGGCCTGCTCTAGCGTCAACCGCCGGCCCGCGGCAACAATACCCAGAAGCTCGCGAAAAGCGGCGACGTCGGTGCTCATGCAGCCTGACGGGTCGGAACGATGGTGAGAAAGTTCCGCAGGAGGTCGTGACCTTCGGGTGTCTCGATGCTTTCGGGGTGAAACTGCACCCCGAATATCGGGTAGTGGCGGTGCTTGACACCCATCAGTATGCCATCATCGCTCCAGGCGGTGGCCTCGAGCATGGGCGGTATCTCGGTCTCAAGCGCGCACAAGGAATGATAGCGGGTAGCGATGAACGGGTTCGGCAGACCTGCAAAAAGGTCGGTCCCGGTGTGGCGTATCGCCGAGGTCTTACCGTGCATCACGGTCGGCGCCTGACGGACAAAGCCGCCAAAAGCCTGGACAATGGCTTGGTGACCCAGGCAGACACCCAATATCGGAAGACGGCCGGCAGCAGCCTTGACCAGTTCGACGCTGATCCCGGCCCGGTCCGGGTCGCAGGGCCCCGGCGAGATGACCAAAGCGGAGCTCGCGGACGAGAGTGCTTCCTCGACGGTTAACGAATCGTTTCGGCGGACGACGGTACGCGCGCCCAGCTCGCCCAAATAGTGGTATAGGTTGTAGGTAAAGCTGTCATAGTTATCGATGAGCAAGATCATGGCCCGCGTCCTCTCGGCGTCACCTAAGCCGCCGTCGTTCCTGACGTCAAGCGGCCCGCCCGCCGGGCTGGCCAGTGGCGGCGTTGCGCGGCGCGCGCCGGCCGGGACGCGCAAGTGAGCCGACATCGTCATCGCCCCTATCGGTGGCTCGTTGCCCTGTTCGGTTTCGTCAGTGGCCTCGGTCTCGCCATTGCCGCCGTCGCCGTGGTCACCATGGTTGTCATCCCGGATGCGGATAAGCCCCAGGCGGAGCGTTGGCTCCGGGGGCAGGGCGCCAATGGCACCGTTGCCACGGCCAAGCTGGCCCTGAGCACGGAGATCGTCGCTGGAGCCCCCCGCGCCGAAGCAGCCGAGCCGCTCGCTCGCGGCGTCACGTGGTCCGCCGATCTCATGCAACACCCCGTAGTGGCCCTTGACGTGCCTGCCTTCGAGGTCGCGGATCCCAATTTGCCGGAACCGGTTTATCTCCGGCCGGAGCGCCGGCCGCTGAGACCGGACACCGTGGTCGAACGGCCGACACCCCCGCCGCCGGACCTGTTCTCGGATGGCGGGCTCCCGGATGCGCAGGCGCCACCGGCAATCTGGACCGGCGAGCCGATGGTCGCGGTCATCATCGACGATCTGGGGCCCAATGTCCGCATGACCCGGGCCGCGTTGGAACTGCCGCCACCCCTGACCCTGGCTTTTCTGCCCGAAGGCGATTCCAGCATCGATTTGGCTGACCAGGCGAGGACGAATGGCTTCGAGCTGTTCTTGCATATGCCGATGGAGCCGCGGGGGCCTGAGAACCCGGGACCCAACGCACTCCGCATTGGCCAGGAGGGCCTTGAAGTTCAGCGCCGGATCAACGATGCGCTGGCCCTGCTCGGACCGGTCGCGGGCGTTAACAATCACATGGGCAGCCGAGTCACTGCGGATCCGGAGATGATGGACAACGTGATGAGGACGTTGGCCCAGCACGAACTCGTCTTCGTCGATTCCTTGACCACAGCCGCATCTGTGAGTGTCGATATGGCAAAGCGCCATGGCATCGAGGTTCTCAGCCGCGATATCTTCCTTGACCACAACCCAAGTCCGGCCGCAATTCGCCGCCAGCTGGCGCAGATGGAACGGGTGTCCAAGAACCGCGGCTTTGCGATCGGTATCGGCCATCCCTATCCGGCGACGCTCGCAGCTCTACGTGCTTGGTTGCCCGGTCTCGGGACCAAGGGCATCAGACGGGTCACGATCAACGAAATGATCGCGCTGCTTGCGTGCGAGCAGGGCCGGGATCTGGAACGCTGCGGCCAGGTCGCCGAAAGCGACACCTAGCGGATTTCCTTAGCGGACGTTGACGAAGCCCGGTGCTTCCGCCGCCGCCCGGATCAGGGCCTGCGCCTTGTTCAGGCTTTCCTGATATTCCAGGCCCGGATCGCTGTCAGCGACGACGCCGCCGCCGGCTTGGACGTACATCTTGGCGTCCTTCACCAGCGCCGTTCGAAGCGCGATGCAGGTATCCATGTTGCCGTCGGCGCCGAAATAGCCGATCGCGCCCGCGTAAAACCGTCGCTGGACCGGCTCCAACTCGTCGATGATCTCCATCGCCCGAACCTTAGGCGCGCCGCTGACGGTGCCCGCGGGAAAGCCCGCGATCAGCGCGTCGACGGCGTCCATGTCGGGGGCGAGCCGGCCCTCGACGTTGGAGACGATGTGCATGACGTGGGAGTAATATTCGACCACCATCTTCTCGCTAACGAACACACTGCCGATCTCCGCGACCCGCCCGACATCGTTGCGCCCGAGATCCAAGAGCATCAAATGTTCGGCCAACTCTTTGGGGTCGGCAAGCATCTCCGCCGCCAGCCGTTCGTCGTCTTGCCTGTCCAATCCCCGGGGCCGGGTCCCGGCGAGGGGCCTCAGGGTGACAACGCCGTTACGCAAACGCACCAGGATCTCGGGGCTCGAGCCCACCAGACTGTAGCCATCGAAATTCAGGTAGAACAGAAACGGCGAAGGATTAAGCCGCCGGAGCGAGCGGTAGAGTGCGAAGGCCGGTAGTTCGAACGGAAGCTCGAACCGCTGGGACGGCACGACCTGAAAGATGTCGCCGGCTCTGATATATTCCTTGGCCCGCTCAACCGCGGCCTCGAAATCGGTTCGGCTCATATTGGCTCGGGCCGGCGTTGTCCGCGGCGCTCCCGGGACCGCCCTGTGAGGTACGCTGCGGTCGAAATCGGCGATGACGTTCGCCAGCCGTTCGCCGGCTAGGGCGTAAGCGGTTTCCGCCGATATCTCGGCATCCGGCCAGACCGGTGTGACGATCGTGACCAGATCCTCGACATTGTCGAACACGGCGACGACCGTCGGCCTCAAAAGGACCGCGTCCGGGAGTTCGAGAGGGTCCGGATTGGCGTTGGGAAGGCGCTCCATCAGGCGCACCATGTCATAGCTCAAGAAGCCGAACAGGCCGGCCGCCATGGGCGGCAGGTCCTCATCGAGCTCGATCCGGCTCTCGGCAAGGATCGCGCGCAAACTGTCGAAAGCTTCCCGTTCGTCCGCCTCGAAGGCATCGCGATGCTGCTGACAGCGGCGGTTGATCTCAGCCCTGCCGTCGAGGCAGCGCCAGATCAGATCCGGTTTCATGCCGATCATCGAATAACGGCCGCGAACAGCGCCGCCCTCGACCGATTCCAGGAGAAAACTGTTCGGCCGGCCCTCGGCCAGCATGAGCATGGCCGAGACAGGCGTCTCGAGGTCTGCGACGATCCGGGCCGCCAGGACCTGAGACCGACCGGCGGCATACCGGCTGGCAAACAGATCGAAGGGAGGGCTGGGGCGGCCGTCAGGAGGTGGACGCAAGAACGCTAGCCTTCCTGATCATAGGCAAACATCTGGTCGATCAGCGCCCGGTCCACCTGGATCGGATGCTCGATCTGCAAAGCCGCTTGCAGTTGGCTAAGGAGATCGGAGCCGAGCGCGTCAGAGAGCTGTTGTTCGATCGCCTCGGCCGCTTCCGGATCCTGCTCGACATCGCCGTCGACGACCATGACCGCAGGCCGGCCGTTGACTTGAACCAATCCCTCGGCGATGGCGCCGGGCTCTGTGTCGAACAGGGTTGCCACGCCAGCGGGCTGTAAGCCGCCGGCGGCACCACTGTCGGCTCGAAGCAGTGGTCCAACCTCCCGCACATCCACCCCAGGCTCGTCGAGCTGGTCGAGGCGCGATGGATCCTGACTTAGGCGCTCGCGCAGGTCCTCGGCCTTAGCCCGGGCTTGTTCGATCTGCTGCTCGGTCTCCCAGCCGATAACCGCCTCGTTGCGGACATCAGCCAAAAGCTCGGGCTTCGGCTCCGTGATCCCGTCGACCCGGTAGACGTAATACCGTCCATCATCGGTCTCCTCCAAAAGCGAGGTTTCGCCCACTGGGGCTTCGAACGCGGCGGTCAAAAGTGGGCGCCAGTCCTCCAAAACGGCGATCGGTTCGCGGTTGGGGTCGGCGCCCCCGATGTCGACCTGCTCCACGCTGTGAAGATCGAGATTGAGCGTGGTCGCTGCCTGTTCGAGGGTATCACCGCCGCCCAACTGGTCGTCGAGCGCGGTGGCGAAATCGGGCAACTGTTGGACCGCCTGCTCCCGGCGGAGGCGATCGGCGATCTCGGCGCGGGCCTCCTCGAACGGCGTGACAGCCTCGGGCGTTACCTCGCTGATGTTGAAGACGTGCCAGCCAAACTGGCTTTGCACGGGCTCGCTCACGCCCGGCTGTTCGAGGGCGAAGATCGCGGTTTCGAAACTCTCCGGGAGATCGTCCCGCTCGATCGAACCGAGATCGCTTACGGCGGCGCCTTCGATCGCGAGCGCGGACGGATCGGTGCCATTGGCGATCTGGGTTGCCGCCTGCTCGACGATACCACGCTCGGCCGCCAACACCTGAACCACAGTCCGGCTTTCTTTCTTGGTGTAGCGCTGGATCTCCTCGTCATAGGTCTCCCGGACCAGGGCGGGATCGACTTCGACCTCATCCAGCAGATCGTCGATCGTGACGGTGACGAAGGTGAGTTCGCGATATTCGGGCGTGGTGAAGCGGGCCCGGTTCTCTTCGAGATAGGCCTCGAGCTGCTCGTCCGTGGGCTCGGTGTCGACTTCGATTTCCGCGGGATCCATGACCACGAGCGTCGCGCGACGCTGCTCGCCCACGAAATTGGCCAATCTTTGCGTGAGCGCGCTCGGCACCGGCGGGGCGTTGGCAAGGCTCTCGACGAAGGCCTGGCGTGTCTGCTCGCTCCTGAGATTGGCCACATATTCGGCCTCGCCCAGACCGGCCTGGCGCAGGGCGTCCTCGAAGCGCTGACGGCTGAACCGTCCGCCTTCCCGGAAAGCCGGATTGGCGGTGATCTGCCTGCGGATTTCCTCGTCATTGACGGTGACCCCGAGCTCCAGGGCCTCGGCATCGATCAGGCCACGGGCGATCAGCGCCTGCAGTGAGCCTTCGAGGACGCCGAACTGTACCGCCTGCTGGCGCGTGATCGCGTTGTTCGTTTGCGCCTGCACTCGTCTCAAATCCTGAGAAAATGTGTCGACTAGGGCGTCGGCGCCGATCTCAACATCACCCACCGTGGCGACCGCGTTGCCGCCGAGCCGACCACTGAAAATGTCGCCGATACCCCAGACCGCGAAGCTGAGGATCAATAGGCCCAGAAAAACCTTGATCACCCAACTGCTGGCGTTGCTGCGAAGAAATGAAAGCATGGCGGTTCCACTGGCGCTCAAACGCGAAAGCTCGAATGTAAGGGGTGGCCACGGGCGTAACAACCAGGAGCATCGGCCCCGGGTCCGAGACGTGTCCGGGGCCTTTCCAGTCCGGCCCGGCTCGTGGTAGGTAGCGCAAACTTTTCCGGAGACGTGAGGATGCCTCTGGCAGCTCCAGTTGTGTTCGGCAACTGGAAGATGCACGGGCTGAGGGATGACGCGGAGGCGCAGGTCGCCGCGCTGGCATCCTATGCAGCGAAACAAGACGGCGGAACACTGGGCGTGTTCGTGCCGGCGACGTTGCTGAGCCTAGTGGCGGGCGCGCTTCGGGGCACCGGTATCTGGGTCGGAGGCCAGGACTGCCACGGCTCGCTCGAAGGGGCGCATACCGGCGACATTAGCGCGGTGATGCTCAGGGACGCGGGAGCGACGGCCGCGCTGGTCGGTCACTCGGAGCGGCGAACCGACCATCGCGAAACCGACGATATCGTTTTGGGCAAGGCGAAGGCGGCCCTCGACCAGGGCCTCCTGGCGGTCGTCTGCGTCGGTGAAACCGAACAGGAGCGGGACGCCGATCAGACGGAAGCCCGCCTCGCCAAGCAGATCGAGGGCAGCATTCCAGACGGCGCCTCGGTGGATCAGCTGGTCGTGGCCTACGAGCCGGTCTGGGCTATCGGCACCGGCCGTACGCCGAACGCGCAACAGATCCGGCACGCCCATCAGTTTTTGCGCGAGCAGCTCGCTCAAAAACTTTCCGGCGGCGCCGGCGTTACGCTTCTCTATGGTGGTTCGGTCAAGCCGGAGAATGCAGCCGAGATCCTGGCGATCGATGGCGTGGACGGCGCTCTGGTCGGCGGCGCCAGCTTGAAACCGGAAAGCTTTCTCGCAATCCATGCCGCAGGTCTTTCCGGTTAGGGGCGGACGGCGGTTTCGAAGACATCAGGACTGAATGAGATGACGACGATTGTTTTGGTGGTTCACCTGTTGCTTGCGCTCGCTTTGGTGGGCGTGATCCTGATTCAGCGCAGCGAAGGCGGGGCGCTCGGCTCCATGGGTGGTGCCGGCAGCGGCGGCGGTTTCGGCGGGCTGTTCACGGCCCGCGGCAGCGCCAATTTTCTGACCCGGACGACAGCGATCCTGGCGACCTGCTTTCTCGCGACCAGCCTGCTGCTCGCCATTCTCGCAAGCCACAACCGGGTTGCCGACCCGGTTCTGGAGGGGCTGGGTGAAGAGGAGCCGGCGGTGGAAACGCCTGCCGAGCCGGCTGTGCCCCAGGCGCCGGTCGCCGATTGATTTGGCTCAGGAGTTGAAGACGCCGGCGCTTCTCAACTCCCGGGTTGTGTTTTCACGATTCCCGGTCAATAAGCGCGCGTGATGGCGCGTTTCGTTTTCATCACCGGTGGCGTCGTTTCGTCGTTAGGCAAGGGGCTCGCTTCAGCGGCTCTCGGCGCCCTCCTCCAAGCCCGCGGATACCGTGTCAGGCTCAGGAAGCTCGACCCCTATTTGAACGTCGATCCGGGTACTATGTCGCCGTTTCAGCACGGTGAGGTGTTCGTCACCGATGACGGGGCCGAGACCGATCTCGATCTAGGCCACTATGAGCGGTTCACCGGCGTGCCGGCGCGGCGTTCGGACAGCGTTACCGCGGGTCGCATCTATTCGGACGTTCTCAGCCGCGAGCGGGACGGCGCCTATCTCGGCGGTACGGTCCAAGTGATTCCCCACGTGACCGATGCGATCAAGGAGACCGTTCTCGCCGACACCGACGATGTGGATATCGTCCTCTGCGAGATTGGCGGCACGGTCGGCGACATCGAAGGGCTGCCGTTTCTCGAAGCGATCCGCCAATTGGGCTACGAATTCGGCCAAAATCAGGCGGTCTACGTCCACGTCACCCTGATCCCCTATTTGAGGTCGGCTGGCGAGCTCAAGACCAAGCCGACCCAGCATTCGGTCCGCGACCTCAGGGCGATCGGCATCCAGCCGGATATTTTGCTCTGCCGTTCGGAGCATCCCATTCCGGCGGACGCCCGACAAAAAATTTCGCTTCAGTGCAGCGTTCCAGCCGACGCGGTGATCCCTGCGCTCGATGTCGACACCATCTATCAGGTACCGATCGACTATCACGAAGCCGGTTTCGACGTCGAAGTGCTCAAGAAGCTGGGTCTGCCCCACGAGCGCTATGTCGAACTCGAGCGGTGGCGAAAGGTCGTCAATGCCATTCGCAATCCGGAAGGTCAGGTGACGATCGCGGTCGTCGGCAAATATATCGAGCTCATGGACGCCTACAAATCTCTCGGCGAGGCGCTAACCCATGGCGGCATCGCCAACCGGGTGCGGGTGAAAACCCGTTGGCTGGATGCCGAGGTGTTCGAGCGCGACGATGCCGCCGCCCACCTGGCGGATGTGAACGGCATCCTGGTCACGGGCGGCTTCGGCGAACGGGGTGACGACGGAAAGATCGCGGCGGTCACCTTTGCCCGCAAGCACCACATTCCCTTCTTCGGTATCTGCTTCGGAATGCAACTTGCGGTCGTCGAAGCGGCACGCAATCTGGCTGGCATCAACGGCGCGAATTCGACCGAGTTTGGCGAGTGTCCCGATCCCGTGGTCGGCCTGATGACCGAGTGGGAGAAGGATGGAGCTCTCGAAAAACGAAGCGCCAACGGTAGGATGGGAGGCACGATGAGGCTTGGCTCCTATCCGGCGGAGCTCGGCGATGAGAGCCTGGTTGCCTCGATCTACGACGCTGATCGGATCGAGGAGCGCCACCGCCACCGCTACGAGGTGAACGTCAACTATCTGGAGCCGCTCGAGGCGGCTGGGATCCGTTTCTCCGGCATGTCACCGGATAAGCGGCTGCCCGAGATCATCGAGAACCCGGAGCATCCCTGGTTCGTTGGTGTTCAGTTCCATCCCGAGCTCAAATCGAGACCCTTCGAACCTCATCCGCTGTTCGCCTCCTTCGTCGAGGCTGCGGTCACCCAGTCGCGGTTGGTATGAGCGAGCCCGTCGAGCAAAGGACCACCCTGATCGGCTCCGCGGTTTTCGGCAACGACCAGCCAATATCGCTGATCGCCGGCCCCTGTCAGATTGAAAGCCGGGACCACGCGCTTCGAACCTCGGACCGCCTGGCCGCGATTGCCTCGCGCCTGAATATGGCACTCGTCTACAAAAGCTCATTCGACAAGGCCAATAGAACGAGTGCTCAAAGCGCCCGGGGCGTCGGGCTGGAACGGGGTCTTGAGATCCTGGCCGAGGTGAAGGAGACGACCGGCCTGGCAACGCTCACGGATGTCCACGATGCGCATCAGTGCCGACCCGTCGCCGAGATTGTCGATGCGTTGCAGATACCGGCTTTCCTTTGCCGGCAGACCGACCTTCTCAAAGCTGCCGCCGAAACCGGCGCCGCGATCAATGTTAAGAAGGGCCAGTTCCTGGCACCGTGGGACATGGCCCAGGTGGCCGCCAAACTCGAAAGTTTCGGCGCCACCAAGCTCCTTTTGACCGAGCGAGGGGTCAGTTTCGGCTACAACACGCTCGTGTCGGACATGCGCGCTTTGCCGGTCATGGCGCAGACTGGCTGGCCGGTGATCTTCGATGCCACCCATTCGGTCCAGCAGCCGGGTGGCGCCGGCGCCACCAGTGGCGGCCAGCGGGAATTCGTGCCTGTGCTCGCGCGGGCGGCCACTGCTGTCGGCGTCGCTGGTCTGTTCATCGAAACCCACGAAGATCCCGACAACGCCCCGAGCGACGGTCCGAACATGGTCCCTCTCGATCACTTCGAGCCGCTTGTCAAACGTCTCAAAGACTTCGATCACCTTGCGAAGGTCGGATCGTAACCTACGGGAAGAAAGAAAAATGTTTGAGATCATGGATGTCGTTGGCCGGGAAATCCTGGACAGTCGCGGCAATCCCACCGGCGAGGTCGATGTCAGCCTGAGTGGTGGCGGTTTCGGTCGAGCTGCGGTCCCGTCCGGCGCTTCGACCGGGGCACGCGAGGCCCTGGAGAAGCGTGACGGCGATAAGGCCCGCTATTTGGGTAAGGGTGTCCTTACGGCGGTCGAGGCGGTGAACGGCGAACTCTGCGACGCGGTGCTGGGACGAGACGGCCGTGAGCAGACGGCGCTCGATCAGGTGATGATCGATCTCGATGGCACCGAGACCAAGTCGCGATTGGGTGCCAATGCCATTTTGGGCGTTAGCCTGGCGATCGCGAAGGCGGCTGCGGATCAGGCGGAGCTGCCGCTCTATCGCTATGTTGGCGGCAGTTTCGCCCGGACGCTGCCGGTGCCGATGATGAACGTCATCAATGGCGGCGCCCATGCCGACAATCCGATCGACATCCAGGAGTTCATGATCATGCCGGTGGGCGCCGCGAGCTTCACCGAGGGCTTGCGCATGGGCGCGGAGGTCTTTCACGCACTCAAGAAAGGGCTCGCTGCCGATGGTCTCAACACCAATGTCGGCGATGAGGGCGGTTTCGCCCCGGATCTAGGCAGCGCCGACAAGGCTTTGGGCTTTATTGCCAAAGCCGTCGAGGCCGCGGGCTACAAGCTCGGTGACGATGTCGTCTTCGCCCTCGACGCCGCGGCTAGCGAGTTTTTCGAGAACGGAACCTACAAGCTGGATGGCGAAGGCAAACAGCTCGACGCGGCAGGGATGGTCGACTATCTGGCCGAGCTCTGCGAGCGCTATCCAATCCGCTCGGTCGAAGACGGCATGGCCGAGGATGACTGGGATGGCTGGGCTCAACTCACGACAAAGCTCGGTGATAGAATTCAACTTGTGGGTGATGACCTTTTCGTTACCAATCCGGCTATCCTGAGGGAGGGTATCACCAAGAACATCGCCAACGCGCTTCTGGTCAAAGTGAACCAGATCGGCTCGCTGACAGAGACCCTCGAGGCGGTCGAGACCGCGCATCGCGCTGGTTATCGGTCGGTCATGTCGCATAGGTCCGGCGAGACCGAAGACGCGACGATCGCCGATCTCGCGGTTGCCACCAATTGCGGTCAGATCAAGACCGGCGCGCTTTCACGTTCGGATCGGCTTGCAAAATACAACCAACTGTTGAGAATTGAGGAGCAGCTCGGGCGGGCGGCGTACTATGCCGGCTCGCAAGCTTTCGGCTAGCGTGACCGGCGACATCGACCGGCGTCAGGGGTTAGGCTTTCGTGATCAGGCGGACGAATGCGAAGGGATTGATGGCGGCCATCGCGCTGACCGCCGTGGTCCTGTTCTACGTCTATCACGGCTTCATCGGTCAGCTGGGCTTCCTCTCCTATCGCGAGCTGTTGAAAGAGATCGAGGCCGCGGAGCGGGCGTTCGCGGAAGTCTCGAGCGAGCGCGAGGAGTTGGAGCGTCAGGTGCGTCGCCTGCGCGGGCCGGATGCCTCGTCGATGGCCATCGAAGAAGCACTTCGGGCCTATGGCTATGTCCGCGAGGACGAACTCGTCTTTCTGCTCGACCCGGCGGAGACGGGCTCCCGCGAATAGCTGTTCGCTTGTCCTTCGCCGGCACCTATTATCAAAGGCGCGTGCGCTTCATGGACGATCCGATGCGGGCGAGCGCATAAGGGCAGAGCCGTCGGGAGCGTGCAACCGTTCCGGGCGGCCGGATCAGGAAGGCAAGAAATAGCCGATGGCGACCAAAGCGACAGGCACGACCAAGCGCGGGCGAGGCGGATCGAGGCGCACGGACGCGAACGGCAAGACTAGCACCACCGGGGCGTCCCCTGATCGCGAAACGCTTTTAACCTACTATCGCGAGATGCTGCTGATCAGGCGCGTCGAGGAGAAGGCGGGTCAGCTCTATGGCATGGGTCTGATTGGCGGCTTCTGCCACCTCTACATCGGCCAGGAAGCGGTCGCGGTCGGCCTTCAGCACGCGATTACCAATAAAGACAGCGTCATTACCGGATACCGCGATCACGGCCACATGCTGACCTGCGGCATGGATCCGCGCCGAGTGATGGCCGAGCTGACCGGCCGGGCGGCGGGCTATTCGAAGGGCAAGGGCGGCTCGATGCACATGTTCGCGCTCGAACAGCGCTTTTACGGCGGCCATGGCAGCGTCGGCGGTCAGGTACCTCTCGGGGCCGGCATCGCCTTCGCACACAAATATCGAGCCGATGGCGGCGTCTGCCTTTGCTACTTCGGCGACGGCGCCGCCAATCAGGGGCAGGTCTACGAGACCTTCAACATGGCCGCTCTCTGGGCTTTGCCCGTCGTCTTCGTCATCGAGAACAATCGCTACGGCATGGGAACGTCGGTCGAGCGGGCCGCCGCCGGACAGCGCCTGTGCGAGCGGGGTGCTGCTTACGGTATTCCGGGTCTCCAGGTTGACGGGATGGACGTGGTCGCGGTCCATGAAGCCGGCCTCAAGGCGGTGACGCGGGCCCGTGACGAGGGTCCCTACATCCTGGAAGCGATGACCTATCGCTACCGGGGACACTCCATGTCCGATCCGGCGAAGTATCGTTCGAAGGAGGAGGTTCAGGAGGTTCGGGAGCATCACGATCCGATCGACCAGCTACGTGCGCGCATGGCCGATGCCGGCCTGGTCGATGAGGCCGAGTTCAAGGCGATGGACAAAGAGATCAGGGCGGTGGTGAATGATGCTGCAACCTTCGCCCAGGACAGCCCGGAGCCCGGTCCGAGCGAACTCTTCACAGACGTCACCGTCGCCGCCTGAGAGCGAGTGCCATGCCGATCGAAATCCTGATGCCGGCGCTGTCGCCAACCATGACCGAGGGCAATCTCGGCAAGTGGCTGAAGCGGGAAGGGGATGCGGTCGCCACCGGCGACGTCATCGCCGAAATCGAAACCGATAAGGCGACGATGGAGATCGAGGCGGTCGATGAGGGGGTTTTGGGACGGATCCTGGTACCGGAAGGTGCCGAAAACGTCCCCGTTAACCAGCCGATCGCTCTCCTCCTAGCCGAGGGCGAGGACGAAGCGGATCTTAAGGAACCGGCGCAGGCCCCTGAGCCGGGCTCGACGTCAAATGGTCACGATCAGGCGCCGTCCGGGTCCAGTGTTGGGGATCCACCGGCGCAGCCTGCGGCCCAAACGCTGCCTGAGCCCGAGGTGGCATCCGATACCCAAATGGTCACGCTTACGGTGCGCGAGGCTCTTCGCGACGCGATGGCCGAGGAGATGCGGCGCGACGAGCACGTCTTTTTGATGGGCGAGGAGGTCGCTGAATATCAGGGCGCCTATAAGGTCAGCCAAGGCCTATTGGAGGAGTTCGGTCCGAAGCGGGTGATCGACACGCCGATCACCGAATACGGGTTCGCCGGTATCGGCGTCGGCGCCGCGATGGCGGGCTTGCGGCCGATCGTCGAGTTCATGACCTGGAACTTCGCCATGCAGGCGATCGATCACATCATCAATTCCGCGGCCAAGACGCTCTATATGGCCGGCGGCGCGCTCGGCTCACCGATCGTCTTCCGAGGACCCAACGGCGCCGCGGCGCGCGTGGCGGCCCAACACAGCCAGGAGTTCAGCACCTTCTACGGCCATTGTCCGGGGCTGAAGGTGGTTGCACCCTTCTCCGCAGGCGATGCAAAGGGGCTGTTGAAGGCGGCGATCCGCGATCCCAATCCGGTCGTCTTTCTCGAGAACGAGATCCTCTACGGGCAGAGCTTCGAAGTGCCCGAGGATCCCGACTTCATCGTGCCCATCGGCCGGGCCAAGATCGTCCGCGAGGGTGCGGACGTGACCATCACGGCCTATTCGCTGATGGTCCGCCGGGCCCTCGACGCCGCCGACGCGCTCGTCGGTGAAGGCATCGAGGCCGAGGTCATCGATCTACGCACTATCCGGCCCCTCGACACGGATACCGTCGTGGGTTCAGTGAAAAAGACCATTCGGCTGGTGTCGGTTGAAGAGGGCTGGCCCCGGTTCGGCATGGGCGCGGAACTGGCCATGGTGATGATGGAGGACGCCTTCGACTATCTGGACGCGCCGGTCGTTCGGGTGACGGGCAAGGACGTGCCCATGCCCTACGCCGCCAATCTGGAGCGTCTGGCCATCCCGCAGGTCGAGGACGTCGTCGCGGCGGCCAAAGCCGTCTGTTACCGAAACTGAAGGGAGCTGACGGCTTGGCGCTTGCTGGCCTGGAACGGAACCGGATTTTCGCAAGCCCGCTCGCCCGGCGGATGGCGGCACTTGAGGGTCTCGATCTCGGCCAGGTTCAAGGTACGGGTCCCCATGGGCGGATCATAAAGATAGACATCGAACGCGCTTTGTCGTCGAGGGACATCCGCACATCACCCGCCCCGGAAACGCCAACAACCGCGCCCAAGCGAGTTGTCGAGGAACTGCCCCTGAGCTCGATGCGCAAGGTGATTGCCCGGCGGCTCACGGAATCAAAGCAGTCCATTCCGCATTTCTATCTGACGGTCGACTGCACTCTCGACCCGCTCCTAGACCTAAGGGCGAAACTGAACGCCCGGGCCAAAGCGGACTACAAGCTGTCGATCAACGATCTGCTCATTAAGGCGGCCGCCCTCGCGCTCAAAGCCCATCCGGACGTGAATGCGAGCTGGGGCGGCGATAAGATTCTTCGTTTTCGGGACGTGGATGTCGCGGTCGCCGTAGCCGTCGAGGGCGGTCTGGTGACACCGGTCATTCGGCGCGCCGACGAAAAGAGTATCGTCGCCATCTCGACCGAGATGAAGGAGCTGGCGACCAGGGCACGGCAGGGCAAGCTGGCGCCGGAGGAATATCAAGGCGGCGGTTTTTCCATCTCCAATCTCGGCATGTACGGCATCAGCTCGTTCAGCGCGGTGATCAATCCGCCCCAGGCGGCGATCCTGGCGGTCGGCGCGGCGAGGGAGCAAGCGGTGGTGCGGGGCGGCAAAGTCAAGGCGGCGACGGTCATGACCTGCACGCTTTCTGTCGATCATCGGGCCGTCGACGGTGCGTTGGGTGCCCGGTTCCTGAGCGGGATCAAGGAGCTCGTCGAGGACCCGCTGGCGCTTCTGGTCTGACGATGGTGAGCGCTGAGCCGGGATATCGCGATGGCTGAAGCTGATCTGATCGTGATCGGCGGTGGACCAGGGGGCTACGTGGCCGCGATCCGGGCTGCCCAGTTGGGCATGAAGGTGATCCTGATCGAACGCGAGCATCTGGGTGGGATCTGCCTCAACTGGGGGTGCATCCCGACTAAGGCGCTGCTCCGCAGTGGCGAGATCCGCGATCTGATGACCGACCTCGCGGGCTTCGGTCTGCGGGCCGAGAACGTCAGAATTGACCTGCCGGCGATCGTCAAACGCTCGCGTCAAATCGCCGGCCAACTCAATCGGGGCGTCGCCCATCTTCTCCGAAAGCAGGGCGTGACGGTGATCGAGGGTTCGGCCCGGCTCACCGGAGGCGGTAGGGTGGAAGTCCAAGCGGCGGATCCGCCACGCCTGATCAGCGCTCCGCACATCGTCCTGGCGACGGGTGCCCGGGCGCGTCAACTCGCCGGTCTGGAAGCCGATGGCGATCGTGTCTGGACCTACAAAGAGGCGATGGTGCCGGACGCGATGCCGGCATCGCTACTGGTCGTCGGCTCCGGCGCCATCGGTGTCGAATTTGCCAGTTTCTATCGCTCGCTCGGCGCCGAAGTCACCCTGGTGGAAGTGATCGACCGTATCTTGCCGGTCGAGGATCCAGAAGTCTCGGCATTCGCCCACAAGGCCTTCGAGAAGCGGGGCATCAAGATTTTTACCGGTTCCACGGTCTCCGGGCTGGAGAGAAAGGCCGCAGGGGCCACAGCGACGATCGACCGAGGCGGCCAAGCGACCCAAGAGAAGGTCGACCGGGTGATCATGGCGGTCGGCATTACCGGCAATGTCGAAGATGTTGGTCTCGAGCAAACCAAGGCGAAGGTCGATCGAGGGCACGTCATCGTCGACCAATGGTGCCGGACCGGCGAGCCGGGCCTCTACGCCATCGGTGATGTCGTCGGCCCGCCCTGGTTGGCGCACAAGGCGAGCCACGAAGCGGTTTTGTGCGTCGAGCGGATCGCCGAGACGCCAGGCGTTCAACCGATCGATGTGACCAAGATCCCTGGCTGCACTTATGCGAATCCACAGGTGGCGAGTATCGGGCTCACGGAACAAGCCGCGATCGATGCGGGTTATGAGGTGAGGGTTGGGCGCTTTCCGTTCCTCGGAAACGGCAAGGCCCTTGCATTAGGCGAGCCGGAGGGCTTGGTTAAGACCGTTTTCGACCGCCGCACCGGCGAATTGCTGGGTGCCCATATGGTCGGCGCCGAGGTGACGGAGCTAATCCAGGGCTACGCGCTGGCGCGGCAGATGGAAGCAACGGAAGAGGATCTTATGCACACCGTGTTTCCGCATCCCACCTTGAGTGAGACGATGCACGAATCGGTGTTGGCCGCCTATGGGCGGGCGATACATATTTAGAGGCGATATGGCTGTCATAACAATCAAGGACCAAGCCGGGGTTAAGGGCGAAGGCGGACGGTATCGTCGTAAACCGTCCTGGATCCGGGTGAAGGCGCCAACGCACCCGATCTACCTCGAAACGCGCCAGTTGCTTCGCAAGAAGAAGCTGACGACGGTCTGCGAAGAGGCGGCTTGCCCGAATATCGGCGAGTGTTGGTCCAAGCGGCATGCCACGGTCATGATTCTGGGCGACACCTGCACCCGCGCCTGCGCGTTTTGCAATATCAAGACCGGTATGCCCCAGGCGGTCGATCACGATGAGCCCCGGCATCTGGCCGAGGTAGTCACGACCCTAGGCCTCGAGCATGTGGTTATAACATCTGTTGATCGGGACGATCTCGCCGACGGCGGAGCGCATCAGTTCGTGTCATCCATCGAGGCGATCCGCGAAGCGTCGCCCACCACCACGATCGAGATTTTAACCCCCGACTTCCTGAGAAAGCCGGGCGCGATCGAGGCGATCGTCGACGCGAAACCCGATGTCTACAATCATAATCTGGAAACGGTACCGAGGCTTTATCGCACCGTGCGGCCGGGTGCCCGCTACTTCCACTCGCTGCGGCTCCTGGACCGGGTCAAGGAACGGGATCCGGGCCTCTTCACCAAGTCCGGCATCATGGTCGGCTTGGGCGAGGAGAAACGCGAAGTTCACCAGGTCATGGACGACATGCGCTCGGCCGATGTCGACTTCATCACCATCGGCCAGTATCTCCAGCCAACCCTCCGGCATCACGTGGTCGAACGGTTCGTCGAACCGGACGAATTCGACAGCTACGCGCGCATGGCCCGGGCAAAAGGGTTTCTAACCGTTGCGTCGTCGCCGCTCACGCGTTCTTCCTATCACGCGGGCGAGGATTTTGCCCGGTTACAAGCCGCTCGTCTGGCGAAGCTGGGCGCGGCTGCAGCTCAGACCCTTTCGGCCTGACGGGACAACGGGTCGTGCCAACTCACGCGGAAAAGCGCCATCTTCCCTACAGCCGGCGGCAAATGTTCGATTTGGTGGCCGGGGTCGAGAAATATCCGGAGTTCCTGCCCTGGTGCAAAGCCTGCCGGATCAAGCGACGCGAAGGCGACGTCTTCTACGCCGATCTGATGATTGCCTTTAAGGTCTTTCGCGAACGCTTTACCTCGAAGGTCACCCTCCATCCTCATCACCAGGTGGACGTCGAATACATCGATGGCCCGTTCCGCTATCTGAACAATCACTGGCGGTTCTTGGAAGCGGAGGATGGCGGCACGATCGTCGATTTCTACGTCGATTTCGAGTTCCGCTCGAAAATCCTGCAGCGCTTGATCGGCATCTTGTTCAATGAAGCGGTGAGCCGGATGGTCGGGGCGTTCGAAGCGAGAGCGAAAGCACTCTATGGAGACCCCGCCCGCGCTGACGTGGGCCAGACAGCCGGCTACGCGCTTCGAGGCGGTTCCTGAAGGACCTGGAGACCTAGCTCTAGGGCGGCGGCGATGCTCGCTGTCCTGACTTGGTCCCGATTGCCGGGAAACACGCAGCGGCGGACCTGAACGGTTTTCTCGTTTCCGGCACCAACGAACACCAAGCCGACCGGCTTTTCCGCTGAGCCACCCTGGGGGCCGGCGATGCCCGTCACCGACAATGCGAAGTCGATCTGCAGCCGCTCCCGGCAGCCGACGACCATGGCCGCGGCAACCTCGGGACTGACCGCGCCGTGGCGCATAAGAAGATCTTCTTCGACGCCCAGAAGCCGCTGCTTGACCCGGTTGTCGTAGGCGACGACGGCACCTTCGACGACCATTGACGATCCGGGCACTGTTGTAAGGGTCGCGGCGATCAATCCGCCGGTACAGGATTCGGCGGTTGCCAGCCTCATGCCCTCCGCGGCGAGCCCGGCGATGAGCGTGTGGGCCAGCTCCTCAGCCGTCAAAGGACACCGATCCACATCAAAACCGTGACGGAAGCGGCCGCGTAAATGCCGGCGAAAAGATCGTCCAGCATGATGCCCCATGGACCCTTCAGTTTGCCGTCGGCCCAACTGGCGGGCCATGGTTTGACGATATCGAATAGACGGAAGGCGAGGAAGGCCGCAGCGACGCCGGTGATCGTCATCGGCGTCGTGATCAGCGCGAGCCATTGACCGGCAAGTTCGTCGACGACCACTTCCCGAGGGTCGTCGTCGGCACGAGCGCCGTAATGTCGGGCGATGGAAAACCAGCCGAGGATCGTGACGGCGATCGTAGCGAGCAAAAGGAGTGGCCATCCGCCCGAGGCCAGCAGGATGAGGGCCGGTGGCAGGGCCGCGAGCGAGCCCCAGGTTCCGGTCGGGCCCGGCAACAGGCCTATCCCGAAGAGCGTCGCGACGGACTTCAGGCCGGTGTTCAAAGCTCGTCCGAGGGGAGGGTCACGGTCGCGGTCGCCTGGGCAGCCAGCCCTTCGCCACGGCCGGTGAAACCCAGCCTCTCGGTGGTCGTCGCCTTGACGCTGATCCGGGCCGGCGACAGGGCGATGATCGCGCCGATGCGCTCCCGCATGGCGTCCCGGATCGGGCCGATCTTCGGCCGCTCGCCAATGATCGTCAGATCCACGTGTCGAACGCTGCCACCCCGATCGGTGACCCGACGGCATGCCTCCTGCAAGAAGAGCGCGCTGTCGGCGCCTTTCCACGCGGCGTCGGTTGGCGGAAACAACGCACCGATGTCGCCGTCGCCGATGGTGCCCAGAAGCGCGTCGGTAATGGCGTGCAGCGCCACGTCTGCGTCGGAATGGCCGACCATCCTCAAGCCCTCATCGAGCCGAAGGCCGCCCAGGATCATGCCGTCGCCGGGCTCGAGGGCATGAACGTCGAACCCCTGGCCGACGACGGTGATCGAGGGCAGCAACTCCCGGGCCAGGTCCAAGTCGCTGGGATCGGTGATCTTCAGGTTGCGCCGGTCGCCGGCGACGATGGACACGGGCAGGCCGGCGGCTTGGACCAAAGCCGTGTCGTCGGTGAACTCGCCGCCGCTATGGTCCTGGTGCAGTTTGTGGATCAGCGGAAAGTGAAAGCCTTGCGGCGTTTGCGCCACGGCCATTTCCGTGCGGTCCACCGCGCCGACGAGCTGGCCGTCGACCACGCGCTTCAGGCTGTCACGCACAGGCATGACCGGCAACACTGCGGCCGAGCGGTCCAGCGCGTCGACGACCCGGCGGATGACCTCGGAACTCACCAGCGGTCTTGCGGCATCGTGGATCAGAACTTTGGTGACGCCCTCTCCGGCAAGCCGGTCCAGCCCGAGGGACACTGATTCCTGACGGTTGCGGCCGCCTGGCACCGGTCTTCTGAGCGTAAGGCCAGTGGTTGCGTCCTCGAACAAGCGTTCATGCTGACTGCCGATGACGCATTGGACCAAGTCGATCACGCCTTCACGTAAGAAGGCTTCGACGGACCGCCGCATGACCGTTTGCCCACCGAGCTTGAGGTACGGTTTCGGCCGCTCTGTGCCCATGCGTGTGCTTTGGCCAGCACCGACGATGAGAGCGGCGGTCGTCATGAGCCGTCAGATGCCCTGTTCCGCGTGCGGTAAGAGGCCGCAGGCTGATCGTTTGGCGAGTGCACTGCTTGATGCAAACGGCAGTGGCGATACCTTTTGCCTAGAAAACGTGCATGTAGTCGGTGAGCCATCCAGTTGCCCATAGAAACATCGGAGTTTGGCGTGACGGAACTGCCTCGTCCGATAGCAAGTGTCGAAGAGCCGTCGCCGGCTTTGGTCCTGAGCGCACTGTCCAGCCCGGTGTTGGTGGTCGGTTTCGGCCTTAACGTGGTTTTCGTCAACCCGGCAGCGGAAGCGCTTCTGGGCGCCAGCGCTCCGATCGTTCGCGGCCGGCGGATTGATGACCTTTTAGCTTTTGGCTCCCATCTGACGGCACTTTTGGTCCAAGTAGCCCAGTCCCATCAGAGCCTCTCCGACTACGGCGTCGACTTGACGACGGCGAAGGGCGAGGTGCGTGCCGTCGACGTGCACGTCACACCGGTCGGCGATCCGCCGAATCATGTCGCTGCGGTTCTTCATCCCTGTTCCGTGGCCAGGCAGATGGATCGCCAATGGGCCAGCCGGGCGTCGGCGCGATCGGTGGCGCAGCTCGCCATGACCTTGGCCCACGAGGTCAAGAACCCGCTGTCAGGCATACGAGGCGCCGCGCAATTGCTGGAGCCGAACCTGGGCGAAGAGGATCGATCGCTAGCGCGGCTGATTTATGAAGAGATCGACCGCATCGTCGGACTGGTCGACCGCATGGAGATGTTCGCCGATGAGCGCTCCCTGACGCCCAAGCCGGTCAATGTCCATCTGGTCCTGGAGCATGTCCGGCGGTTGGCGGAAAATGGCTTCGGTCGCCATGTGAGAATTGTCGAGCGCTACGATCCCTCGCTGCCGCCGGTTGCCGCCGACCGGGACCGACTTGTCCAGCTCCTGCTCAATTTGGTCAAGAACGCCTGCGAGGCGGTGCCCCGGCGAGGCGGCGAGGTGAGGTTGGTGACCCAATACCAACAGGGCATGCGCATAGGCTCAGCCAACACCAGCGACCGCATCGAGCTCCCGATCACGATCGAGGTTTGGGACAATGGACCAGGTGTGCCGGCGGACCTGGCCGACAATCTGTTCGATCCCTTCGTCTCGACCAAGGGGCAGGGGACCGGCCTGGGTCTCTCGCTGGTGGCGAAGATCGTCGGTGATCACGGCGGCACGGTGAACCACGAAAACCACGGCAAGGGTACGCTGTTCCGGGTGCGCCTGCCGGCATTTCGAACGGCAAAAGGAGCGGCGAACGGTGCCTGAACCGACCATTTTGTTGGCTGAGGACGATAGTGCCATCCGCATGGTCGTCAGTCGTGCCCTGTCGAGGCGCGGCATCCGGGTTCAGGCGACGCGGGCAGCCAGTACGCTCTGGCGATGGATCGAGGCGGGTGAGGGCGACGCCGCGATCATGGACGTCATGCTTCCGGACGAGAACAGCCTCGATATTCTGCCGCAGCTTCGCCAGCGCCGGCCGGATCTGCCGGTGATCCTCATGAGCGCCAACAACACGCTTCTCACCGCCGTCCGGGCCACGGAACGCGGCGCCTTCGAATATCTGCCGAAGCCATTCGATCTGGAAGAGCTGTTGCGGGTCGTTCAGCGGGCGTTGGTGGCCGGCCAGTCGAAGGCCAGCAGCCCGAGAGAAGAGGAACTCGAGGACGAACGCTTGCCGATCATCGGCCGGTCGCCGGCGATGCAGGAAATCTACCGGATCGTTGCCAGGCTGGTCGGCACCGACCTTACGGTTCTGATCTCGGGCGAGTCCGGCACCGGCAAGGAGCTGGTGGCGAAGGCCCTTCACGACTACGGCAAACGCAGCCATGGCTCGTTCGTGGCGGTCAACATGGCGGCGATCCCCCGAGAGCTGATCGAAAGCGAGTTGTTCGGTCACGAAAAGGGCGCCTTCACCGGCGCCGCCGGGCGCAAGAGCGGTCGATTCGAGCAAGCCGAGGGCGGTACCCTGTTTCTGGATGAGATCGGCGACATGCCGCTCGACGCCCAAACACGTTTGCTCCGGGTGCTGCAGCAGGGTGAGTACATGCCGGTGGGCGCCCATCGGGCGGTGAAGGCCGATGTTCGAATCATCGCGGCCAGTCACCGGGACCTGGGTGTTCTGGTCTCCCAGGGCTTGTTCCGTGAAGATCTCTTCTACCGTCTGAACGTGGTGCCGATCAGGCTGCCACCCTTGCGGGAGCGTCCAGACGACGTGGCGGCGTTGGTCGACCACTTTTTGCACCAGGCAAGCTGCGAAGGCCTTCCTCTCAAATCCTTTACACCAGAAGCGCTGGCGGTGCTCCGCGGCCATGACTGGCCGGGCAATGTCCGGGAGTTGGAGAATCTCGTTCGGCGGCTGGCGGTTCTGGTGCCTGAAGACGTCATCGGTTCGGATCTCATCGACCGTCAGTTGGCTGACGCCAGAAGCCGGGCTCTGGTCGAGGCGGATGGTGAGGAGGGTGACGGCAGCATCGGCGGCACGGTTGCGCGCCACATCGACGCCTTCGTGACCGGGTCCGAAGACCTCCAGGCGCTGGCTGGCATTTACCGGCAGATTATCCGCGAGGTCGAACGCCCCCTGATCGAACGAATCCTCCGGGCAACCCGGGGCAATCAGTTGAAAGCCGCCGCTGTTCTGGGTCTCAACCGCAATACCTTGCGGAAAAAAATCAGGGACCTCGACATCGAGGTGATGCGTGGGGCACGATAGCTCTATCATCGTGCCATCACAAAAGGTCGAAACGCTGGACGAGGTGACGGATCGGCACCGCCTGTGGCTGGCTTGGTCGCAACGGTTGTCGTGGCCAAGCGTCGGCGCTCGCCCAAACATGGCCGGGCGGCTCGCCATCATCCTCGCCGTCCTGGCGGCGATCAGCGGACTGGTTACCTACGTCATCATCTCCCGCGCTCCGCCTTACGGTCCGGATGCGCGGACCGTTTTGTTCCTGCTCAATCTCGACCTGATCTTGTTGCTCTTGCTGGTGGTGGTGATCATCAGGCGCATCGTCAGCTTGTGGGGCGAAAGGCGCCGCGGTGCCGCCGGAGCACAGCTTCATGCCCGCATGGCGCTGGTATTTGGCCTGGTGGCGGCGACGCCGGCTGTTCTGGTGGCGTTGTTCTCGCTGATCTTCTTCAACTTCGGGCTTGAGGCCTGGTTCAGCGATCGGATCAGAAGCGCGCTCACCAATTCCATGAGCGTCGCGCGATCCTATCTCGAAGAGCATCGGGAGGTGATTAGGGGCGACGCCTTGGCGATGGCTGCGGATCTCAACCACGAAACGACCACGCTGTTCACCGATCCGGCTAGGTTCCAGCGCTTCGTCGAGGCCCAGGCGGCCTTGCGTTCCCTGACCGAGGCGATCGTCTTCAACAGCGGTGGTGAGGTGTTGGCGAGGACCGGCCTGACCTTCCAGATTGAGCCGGAGGCGGTCAGCCGTAATCGCTTGGAAAGTGCGGCGGGCGGCGAGGTCGTTTTCCTTACCAGCGAGACCGACGACCGGGTCCGCGCGCTGGTCCGATTGGACGGTTTTCTCGACGCCTATCTCGTCGTCGGCCGGTTCGTCGATCCCGAGGTCCTGAACTACGTGCTCGAGACCGAGCGTGTCGTCGGCGACTACCAGCGAATCGAGCGGGAACGATCGAGCATTCAGATCACCTTCACGCTGATCTTCTCCATCGTCGCGCTGTTGCTGCTGCTCATCGCCGTCTGGGTAGGGATGAGCTTCGCCGGCCAGATTGCGGCGCCGATCAGCCGCTTGATCAACGCGGCCAATAGGGTCCGGGCCGGCGATCTCACGGCCCGTGTGCCCGAGGAGAACGAGGCCGAGGAGATCGGCTCTCTGACCCGGGCATTCAATCGCATGACCGGCCAGCTGCAGAGCCAGCGTGAGGAGCTGATCGCTGCCAATCAGCAGTTGAACGAGCGGCGGCGGTTCACGGAAGCGGTGCTCGCCGGCGTCACGCCGGGTGTCATCGGCCTCAACGCCGAAGGCGTTATCGTTCTGCCCAATCAAGCGGCCGCGACGCTGCTTGGTGAAGATGTGGACGCGTTGAGCGGCAGACCCATCGCCGATCTGATGCCCGAGATCGAGCCGTTGATCGAACGTTCCAGGGTTGCCCCTCGGAAACCAGTTCGTGAGCAGGTGGAGCTGGTGCGGGGATCCGTCTCGCGCACCTTGCTTGTTCGTGTCGCCGCCCAGCGTCTGCGCCACGAGGTATCGGGCTTCGTGCTCACCTTCGACGACGTGACGGCGCTACTCTTGGCGCAACGGGAGGCGGCGTGGGCCGAGGTGGCACGCCGGATCGCCCACGAGATCAAGAACCCTCTGACACCGATCCAGCTCTCGGCCGAGCGCCTCGCCCGCCGCTATCCACCGGCCGAACCCTCCGATCGCGAGCGTTTTGAGACGGCGACGAACACGATCGTGCAGCAGGTCGACATCATCCGCGGCCTGATCGACGAGTTCTCCTCATTCGCCAAGAGTACGGGGCCGAAACTCGGAGACCACGATATCGCTTTGCTGGTCCGCCAGGCGGTGGATCTTCAACGCGCTGCCCATCCCAACCTCACCATCGAGGTTGCCGGCGGGGAGAAGGGCACCATTCTCCGGTGTGATCCCCAGAAGGTGATCCAAGCTTTGACCAATCTTTTGCAGAATGCCGTCGATTCTGTTTCGGCCTCGGTTCCCGGGCCCGGCGGACCGGACATCGAGATCGTGATGAAGCAGTCCGCTCATTGGCTGGAACTTGCGGTGACGGATCGAGGCAGGGGCTGGCCGTCCTCGGATCTGGCCGAACTCCGGCGACCCTACGTTACCTTCCGAAAAGGTGGGACGGGTCTGGGCCTCGCGATCGTCGATAAGATTATGGCTGACCATCGAGGCGAGCTCTTGTTGGAAAGTGGTGATCAAGGCGGCGCTGTCGCGCGTTTGCGCTTTCCCACGTCTGGTGGTGTCGAGGCTCAAGTCGCATGAACGCCGACATCCTGGTGGTGGACGACGAGATCGCCATTCGAGAGACGGTATCGGCAATTCTCGAGGATGAAGGCTACGGCGTCAAAACCGCGGCCAACAGTAGCGAAGCGCTCAAGATCCTCGGACAACGGCCGGTGTCCCTGGTCCTTCTCGACGTTTGGCTCGAGGGCAGCGAGCTGGATGGTATCGATCTTCTGGCGACGATCCGCGAGCGCGACAATGACGTGCCGGTCGTGGTCTTTAGTGGTCACGGCACGATCGAAACCGCGGTGAAAGCGATCCGCCAGGGGGCTTACGACTTCCTCGAGAAGCCCTTCAAGACCGATCGTCTCCTGGTCGTCATGGACCGAGCCATGGAGGCCCAAAGACTGAAGCGGGAGAACCGGGAGCTGCGTTTGCGGATCGGTCATAGCGACGTGCTGATCGGCGAAACGCCGCCGATGATCCAGCTCCGCGCCGCCATTCAACGGGTCGCGCCGACCAATAGTCGCGTTCTCATCAACGGCCCCGCCGGCAGCGGTAAGGAGGTCGTGGCGCGCCTCATTCACGCCGCTTCAAAGCGCGCCGACGGCCCCTTTGTCGCCATCAACGCGGCGACAATGGCGCCTGAGCGGGTCGAGGTTGAACTGTTTGGTCAGGAATTTCGCGATGCCAACGGCCGAGCGCAGCTCCAGATCGGCACCTTCGAGCGTGCCCATGGCGGTACCTTGCTCTTGGACGAGGTCTCGGACATGCCGCTCGAGACCCAGGGCAAGCTTCTGCGGGTCCTTCAGGAACAGCATTTTGTCCGCGCCGAAGGTGGCCGCAGGATCGAGGTCGATGTCCGAGTGTTGGCGTCAACCCACCGCAATCTGGAGCAGGAGATCGCGGAAGGTCGGTTTCGTGAAGATCTTTACTATCGTCTGAACGTGGTGCCCTTGACGGTACCGCCGCTGATCGCCCGGCGAGATGATATCCCGCTTCTCGTCGAGCATTTCATCGATATGGCGGCGTCCAGCGGTGGCTTGGCGCCGCGCTCGATGAGCCACGAGGCGATGGCGATCCTTCAGACGCTGGAATGGCCTGGAAACGTTCGCGAGCTCAAGAACGCGATCGAGCGGATCATGATCATGGCGCCAGGCGATGCGGAAACCCCGATCGGTCCAGGCGACCTCCCGCCGGAGCTGTTGAACTCCGCGTCGCGTGACCTCGATCCTACCTCCGGCGAGCTAATCACGCTGCCCTTGAAACAGGCTCGAGAGGCGTTCGAGCGGGCTTATCTTCGAGCCCAACTGGAGCGCTTCGGCGGCAACATTTCCCGGACCGCGGGCTTTGTCGGCATGGAGCGTTCCGCCCTACACAGGAAGCTTCGTTCCCTCGAACTCACCACGAGCGACTGAAACGCATGAAGGTCCTGATATGCGGCGCCGGGCTGGTGGGCATGAACATCGCGAGCTATCTCGCCCGTGGCGGCAACGATGTCACGGTCATCGATCAGCGTCCGGAACTCACGCAGCAATTGGCGGAAAGCCTCGATATTCAGGGAATCACGGGCTTCGCGTCCGAGCCGGATGTGCTCAATCGCGCCGGTGCCGAGGATGCGGACATGCTGATCGCGGTCACCCAGACCGACGAGATCAACATGATTGCGTGTCAGATCGCCCACAGCCTCTTCGGCGTGCCCACCAAGATCGCCCGAGTGCGTCGCCAGAGCTATCTAGAGCCGCGTTGGCAGGATCTGTTTAGCCGGGACCATCTGCCGATCGACGAGGTGATCTCGCCGGAGGTCGAGGTGGCCCGGGCCATCCATCGCCGGCTCGATGTTGTGGGCGCCCTCGACGCGACGCCGTTCGTCGACGACAAGGTGCGTTTGATGGCGGTGCGTTGCGAGCCGGATTGCCCGGTGCTGGACACGCCCCTCAGGCAATTGACCTACCTCTTTCCGGACCTGCACATCACGATCGTTGCGATCCACCGCGACGACGCCACATTCATGCCCAGCGGCGACGACCAGCTCCTCGTCGGTGACGAGGTTCATTTCATCGTCGACACCGCTCACGTCGCTCGGGCGATGCATGCGCTCGGCTATGAGGACGAGCCTGCCGAGAGGGTTCTGATCGCAGGCGGCGGCAATATCGGCTTCTATCTCGCCGCCATGCTCGAAGAAACACGCGCGCCCGGCAGCATCAAGGTGATCGAAACCAACCCGACCCGCGCCCATCGCTTGGCGGAAGATCTGAGACGCACGCTCGTTCTTCAGGGTGATGCCCGTGATCTCGATCTCCTGGCCGAAGCCGGCGCCAGCGGTGCCGACGCCATGGTCACGGTGACCAATGACGACGAGGTCAACGTCATGGCCTCGCTGCTGGCCAAACATGTGGGCTGCCGACGTGCCTTCGCGCTGGTCAACCATGCGAGCTATCGCTCACTGATTGGTTCGCTCGGTATCGACGTGGCGATCAACCCCCGCGAAACCACAGTCTCCAGCGTGTTGCAGCACACGAGGCGGGGCCGCATCAAAGCGGTCCGTTCCATCAGAGACGGTGCCGCCGAAGTGTACGAGGCGGAGGTTCTCGAAACGTCCCAGCTTGCCGGGCGGAGCTTGCGGGAAGCGAAGTTGCCCAAGGATCTGTTGGTGGGCGCGGTCGTCCATGGCGACCAGGTGATGATTGCCCGCGGCGACACCGTCATCCGGCCTCACGACCGGGTCGTTCTTGCCACCGGCGCGGCCGGCGCAAAACACGTTGAAAAGCTGTTTGCCGTCCGGGTGGACTATTTCTAGAGCCCGTTTCGAAGGAGGATGCGCGTGGCTCGATTAGCCTATGTGAATGGCCGCTACCTGCCTCTGGCGGAAGCCGTCATCCCTGTGGAAGATCGGGGCAATCAGTTCGCCGACGGTGTTTACGAAGTGGTTAAGCGCGTCCGCGGTCGACTGATCGACTGGGACCAGCACTGCCGACGGCTGGTTCGGTCCTGTGAAGCGATTGGTGTCGAGCTTCCGCTAACGCTCAAGGGTCTGCGTGCGGTGGCGGATCACCTTCTCCGCCAGAACCGCCTTGGAGAAGCCCTGCTCTACATCCAGGTTTCGCGCGGTGTTGCCACCCGGGACCACGCCTTTCCGAAAGACACCAAGCCTTCGATCGTCATGACGGTCCGGCGGCCCCGGTGGGCGTCCCCGCGGGAACGGCAGTCAGGCGTGGGTGTCGTCACTCAAAGGGATGAACGCTGGGGCCGGTGCGACATCAAATCGATAGCCCTCCTGGCCAATGTGCTAGCGAAACAAGCTGCCGTACAGTCCCAGGCCAAGGAAGCTTGGCTCGTCACCGGCGATGGGATGGTTCGGGAAGGAAGTTCGTCGAACGCCTACATCGTCGACAAAAAGGGACGCGTTATCACCCACCCAGCTGACAATCATATTTTGGCCGGTGTGACACGGGCGGCCTTATTGCGAACCCTCATCGAGGATGGGATCGACGTGGTTGAGGAACCGTTTCATATCGAGGCGGCCCAGAATGCTGTCGAGGCGTTCATGACCAGCACCAGCAGTTGGGTTTTGCCCGTCGTCAGCCTCGATCGTCATCCTGTTGGTGTAGGTGAGGTCGGTCCAATTACGCGTCGCGCGATGGATCTGTACAATGCTCACGTTGCTTCCTTGACAGCGGCTTGAGTGCCGTCGAAATCGCACCACATTCAACCAAGCGGTGCTTTTGTAGAGTTGCTCGTGTCCTAAAAGCTCTATATCCCTAGGTCTTAGGGGACTTGCTTGCTGATCACGGTCCGTTATCGGCACCGTGGAGTTAACAACGAACGGTTTTGAAAGGCCGTTGAAAGGGTGTTCATCAATGGCGGCAGAAAAATCGCCCAATCTGCAGGACGTGTTTCTCAACCATGTCCGCAAAAACAAGATCGCCGTTACTATCTTTCTCATTAATGGCGTCAAACTTCAGGGAGTTATCGGCAGTTTCGATAACTTCTGTTTATTGCTGAGGCGCGACGGCCATGTGCAATTGGTGTACAAACATGCTGTGTCGACGGTGATGCCCTCGACGCCGATCCGTCTGTATGACCCGTCGACCGATGGAGCACCCCCCACTGCGGAAGCCTGACACCCGCGAGGGCCCACAAAAACGAGATCGATCCCGCGCTTGCGTTCTGCATCCGATCTTGGGGCAGGCCGACGGTTCATTCAGTGCCGAGGCCCGTCTCGACGAGGCCGTGGGTTTGGCCGCGGCCATCGATCTAGACGTGGTGTCGGCCTGGAGCGTCCCCGTTCGAACACCGAGACCGGCGACACTCGTTGGCAGCGGGACGCTCGAGGAACTGACCCGCACGGTTGCCGCCCAAGATGCTACCGTGGTGATCATCGATCATCCGCTCAGCGCGATCCAGCAGCGCAATCTGGAACGCGAGTTGAAGTGCAAGGTGATCGATCGAACCGGTTTGATCCTCGAAATCTTCGGCGCCCGGGCCAACACCCGCGAAGGTGTTCTTCAGGTCGAACTTGCGGCTCTGTCCTACCAGCGAAGCCGCCTGGTTCGATCCTGGACCCATCTTGAACGACAGCGTGGTGGCCTTGGCTTCATTGGTGGCCCGGGTGAAAGCCAGTTGGAGATCGACCGCCGCCGGATCGATGAACGGATCGTCAACCTCAAGGCCAGTCTCCAGGATGTCCGACGAACTCGTGGTCTGCACCGGCGGTCGCGAGAGCGGATTCCCCTGCCGACAATCGCCTTGGTCGGATACACGAATGCCGGCAAATCGACTTGGTTCAACAGGCTGACCGGGGCGGGCGTGGTCGCCAAGAACCAGCTATTCGCGACGCTTGATCCAACGATCCGCAAACTGAAGCTGCCGACCCGCGAGGAGGTCGCGGTCTCGGATACGGTCGGTTTTGTATCCAACCTGCCGACCCAACTGGTCGAGGCGTTTCGAGCGACCCTGGAGGAGGTGACCACGGCGCGACTGATCGTTCACGTGCGCGATGCCTCCAGTCCGGCCTTCGTGCACCAGGCGAGCGATGTCTATGACGTTCTGACGAGCCTCGGCATCGGTGACGAGGATCAGGGCCAGAGGGTCATTGAGCTTTGGAACAAAGCCGATCTTCTGTCTGACGATGATCTCAGCGAGCTGGTGCCGGCGACGCACCCGCTGCCCGTGGTCCTGGGCTCAGCCGTTACGGGCTTAGGCGAAGCGGAGCTTTTGGATGCCATCGCCAAAAAACTGGATCAGGACCGCCATCATCTCCGGATCGAACTCGATGCCAGCCTCGGGGAGGCGACAGCCGAAATCTTTCGCCGGTCCACGGTCGTCGCCACCGAACACCGCGACGGCCGTCTCATCATGGATGTGGCGGTCGAGCCGGACCAGCTACAACGTCTCCAGGCCCTGGCCGAGCGCCATGATATGGTGATGGCCGCGGCGCCGCAGATGATGACGCTGCCAACGCCCAGATCGATATTGCCGGGTCAGGCTTCGTCCTTGGCCCGCAGCCAGTAAGCTTCCAGCCGGTCCAGGCCGGCGTCTTCAAGAACCTGGCCCTCCTCGCGCAAGGTTTCCTCCACCCAATTGAACCGGCGCTCGAATTTGCGGTTGCATCGGCTGAGCGCCACCTCGGGATCAATTCCCAGATGGCGGGCGAGGTTGGCGACTGAAAACAGAAGGTCACCCATTTCGTCCTCAACGCGATCCGCTCCCTGACCTTGATCAACGGACTCCATGAGCTCGGCCAGCTCCAACACGATCTTGGCCAGGACACTTGTCCGGTCCGGCCAGTCGAAACCGACGCGAGCGACCCTTTTTTGCATCTTGAGGGCGCGGCTGAGCGCGGGCAGAGCGACCGGCAGGTCAGCCAGGATACGGGCATTTTTGGTGTCGTCCGGCGCCCGCCGGTCGCGCTCTAAACGTTTGGCATCTTCCCACGCCTGGTGCTGCGTTTTGGCATCGGCGATCTGGCCATTACCGAAGACGTGCGGATGCCGGCGGATCATCTTTGCCGTCACCGTCCTGGCGACGTCGTCGAAGTCGAAGAGCCCTTTCTCGTCCGCGAGATGACTGTGGTAGACGGCCTGCAGCAGCAGATCGCCCAGCTCGTCGCGCAGATCCGTCATGTCCCCTCGCGCGATCGCATCGGCGACCTCGTAAGCCTCTTCAATCGTGTAGACGGCAATGGTCTCGAACGTTTGTTCGAGATCCCAGGGGCAACCCCGCTCCGGATGTCTCAGACGGGCCATGACCGACCTCAGTGCCTCGATCGGTGTCTTTCCTGGAACGTCAGACTTCTCATTTGACAAGGAATATTTCCCTATGATAGGTGCATGGGCATAGTTTGATTGACCTTTGAGCCCCCAGCATCAAGGAATTGCCCCGTGCCAGTTGCCAACGATGATGTCGTCGTCACTTCGTCGAACCATCCGATCAGCTTTGACGTGTTGGCTAACGATACCGGCACCGGACTGGTCCTCATCGGCGTTACCAATCCTGCCCACGGCCAATTGACGCTCGGTCAGGGACAGCAACTGACCTATACGCCGGACGCTCATTACTACGGCGCCGACAGCTTTATCTACACGGTTCGAGATGCCGACGGGGCTATCGATCAAGGTACCGTCAGCATCGATGTGCGGGGCGAGAACCGGCCGCCCAAAGCCCATCGTGACACGGTCACAACGGACCACGGCCAACCGAAAGACATAGCGGTCATCGCTAACGACAGTGATCCCGACGATGATCCGCTCTTGATCGCGGCGGCCAGCGTCCCCAGTCATGGCTCGCTGAAGCTCAACGCCGATCAGTCGATCCGCTACACCCCGGACGCAGGCTTCAGCGGCGTTGACAGTTTCGCTTACACGGTGACCGATCTCCGGGGTGGCTTCGACACGGCCCAGGTCTTCGTCACCGTCAACAGCGACAATGCCGCGCCCGTCGCCGTCGCCGATACCGTCACCACGGACAACAAGACCGAGATCGTCATCGACATTTTGGGTAACGACGTCGATCTCGATGGCGACAGCCTGAACTTGGCGGCGCTCACCAAACCGCTTCATGGCGGGGTCCGGTTCACCGCCGAAGCGACGATCGTCTACACGCCGGACGGCGACTATGTCGGCGAGGACCAGTTCAGCTATACGATCGTCGACGCTCACGGAGCGCGCAGCTCCAACACGGTTACGATTGACGTCACCCTGGCGAACGAGGATCCGACGGCCGAAGACGATAGGGGCGAGACGGTCGGCGGACGGACCCTAATCATCGACGTCCTCGCCAACGACAGTGATCCGAACGACGACACGTTGGCCATTCACGGGGCCACCATGCCGACCAACGGCGTCATCGAGATCACCGGCGACAACAAGATCGCCTACACACCTGACCTAGACTTCGAAGGCGCGGACACCTTCACCTACACGGTCGCCGACGGCAAAGGCGGGCTCGCTGATGCCACCGTGCAAGTGTTGGTCTCGGCGCTCCACACGCGCCCCATAGCGACCGAAGCACGTGTCAAAACGCTGCCTGATCTGCCAGCTTTGCAACAGGTCACCGCCAATGCTCTCGATCCCGCGGCTGGCGGCTTGCGGCTGGTCTCGGTTACCGGCCCAACCTATGTCGAGCCAGCCAGAGCAGTACCGCCTCGGGTGTTCGTCTGCACTGACGCCGGACGCTGCGATTTCGATGGGGCGCAGAACCTCGTCATGCTGCTCCTCTACGCCGATCGGCTGCGGATCGAGGGTCTTTGTCTTAGCTGGCCGGATTGCGGTTTCCCGGCCCGTCTGCACGACGTTATCGACGCTTATGAGGCCGACCTGCCGTCGCTATCGCTTTACGCATCGACTTATCCAACCGCCGCGGCGCTCCGCGCCCTGATGGTGGAGGGCGCGGCCGGGGCCTACAGCCCCGTGGCCTCGAGCCCGACGGCTGGCTCCCAGGCGCTCATCGCCGCGGCGCAGGCCGGCACAAGCGATGATCCCTTGTACGTTCTCGCATGGAGCGGGCTGGGCGATGTGGCTCAAGCACTGTCTGACGATCCGACGATTGCCGAGAAGATTCGCCTTGTCAGTGTGGATCCGACCAGCGTCAGCAAGGATGGATCAGCTCGGGGCGCCATCATCCAGAACCATCCCCATCTGTGGTGGCTTGAGATCAAAGAGACAGCACTCGGCATAGGCGCGGACGCTGAGGGCAGGGCGATGGATCACGCCGCCTGGGCCAACAGCTTCGTTCAGGGGCAAGGAGCTCTCGGCACCCTGATGCAGGGTCACGCCGCCGCCACGCCACCCCTAAGCGTGGATATCGGCTTTCACCCTTATGGTTTCGCAGGTCTCCTGTACCTTCTCGACGGTGTCCTGGATGATCCGAGCGTTCCGACCAAGGCGGGCGCTTTTGCCAAGGTGGCACCGTTCGCACGGCCTGATCACTGGACCGATTCGCCGGAGCCTGCCTACCGCGCCGGCGAGCTTGCCGGTGCGACAAGTCTGTCCGTGCACCGGCTTGCCTTGCTCAACCAAGCTGCTGAGCGGTTCGCCCGGGCGGGAGGCAGCGCGCCGGTAGCGTCCGAGGCACCCGGAGATCCCGCCGGCGTCTTGGAGATCGTCGGCGATGGCAGCACCGGCGAGGTGCGCTTCACGCCGGCCGCGGGCCTGAGTGATTTCCGCGCCTATGCCCGGTTCGAAATCGAAGACTCCAACGGCCGCAGGGATGAAAGTCATCTAATCATCGACGTCAAGCCGAGCCCCGCCGGCGGCAACCGACCGCCCCTGGCCCAGGACAATCACCTCATCGCCGCGCCAAACCAACTCATGCGGTTCGACGTCGTGGGCGACGATATCGATCTCGACGGCGACAATCTGATCGTCACCGAGGTCACGCCTTTGTGCGGCACCGGCTGGGGTTTCGAGATCGTCGACAATGGCACGAGGGTACAGGTGTCGGCGCCAGGTGAGGGCGAATGCCTGTTCTTCTATTCGGTGAGCGACGGCCTGGGTGGCGTGGATACGGGTTATGCCCGGGTCGTCGTCACGGACCAGGTTACCGGCGAGCCTTTCGATGACGGCACATTGTTCAGCGATGGCTATGGCTGGGCAGCCTGATTAGAGGAGGCGACCTTGCTCGGCGTCTTTTGGCAGGTCCTTTGAAGCCGGCTTGGCCGGCTTCTCGGCCCCCGGTCGATCAGCCACTGCAATGCCGACGCTGGCGTCACGGAGTTGAACGGTTCCCCGACCGGCGGCTTTCAACGCTTCCGCGGTGGCGATGACCTCGCCCGCCGGGTCGCGCACGACGGCATATCCCCGCTCGAGCGTCCTCTTGTAGCTAGTCGCCTCGATGACCTGACCGAGGCCCGTCACCCGTTCACGGCAGCTTTTAAGCAAGGGGCGCAGCAAGGCCGGTGACCAGCGCCGGGTCAGGTTGCGGCCGGCTTCCCTCGACCAGCGCATCCGGTTCCTTATCCGCTCTTCCAGAGCGCGACCCGCCTGATCGAGACGCAAGCGGTTTCGTTGCAACAGTTGCCTGGGCGTGAGCAAACGTGCCGCCACGCCGGCGAGAGCGCCCCGTTTTTGCTCGTAGCGAAGGTAGATGGCCCGGCTCAGCCGCTCGCCCACATCATCCAGTCGTTGGGCCTTGGCCTGGACGATCGCCTTAGGGTCACTGAGGCCTCGTCCCGCTGATCTAAACTGTTCGCCGGCCAATCTCAGGTGCCGGACCAGGGCCTGGCGCATCGCGCCGTCGAGCTGCTGCGTCCGGGCCATGAGATCGAGCCTGACCGGCACGGCGAGCTCGGCTGCCGCGGTCGGCGTCGGCGCCCTGAGATCTGAGGCAAAGTCGATCAGCGTGGTGTCGGTCTCATGACCGACGGCGGAGATGAGCGGGATCGCCGAACGGGCGGTCGCCCGGACGACGATTTCCTCGTTGAACGACCAAAGATCCTCGAGGCTGCCGCCGCCCCTGGCGACGATCAGCACATCCGGACGCGGCGGGTCGCCACCGACCTCGAGCTTGTTGAAACCGTCGATCGCGGCAGCGATCTGGGCTGCGGCACCTTCACCTTGGACTAGGACCGGCCACAGCAGAACATCTCTGGGAAAACGTTCGGCGATGCGGTGAAGCATGTCGCGGATGACGGCGCCGGTGGGGGAGGTAACGATCCCGATGATCGTCGGTATCTCTGGGATCTGCCGCTTGCGGCTCGCCTCGAACAGGCCTTCCGCGCGCAGCTTCTGTTTTCGCTCCTCTAGGAGCGCCATGAGAGCGCCACCGCCGGCCGGCGCCATAGTCTCGACCACCAGCTGATAGCGTGAGCGCGCCGGGTAGGTCGTGAGCTTGCCGGTGCAAACGACCTCGAGCCCGTCCTCCGGCTTAAAGGTGATGTTGCGTCGGCTGCCGCGCCAGCAGACCGCGTCCATCACCGCGTTTTCGTCCTTCAAACTGAGGTAGAGGTGTCCGGACGCCGCCAGTTTAAGCCCTGAAATTTCGCCCCGGACCCGGACGAAGCCGAATGCATCTTCGATGTTGCGCTTGAGGGCGCTCGAGAGCTCGCTGACGCTGTATTCCTGGAGATTATCCGCCGTTGTCGCCACAGCCACCCTACAGGTGGCCGTCGGTGATCAGGGTTTCGGCGATCTGGACCGCGTTGAGTGCGGCTCCTTTGCGCAGATTGTCGGAGACGACCCACATGTTCAGGCCATGGGGGACCGTCCGGTCGATCCGGAGCCGGGAGACGAAGACCGCGAACTCACCAACCGATTCCAAAGGTGTCACGAATTCATAGCTGCCAGGATCATCGACGACGACGATGCCCTCGAAGTCCATCAGCGCTTCCCGAGCCTGATCGATCTCAAGAGGCTCCAGGAACTCGACATTGACCGCTTCCGCATGGCCGACGAAGACAGGAACACGCACGCAGGTGGCGGTCACCTCAATGCCAGGATCGAGGATCTTCTTGGTCTCGACCGCCATTTTCCACTCTTCTCTGTAGTAGTCGTCTTCCACCAGCACATCGATCTGCGGGATGACGTTGAAGGCGAGGGTCTTGTTGAAGACCTGCGGCTCCTTCTTGTCGTTCATGTAGATCGCCTTGGTGTGCTCGAAGAGCTCGTCCATGCCGGCGGTGCCGGCGCCGGCAGCGCTCTGATAGGTGGAGACCACCACCCGGCGGATCGGTGCGATGTCATGAAGCGGCTTCAGCGCCACGACCATCTGGATCGTCGAGCAGTTGGGATTGGCGATGATGTTGCGCTCGCGAAAGCCGGCGAGGGCCTCGGGGTTCACCTCCGGCACCACCAAGGGCACATCCTCATCCATCCGAAACTGCGAGGTATTGTCGATGACTATGCAGCCCGCGGCGGCCGCGCGGGGCGCGTGGATTGCCGAGATCGCGGCGCCTGGTGAGAAAAGGCCGATATCGATTCCGTCGAAATCGAATTCTTCGAGCGATTTAACCTTGAGCGTCGCGCGGTCACCGAAGGAGACTTCCTTGCCCACCGAACTGGCCGAGGCCAAGGCCACGCCCTCATCGGCCGGAAAGTCGCGCTCATCCAAAAGGTTCAGCAATTCGGCGCCGACCGCTCCGGTGGCACCAACGACAGCAACACGATAACCCATCAAGACGTCCCGTCAGAGTGTGAGGTCGATCAGGCGCCGGCATCCAGTTGCGCGATGAGCTGATCGCCGATTTCACTGGTACCGACCACGGTCCCGGTGCCGGTGTCGAGATCTGCCGTCCGGTAACCCGCCTCAAGCAGATTTTGCACCGCCTTTTCGATCTTGTCCGCCTCCGTTGCGTAATCGAAGGAGTAACGAAGCATCATGGCGAAGCTCAGCACCATGGCCAGCGGATTGGCCCGGTCTTGACCGGAGATGTCGGGCGCGGAGCCATGAACCGGCTCGTAGAGTGCTTTTCGTCTGCCGTTTTCGTCAGGCGCGCCGAGCGAAGCCGAGGGCAGCATGCCCAGAGATCCTGTGAGCATCGCTGCGGCATCCGACAAAAGATCGCCGAACAGATTGTCGGTGACGATTACGTCGAACTGTTTCGGCTGTCGGACCAACTGCATGGCGCAATTGTCGGCGTACATGTGGCTGAGCTCGACCTCCGGATGGTCGGAGGCGAGCTTCGTCACCTCCTCGCGCCACAGAACGCCGCTCTCCATGACATTGGCTTTTTCCACCGAGCAGAGGCGCTTGCCGCGCTTCTCCGCCAGCTCAAAGCCGAGCCTGGCGATGCGGACGATCTCAGACGTTGTGTAGACTTGCGTGTTGACGGCGCGGCGCTGACCGTCGGCCAGCGTCTCGATCCCGCGTGGCTCACCGAAGTAAACACCACCGGTCAGCTCGCGCAGGATGAGAATGTCGAGCCCGCGGATCAGGTCGGGTTTGAGCGAGGAAGCGTCGACCAGCGCGTCGAACACCAGGGCCGGCCGGAGATTGGCGAACAGCCGAAGCTCCTTGCGTAATCGGAGTAGTCCCCGTTCCGGCTTCTGCTCGAAGGGAAGATCGTCCCATTTCGGCCCGCCGACGGCACCAAGCAGAACGGCGTCCGCCTCTTGCGCCTGAGCCATGGTGTCATCGGTCAGCGGCACGCCGTCGGCATCGATCGCGGCGCCGCCCACGAGACCCCGCTCAACCGTGAGAGTGATGCCACGGTTCTCGCTGAGCCAGGCTAGCACGCGCTCGACCTGGGCCATGACTTCTGGGCCGATACCGTCGCCCGGCAGCAACAAAAGGCGGGGCGCCATCAAGGTCCTCCGTGGTTTTCTTGATTTTCGGGCTCAGCCGGCGGCTCGATAGAGCCAGGGCTGGCTGATCCGCTGCTTTGCCTCATAGTCGTCGATCGTGGGCGCCTTTTGCATGGTGAGCCCGATGTCGTCGAGACCATTCAGGAGACAGTGTTTTCGGAACGGGTCGATCTCGAAGGTGACCGGCTCGTTGCCCTTGGCCCGGAGAATCATCTGGCGGTCCAAATCGATGGTGAAGGTCCTGGTCTCTGCGTCGGTCGCTTCTCTCATCAGGAGATCGACCGTTTCTTTTGGCAAAACAATCGGAAGAATGCCGTTCTTAAAGCAGTTGTTGAAAAAAATGTCGGCAAAAGACGGGGCGATCACACAACGGATACCGAAATCGAGAAGCGCCCAGGGCGCGTGCTCGCGCGAGCTTCCACAACCGAAATTCTCGCCCGCGATCAGGATTTCGGCGTCGCGATAGGCCGGTTGGTTGAGCACGAAGTCAGGCTTCTCCTTGCCGTCGAGATCGTAGCGCATCTCGTCGAACAGGTTCACGCCGAGGCCGGTCCGTTTGATGGTTTTCAGATATTGCTTGGGGATGATCATGTCGGTGTCGACATTGATCATCGGCAGAGGCGCGGCGATGCCTTCAAGCGTTGTGAATTGTTGCATGGAAGCGCTCCTCAGACCAAGCCGCGCACATCGGTGAGCCGTCCGGTGATCGCCGCCGCCGCGGCCATCTCCGGGCTCATGAGATGAGTCCGGCCGAGTCGGCCCTGGCGGCCCTCGAAGTTGCGGTTGCTGGTCGAAGCACAGCGCTCCTTCGGGCTCAATTGATCGGGGTTCATGCCGAGACACATGGAGCAACCGGCAAGCCGCCATTCGAAACCGGCGCTGACAAAAATCTTGTCGAGACCTTCCTGTTCTGCCTGCTCGCGGACCAGGCCCGAGCCGGGCACGACCATGGCCCGAACTCCATCGGCCACGGTCTTGCCTTCGATGATCCTTGCAGCGGCGCGCAGATCTTCGATCCTGCCATTGGTACAGGAGCCGAGAAATACCCGCTCGATCGCGACCTCGCTGATGGGCTTGCCGGGCTCGAGGCCCATATAGGCGAGCGATCGGGCCATGGCCGCCCGACGGCCCTCATCGTCGACCTGGGTCGGATCGGGAATGGCGCCGGTGATTGGCACCACGTCCTGGGGACTGGTCCCCCAGGTCACCTGCGGTTCGATCTCTTCGGCTTTGAGGGCGACCTCGACATCGAACACGGCGCCCTCGTCGGATGGCAGGGTCCGCCAATAGGCGACCGCTTGCTCGACCGCGCCGGCCTTGGGCGCCTTCGGCCGGCCTCTCACATAATCGAACGTGGTTTCATCCGGCGCAATCAAACCCGCCCGGGCGCCCGCCTCGATCGACATGTTGCAGATCGTCATCCGGCCTTCCATCGACAGGCCGCGAACCACGGATCCGGCATATTCGATGACGTGGCCGGTGCCGCCGGCAGTGCCGATTTTGCCGATGATCGCGAGGATCACATCCTTCGCCGTGACCCCGGTGCCGAGCTCGCCATCGACGCTGATCCGCATGTTCTTCGGGCGGTTCTGCAACAGCGTCTGGGTCGCTAAAACATGTTCGACCTCGGAGGTGCCGATACCGAAGGCGAGCGCCCCGAAGGCGCCATGGGTGGAGGTGTGGCTGTCGCCGCAGACGATCGTCATGCCGGGCAAGGTGAAGCCCTGTTCAGGCCCGATGATGTGGACGATCCCCTGGCGTAGATCGAAATGATCGTAGAGCTCGATGCCGAACTCCCGGGCATTTTGCTGCATGGCCTCGATCTGAATGCGCGAGGTTTCGTCCTTGATGCCCTCTGTCCGGTCGGGATCGGTCGGCACATTGTGATCGACGACGGCGAGCGTTGCCTCAGGCCGGCGGACCTGGCGGCCGGTCTGGCGAAGACCCTCGAAGGCCTGCGGGCTGGTCACTTCGTGGACCAGATGACGGTCGACATAGATCAGTGCCGTGCCGTCATCCTGCTGGTCGACCAGATGGGCGTCCCAGATTTTGTCGAACAGCGTCTTCGGCGCCATGGTTGTCCTCCGGGCTCGATGCCGCGCTTACTCGGCCGCGGCCTTCGCCGGCCGGTCGTCCCGCCGCTCGGCGATCCGCGCCGACTTTCCGGTGCGACCCCGCAGATAGTATAGTTTCGCCCGGCGAACCCGGCCCCGGCGAACCACCTCGATGGAATCGATCCGGGGACTGTAGAGCGGGAACACCCGTTCGACACCTTCGCCGTAGGAGATCTTACGGACCGTGAAGGACGAGTTCAGGCCCCGGTTCTTGCGGGCGATACAGACACCTTCGAAGGCCTGAACGCGCTCACGCGTGCCCTCGATCACCTTGACGTTCACCCGGACGGTATCCCCGGGGCGGAACTCAGGGACCGGCCGTTCCTCGAGCAATCGCTCCACCTGCTCTTTCTCGAGCTGTGCGATCACGTTCATGGCCTTACCTCGTCCGCTTGGTTGCGGCGCCTTTTCGGCGCCAGTGGTGTCGTCTGGTGGGGGCGCTCACCGCCCATGGATGATTGATGCGCGGCCCACAGATCGGGGCGGCGCGTCCTCGTGGTCTCGCGAGCCTGATCCAGGCGCCACTGGCGATTGTCTTCATGGTGGCCTGTCAACAGAACCGATGGGACCTCTTGGCCCTCGAAGTCCCGCGGCCTCGTGAACTGGGGGTATTCGAGAAGATGGCCGGCGAAACTCTCTTCGTCCAGGCTCGCCCGGTTGCCCAGGACACCGGGCAGCAATCGGACGCAGGCGTCGAGCAGGCAGAACATGGCCGGCTCGCCGCCGGACAGGACGAAGTCACCCAATGAGACCTCTTCCAGGTCGCGGGCCTCGATGACCCGCTGGTCTATCCCTTCGAAGCGGCCGCACAGCACGATCACCCCCGGACCGTCCGCCCAGGATCGAACCCGCTCCTGGGTAAGAGGACGGCCGCGGGCCGACAGACAAAGCCGTGGCCGCGGGTCGTCCGCCGGCAGGCTGTCCAAGGCTCGGGCGATCACATCCGCCCGCATCACCATGCCGGCGCCGCCGCCGAAGGGGGTGTCGTCGACGCTACCGTGGCGATCCAGGGCGAAGTCCCGGAGCGCCACCGTGTCCAGACGCCAAACCCCTTCTTCGAGAGCGCGGCCCGTGATCGAAGCCGCCAGCGGGCCCGGTACGAACTCTGGAAACAAGGTCAGGACGGTGGCGTGCCAGGCACTCATCCGGCCCGCTCCTTCGCCACCATCTCTTCCGGCTGGCGGACGACGAGGACACCTTGGCCCAGATCAATCGAGGGGACGACGTCGCGGGTGAAGGGCAGCAAGAGACCTGCGCTGCCGGCCCGCTCGATATCGATGATGTCGCCGGCGCCGAAATCCTCGACACTGCGAACCGTGCCGACCACCTCGCCGGTCTCATCAACCACCCGGAGGCCGATCAGATCCTCGACATAAAATTCGTCTTCGTCAGGTGGCGGCAGGACCGAGCGGGGAACATGAAGCTTGGTGCCGCGGAGCGCTTCCGCCATGTTTCGGTCTTGGATGGCGTTGGTGCGAACCACCACGCCCTTGGTATTACGGCTTAGGATCTCAAGCTCGAAGAGCCGCTCGCCGTCGGCCGTGTAAACTGGACCGTAGGCGGCGATAGCGTCGGGATCAGCGGTGAACGGCGCGACGCGAAAGGCGCCGCGGACCCCGTGGGCCGCTGCCACCGCGCCAATGCACACCAGATCCTTTTGAACGCCCACCGCTTTCGCCCCGACAGCAACACTCAGGCGCTCTCGGCAGCGGCCGCGTCGGCAGCCTCCGCCTCGGCCTTAGCCTTCTGAGCGGCGATCGCTGCCGCCCGCTTACCCGTTCCCCGGCGGCGGCTCTCGGCGGCACCGGGAACGATGCCCTTGGCGTCAAGAAACCGCGCCACCCGGTCCGAATATTGCGCCCCGTGCCCCAGCCAATGGCGGACCCGCTCCTCGTTGATCACGACCCTCTCGGGGTGATCCTTGGGCAACAGAGGATTGAAAGTGCCGAGTTTCTCCAGAAATCGGCCGTCTCGCGGGCTTCGGGAGTTGGTCGCCACGATTCGATAAAAGGGGCGCTTCTTCGCGCCGCCCCTGGCGAGCCTGATGGTCACTGGCATGGTCTGTCGTCCGATCTCGTCTGTAAGCCGTGTTGTACCGTCAATGGGGAAGAAGTCCCGGCGGCAGCTGGCCACCGGGCATGGGCGGCATTTTGTTGCCCATCTTCTTAACCCGTTTCATCATTTTCTGCATCTGCTGAAACTGTTTCAGGAGTTTGTTCACGTCTTGGACCGAAGTCCCGGAGCCTGCGGCTATTCTGCGCTTTCTGGATGCGCCGATAAGCTTGACGTTGCGCTTCTCGAGCTTGGTCATCGAGCTGATGATCGCCGCCTGACGAACGAAGATCTGCTCGTCGAGATTGGCGTCCTTGATCTGTTTTTGCGCCTTCTGAACGCCCGGCAGCATCGCCATGATGCCCTTCATGCCGCCCATCTTCTTCATCTGGGCGAGCTGCTTGCCGTAGTCGTTCAGATCGAAGCTGCCCTTCTGCATCTTCCGGGCGAGCTTCTCCGCTTCATCCTTATCGATGGTCTCGGCGGCCTTTTCCACCAGCGAGACGACGTCGCCCATGCCGAGGATGCGTGACGCGACCCGTTCCGGATGAAACGGTTCCAGCGCTTCCAGCTTTTCGCCGGTGCCCACCAGCTTGATCGGTTTGCCGGTCACCTGGCGCATGCTGAGCGCAGCGCCACCCCTGGCATCGCCGTCCATCCGGGTCAGGATGATGCCGCTAAGATCCAGCCGCTCATCGAAGCTCTTGGCGACATTGACCGCGTCCTGGCCGGTCAGACTGTCGGCGACCAGCAGGATTTCCTGAGGCGTCGCGACCGATCTGACGGCTTCGAGCTCGGCCATCAGCTCGTCATCGACGTGCAAGCGCCCGGCCGTATCCAGAACCACGACATCGAAGCCTTCCGTTCGGCCCGTGGCCATGGCGCGCTTGGCGATGTCGACTGGCGCCTGTCCAGCGACGACAGGAAGGTCGTTCACTTCCGCCTGAGCCGCCAGAACGGCAAGCTGTTCCTGAGCGGCGGGCCTGCGGGTATCGAGAGACGCGAGCAGCACGGATTTGTGCGACTTGGTCTTGAAGTGGAGGCCCAGCTTCGCCGAGCTCGTGGTCTTACCGGAACCCTGAAGGCCGACCATCATCACGACCATGGGTGGGTTGGTCGGCTCGGTCAGCGCCGCCGTTTCGGACCCGAGAAGCTCAACCAAGCCGTCATGGACGATCTTCACGACCATCTGGCCGGGCGTGACCGACTTCACCACTTCCTGGCCGACGGCACGCTCGCGGACCGACGAGACGAAATCCTTGACGACCGGAAGCGCGACGTCCGCCTCGAGCAGGGCGATGCGCACATCGCGCATGGCGCCGTCCACGTCGCTCTCAGAGAGTGCGCCGCGGCGCTTCAAGCGATCGAAGACGTCGCTTAGCCGTTGGCTCAGACTGTCGAACATGGCAATACGACTGCTCGCCGGGGCTCGTTGGAACCTTGGCGACCGGTTTCCAGATGACGTGCGAAGATTGCGTTTGTAGGAGCGGCGGCCCGGCCTCGTCAAGCATTCGCAGCCGCTATCGAAAGGTTCGCGATCACCGATGACGCGTCTGTCGTTCGACAAGATGCATGGGCTCGGCAATGATTTCGTTCTCATCGACGAGAACGATCTCGCCGGTCCGTTGACGCCGGAGCAGATCCGGGCGATCGCCGACCGCCGGCGGGGTGTCGGTTTCGATCAATTGATCGTTTGGAACGCCCGACAGGACCGGCGGGCCGAGGTCCTGTTCTACAACGCTGATGGCAGCCTTTCGGCGGCTTGCGGCAATGGCAGCCGAGCGTTGATGCGGCTTTTGTGCGAGCGGCTCGGTTGGCGTGAGGCCGATCTCGTTACCGGCGCCGGCACGTTACGCGGCCGGGTCGCGAACGATCTTTACGAGATCGACATGCTGGCACCGGGCCTCGCCTGGCGGGACGTTCCGTTGGCGAAAGCCGCGGACACGCTTCACCTGTCCGAACTCGAAGATCAGACCTTGGGCGTGCCAACGGCCGTCAGCATGGGCAATCCGCATCTGGTCTTTTTCTCGGACCCGCTGGACGACCGGGTTTTTCGAGAGTTTGGGCCTCTCTACGAACGTCATCCGATGCTGCCGGAACGGGCCAATGTCAGTTTCGTCGAGGTGCGATCGCCCCGGCATTTGCAGGCTCGGGTCTGGGAGCGAGGGGTCGGTCCGACACTCGCCTGCGGCAGTGCTGCCTGTGCCGTCCTGGTGGGCGCCGTCCGCCGGGGTATGGCGGAACGAGAAGCGGAGGTGGGCTTGCCCGGCGGCAGCCTCTCGATCACCTGGCGCGAGTCTGATGACCACGTCTTGATGACAGGGCCGGCGACGCACAATTTCAGGGGCCAACTCGATCCGACGGACTTGGCCGCGTCATGACCACTAGCAAGATCGTTACCTTCGGCTGTCGGCTGAACATCTTCGAGACGGAATTGATGCGCCGGCACATGGCGAGCGCCGGCCTCGAGGATACCGTGGTTATCCACACCTGCGCGGTCACCGCCGAAGCCGAACGGCAGGCCCGCCAGGCCATACGCAAAGCCAGGCGCGAATGTCCGACCTCGCGGATCGTCGTCACCGGCTGCAGCGCCCAGATCGATCCGAACCGATACCAGGCGATGGCCGAGGTCGATCATGTTCTCGACAATCAAGGTAAGCTCAAGCCGGCGACCTGGGCCGATCTGGCCGACGGGAAGGAGCCGCCTGCCGTCCAGGACATCATGGCAGTGGAAGACACGGCACCGCATCTGATCGAAGGGTTCGAGCAGCACAGCCGGGCCTTCGTTCAAATCCAGAATGGCTGCGACCATCGCTGCACCTTCTGCATCATACCTTACGGCCGCGGTAACAGCCGGAGCGTGCCTGTGGGCGCAATCGTCGAGCAATGCCAAAGGCTGGTTGATGCCGGCTACGTCGAAATCGTGTTCACGGGCGTCGATCTGACGTCGTTCGGTAAAGATCTGCCGGGCCAGCCAACCCTCGGAGAGTTGGTCCGGCGACTTCTCCGACTTGTGCCGACGATCCGGCGCCTGCGGCTTTCCTCCCTCGATCCCGCCGAGATCGATCCGGTTCTGTTCGCCATGCTCGTGGAAGACGAGCGGGTCATGCCCCATGTCCATCTCAGCGTTCAGGCGGGAGACGACATGATCCTCAAACGGATGAAGCGGCGACACTCCCGCCAGCAGGTGGTCGACCTCAGCCATCGTTTGCGGGCCGAACGCCCGGAGATTGCGCTTGGTGCCGATCTGATCGCCGGTTTTCCGACCGAAACTGAAGCGATGTTCGGGCGCTCCCTCGATCTGGTTGGCGAAGCCGAACTCACCTTCCTTCATGTCTTTCCGTTCTCGCCGCGCCCCGGAACGCCCGCGGCGCGTATGCCGAAGCATCCAAAAGCACTCGCCAAGGAGCGGGCGGCGCGTCTTCGCGGCGAGGGCGACCGGGCGCTAGGCCGGTTCCTGGGTCAACAGGTCGGCAGCACCCATGACGTGTTGGTCGAGCGCGGCGGCCGCGGTCATACCCGCCAGTTCGCGCCGATCCGTATCGAAGGTCCGAGCCACCCGGGTACGATCGTTCCGGTGGAAGCGATCGCCGTCGACCAGGGGTGTCTGCTCGGAAGGATCGCCGCCTGATGGCGTTCGGCTGGATCAAAAAACTTAAAGACGGCCTCGGGCGCTCTTCGTCCAAACTGACGACCTCGATCGGCGCCATCTTCACCAAGAAGAAACTCGATCAGGAAAGCCTCGACGATCTTGAGGATGCCTTGATCCAGGCGGATTTGGGTGTCGCCACGTCGGCCCGTTTAGTCGCCCGTCTGGCCAGGGATCGCTTCGGCAAGGATGTCAGCGAGGCCGAGATCCGCGAGGCCCTTGCCGGCTACGTCGCCGAGATTCTGGCACCTCTCGCCCTGCCGCTCGAACTGGACCCGGATCACAAGCCCAACGTCATCCTGGTGGCCGGCGTCAACGGCACCGGCAAGACCACGACGATCGGCAAGCTTGCCCAGCAGATGACCCAAGCCGGCTATGAGGTCGGTGTCGTGGCGGGTGACACGTTTCGGGCGGCGGCGATCGAGCAGCTCGAGATCTGGGGACAGCGTGTCGGCGTGCCGGTGATGAAGGGCAAGGCCGGCGGCGACCCGGCGGCGCTCGCTTTCGATTCGATCGGAGAGGCCCAACTCCAGGGCCTCGATGCGCTCCTCATCGACACGGCCGGGCGATTGCAGAACAAAACGGCGCTCATGGACGAACTCGCCAAGGTGGTGCGCGTGTTCCTAAAACAGGATGAAAGCGCTCCCCATCACACCCTGCTTGTCTTGGACGCCACGCCCGGGCAGAACGCTCATCGCCAAGTCGAGCTTTTTCGTCAGACCATTCCCGTGACCGGTTTGATCGTGACCAAGCTCGACGGATCAGCCCGGGGCGGGGTGGTTGTGGCGCTCGCCGAGGCATTCGGTCTACCGGTCCATGCCGTTGGCGTAGGCGAGGGTGTCGACGATTTGCAGCCGTTTGAAGCGGATGGGTTTGCCCGCGCGCTGCTCGATTTGGATGCCGCTTGATCCGTCACCTAGGCGAAGGGCAAGGGGCTTGATGTTGGCAAAATGGATGAAAATGCATGTCGCGTAGCGTGGTCGAGACGGTTTTGGGGGCGGTCGTGCTGTTGGTCGCGGTCGGTTTCGTCGTGTACGCTTATGGTAACAGTGATGTCGGTGATCCTGGCGGCTACACCTTGCGCGCGAACTTCGATCGGATCGATGGTCTCGAGGTCGGCAACGACGTGCGCATCAGCGGGATCAAGGTCGGCCAGGTCTTGAGCCAGACCTTGGATCAGGAAACCTACCGGGCGGAGGTGGAATTCAGCGTCCGCAATGGTGTCGAGCTGCCGGAGGACACCGGCGCCGCGATCGTCAGTTCAAGCCTGCTCGGCGGCAAATATCTACAGCTGTCGCCCGGCGGCGAAGAGTTGATGCTGGAACCCGGCGACGAGATCACCATCACCCAGTCGTCGCTGATCCTCGAGGACCTGATCGGCCGGTTAATCTACGGATCCGGCGAGCAGCCGTAGCAGCGCACAGCGATGTTCCGCCTCGCCCTCCTTCTGTTCGCCATGCTTCCGTTCGGCCAGGCCATGGCGGTCTCCGACATTCCGAACGAAATCGTGGTCGTCCAGACCCTCGACAAGATCACCGCTCGGATCGGCGAACAGCGGGTCCGGGTCGGCGAGGAAGCGCGGTTCGGAACGCTCTTGTTCAAGGCATCCGTCTGTTTCGAGACCCCACCGACCGAGCCGCCCGAAAGTTCGGTCTTCATCCAGATCGACGAAGAAACCCAAGACGAACCGCGGCGAAGGCTCTTCAATGGCTGGATGTTCGCCTCCAGCCCGGCCTTATCGGCGTTGGAGCATCCGGTCTACGATATCTGGATCATCGACTGCGAGGAGCCGCTGGAGCAAGCGGGCTAATCGCTCAGTCTTCGAACGTGGCACGGCGGGACAGCGCGCGCCGAAGGCGTCTCCGATAATCCGAGCGGGTCACCTCAAAGCCACCGAACTGGCGCAAATGTTCGGTCATGAACTGGGTGTCCAACAGCTCGAACTGCCGTTCGATGAGCTTGTTCACCAGGTGGACGAGCGCCACCTTGCTGGCGTCGCTCGCCCGTGAAAACATGCTCTCGCCGAAGAAGGCGCCGCCTAACGCGACACCGTAGAGGCCACCCACAAGCCTGTCGTCCAGCCAGGTTTCGACGCTGTGAGCATGGCCGAGCTTCGCCAGCATGCAGTAAGCGTCGATCAGCTCCTCATTGAGCCAGGTCCGCGGCCTGCTCGGCGTCGGCTCCGCGCAGGCCCGAATGACGGCCGGGAAATCCTCGTTGGTGCTCAAGCGGAACCGGCCCTGGCGGATGATCCGCGCCAGCCGGCGAGGGGTGTGGAACCGCTCCAGCGGGATGATCCCCCGCTCCTTTGGCTCCACCCAGTAGATCGTCGGATCGAACCGGTCGTTGGCCATGGGGAAAAGGCCGACGGAGTAGGCGCAAAGCAGCGTATCGGGTCGGAGCTCGCTCATCGTTTCGATCCGGCGCCTATTCGATCCGGTCCTTCAGCCACCCCTGGTGGGTCGACTTCGGGCAGCGAGATGGCGTCCGAGCCAACCTGTGTCGTATCTGTTGCGTCGTACATCATTCGTGTCGAGTACATCAGCCAGCAGCGGGATGGTCGTGGGAATCCCGTCGATGACATACTCCTTGAGGCAACGTTGCATACGCGCCAAAGCGTCGTCGCGACCATCACTGTGAACGATCACTTTCGCAATAAGGCTGTCATAATAGGGTGGAACCATCGCCCCCGTATACAGCGCTGAATCCACACGTACGCCGAGCCCGCCCGGCGGATGGTAGGCGTCGACCCGCCCGGCTCGCGGCACCAGGGTTTCCGGATCCTCGGCGGTGATCCGGCATTCGATCGCGTGGCCTTTGATTTGGATCTCGTCCTGGGTAAGCGTCAGCGGTGCGCCGGCGGCGATCTGGAGCTGGAGTTTCACCAGATCGAGGCCAGTGACTGCCTCGGTCACCGGATGCTCCACCTGCAGGCGGGTATTCATCTCGATGAAGTAAAAGGCGTTGTCCTGGTAGAGGAACTCCACCGTGCCTGCGCCCCGATAGCCCATCGCAGCGATCGCCGCCGCCACCCGATCGTTGAGCTCGCGCCGGATCGCCGGATCGACCAGATTGGCCGGCGCCTCCTCCACCAGCTTCTGGTGGCGACGCTGCAGCGTGCAGTCCCTCTCCCCCAGATGGATGCCGCGGCCTTGGCCGTCGCCGAAAACCTGAACCTCGATGTGTCGGGGGTGGTCCAGATATTTTTCGATGTAGACCCGGTCATCGCCGAAGCCGGAGCGGGCTTCGCTGCGGGCCAGACGGACCGCGTCCTGCAGATCGGCAGCGCTCCAGACCACCGTCATGCCGCGGCCGCCGCCGCCGGAAACGGCCTTGATCAGCACCGGAAAGCCGATCTCGCGGGCGCAGCGCTGGGCTTCGGCCTCGCTCTGAACCGGTCCTTCGCTGCCGGGAACGGTCGGTAGACCCAGGCGCTCCACCTCGAGCTTGGCCTGGATCTTGTCGCCCATGGCCCGAATGTGCTCGGCGGTCGGGCCGATGAAGGTGATGCCATGCTCTTCGATCATCTCGGCGAAATCGGCGTTTTCCGACAAAAAGCCGTAGCCGGGGTGGACAGCATCGGCGCCAGTGATCTCGATCGCCGACAGGATCGAGGCCTTGTTGAGATAGCTTTCGTCGACTGCCGGCGGGCCGATGCAGACGCTCTCGTCGGCCAGCCTGACATGCATTGCCGCGGCGTCGGCGGTCGAGTGAACGGCGACGGTCTGGATCCCCATCTCCCGGCAGGTGCGCAACACCCGTAGCGCGATCTCGCCGCGGTTGGCGATCAGGACCTTGTTCAGCATGGGCTCAGGACAGAACCATGAGCGGCTCGCCATACTCAACCGGCGCCGCATTACCGACCAGAACCTCGACAACGGTGCCGGCGCGGGGCGCACGGATCGGATTGAGCACCTTCATCGCCTCGATGATCAAGAGCGTCTGTCCTTCCTGGACTTGGGAACCGACCGTGACGAAGGGCTCGGCGCCGGGCTCGCTCGCCAGATAGGCGGTACCCACCATCGGCGCGTTGACCGTACCATCCCGGTTGCTCGCGCTCTCGGTCGGCGTTGGCGCGAGGTCGACGGCCGCTGCTGTCGGGGCTGGTGCTGGGCCGGTCGTGACGACAGCGCCCTTCGCCACCCGCAGCTTTTGCTCGCCCTGGCCGATCTCAATTTCGGTGAGGCCGGTTCTTTCGAGCAGCTCGGCGAGTTTCTCAATCAGCTCTTCATCGACCTTTAGGTCGCTCACGATGTCAGATCCTTCGCTAGTGCGCGCAGTGCCAACGCGTATCCTTCAGTGCCGAGACCGCAGATCACGCCGGTGGCGACGGCCGAGATCAGCGAGTGGTGACGGAAGACCTCGCGCCGGTAGATGTTGGTGATGTGGACTTCGACGATCGGCCCCTCGAAAGTTCGAAGGGCATCCGCCAGCGCGACCGAGGTGTGGCTGAGGCCCCCGGCATTGATGATCAGCGCCGCCGCCTCGGCTCGTTCGGCATGAACCCGGTCGATGAGGACACCTTCGTGATTGCTCTGCTCGAAGCCGACCTCCAGGCCGAGCTCTGCGGCCAGGGCCCGGCAGGCCGCCTCGACATCCGCCAGGGTGGTCTCGCCGTATATTGCGGTCTCGCGCTTGCCCAACAGATTGAGGTTTGGGCCGTTAATGATGACAACGCGGCTCATCGGTGGTGATCAGGCGGTCAGATCGACAACCGTTCGGCCGCGGACCTGACCGGCCATCACCTGGTCTGCGACCGCTGGCACGTCGTCCAGCGTGACCGTCTTGGTCATCGCCTCGAGGCGATCCGCCGGCAACAGCTCGGCCAGCTTGGTCCAGGCTTCACGCCTTTGTTCGTTCGGCAGATAAACCGATTCGATACCGATGAGCTTCACGCCGCGGAGGATGAAGGGAAAGACGCTTGTCGGCAAATCGGCGCCGCCGGCGAGGCCGCAGGCCGCGACCGTGCCGCCATAGGCCATGGCCTTGAGAAGATTGGCCAACGTCGCGCCGCCGACGGTATCGATCGCTGCCGGCCAGCGGGCGCTGTCCAAGGGGGCTTTGGAGCCTTCCGTAAAGGTGGTCCTGGGCAGAATATCGGCGGCACCGAGCTCCTTGAAGTAATCGGCCATTTCCGGCCGGCCCGACACGGCGAACGGCTTGCAGCCCAAGCGGGACAACAAGATCAATGCGACACCGCCCAAACCGCCGCCGGCGCCGGTGACGATAACCTCGTCACCGGCGCTCAGCCCCTGAGCCTGAAGTGCCAGGACGGAGAGCATGGCGGTAAAGCCGGCGGTGCCGATGGCCATGGCCTGTTTCAGATCCAGGCCGTCGGGCAGCTTGAGTAGCCAATCGCCTTTCAGTCTTACCCGTTGAGCGAATCCGCCCGAGTGCTTTTCGCCGACGCCCCAACCGGTGAGAACGACCTGATCACCGCCGCGAAGACCGTCGTGGCTGGTCTCGATCACGGTCCCGCTGAGATCCACACCTGGCACGCAAGGGAAGGTCCGAATGATTTTGCCCTTACCGGTGACGGCGAGCGCATCCTTGTAGTTGATCGTCGAATAGGCAACCTCGACGAGAGTGTCGCCCTCAGGCAACGCGTCATTGGTGAGCTCGCGAAAGCTGGCGGTTGTGGATTTGTCCTCGCCACGGTCGACCACGAGCGCCCTGAACCGATCGGACAACCGTCCGTCCTCCAAATATGGCGTACTGGTTTGTTGGTCGGGGCGACTTGTAGCCTTTGGCTCTCATCGCTGGCAAACGGATTTGCCGTCAGGACCCGCTCGTCTATAGGTCGGAGCGGACGTCAGGTGTCGCGAGCATCGCCTTTGTCGACGGCAGCTCGACTGGCTCATCAGAGCAAGGGGAGGCCAAGAATGAGCCAGCTAAAGCGGTTTGTGAGGATGGTCGAGGCCCTCAACGAGGCGGTCGGGCGGATCATTGCCTGGCTGACGCTGGCAATGATCATGGTGACCTTCTTCGTCGTCGTCATGCGCTACGGTTTCTCCTGGGGGCGGGTTTGGATCCAGGAAACCTACGTCTGGATGCACGGCATCGTGTTCATGGTCGGGGCCGGCTACACGCTTCTCCACGACGGTCATGTGCGCGTCGACGTCTTCTACCGGCCGGCCGGGATCAGACACAAAGCCTGGGTCGATCTGTTGGGCTCGCTCATCCTGCTGATGCCCATGGTCATTCTGATCTTCATCGTCTCCTTCGACTATGTGCTGGTGTCCTGGGCCCGGCTCGAGGCGTCGCGTGAGGCTGGCGGCCTGCCGGGCCTGTTTCTGCTCAAGACCGTCATCTGGATCTTCTGTCTGTTGGTGGGGCTGCAGGGTTTGGCGATGGCCGGCCGAAGTTTTCTTGTTCTCCGCGGCGATCCGACCTTCGTCGCCGAGGCCGAGAAACCCGAGCAAAAGGAACTCATCTCTTGAGCGCCGAGAGCGTGGGCGAGGTTCTGAGCCTCGCCATGTTCGCGGTCACCTGCGGTGTCCTGCTGCTGGGCTTTCCGGTGGCCTTCGCGCTCGGCGGAACCGCACTGATCTTTGCCTTCGTCGGCTCTCAATTCGGCCTTTTCGACCTCCGGCTCCTGGGTGGCCTGGCATCCCGCTATTTCGGTGTCATGGTCAACGAGGTGCTCGTGGCCGTGCCCCTGTTCGTCTACATGGGCGTCATGCTCGAGCGCTCGGGCATCGCCGAGCAACTGCTTGAGACAATGGGTCTCCTGCTCCGCCGCATAAGAGGTGGGCTCGCCATTTCGGTGACCTTGGTCGGCATGTTGCTTGCGGCATCCACCGGCATCGTCGGCGCCACCGTCGTTACGATGGGTTTGTTGAGCTTGCCGACCATGCTTCGCGCCGGCTACGACCCGAAGCTCGCCTGTGGCACCATCTGCGCTGCGGGCACCCTTGGCCAGATCATTCCGCCATCGATCGCGCTTGTGATCCTCGGCGACATTCTCCAGGGCGCCAACACCGAAGCCCAGCTCGCCCTCGGCAACTTCGCGCCCGAGCCGGTCTCGGTGGTGGATCTGTTCGCCGGATCCCTGTTGCCGGGCCTTGTCCTGGTCGGGCTCTACATTGGCTGGCAGGTGATCGTCGCCATCACCAGCCCCGAAAAGGCGCCGCCGCTGGAGGATACCAGCGACGACAGTGTGATCTTTCGCGTGGTCACCGCCCTGCTGCCGCCGGCACTCCTGATCCTGGCGGTGTTGGGATCGATCCTGCTCGGTATCGCCACGCCAACGGAATCGGCCGCCGTCGGCGCCGTCGGCGCGATGATCCTGGCGACACTGAGGCGAAAACTCGATCTCGAAACCCTGCAACATGTGATGCGGACGACGACCAAAATCAGTTGCATGGTATTTGTCATTCTGTTGGGGGCGTCGGTCTTCTCACTGGTGTTCCGGGGGTTTGGGGGCGAGAAGATTGTCCATGACGTGCTGAGCGCCATGCCCGGTGGTGCCTTCGGCGCCATGCTCGCTGTCATGGCGCTCATGTTCTTTTTGGGTTTCTTTCTCGACTTCATCGAGATCGTGTTCGTCGTGGTCCCGATCGTGGGTCCTGTCCTCTTACAGATGGAGCTGGATCCAATCTGGTTGGGGGTGATGATCGCGGTCAACCTCCAGACCAGTTTTTTAACGCCACCCTTCGGCTTTGCGCTGTTCTATCTGCGGGGTGTGGCGCCGCCTTCGGTGAAGACGACCGACATCTATCTGGGCGTGGCGCCGTTCGTGGTGATCCAGCTCGTGGGGCTTGCCGTCCTGGCAACGTTCCCGGTTCTGGCCACGTGGGTGCCATCGGTGATTTTTGGCTGAACTTTGCGGTCCGGCAAACTTGGCCGCTGGTTGAGCTGCCACCCGGATCAGGAGAGCGTCTTCACCAGATAATAAAACGAAATGTCGCCGTCGTAGTTGGGGAGCTCGCCGAAAACAGTATAGCCGCGTTTCTCATACAAGCGTTTGGCGTGTTCGCTCCGGGTTTCCAGGTGGATGCGCGTGCAGCCCTGCGCTCTCGCCAACGCTTCAGCCTCCGCCAGCAGCTCGCTGCCCACACCCTGGCCGCGAAGGCTGTCGGCGACCCAAAGTTCTGAGATGTGGGCCGATCTGAAGGCGATTTCGCCTTTGCAGCCCGCCTCAAGCGCACCACCGTCTTCAGCCTTCCTAGCGAGCAGGAAGGTCTTCATCTCGCCGTCTGAAAGAGCCTGACCGGCTTTGACGAGCTGGGTGTGGAGCTCACACGTCAGGTCGCTCGGGGCGGGCAGATAACGTTCGATAGGCATCGGGCTTCGCGTTTCTCTCCCGCTGGGACGGCGGCTTATCGGGCGGTAGGTCGAGCGTATCGCTGCGCATTCAGCCCGCAATGGCCCCATTCATGCGGAGAGGGGTGCCGCGCACCCCTCTCCAAACCCTGTCATTGCTGCAATAATCAGCCGCCGCTGGGCTCGGCATAGGCAAAGTCGAGGCTGCGTGCCCGGCTGAACGCGGTCTCCGACACATTGGCCCAGGCCATCGCCGTCTTACGGAAGCTGAGGATGCTGTCCATGACCTCGCGGGAGAGCGGATCGGCGGACGCCAGATCGTTCATCACTTCGCCGGCGAGTTGGCCGAGACCGGACAAAATCTCGTCGTTGAACGCGCGCAACTCGACGCCGTGCTCGTTCACGAGCTTGTTCAACGCGTCATTGTTGCGGGCCACGAATTCGCTGAGGACGATCTGATTGACCGACGTGTTGCAGGCTTCGACGATGGCCTGAAGGTCGGCAGGCAGCGCGTTCCAGGCGTCGAGATTGATGAAGTTCTCGAGCACCGTCGCCGGCTCATGCCACCCGGGGTAGTAGTAGTATTGCGCGGTCTGGTAGAGGCCGAAGGCCAGATCATTGTAGGGACCGACCCACTCGGTGGCGTCGATCGCACCCGATTGAAGGGCGGGGGGGATCTCACCGCCCGGCAGATTGACAACGTTGCCGCCGGCAGCCTTGACCACTTCACCGCCAAGGCCGGGAATGCGCATCTTCAGACCTTCATAGTCCGAGAGCGCATTCATCTCCTTGTTGAACCAGCCGCCCATCTGCGTGCCGGTGTTGCCGGACGGGAAGAATTTCGCCCCCATCTCCGCATAGGCCTTGTCGGCGAGTTCCTGACCGCCGCCATATTGGAACCAGGCGTTTTGCTCCTGGGCATTCATGCCGAAGGGCATCGACGCGATGAACTGGGTCGCCGCGACCTTACCCTTCCAGTAGTAAGGCGCGCCGTGGCCCATTTCGACCGTACCGCTGGCAACCGCGTCCATGCTTTCGAACGGGGGAACGATCTCACCGCCGCCATAGACCTGGATTTCGAGACGGCCCTCGGAGGCAGCGTTGATCTTTTGCGCGAGGAGTTCCGCGCCGGTGCCCAGGCCCGGAAAATTCTTCGGCCAGGTGGTCACCATCCGCCATTGCTGGCGGCCTTGTGAAATGGCTGGCTTGGGAAAGCTGGAGGCAGCCACGGCCGCGGTGCCGGCGGCGCCAGCAACGACGACGTCGCGCCGGCGCATCGAACGAGTTTCGGACATTCCTTTCTCCCTGGGAAATGTGTTTGTTGTCGATTGGTATCTAGAACGGCTGGCGGCTTTTTGTCGGGCTGTTTTGATAGCGGCCGATATCGGGCGACACTAGTCGGTATCGTCGCCGGCACTTTGCTCCATCCGGTGCCAGCGGCCCTTGAACAGGGCTTCGAGAGGTTGGAAGCGCGCCTTATAGGTCATCTTGCGGCAGGCTTTGATCCAATAGCCCAGATAGACATAAGGCTTGTCGATCTGCACCGCGTGCATGACGTGCCAGAGAACAGTGTAGGTGCCGAGACTCCGGTGGTCGGCCTCAGGCTCATAGAATTTGTAGACCCCGGAAAGCCCGCTCATCACCTCGTCGGTCAAACTGACCGCGATCAGTGTGCCGTTCGGATCCCGGAACTCGACGAGACGGGTCTTGACTGGCGTCGTCTCAACCAGGTCGCGATAATCCTCGCGGGTCATGTCGGCCATACCGCCATCCGCGTGGCGGCTGCCGAGATAGCGCCGGAACAGCTCGAAACCTTCCTCGGTGGCGACCGGCGGGTTGATGCTGATGGTGAGATCGGCGTTGCGATTGCGTATTTTTCGAAAAGTGCGCGACCAGCGGAAATCCTGCGCCGGGATCCTGACCGGCACACAGGCCGTGCAACTCGGGCAGGCGGGCCGGTAGGCAAACCCCTGGCTCCGCCGAAAGCCGGCATGGACCAGGTCATCGTGGCGGTAGGGCGGATCGGACGCCTCGAGCCGTGTCACCAGCCGCCGTTCCTCGCGCCCTTCGAGATAGGGACAAGGCGCCAGTTCCGTCGTGGCGTACATGTGCAGGCGAGCACCGCCGCCCGGAGCCCGATGGCCATCGTCCATGGTGCGGAGGCGAGAATCGGTCATGCTCGGCTCATCGCGGTGTCAATCCATCCAAAGCCAGTATCGAGCCACAAAGAGCGGGACGATACCGCGCGTGGGACCCTGGAACAATCGTCCGAGATAGGCGATCAGTTTATCCAGTTTCACTTGATATTGCTATTTAAGAGACTAAACACAATAACAATCTCGTTTAAGTAGAAGATCGTGCTGCCTCCTTTCCCTTTTCGAACCAGTATTCGGGATAAAGCCCAACCCGCCGCGGTGTCATTCCGGCCCCTGCCGGTGGCTTTTGGCGCGCTCGTTCTAGCGTGGCTCGTGGTCACCATCACTTGGCGCAATCCGCTGGCGCCGCCAACCTTGGACGCAACCGTTCCCCTCTGGGGTACGCTTGCCGCTCTGTTGGTGATCGCAGCATTGTGTCACGGCGGTGAGAGGCGACTGCACTGGCCGGTAATCGGTCTCGTGGCCGGCGTCGCACTGGCGCCCGGTGCTCTGATCCTGCTCAGTCTCGCTGATCTGCCCTCCTGGTGGCCTGCCATCGCCGTCCTCGTCCTGCTCGTTCTGTTTCCCGGCAGCGTGACCAGTCGGGTTCCGCTCTACCTCTCCAATCGTCAGATCGGCGCGGTCCTGGCGTCGCGGCTCACGGGCAAAACGCCGCAGACGATGGTTGATCTCGGCTGTGGCACTGGTCGGGTCGTTCTGGCTGTAGCCCGCCTTTGTCCGAATGCCCGCGTCATCGGCGTAGAGACTGCTCCCCTGCTATTCGCCATCGCCTGGCTACGCGTGCGGTTAAGCGGCCTGACGAACGTCGAGATAGGTTGGATCAGCCTGTGGCGTTTCGATCTTGCCGGTATCGATCTGGCCTACTGTTTTCTGTCGCCGGCGCCGATGGCCGATTTGTGGCGGAAGGCGAGGCGTGAGATGCGAGGTGGGGCTGTCTTTTGCTCGAACAGCTTCATCGTGCCGGGCGAAGAGCCCGACACGACCGTTTCGATCAACGACCGTGGCGAAACCCGCCTTTACATCTACCGGATCGGAGAGGCGGGCCGGGAAACGACCTAGGAAGCGTTGCGAAGCGAACCTGCTTCCAGCTGCTTCATGTCCTCGAGTGCCCGCTCAAGCAGCCGAAGAACCCGCGCCTCGCCGTAATCGTAGAGGACATCGTCCGGATCCGTCGTCGTGATGGCCCGGAGGCGGTCGACGGCAAGCTCGGTCACGGCCTTGACGCCCTCGAAGGTCTTGCTGGTGGTTTGTAACAAGGCTTCTTCAGCCGCCTCGATCTCGGCATCCAGTCGGTCGATCTGCATCTCGAGATCGGCGAGCATCTCGTCGTCGCGTGTCTCGGTCAAATCGCCGGTCATGTCACGGATTTCGCCAAGCGTCATGCCGGCCTTTTGCAGAGGCTCGACGGCCCAAATGGGCAAACGGCGATGCATATCATCCGCTTGCTCCCGAAGCGAACGCCGGCGATTTTGCAGCTCTTGCAAGCGCCGCACCAGGAGTAGCGAATTGGTAATCACGTTGATCTCTGTCGTGGAAGTGCTCGCTGTCCCGATCATCATCACTCAATTCGCTCCATAAACAACACCGGCCGAATAGTAATGGTCCCCGCAGTTCGGTGTTGGTTTGATCTTTGCCACCGCTGTTGTTGGGTAATGAGTTAGTTTACTTGGGGTGTCAATAAAAATTAAAACGACAACTTTAGCATCTATTTGCGAAAATATAGATAAAATTTTAGTCGTTTTGCATTTGACGAGCTGTGCTAGGACGGCGGAGGCGGCAATGGCCCAAATCCGTGCCTTGGAAGCCATCCGTTGGAGAAGCGTTTATGCCCAAGAAACCGCCCGTCCTGCATGCTCCCAAGCCAGGTTTCATGTTGCGTCTGCGCAACTATTTCTTGGCCGGGGTCATCGTGGTGGCACCGGTTTCCATCACCATCTTTCTGGTCTGGCAGGTGATCCAGGTGGTCGACCGAACCGTCGAGCGCTTTCTGCCGGCCGCTTATAACCCGGAAACCTACCTACCTTTCAGTCTGCCTGGGCTCGGCATTTTGGTGATGCTCGGGCTGATCACGCTTGTCGGCATGCTGACGGCCGGCTTCGTCGGCCGGGCGATCATGCGGTTTGGCGAAAGTATCGTCGACCGAATGCCTGTGGTTCGCAGCCTCTACAGCACGCTGAAACAAATCTTCGAGACCGTCTTTGCCCAGTCGTCCCGGTCCTTTCGCGAGGTCGTGCTCGTCGAATATCCGCGCCGCGGCATCTGGGCGATCGCCTTTTTGACCGGAGACAGCACCGGCGAGATCCAAAGGCGAACGCGACGGCCGATGGTCAACGTATTCCTGCCGACGACGCCTAACCCGACCTCGGGCTTCCTTCTGTTCGTGCCTCGCGACGAGGTCGTCCATTTGGACATGACCGTCGAAGAGGGGATCAAGATGGTCATTTCGAGCGGCATCGTGACGCCGAAGGCCGAGCTTGGCGATCCCAAGCTGGACGTGTTGGATCACGAGGACCGGCGGGCCTCCTGAGGTCCGCTGCTGTCGCCGAACAAATAGGCCCAAAGCGTCAGCTCCGACGCGGCCCGGTCGTTGTGGGCGGCGCGCCGAGCCAGATCATTGGCCTCGCGAACGATCCCATCGACAAGATCCGCATCACGGTCCGCATCGAAGAAGCGGTAGGGCTGGAGACCGCTTTGCATGGTGCCGAGCAGGTGACCCGGGCCGCGGAGCTTGAGATCCAGGGCTGCGAGCTCGAAGCCGTCGCTGGTGGAGCGGATCGCCTTGAGCCGGTCGCGAGCGGCGTCGCCGGCGGCTTCATCATAGATCAGGACGCACCGGCCGATGCCGCCGGCCCGACCCACCCGGCCGCGCAACTGGTGAAGCTGGGCCAGGCCGAACCGGTCGGCCCCCTCGACGACGATGAAAGCGGCGTCCGGCACATCGATCCCCACCTCGATCACGGTCGTCGCCAAAAGCAGCTGCGCGCCGCCCGTTCGAGAGCGGTCGATGGCTGCCGCGCGATCGCTGGCGCTCATCTGCCCGTGGACGAAGCTGACACGGTCACCCACCAGCGAGACCAGCCGCTCCAAGCGGTGTTCCAGGGCGATCTCGTCCGCATCATCCGAAATACGGGGACAGACCCAGAAACCTTTTTCACCGCCCGCCAGCAGGCGCCCGATGCCCGCTTCGACTTCCGCCATGCGGCCCGAGCTGACCAGCCTCGTGTCGATCTCGCGCCGGCCGGGTGGCTTGCCTGTAAGCTGGCTGACATCGCAGCCGGGCGTCGCCAGCAGGGCCAGGGAGCGGGGTATCGGTGTCGCCGAGAGCATCAGGAGGTCGGGCGAGGGCGCCCGGTCCAACAAGGAGCCCCGTTGGTCGACGCCGAAACGATGCTGCTCGTCGATGACGACGAGGCCCAGATCGAGGAAATGAGCGCGCTCGCTGAGAATGGCCTGGGTACCGACCACGACTAGCGGCCCCGGCGCCGAGAGCTGGGCGCGGACCGTTTGGCGATCCTCGCTCGCCATGGCGCCGATGCACAGAACACAGCGGATATCGAGGGTGGCGAACCAATGGCTCAGGGCCGCCAGATGTTGGCGGGCCAGGATCTCGCTCGGTGCCAGAAAAGCTACCTTGGCGGCGCAGGCGAGCGCCGGTAGAGCGGCGAGCGCGGCGACCACGGTCTTGCCGCTGCCGACATCGCCCTGGACCAGCCGGCGCATGGCTCGCGCGGCCCGAAGGTCGATTTCGATCTCGTCGACGACCGATCGCTGGCTTTCTGTCAACGCAAAGGGCAGGGCGCCTTCGAGCTTGGTTCGCCTGGAGGCAGACGCCGCCCACGATCGCCCCAGGGGACGTTTCGCCAAGCTTTCGGCGAGTATGGCCTGACGGGCGCCGAATTCGAGCCTGGCCAGCGATCGTCGGCCGGCTTCGACCTGATCCGGGCCGTGCATGCCGTGAAGGCGTTCGATGCCGGAAAGCCATTCGTGAGCCCGTTCAGCGCCGTTGTCCGCCTCTCGCTGGTCGACCGGCGCGAGCATCGCCAAAGCCTCGCGGACCGCTTTCACCACTCGGTGTTCCAGGCGCGGATCCAGGCCCGAATAATGAGGGCGCAATTGGTTCAGAGCCTCCGCGTTGACGAAGCGGGGCTGGTGGAGTTCGGCTCGGTCGGCCTGCCAGACGAGCCGGCCGGAGACGAGGATCGTCTCGTTCTCTGTCAACCGGCGCCAGAGCCAAGGGGCGGGGCGAAACCAGCGAAGCGTGATGGCTTGACCGGCGAAGCTCGCCAGGACCGTTAGCGCCGGCGCGCCGTGGCGTCGGCTAGGCACCCGCTCCACCACGGCCTCGATCGTGACCCGTTGGCCATCGTCGGCGCGCCTCAGCTCCGTCCGTGGGACGAAATGATCGAGCCTGGTTGGGCGTAAGGAGAGAAGTTCCGCGATCGTCGGCTCCCGGTCCAAACCGAGCCGGTCCGCCAGCAGCTCCGCTAACTTCGGACCAATGCCCTTCAGCACCGTGACCGGCTGGTGCAGACGCTGGATCAATTGTCGCTTGAGCGCGTCCTGTTGTTTGATTGGGGCGCGATCTGCGCTAGGTGGCATGGTTCTCGAACGGCACGAGGAGAAGCAGGTGGCGGAACCAGTGACGGTTAGGCACAAACGGCTAGCCTATCGCAGTCGCTATCGGGGCTTTCTCGAGAGTGATCTCATACTGGGACGGTTCGCGAAACAACATCTCGACGATTTCGACACCCGGCAACTGGACGCGTTTGAGTCGCTTCTCGACGAGAGTGACCACGATATCTACGCTTGGGTGACTGATCGGGCGCCTGTTCCAGCGAAGCATGACACCGATGTTTTTCGGATGATCAAAGATTTTCGGGTTGCTGACGCGCCGAACTGAGGACCTGCCAGCCGACGGCAGCCTTACGGCGGTACCGCCGTCATCCCTATTCCCTAAAGAGTGACTATCTTCTCAATCGAATGAAGGTCAGGTGAGCACAGCCGTTCTCGCAGACGCTGCCGGCACAGCCGCAGCGCCCGTTTTGGTCGAAAGTCAGATCGTCCGGGCACCGGAAGGACCCGATGGCCTCTATCTCGGGCGTTTTCTGAGGCGACAGGGCGGCGAGCATTTGCACGTCGCCACCGATGCCGAGCGGGCGAGCCGTCTGATCGCCCTGGTGCGGTTCGTCGCGCCGGAAATCGAGACGATCCTTCTGCCGGCATGGGACTGCCTGCCGTTCGACCGGGTGTCGCCGACCGTCGATGTTATGGCGGCCCGGCTCGGTGCCCTAGCCTCCATGGTCGAGCCGGCCAAGGGCCCGCGATTGGTGGTCGCGACGGTCAACGCGGTCCTGCAACGGGTGGTGCCGCGCGTGGTCGTCAGCGCCGATCGCCTAGCCGTGGACGCCGGCGGCAAGCTGGACCGTGACGCCTTTCTCCATCATTTGGAGCGCCAGGGCTATCGCCGCTGCAGCACGGTGGTCGAGAGCGGCGACTACGCCGTGCGCGGTGGTTTGATCGACGTTTTCCCAAACGGTGACACCCATCCGGTACGGATCGATCTCTTCGGCAAGGACGTCGAAAGCCTTCGGAAGTTCGATCCGATCTCCCAACGAAGCCTGGCGAAGATTTCGCGGTTCGAGCTTCGGCCCGTCAGCGAAGTCGTGCTCAACGCCGATTCCATCGAACGCTTCAAGGTCGGCTACCTCCAGCGCTTCGGCGCGGTCAGTGCCGATCCCCTGTTCGATGCGATCGCTGCGGGCCATCCATTCGCCGGCATGGAGCACTGGCTTCCCCTGTTCTACCCGGAACTCGACACCGTCTTCGACTATGTCGATGCAGATGCCGGTTTTTCCGTGGACGCGCGGATCGAGACCGCACTCCAGGCGCGGATCGACGCCATTACCGATTATTACGACGCCCGGCAGGAAGCGGCCGAGGTCAAGGGACCACTTGCCGGCACGCCTTACCGGGCTTTGGAACCGGAACGGCTCTATCTGAGCGATGATCTCCTGCGCCAGGCCATTCGAGACCGCCAGGGCTTTCGCTTCGAGCTTGGCGAACCGTTTCCGGGTCAACCCGTCCTGGACGACGCCGGCGGACGTCCCGGGCGATCGTTCCTCGCCGAGCGAAGTTCCCAGGAGACCAATCTGTTCGACGCGGTTCGCGGCCATCTGGAAGAGCGGCGGGGGGCCGGTCGGAAGGCCATCATCGCCGGTGCCAGCGGCGGGTCGAGCGAGCGGCTGGCCAAGGTGCTGGCGGATCACCAGGTGGAGCTTCAGGGACCTGTCGAGGACCTCGATCAGGCCTTGGCGGCCACGCGGCCGGTGATGGCGAGCCTGCCTCTTGAGGCGGGCTTCGAGACCGACGAACTGGTGGTCGTGACCGAGCGCGATATTCTGGGCGATCGGATCATCCAATCGCGCAAACGGGCCCGGAAAAACGACAAAGCGATTACCGAGATCGGGGCTCTGCGAGAGAACGATCTTGTCGTCCATCTGGCCCATGGCATTGGGCGTTTCGAGGGTCTGGAGGCGATCGAGATCGGCGGCGCGCCGCACGATTGCCTGAAGCTCATCTACGCCGGCAACGACAAGCTTTTCGTGCCGGTCGAGAACCTGGACGTCCTCACCCGCTACGGCTCGGAGGGCACGGAAGGCCAGCTCGATCGCTTGGGCGGTGTCGGCTGGCAGGCGCGGCGCGCACGGATCAAAAAGCGCATTCGCGAGATTGCCGACGAGCTATTGAAGATCGCCGCCGAGCGCCAACTCCGCAAAGGGGAGCCGCTGGAACGGGCGCACGGTTTGTATGACGAATTCTGCGCCCGGTTTCCCTATGACGAGACCGAGGACCAGACCAACGCTATCGGCGACGTGCTCGACGATCTCGCCTCCGGCAAGCCCATGGACAGGCTGATCTGCGGCGATGTTGGTTTTGGCAAAACGGAAGTGGCGCTTCGCGCCGCCTTCGTCGTCGCGCTATCCGGCCGCCAGGTCGCTGTCTTGGCGCCGACCACGCTCTTGGCCCGCCAGCATTATGATTTGTTCCGCGACCGGTTCCGAGGATTTCCGGTCAAGCTCGGAATGCTGTCGCGCTTCGTTAGCACCAAGGAAGCGAAACAGGTCAAAGACGGGCTCGCCCGGGGTTCCATCGATATCGTCATCGGCACGCACGCGCTTCTCGGCAAGACCGTGACCTTCGAACATCTAGGGCTCGTGGTCATCGACGAGGAGCAGCATTTCGGCGTCACCCACAAGGAGCGCCTCAAGCAACTGCGGGCCGAGGTTCACGTCCTCACCATGACGGCCACACCGATCCCCCGGACCCTGCAAATGGCGCTGGGCGGCCTGAAGGAGATGAGCATCATCGCGACGCCGCCGGTCGATCGCCTGGCCGTGCGCACCTTCGTCATGCCCGCCGATCCCGTGGTCTTGAGGGAAGCGCTATTGCGCGAGCGCTATCGCGGCGGACAGAGCTTCTACGTCTGCCCGCGCATCGAAGATCAACACGCGCTCGCCCATGAGCTCCGCAAGCTGGTGCCCGAGCTCAAGATCGCGGTCGCCAACGGGCAGATGCCGACCAAGGCTTTGGAAGACGTGATGCAAGCCTTCTACGATGGCGCGGTGGACGTCCTGCTGGCGACCAACATCATCGAGTCCGGTCTCGATATCCCGACCGCGAACACGATGATCGTGCACAAATCGCACCTTTTCGGCCTGTCTCAGTTGTACCAGCTTCGCGGGCGGATCGGCCGGGGCAAGGTTCGGGGTTACGCCTATTTCACCGTGCCGCCGCGCCAGAAGCTGCACGAGATCGCCGAGCGCCGATTACAGGTGATGCAGACCATCGACGGGCTCGGCGCCGGCTTCCAACTGGCGAGCCATGACATGGACATAAGGGGCCACGGTAACCTGCTCGGTGACGAGCAATCGGGCCATGTCCGTGAGGTCGGCTTCGAGCTCTACAATCAGATGCTGGAGGAGGCGGTCCAGGAAGCGCGCGACCGCGCCGAGGAGCGCGACGTCGAGGCCCACGAGGATAAATGGGCGCCCCAGATAACGGTCGACGCGGCGGCGATGATGCCGGAGAGCTACGTCCAGGATCTGGATCTGAGGCTCAGCCTCTATCGCCAATTGTCGCAACTCAGCGAAGAAGACGAAGTCGAAGCGTTCGCCGCAGAGCTGATCGACCGTTTCGGTCCGATACCCGACGAAACCGAGCATCTGTTGCGCCTCGTCCGCATCAAGATCGCCTGCCGGCGAGCCCATGTCGAAAAGGTCGACACCGGTCCAAAGGGCATCGTCGTCGGCTTCAGAAACAACAGTTTCCCCCATCCGGAGCGACTGATCCGGGCAATTTCCGAGAGCCGCGGAAAGATGAAGGTTCGTGGTGATCATCGGCTCGTGGTATTCGAAAGCACGAACTCACCGGACGAGCGTTTGACCAAGACCCGTGAATTGGTCGAGCGCCTCGCGCAGCTGGCGGCTTGAGGGCCATGAGCTTATCGATTTTCACCCATGAAAGCGGCCTCGAGCATAACACCGGCCCCGGCCATCCGGAGGCACCGATCCGCCAAAAGGTGCTGATGGACGCGATCAACCGCGCTGCCGGCGAACGCTGGTCGATCGTGGAAGCGCCGCAGGCAACCGACGGCGCCATAAAAGCCGTGCATCAGGAGAGTTACGTGGAAGCCGTCAAGGCCGCGGTGCCCGCAAGCGGCCGGGCGCCGCTCGATCCCGACACCTGGATCAGTCCCCGGTCCGAGGAAGCGGCTCGCCGCGCTTGCGGCGCAGCTGTGGCGGCCGTTGACGCGGTCATCGCCAAGGAAATGGGCGCCGGCTTCGTCGCCATGCGCCCGCCAGGTCACCATGCAACGCCGGACCGGGCCATGGGCTTTTGCCTCTACAATCAAATCGCCGTGGCGGCCGCCCACGCCCTGGCAGAACATGCGCTGGAGCGGGTGGCGGTGTTCGATTTCGACGTCCACCACGGCAACGGTACCCAGGATATTTTTTGGCACCGGGCGGAGGTAATGTACCTCTCGATCCATCAGATGCCACTTTTTCCGGGCACCGGTGCGGCCAGTGAGCGGGGCGTTGGCAACATCGTCAACAGCCCGTTTGCGCCGAACACGCCGGCCGCGACGTGGCGGGCTCAAATCGAACGGGATATGTTGCCGGCCCTCGCCGATTACGAGCCGCAGTTTCTGTTCGTGTCGGCGGGGTTCGATGCCCACGTTAGCGACCCCTTGGCGAACGGCATGCTCGAAGCCGAGGATTTTTCCTGGGTCACCGACCGTCTGGTCGAGGTCGCGGGTGAGGTCGGTGCGAGAGGGATCGTCTCGGTATTGGAAGGGGGTTATAACCCGTCGGCGTTGGCAGAAAGCGCTATTGCTCACCTTGAACGATTACCGACGCGTGCCGCCTCTTTTGATGAAAGAACAAGATGACCAAGGAAAAGGACCCAAGTGAAAACCTCGATCCGGCTGTGGAGGCCATGAGTTTCGAGGAAGCGCTTGCTCAGCTCGAGAGCATCGTCAACGATCTGGACCGGGGTGATTTGGATCTGCAGGGCTCGATCGATGCCTACGAGAAGGGCTCCAAGCTGCGTGAGCACTGCGAGCGCAAATTGAACGAGGCCGAACTTCGGGTCGCCAAGATCACCCAAAGTGCCGGCGGTGCGATCGCCTCGCCGCCAGCCGACTTCGAGTAGCGGTCGTGACCTCTTTGCCTCCGATCGCGGTCGAGATCGCCCGCGAGCTCGACGCGCTCATGGACGAACTTCTGCGGACTTCGGACCGCTCGCTGCCGGCGCCCGTGCGCCGTCTCTATGAGGCGATGCGCCATTCGGCGCTTGCCGGCGGCAAACGGGTGCGGCCGGTTCTCGCTTCACTTTCGGCGCAGTTGTTCGACGTGCCGCCTGCTCGAGCGCTTCGGGTCGGCGCGGCGATTGAGCTGCTTCACACTTACACGCTGATCCATGACGATCTGCCGGCAATGGACGACGCGCTCGAACGCCGCGGCAGAACGACTCTGCACCGGGCTTACGATGAGGCCACGGCGATCCTCGCGGGCGATGCTCTGCAGGCGTTGGCCTTCTCCGTGCTGAGCGATGCGGCGACCACGCCGGATGCGGAGGTTCGCCTCGAGTTGATCGGAACCCTCGCCGAGATTGCCGGCCCCAGGGGCATCTGCGGCGGCCAGGCGATGGACCTAGCGATGGTAAGCGGTCAGGCCACCGAAGATCAGATCTGTCACATGGAGCTGTTGAAGACCGGCGTATTGATCGCTTTCTCGTGCCGGGCCGGTGCCATTCTCGGCCGCGCCGATGCCGAACAGCTTGAGCGTCTGGACGGTTACGGCCGTGCTTTGGGATTGGCCTTTCAAATCAAAGATGATTTGATCGACGTCACCGGCACGGCGGCGACGGCCGGCAAGGATCTGGGCCGTGACCAGGCGCAGTCAAAGGCCACGTTGGTCTCCTTGCGGGGCGTAGAGGCTGCCGAACGATCGATGGCCGAGGCCCGCGATCAGGCGGTCCGCTCGGTGGAGCCATTCTTGCCAAAGTCCCAACCCTTGATCGATATCGCCCACTTCGTCACCGACAGGAACGCATGACCATGGCTCAGCAGCAACATGTCATGAACGCGCAAGCTCTCCGCGAGACCATTCGAACACCGGACGATCTCCGCCAGCAGCGGGTCGGCGATCTGCCGGCGATCGCGGACGCGCTTCGCGAGGCGACCATCGAAGCCGTTTCCCGCACAGGCGGTCATCTGGGTGCCGGGCTTGGCGTGGTCGAACTCACCGTGGCACTGCATTATGTTTTTCAGACGCCCCATGATCGTTTGATCTGGGACGTCGGCCACCAGGCTTATCCCCATAAGATTCTTACCGGCCGCGGTGACCGTATCCAAACAATCCGCCAGCCGGGCGGGCTCTCCGGTTTCACCAAACGGGCCGAAAGTGCCTACGATCCGTTTGGCGCCGCTCACAGCTCGACGTCGATCTCCGCTGGCCTCGGCATGGCCACCGCCCGCGACCTCAAGGGCGAGAAACGAAACGTCATCGCGGTGATTGGTGACGGTGCCATGTCCGCCGGCATGGCCTATGAGGCGATGAACAATGCCGGCGCCCGGGGCTCCCGCCTGGTGGTCATTCTCAACGACAATGACATGTCGATCGCGCCCAATGTCGGCGCCATGAATAATTACCTTTCGCGCGTCGTTTCTTCACACAGCTATCGGAATTTTCGGCACGTTGCCAAGCAGTTAACAAAGTTTCTTCCAAGACGAGTTCAGGATGCGGTGGAAAAGGCTGAAGAGTATGCCCGCGGTCTAGCCACCGGCGGCACACTGTTCGAAGAGCTGGGCTTTTACTATGTCGGCCCGATGGACGGCCACAATGTCGAGCATTTGGTGAGCGTGCTCGAAAATGTCCGCGATCATCCCGACGGCTCGCCGGTCCTGATTCACGTTGTCACCGAAAAGGGCAGGGGCTTCGAGCCGGCCAAGACGGCGGCCGATAAATGCCACGCGGTCGGGAAATTCGACCTGGTAACCGGCCAGCAGGAGAAGAAAGGCTCAAACAAGCCGAGCTACACGTCCGTGTTTGCCAAGGGACTGATCGAAGAGGCGCGCCATGATGACCGGATCGTCGGCATCACCGCGGCCATGCCCTCCGGAACCGGCATCGCCGCGTTCCAGGAACAGTTTCCGGCGCGGACCTTCGATGTGGGCATCGCCGAACAGCACGCGGTGACCTTCGCCGCCGGATTGGCCGCCGAGGGCATGAAACCTTTCTGCGCGATCTACTCCACCTTTCTCCAGCGGGCTTATGACCAGGTCGTGCACGATGTGGCGATCCAAAAACTGCCGGTCCGGCTCGCTATCGATCGGGCCGGCCTCGTGGGCGCCGACGGGCCGACCCATGCTGGATCGTTCGATCTCGCCTATCTGGGCTGCCTTCCGGGCATGGTGATCATGGCGCCGGGCGATGAAGCGGAGCTGATGCATATGGTTGCTACCCAGGCGGCCTATGACGAGGGGCCTTCCGCTCTCCGGTATCCCCGGGGCGAAGGGGTCGGTGTCGACCTGCCGGCCCGTGGCGAGGTGCTCGAGATCGGCAAGGCCCGGCTGCTGGAAGAGGGCCATAAGGTGGCGCTGGTCTCGCTCGGCGGCCGGCTCCAGGCGTGCCTGGCTGCGGCGGCGAAGCTGCGTGCGCGGGGTTTTTCGACCACGGTCGTCGATGCTCGGTTTGCCAAGCCCTTCGATCGCGATCTAGTTTCGCGGATCGCCCGGGAGCACATGGTCATGGTCACGATCGAGGAGGGGGCGGTCGGCGGCTTCGGCAGTGCCGTTCAGCAGTTTCTTTGGGACGAGGGTGCTTTGGACCGAGGCGGTCTGGCCTTTCGCAGCCTGATCCTGCCAGACCGGTTTATCGATCACGGCAAGCCGGAAACCATGTACGAGGAAGCCGGGTTAACGGCCGATCCGATCGTCGAGCGGGTCCTCGCCATCCTCGACCAACAGGGCGAGCGCGTCGGCTCGGTCGGCGCCGTATCCTAGCTGCGGCTGCCTTGGCCGGGCGCCGGCAGCGAGCCGATCAGGTTCTGACGGACCAGGGTCTGGCTGAAAGCCGAAGCCAAGCCCAGGCCCTGATCCTGGCGGGGAGGGTCTTTCTCGGCGACCGGCGCATCGAAAAACCGGGGCAACCGGTGGCGGACGACGCCTCCCTCAGCCTGCGCGGCAAAGTGCATCCTTATGTTTCCCGGGGCGGGCTCAAACTCGCCCACGGCATCGATCAGTTCGGCCTTGATCCGACGAATGCCGTCGCCATCGATATCGGTGCGTCGACGGGCGGCTTCACGGATGTGCTGCTCGGAAAAGGAGCGCGACGGGTTTATGCCGTGGATGTCGGCCACGGTCAGCTTGCCTGGTCGCTTCGTCAGGATGACCGGGTTCGGGTTCTGGAGCGGCTCAATGCCCGCCACCTGACGCCGGAGCATATTGCCGAAGACGTGACCTGGCTGGTCTGCGACGCCAGTTTCATTTCGCTGAAGCTGGTGCTCCCGCCGGCGCTTGCTTTGGTCAGCTCCGGTGCCAGCCTCGTCGCCCTGATCAAGCCGCAGTTCGAGGTCGGCCGCGATGCGATCGGCAAAGGCGGTGTGGTTCGTGATCCGGACCTTCAAGACGCTGTGTGCAAGGACATCAGCTCGTGGCTGGGAGACGCGATGGGCTGGACGGTGCGCGGTCTGACGGAAAGTCCGATCCAGGGTCCTAAAGGCAATCGAGAGTTTTTGATCTACGCCACCAAACCCTGACCGGCACGTCGCCGTTCGACGTCGGCCAAACGAGCGAAACCTTTTGTCAGATCGACCTTGAGATCCTCAACCTCTTCGAGGCCGACATGCATGCGCAGACTGGGTCCTGCAGGCTCCCAGCTTGTCGCGGTGCGGACCGGCTTCGTCGGGATCAGCAGGCTCTCAAAGCCACCCCAACTATAGCCCATGCCGAACAGAGCGAGGCCATCCAGCATGGCGGCGAGCGCTTCCTCGCTGCAAGGTTTGAGAACCAGACCGAAAAGGCCGCTGGATCCCGAAAAATCCCGTTTCCAGATCGCGTGCCCTGGGTCGTGGGGCAGGGCCGGATGCATCACCCGCTCAACCTCGGGCCGCTCACCAAGCCAGCGGGCCATCTCCAAGGCCGAGCGCTCGTGTTGGCGTAGCCGGACAGCCATGCTCCGCAGGCCCCGAAGCGCAAGAAAACAATCATCCGGCGAAGCACCGGCGCCGAGCTCGCGGAGGTCGGCTCGGAGCCGTTTCGCAAGGGCCTCGGAATAGGTCACAATACCCATCATCGCGTCCGAATGGCCGACGATGTATTTGGTGGCGGCGTGGATCGTGATGTCGACACCGTGATCGTAGGGCTTGAAGAACAGCGGCGTCGCCCAGGTGTTATCGCACAAGACCAGAGCGCCCTTGGCCTTGGCCACGCTGGCGATCGCCGGGATATCTTGAACCTCGAAGGTCTGCGAGCCGGGGCTTTCGGTGAAGATGAGCCGGGTCCGCTCGGTCATCAGCGCCTCGATCCCAGTACCGGTGGTCGGATCGAAATAGGTGGTCGTGACGCCGAAACGGCTGAGGATCCGATCGCAGAAATTGCGGGTGGGCTGATAGACGCTGTCGGTGACCAGAATATGGTCTCCGGCCTCCAACAGGCTCAGCAAGGTGAGGGTGATCGCCGCCTTGCCACTGGAGAAGATGACGGCGCCGGCGGCCTGCTCGAGCTCGGCAATTGTCTGTTCCAGTGCCTTCGTGGTCTCGGTACCATAGCGGCCATAGGCCAAGCCCTTGTCCGGGTGCGAGCCCTTCAGCGCTTCCATGGTCGGAAAAAGAACCGTCGAGCCCCTGTGAACGCCGACATTGACCAGGTGCGGGCTGTCGTTCTCCGGGCGTCCACCAACGATCAGTTTCGTCTCATCCCGCATCGGGAGCCTCGCTTTGGATCGGATTTTCGGGCGCGAGCCGGCAGCTATAGCCGAAGACGCTCAGCTTGACACGGGCGCGGTGCTCATCAATGACAGAACCAAGGCCGAGCCGAACTTGAGACGTTCGGCGGGCAGATTGGTTGGCATTGACGGGGCTTCCGTTGGAAAAAATCCAAAAAATGGAGCGCCGATGCCATCATCACGGGATGTTTGAGGAGGATCTCATGCGCTTCAAGACCTTGCTACTGGCCGGAGCAGCCGTAAGCCTGCTGGGCGCCTCACAGGTGTCTGCCGGCGAAACGTTGGATAACATTCGCGAGAAAGGCTTCATCCAGTGCGGCGTGAATGGCAGCGGTCTCGCCGGTTTCGGCGTGATCGGCGACAATAACGAATATGTCGGCATGGACATCGACGTCTGCAAAGCGGTGGCTGCGTCCCTGCTCGGTGATCCGGAAGCCGTGAAATACACCGGTCTCACGGCGAAGGAACGCTTCACCGCGCTCCAGTCCGGCGAGGTCGACCTTCTGTCGCGGAACACCACCTGGACCGCGTCCCGTGACACGGCGCTGGGTCTCGATTTCGTCGGCGTCACCTACTATGACGGTCAGGGTTTCATGGTGCCGAAGGAGTTGGGCGTGAGAAGCGCGCTCGAGCTCGACGGCGCCAGCGTCTGCGTTCAGACAGGCACGACCACTGAGCTGAACCTCGCCGACTATTTCCGCGCCAACAACATGCAGTTCGAAGGTGTCGTGTTCGAATCCACCGACGAACTGATACCGGCGTTCGTTTCGGGCCGCTGCGACGTGTTCACCACCGACGCCTCGGGTCTTTACGCCGAGCGGACCAAGTTCGAAAATCCGGACGACTACATGGTGTTGCCCGAGATCATCTCGAAGGAACCCCTTGGCCCGGCCGTCCGTCATGGTGATGACGAGTGGGCCGATATTGCCCGATGGACAGTCTACGCTCTGATCGAGGCCGAAGAGCTTGGCATCACCCAGGACAATATCGAGGAGATGAAGGAGAGCACCAATCCGTCGATCCGGCGTCTGCTCGGCGTTGAGGGCGAGATCGGCGAAGGCCTCGGCCTTGACGCGGACTGGGCCGCCAAGGCGATCGCCGCGGTCGGCAATTACGGCGAGATCTTCGAGCGTAATGTCGGCGCCGAAACGCCTCTCGGCATCGATCGTGGCCTTAACAGGCTTTGGACAGACGGTGGTCTGATCTACGCCATGCCGATCCGCTGATCGCTCCGGCTGGTTGAAAAAGGCGAGGGGCGGTTGGTCAGCCGGCCGCCCCACAACCGACTGGCTCGCGAACCGGCCGACAAGGTGAGGGCGTAGCGGTCATGGCATCGGATCAAGACTTTTCCGCAGAGGCGCCACGGGCGCCGCTCCTTCACGACCCCCGGGTTCGGGGCATCATCTACCAGGTGGTGGTACTGGCGATCGTCGTCGCCGTCGGCTTTTACCTGGTCGGCAATGTTCAGGACAATCTGGCCCGGCTCGGCATCGCATCCGGCTTCGGCTTTCTCGACAGCGTTGCCGGTTTTCCGATCTCGCAGAATCTGATCGACTACAATATCAGTGCTTCGAGCTACGGCCGGGCTTTTCTGGTCGGCATCGTCAACACGATCTACGTGGCGATCGTCGGCATCGTGCTTTCGACCATCATCGGCTTTATCATGGGCGTGGCGCGCCTTTCGAAGAACGCGCTGGTTGCCGGTCTCGCCTCCTTCTACGTCGAGACGATGCGCAACATCCCGCTGCTGCTGCAGCTGATCTTTTGGTACGTCGTTGTCATCGCGTCGCTGCCGCGTGTGGCCGACAGCATCAAGCCGGTGACCGGCGTTTTTCTCAACAATCGTGGTCTCACCATCCCGAGCCTTGTCTTTGCCGACGGCAGCCTGGTGGTGGGTATCGCCTGCCTGGCCGGCATCGTGGCGGCGTTCTTGTTCGCGCGATACGCCAAACGTCATAAGGAAGAGACCGGTAACAGCCTGCCGACCCTTTGGATCGTGCTCGGCCTGATCTTGGTGCCGACGGCGCTTGCCTATCTAGTCATGGGCGCTCCGATCGGTCTTTCGGCGCCGGAGGCCAACCGCTTTCGGATAACGGGCGGCCTCACCATGTTGCCGGAGTTCCTGGCGCTCCTTCTCGGCCTTTCGATCTATACCGGCGCTTTCATCGCCGAGATCGTCCGCTCGGGCATCCTTTCGGTGAGCAAGGGCCAGACCGAGGCGGCGCACGCCTTGGGCCTGAAACCCAATCATACGTTGAGATTTGTGATTATTCCTCAGGCGCTTCGGGTGATCATCCCGCCCCAGACCAGCCAATATCTGAACCTGACGAAGAACAGCTCGTTGGCGGTCGCCATTGGCTATCCGGAGCTGTTTCACGTCGGTGGCACGATCAACAATCAGACCGGCCAGGCGGTCGAAGTGGTAGCCATTATCATGGCGGTCTACCTGACCTTGAGCCTGCTCACCTCGCTCGCCATGAACATCTATAATGAGCGCATGGCGCTGAAGGAGCGCTGATCCGATGGCAACCACCACCGGCACCGAAGTCCTGCCGCCACCGGCCGCGCGCTCCGGCGCCTTCGGTTGGGTGCGCAAGCGGTTCTTTGGCGGGCCCGTCGACACGGTCCTCACGCTTCTTATTCTGTATCTGCTCTATCTGACCCTGGTGCCCTTCGTCGAATGGGCTTTCGTCAACGCCACTTGGTACGGCGATAGCCGGGAAGACTGCCAGGCCGGCGGTGCTTGCTGGGCTCTGTTCCGGGTCCGCTGGGGGCAATATGTCTATGGTCTATATCCCACGGGCGAGCGCTGGCGCGTCAATCTGGGCGCCCTGCTTTTGATCCTGGCGTCAGTGCCCATCTTTATCGATGGCTTCAAACATCGCCTGACCTATCTGTTCGGGCTGATCCTGATCTACCCGCTGATCGCCTATTTCTTGTTTTATGGCGGCGTGTTTTGGCTCTGGGTGGTGGACACGGCCCGATGGGGCGGTCTGTTTCTGACCCTGGTCGTGGGTCTCACCGGCATCGCCGCGTCCCTGCCGATCGGCATTTTGCTGGCGCTTGGCCGCAGAAGCCAACTGCCGGCGATCAAGTCGCTGAGCGTCGTCTTCATCGAGGTGATCAGGGGCGTGCCGCTGGTCAGCATCCTGTTCATGGCCTCGGTGATGTTTCCCCTGTTCGCGCCGGAAGGGGTCAATTTCGACAAGCTGTTGCGCGCGCTCGTCGCGGTCGCGCTGTTTGCCTCCGCTTACATGGCCGAGGTCATCCGCGGCGGCCTCCAGGCGATACCCAAGGGTCAGTATGAGGCGGCCGACGCCATGGGTCTCACCTATTGGAAAGCGATGGGGCTGGTGATCCTGCCCCAGGCGCTGAAGCTGGTGATCCCGGGTATCGTCAACACCTTTATCGGCCTGTTTAAGGATACGGCGCTGGTTTCGATCATCGGGCTCTACGACCTGCTCGGCATGGCGCGCACCGTAGTCAAGGACGCCAACTGGCTGGGCACCGACACCGAGAGTTACATCATCGCCGCGGCCGGCTTCTGGGTCTTCTGCTTCGCCATGTCGAAATACAGCCAGCATCTCGAACGCAAGCTCGATACCGGCCACAAATCGTGAGCTTCTTTCAATTGCTTAGACGGGGTTTTTGAGAATGGAAACGAACGGCGAGCAGCCGAGTATCCAGCTCCGCAACGTGCATAAATGGTTCGGTCAGTTCCACGTGCTGAAGGACTTGAACCTCACCGTGAACAAAAAGCAGCGCGTGGTCGTTTGCGGTCCGTCGGGCTCCGGCAAATCGACCATGATCCGCTGCATCAATCGGCTTGAGGAGCACCAGAGGGGCCAGATCATCGTCGATGACATCGAGCTGACCAATGATGTCCGCAATATCGACGCGATCCGCCGTGAGGTCGGCATGGTCTTCCAGCATTTTAATCTGTTTCCCCATTTGAGCGTGCTCGAGAATCTGACCCTGGCGCCGATGTGGGTTCGAAAAATCCCCAAAGCCGAGGCCGAGGACACGGCCATGCACTATCTTGAGCGGGTGAAAATCCCCGAGCAGGCGCACAAGTTTCCGGGCCAGCTTTCGGGCGGGCAGCAGCAGCGCGTCGCGATCGCGCGGTCTCTTTGCATGAAGCCGCAGATAATGCTGTTCGACGAGCCGACCTCTGCGCTCGATCCGGAGATGATAAAGGAAGTGCTCGACACTATGATCGAGCTGGCGCACGAGGGCATGACCATGGTCTGCGTCACCCACGAGATGGGTTTCGCGAAATCGGTCGCCGATTTCGTCGTCTTCATGGACCAGGGCGAAATCGTTGAAATGGCCGCGCCGGACGAATTTTTTTCCAATCCGACGAACGACCGGACCAAGCTTTTCCTCAGCCAGATCCTGGCGCACTGACGAGCCGCTTGCCGACGGCTGACGGACATCGATTCCGTCCAGGCGGTGGCCGAGATTGTCTCGGGACAGATTATTTCCCATAATATTGATTATCGTGCTAATTGATGTCTTAGCCACGGCCCACCCTGGCTAGATCGTCACGTATCTCCGCCAGTTGTGCTCTTCCTTGAAGCCGAGCACCTCGCGGATCTTTCGGTTGGAGATCGGCGCTTCGTACCCGTCGATTTCGCGGGTAATGGGTGTGGCCGGCGCGTATTTCGCGAGAAAGTCCCTGGTGGGTTCGGTGGCGGTGATGGTGTCGTTGACCGCGTTGAACACTTGAAAGCCGAGGCCGTCCTTCTCCAGGCAAAGATGCACGATCTGGCCCAGGTCGCGGGCATCGATATAGCTCCAGGCATTTCGTTTGCGTGAGGGCGGATCCTGAAGAAAACCGCGGAACATGTCGTATTCATGGGGTTCGATGACGTTGCCGATGCGGAGCGCGTAGATGTCGGCGCCGAAGCGCATGGCGAAGGCTCGTGCGGTTTTTTCGTTCACCACCTTGGACAGGCCGTAGCTGTCCATCGGATCCACGTCGTAATTTTCGTCCAGTGGAAACTGACGAAAATCCTTGTCACCCTCGGCAAAGCAGACGCCGTAGGTGGTCTCGCTCGACGCGATGACAATCTTGCGGATTCCGAGTTTTACGGCCGCTTCGATAACGTTGTAGGTCGAGAGCACATTGACCCGGAAGGTCTCGTTGTCGGGCTGGATCAGGATCCGTGGGATCGCGGCGAAATGGACCACCGCATCCATGGGCGCAGGCCCCTCGCCCGTCTTCAGCCCGTCGAAATCGAAATGCGTGGAGAGCGCGTTGAAGGTCTGGCCGCTGTCGGTTAGGTCAGTGCCCAGCGTGTTGACCCCCGGCTGATCCAACGGCAGCAAATCAAGATTGAGGAGCTCGTAACCCTTCTCCCTAAGGTAAGGGATCACGTGGCGCCCCGCCTTGCCGCTGCCTCCGGTAAAGATGATACGTCGAGCCATGGCGGCCTCCCTCGTGCCTCAGGTATGCGGGGCGAGCGCCTGGCCCCCGCCATTCACGGATTTGTGCAAGCCCGTTAGAGACTTGAAGCATAACCTGTCGTTTTCGGCATCCATCGCCTGATCGGCAGACAATGGCGTGCGACAATAACCGGAGCCAATCTGGTGACAAAAACCATCCGCGGACTTCTCCGATCCTGGCCGGGCTTGGCGGCCGTGTTCGGTGTTCTACTCGGCGCCTGCAGCGCTATCGATCAACCGGAACTTGGCGAGCTCTACAGCCAAGCTGCGAAGGTCAACGATCTCGACCGTAACCCGATCATCGTCATTCCGGGCATTCTGGGCTCGAGGCTCAAATCCGGTGAGGATGATCGGGTGGTTTGGGGTTCGTTCGTGGGCTCTTACGCCGATCCCCGGGTGCCCGCGGATGTCGAGGTGATCGGCCTGCCCATGGCACCGGGCGCGGCACTTGATCAGCTTCAGGACGAGGTCGAACCGGATGGGGTGCTCGACAGCATCAGGGTCTCGCTGCTCGGGCTGCCGTTCGAACAGGGGGCCTATGTCCACATCCTGCGGACGCTCGGCGCCGGCGGCTACCGTGACGAAGGGCTCGTCACCGCCTTCGACATCGACTACGGCACCGACCACTTCACCTGCTTTCAGTTTCCCTATGACTGGCGCCGCGACATCGTCGAAAGCGCGAAACAACTGGATGCCTTCATCAAGGCGCAGCGGGCTTATGTGCTCCAGGAATTCGAAACCCGATACCGGGTGGTCAGCGTCGAGCCCAAGTTCGACGTGGTTGCCCATTCGATGGGCGGTCTCGTGCTGCGATACTATCTCCGCTATGGCGCCCAGGATCTGCCGGCCGACGGCTCTTTACCGGAGCTCACCTGGGAGGGCGCCAAACATATCGACAAAGCCGTTCTGATCGGCACGCCGAATGCCGGCTCGATCCGGGCCCTCCGGCAGTTGGTGCGCGGTGCCGGTTTCGGTCCCGTGGTGCCGGACTACCCGCCTGCCCTGCTCGGCACCATGCCATCGATCTATCAGTTGCTGCCCCGCCCTCGCCACGACCCGGTGGTCGATGCGGCCGATCCCGAGATGGAAATCGTCGACTATATGGAGCCGGCATTCTGGCAGGAGATGGGTTGGGGGCTTGCCGATCCGGACCAGGCCGAGGTGATCGAGGCATTGCTTCCGGCGGTGACCGACCCGGCCGAACGCCGGCGCATCGCGCTGGATCATCAAGCGAAAGCGCTGGCCCGAGCCGAGCAGTTCATGCGGGCCATCGATCGGCCGGCGACACCGCCCGACGGCATCTCGCTCCATCTGATCGCCGCCGACAGCGAGCCCACGGCGGCGGTCGCCGCGGTGGATCGCACGAGCGGCGACTTCGAGATCATCGATGAGGAGCCGGGTGACGGTATCGTACCGCGGGCAAGCGCGCTCATGGATGAGCGTCAGGGGCGTTTGTGGCAGCCAAAGGTCCAAACACCGATCGATTGGGCCAGCGTGCTCTTCGTCTTCGACAGCCATCAGGGCATGACACGAAACCCGGTCTTCACCGACAATATTCTCTATCTGCTTCTCGAGGCTCCCGCCTGAGCGGGCTCAGCGGAGAAAGGGCGGAAGCCAGTCGCCGTGGGCTTTGATCAAGGCGTCGGTGAGCTCCCAGATCTGATCGAGATCGAGTTCGGCGGCCGTGTGCGGATCCATCATCGCCGCATGGTAGACGTACTCTTTGTTCTCGGTCATGAGCGCCGCGACGGTTAGTTCCTGGACGTTGATGTTGGTCCTCATCAGCGCGGTCAGTTGCGGCGGCAGGGTACCGACGAGCGTTGGCTGGATGCCCAAATGGTCGACCAGGCATGGGACCTCGACGCAGGCCCGGTCGGGCAACGAGGTGATGGCACCGTTGTTTCGAAGATTGCCGTAGATCACAGCGGGCTCGCCCGTGCGGACCGCGTTCATCACCAGGCTGGCATATTCCAGGGAGGGCTCGACACCGATCGTCTCGGCCGCCCGGTACGCATTCGCCTGCTGGTTCCAAGCCTCGATCTGCTCGACACAGCGTTTCGGGTATTCGTCGAGCGGGATCTCGAACCGCTCGATCAGATCGGGGCGGTCGCGTTTGATGAAATAGGGCGTGTACTCGGCGAAATGCTCCGAGCTTTCGGTGACGAAATAGCCTGTCCGCATCATCATCTCGTAGCGGACCTTGTTCGGGCAGCGGGGATTGTGGCGGTTGGGCTTGGGAAAGCGCCCTTCCAGATAGCCTTGCCTCAAGGTTGGGTAGAGATCACGCCAGCCCCCGTCTTCAGTCCGTTCCTCAAAGGTCAGGAAAAATGCGACATGATTGATGCCCGCGACCCGATAGCGGAGGTTTGCCACCGGAATGTCCAGGTCGTAGGAAAGCTCGTCGGCAGTGCCCTGAACGGAATGGCACAAACCCACCTGACGGATGTTCGGGAATTTTTCCGCGGTGGCCCAGCAATTGGTGGCCATCGGATTGACGTATTGCATGAGGATCGCGTCCGGACAGACCTGCTCCATGTCCTCGCAGATCCGCCACAGATGCGGCACGGTCCGAAGCCCGCGCATGATCCCGCCAATGCCGAGCGTGTCGGCGATGGTCTGTCTGAGCCCGAAGCGCTTGGGGATCTCGAAGTCCGTGACGGTACAGGGCTTGAAACCGCCGATCTGGAAGGCCACCACGACGAAATCGGCATCTTCCAGCGCCCGCCTCTGGTCGCTGTGGGTTTCGATCCGGGCCCCTGTTCCGAGCGAGCGAGCAAGCTTGCCGGCGACGATCGCAGATTCCTCGAGGCGCGCGCCGTCAATGTCCATGAGCGCCACCGTGGCATCGGCCAGCGCCGGCTTCTGCAGGCAGTCGCCGATGATGTTCTTCATGAACACGGTCGAGCCTGCGCCAATAAAGGTGATCTTCGGTGCCGATGGCATGGGCGAGCGTCCTCAAATCTGGGTGTCGCAAGCGCGAAGGTGGCGCTTGTCTTGACCTTCTATATCCGGCGGTACGGGGTGGTTCGGGAAGCTAAAGGACAATGCCGCAATCATGAAGTCGCATTATCGGGTTGTGATCGTCGGCGGTGGCGTGGTCGGGGCATCCGTCCTCTACCATCTGGCGAAGTTCGGTTGGTCGGATGTCGTCTTGATGGAGCGATCCGTGTTGACGGCCGGCTCGTCCTGGCACGCGGCCGGTGGGGTCCACGCGCTTAACGCCGATCCCAACATCGCTCAGCTCCAAGCCTACACCATCGATCTCCTGTCCGAGATTGAAAAGGAATCCGGCCAGTCGGTCGGCATGCACATGACTGGCGGCATCACGGTGGCATCGGCTCCCGCCCGCTGGGAATGGCTTCAAGCGACGTACCGCGTGTTTCAGACCATGGGCATCGAGGACTGCCACCTCATGACCCCCGCCGAAATCAAGGAAGCCTGCCCGATCATGGACGTATCCCAGGTGATCGGCGGACTTTGGGCCGACCGCGAGGGCTATGTCGACACCTATGGCACGGTTTACGCCTATGCCGGCGCCGCCAGGAAGCAGGGTGCGGAGGTCATCGAGCACAATCGAGTTCTCGAGCTCCATCCCCAGGCGGACGGCGGCTGGCAGGTGGTCACCGAACAGGGGACCGTGACCGCCGAGCATGTGGTCAATGCCGGGGGCCTCTGGGCCAAACAGGTCGGCCGCATGGTTGGCCTCGATCTGCCGCTGTCACCGCTGGAACATCATTACCTCCTGACCGAGACCATTGCCGAGGTCGCGGCCTTCGACCGGGAGGTGCCGATGATGGTGGATCTCGAGGGCTTCACCTATCTCCGTCAGGAGCACAAGGGCGTGCTGCTCGGGATCTACGAGATCAACCACAAACACTGGAACATTGATGGTGCCCCCTGGGACTACGGTATCGAGCTGATCCAGGAGGATATCGACCGCATCTCGGACGAACTCACCCTCGCCTTCAGCCGGTATCCCTGTCTGCAGGAAGCGGGCATCAAGAAATGGGTGAATGGCGCCTTCACCTTTTCGCCCGACGGCAATCCGCTCGTGGGCCCGGTGCCCGGCCTCAAGAACTATTGGCTCGCCTGCGGTGTGATGGCCGGCTTTCTCCAGGGCGGCGGGGTCGGCAAATCGCTTGCCGAATGGATGATCCATGGCGAACCCGAAGCCGACATCTACGGCATGGACATCGCGCGCTACGGTCAATTCGCATCCAATCGCGAGTACATCCGTCAGACGACCGGCCAATTCTATTCCCGCCGGTTCGTGATGACCTACCCCATCGAGCAGTTGCCGGCGGGCCGGCCGCTGAAGAAGGCTCCGGCTTATGACGGCATGAGCCGCGCCGGCGCGCTCTGGGGCAATCTCTGGGGGCTCGAGATCCCGCTGATGTTTGCGCCCGAGGGTTTCGAGGAAACCCCGACGCTCAAACGCTCCAACGCCTTTCCGATCGTGGCCGACGAGTGCGCCGCCGTCCGCGAACGGGTAGGCCTTCTCGACACCTCCGCCTTCTCCCGGTTCGAGGTCACGGGTCCGCATGCCGAGGCATGGCTGGACAACGTCATGGCCGGCCGCCTGCCGGGGCCAGGGCGCATCCGCCTGGCTCCAATGCTGGCGCCGGGTGGCAAGCTCAAAGGGGACCTGACGATCTTCAATTGGGGCGACGGCCTCTGGTGGATCATGGGCTCATACTATCTCCGCCAGTGGCACATGCGCTGGTTCCAGGATTTTCGTTCAGACGGGGTTTCCATCAGGGATGTTTCGGACAGCACCGTCGGTTGCTCGATTTCAGGGCCTAGGTCCCGGGAGCTTCTGGCCTCCCTCACCCATCAGGATGTGAGCAATCAGGCCCTACCCTTCATGGGTTGCGCCACGCTCGACGTCGGGCTGATCAGGGCGCGGGTCGGCCGGCTCTCGGTCGCCGGCGAACTTGGTTTTGAGATCAACTGCGGCGCGGCCGAACACATAGCCCTGCGTGAGCTCCTTCTGGAAGCCGGCGCAGCCTTCGCGATCCGCGAATATGGCTACTACGCGTTGAATTCCCTTAGGCTCGAGAAAAGCTTCGGCATCTGGAGCAAGGAGTTTACCCAAGCCTACACGCCAGCGATGACCGGCATGGACCGCTGGATCGATTGGAACAAGGACCGGTTCGTCGGCCGTGAAGCGGCGTTGGCCGAACGGGATCGTGCGAGCGCGCCGAGCCGGCTGGTGACACTCGAGATCGACGCCGACGATGCGGACGCTTCCGGTTTCGAGCCGGTGTGGCAGGATGGCCGGCGGGTGGGCTTCATCACCTCCGGCGGCTACGGCCATTGTATCCAAAAGAGCCTGGCGATGGCCCTGGTCGAGCCAACTGCCGCGATGGAAGGCACCGGCCTCACCACCCATATCGTGGGTGTCGAGCGAAATGCGCGCGTCCTGGTACCAAGTCCCTATGATCCGGAGGGCATGAGGATGCGTGCCTGGCCCGGGGAGACGCTCCGAGATGTTCACCGAGCCCACCATTTTGCCGGAACGAGGCATCGTCCGCCTCAGCGGCGCCGAGGCCCACGGGTTTCTCGAAAACCTGATTTCCAATCGCGTCAGCGCCGACGACGCGCCGATCGCGCGTTATGCGGCCTTGCTGACGCCTCAAGGGAAATATCTGTTCGATTTCTTCGTGATCGATCTGGGCGATCGGATTTTGCTGGACACGGCACGGGATCGGCTCGCCGATCTGGTGCGCCGGCTCATGCTCTACCGTCTTCGGGCCAAGGTCGAGATCGAGGATGTGAGCGACCAGTATCGGGTGGTTGTCGAACCACGTTCCGGCCGAGAGCCGGGTGCTATCGAACAAGCGGACGACGAAATTTGCTTCGCCGATCCGCGGCTGGCCGAGCTTGGGCTGAGGACGGTCGAACCGATCAGCGTATCTCGGGACCAAACCGGCGATCCCGAAGCTTACAGGGCTCACTGCATGGCCTTAGGCGTGCCGGGTGCCGGTGATCTGGCAGTCGAAAAATCCTTTCTCCTGGAATCCGGTTTCGACGAATTGCACGGCGTCGATTTCAGGAAGGGGTGCTTTGTCGGCCAGGAGCTGACGGCGCGGACAAAGTATCGGGGTCTGGTGCGAAAGCGTCTCCTGCCGGCGCGCGTGGACGGGCCCCTGCCCGCGCCGGAAACGCCGATAACGGCGAATGGCAAGGAGATCGGTGAAACCCGGTCAGCCATGGCGGGTCTGTGCCTCGGTCTCTACCGTCTCGATCGGCTGAAAGCCACGCTCGCCGAGCAGGCGCCGATCAGGGCCGGCGAGGCGAGCCTTGAGGCTTACGTGCCTGCGTGGATGAACGTTTCGCTTGAGCCCGAGACGGAAGATGGCTCCAGCGATCGTGCCAGCTGAGCGAGCCTGCGAAAGGAGGATACCCCTGAAGGTAAGCTCAGCGCCGCCGGATCGCGTTGCAGCTTAGCGAGACCGCGCGAACCCCATTGTTCCGTTACGGCATCCGTCAGCCAGGTTTGCGCCTGCCGGAGCCGTCGGCTGGCCAAGCGATCGGCCTTCTCTAACCAGGCCCGATGATCGTCGATGGCCTTGACCAGTGCCTCGAGACCGATCTGATCTGTCGCCGACACCGCCAGGACCGGTACGGACCAGCCAGTGCCCTCGTTCGGCGCCATCTCGATGGCCGAGCGGAGGTCGCGGCGGGCCCGCTCGGCAAGCGTTCCCATATCGGCCTTCGTGATCACGGCGATATCTGGAATCTCGACGATCCCGGCCTTCATGAACTGAAGACTGTCGCCCGATCCCGGTTGCGCAGCGAACAGGACCGTATCGGCACTGTGCTCGATCGCCGTTTCGGATTGCCCTACCCCCACCGTCTCGACGATCAGCCGGTCGAAGACGGCTCTCAAGAGAACGATTGCCGCCCTCGCCTCCTGGGCCAGTCCGCCGAGCTTGTCGCGGGCCGCCATCGAGCGGACGAAACTGCCGCCGTCGTCCGGATCGATATCGAACCGGGTGCGGTCGCCCAGAAGCGCGCCGCCACTCCGCTTGGACGAAGGGTCGACCGCGATGACAGCGACGGTTTCATCCCGAACACGGTAATGCTGGATGAGTGCCGAGATCAGCGTGGATTTGCCGACGCCGGGCGGTCCGGTGACACCCAAAACATGGGCTCGCGGTTGGATGAAAGCAGCATCAAGGAGAGTGAGTGAGTGATCGCTTTCGGGCTCTCGTTCCAGCTGGCTGAGCGCCCGGGCAATCCCGACCTTTCCAGCGCTGACAAGGCTGGCCAGGAGGTCGCTCACCCCTGGGTCTTGATCCGTGCCTGAGCCGCCGCCAGCCGGGCGATCGGCACGCGGTAAGGCGAGCAGGAGACGTAGTCGATCCCGATCTGATGGCAGAAGGCGATGGAGCTGGGATCGCCACCATGTTCACCGCAAATGCCGAGCTTCAGATCCCGCGACGTCTTGCGCCCGCGCTCCGCTCCGACCTGAACCAGTTCGCCGACACCGCCTCGATCCAGGGTCTGGAAGGGGTCGGCCGAAAAAATCTCTTCTCGGAGATAGGTGTCCATGAACTGGCCGCTATCGTCGCGGGAGAGACCGAGGGTCATCTGGGTGAGATCGTTGGTGCCGAAACTGAAGAATTCGGAATGTTTCGCGATATCCCCGGCCCGCAGCGCAGCCCTGGGGATCTCGATCATGGTGCCGACCAGGTAGCTGAAGTCGACCCCCGTCTCGCCGCGGACCGCGTCGGCCACGGTGTCGATCTGCTTCTTGATGATCGCCAATTCCTTGGACGAGACGATGAGCGGAACCATCACCTCGGGCTCGACCGTTTCCCCTTCGTCCTTGAAGACCTGGCAGGTCGCCTCGAAGATCGCCCGCGCCTGCATCTCATAGATTTCCGGATAGCGGATGCCGAGCCGGCAGCCGCGCATGCCGAGCATCGGGTTCATCTCCTTCAGCTCGTAGACCCGCCGCCGAACCCGCTCGACGCTGACGCCGGAGGCGGCGGCGACCCGCTCGTCCTCCTCCTTCGTCCTCGGCAGGAATTCATGCAGCGGCGGATCCAAAAGACGGATCGTTACCGGCAAACCGCGCATCACACGGAAAATCTCGACGAAATCCGCCCGCTGCATCGGCAGGATCTTGGCGAGCGCGGCCCGCCGGCCCTCGGTGTCATGGGCCAGGATCATTTCGCGCATGGCGATGATGCGCTCTTCATCGAAAAACATGTGTTCGGTCCGGCATAAGCCGACACCCTCGGCGCCAAATTTGCGCGCCGTTTCAAGCTCGTCCTTGGTCTCGGCGTTGGTCCGGACACCCAGCCGCCGGACCTCGTCGGACCAGGTCATAAGTTCGGCGAAATCCCCCGAAAGCTCCGGATCGATGGTCGGCACCCGGCCGAGCATGACCGAACCGTCACCGCCGTCGATGGTGATCAGATCATTCTCTTTGATGGTCGTCGAACCGATGGTGATGGTTCCGGCCCGGGCGTCGATGGCGAGATCGCCGGCACCGCAGACGCAAGGTTTGCCCATGCCGCGGGCGACGACGGCCGCGTGGCTGGTCATGCCGCCCCGGGCGGTCAGTATCCCGCGCGCCGCATGCATGCCGTGAATGTCATCGGGCGAGGTTTCTATGCGAACCAGAATGACGTGATCACCGGCCGACGCGCGCTTCTGCGCGACGTCCGCATCGAACACGACCTGGCCCGAGACCGCGCCCGGCGAGGCTGGCAGGCCGCGGGTGACGATCTCGCGATCGGCCTTGGGATCCAGGGTCGGGTGCAGCAACTGATCGAGCGCTCCCGCCTCGACACGGCACAAGGCTTCCTCCTTGGTGAGCAGGCCCTCGGCGACCATCGACACGGCGATGTGCAGGGCGGCCTGGGCAGTGCGTTTGCCGGTTCGCGTCTGCAGGACGTAGAGTTTGCCCTGCTGGACCGTGAATTCGATGTCCTGCATGTCCTTGTAGTGACGCTCCAGCTGGTCGAAGACCTGAACCAGTTCGCCGTAGGCATCCGGCATCACCCGTTCCATGGCCTGGGCTTCGTCGAGACGGCTGGCGCGAGCCATCACGTCCGTCAGAGGTTGGGGCGTGCGGATGCCGGCGACCACGTCCTCGCCCTGGGCGTTGACCAGATATTCGCCATAATAGTGGTGTTCACCGGTCGATGGATTGCGGGTGAAGGCGACGCCGGTCGCACAATCACGGCCCATATTGCCGAACACCATGGCCTGGACGTTCACGGCCGTCCCCATGGCGCTGTCGATATCATGGAGCCGGCGGTAGGTGACGGCGCGCGAGGTCATCCAGGAGCCGAAGACGGCGCCGATGGCGCCCCAGAGCTGATCGACCGGATCGCTGGGAAAGGCGGCGCCTGTGTCGCTTTGAACGATGTCCTTGTAGATTTCGACGAGCGCTTCCAGGTCCTCCGCCAGAAGGCCCGTATCCTCCTCAACGCCCCGATCCAGTTTCGCCTGCTCCAAAGCATCCTCGAAGCGGGCGTGATCGACCTGGAGGACGACGTCACCGTACATCTGGATGAAGCGTCGATAGCTGTCGAAGGCGAACCGACGATCACCGGCCTTCCGGGCCAGCCCTTCGACTGTGCTTTCATTCAGACCCAGATTGAGAACCGAATCCATCATGCCGGGCATGGAAACCGGCGCGCCGGAGCGCACCGAGACGAGCATCGGCTGTTCCGGATCGCCGAACCTCGCGCCCAGTTCCTCTTCCATCTTGACCAAAGCCAGATCGACCTGCTCGCGCAGATCCGAGGGATAGGTTCTTTCATGGGCGTAGAAGTGGGTGCAGACCTCGGTCGAGATCGTCAGTCCCGGCGGGACCGGCAGGCCGAGGCTGGCCATTTCCGCCAGATTGGCACCCTTGCCGCCGAGAAGCGCCTTCAGCGACGCGGCACCCTCGGCGTCACCGCCGCCGAAACTATAGACCCACTTGGTCATCGATGCATTCCCACCAGGCCACCCCATCACGTCGACGTTGGCCGCTTGTCCTCGATTCGCGTGAAATCGGCAACACTGTCGAGCGCGCTGGCGATCCGTGCCAACAAGATCAGGCGGTTCCGGCGCAACGCCGCATCGTCAGTTTTGACCAGCACCTCGTCGTAGAACGGGTCGACGGAAGGGCGCAGAGCGGCCAGCGAATTCATCGCGCCTTCGAAATCCTCTTCTCTCAACTGTTGATTGAGATGCGGTAGGGCTGAATCAATAGCTCCATAAAGCGCCAACTCGGCGCCGTCATGTAACAGTTCAGCGTTCAATTCGCCATTCGTCGGCGCGTGGCCCTGATCGCGCTTTTGCTCGATCGACACGATGTTGCGGGCGCGGCGGTAGGCGGCGAGCAGGTTGGCGCCGTCATCGCTGGCCAGGAATCCGCGAAGCGCCTCGAGCTTGGCGCGCAGCATGACGATATCATCCCATTTCTCCGTGGCGGTCGCCGCCTCGATGACATCGTGGGAGACACCCTCTTCGCGCCAGTGGACACGGAGCCGGTCGAGAAAGAAGGTTTTCAGATAGTCGGCATCGCTCTGGGCCGTCTCTTCGCCGATAAGATCGCCATAGCGTTCCCGCGCGAATCTCATCGCTTCTGTTAGCGACAGGCGAAGCCTGTTCTCGGTAATGAGGCGGATGATACCGAGCGCCGTGCGCCGCAGCGCCAGTGGGTCCTTAGAGCCGGTGGCTCGCTCGCCGACCGCCACCAGACCGACCAGACTGTCGAGCTTATCGGCAAGTGCCACGGCGACGCTCACGGGCGCGGTCGGACAAATGTCGCCGGCGCCGGCTGGCCGGTAGTGTTCAGTGATCGCCTGGGCAACGGCCTCGCTCTCGCCCTGAGCCCGCGCGTAATAGCCGCCCATGACCCCCTGGAGTTCAGGAAATTCTCCCACCATGCCGGTGACGAGATCCATCTTTGCCAGTTTCCCCGCCCGCTCCGCATCGTTCGGATGAGCTCCGGGAATAAAGCGACAGAGCCATCCGGCTAATTTTTCGATTCGCCGCGCCTTGTCGGCGAGCGAGCCGAGCTTGGCGTGGAAAACCATGCTTGAGAGCTGCTCCTCGCGGTCCTCGAGCCGGTTGGTCTGGTCCTGCTCCCAGAAGAACCGCGCGTCCCAAAGCCGGGCGCGCAGCACCCGCTCATTTCCGGCGATAATCGCGGCCCCGCCGTCCGCCGAAACAAGGTTTGCCACCGTCACGAATGCCGAGGCGAGCTCGCCCGTAACCGTTTCGGTAGCGAAATACTTTTGATGCTCCCGCATTGAGGTGATCAGCACCTCGCGGGGAAGGCTCATGAAGTCTTGGTCGATCTGACCGAGAAGCGGCACCGGCCATTCGACGAGCCCGGCCACCTCCTGAAGTAAAGGGCCGTCCTCCATCAGGACCAGTCCGGCCTCTTCGATGAGCCGCTGGGCGTCGCGCCAGATAATCGCCTCGCGCTCGCTCGTGTCGATGACCACGGACGCCCGGCGAAGCTCTTCTCGGTATGGCTCGATGCCGGTGACCTGAATCGGGGAGGGCGCCATGAAACGATGGCCGAAGGTTTTGTCATTGGCTTGGAGGCCAGCGAACTGAACCGGCAAGATCGTGTCGTCCTGAAGACAGAGAATGTTTTTGAGCGGTCGAACCCAGCGAGCCTTTCCAAGCCCCCAGCGCATCGACTTCGGCCAGGGAAACTGTGCGAGAGACTCCTCGACGATCTCGGTCAGGAGGGCGTTCATCGGCGCGCCTCCATCCCGGTAGATTGCTACCAGGAACCGCCCCTTCTTCTCGTCGATCTCCTCGATCCGGTGATTTATGGTCTCGAGGCTCTTCCTGAAGCCGGATATCGCCTTTTCCGGCGCGTCGACACGCGGCCCGCGCCTCTGAACCTCACGCAATGGCGGATGGATGGGCAGCACGGTCGCGATAAGGGTGAGACGCCTCGGGGTCACCAAGGCCGTGCATTGATCCTCGGCCAACCGGACTTGTCGGTCGGCGAGCCGCTCTCGAAAGCCCCGGGCGAGCGCTTGAGCCGCGGGTATCTGCATGCGCGCCGGGATCTCTTCCGAGAACAGCTCCAAAAGAAAGTCAGGCATGGCCCGGCCCGCGGCTCGCCAGCCAAGCCTCGCAACATCCCTTGGCGAGCTGGCGGACACGGCCGATATACACCGCCCGCTCGCTTACGCTGACAGCGCCCCGGGCGTCCAGTAGATTGAACAGATGGCTCGCCTTCATGCACTGATCATAGGCCGGCAGCGGAAAGAGCCCGTCAGATGCAAGGATTGCCTCACAGGCGCGCTCGGCATCGTCGAAGTGGCGTCTTAGAACGTCGATGTCGGCAAGCTCGAAATTGTAGGCTGAATGCTCCCGTTCGGCCTGGAGGAAAACGTCGCCGTAGCGGACGCCGGCTCCGTTCCAATCGAGGTCGTAGACGTTCTCGACTCCCTGGACATACATCGCGATGCGCTCGAGGCCGTAAGTGAGCTCGCCGGAGACGGGTTCACAGTCGAAGCCGCCGACCTGCTGGAAATAGGTGAATTGCGACACCTCCATACCGTCGCACCAGACCTCCCAGCCAAGGCCCCAGGCGCCGAGCGTCGGGCTCTCCCAGTCGTCCTCGACGAAACGAAGGGCGTGCACCTCGGGATCGATCCCAAGCGCGTAGAGGCTGTTGAGGTAGAGGTCCTGAAGGTCCGGAGGCGAAGGCTTCAGGATCACCTGGAACTGATAGTAGTGCTGCAGTCGGTTGGGGTTCTGACCGTAGCGGCCATCGGTCGGCCGCCTCGACGGCTGGACGTATGCCGCTCTCCAGGGCTCGGGCCCGAGCGCGCGCAAAGTGGTTGCCGGGTGAAACGTCCCGGCACCCATCTCCAGGTCGTAGGGCTGGACGATGACGCAGCCCTGGGCGGCCCAATAGGTTTGAAGCCGCAAGATCAAGTCTTGGAAGCTCGGCGCCGTACAGGTGCTCACAGGAGAAATCGGTTCTAGCCGCAGGACGCAGCGACGATAGGCGGCGGCCGGAGGATGGTCAAGCGAACCAAAGGCTTAGCGGTGCCGTGGTTTCAGGCTCGACAATTGGCGCAGCGCTCCCGGGCATCCAACTGATCACTCGGCACGTAGGCGCCGCAATGCTCACAAGCGACCATCTCGATCGGCTGTTTGCCCTGGCTGGGTTGCTCGTCGCTGATCCGCTTGCGCAGCTTGTCGAGCATGCCCACGCCCTTCCATACGGCGATGATCACCAGCGCCGTGAACAAGAGCTTGGAGAGCGACAGGCCGAACATCTCAGAGGCCGAAGCGCTGGGCGTGGTGGCGCTCGTCGACCATCGCCGCGAGCGTTGCCCAGTCATTGCCGGTGAACCGGGAGAGCCGGAACCAGGAGCGCTGCAGCGGAATGAACTTCACCCGTACCTCATCGCCGAATTTCTGCCTCAGGAAAGCGTAAGGATCGCTGACCTCGTCCACAAGACCTTGGGCCAGGGCCTGTTTGCCGGTCCAGACACGGCCGCTGAAAAGCCCGTCGTCCTCCGCGAGCGCGGCGCCGCGACGCTCCCTGACAACCGTTTTGAACTGGTCGAACAGATCATCCTGGATCTCGCGTAAGACGGCGATGTCGCCGGGCTGTTCCGGGCGAAATGGATCGAGCAGGGATTTGTGTTCGCCCGTTGTGTAGACCCGGCGCTCGATGCCCAGCTTGCCGATCGCTTCGACGAAACCGAAGCTGGCGCTGATGACGCCGATGCTGCCGACAAGCGATTCGGGACAGGCCACGACCCTGTCGCCGGCGAGAGCGAGCCAGTAGCCGCCGGAGGCAGCCACGTCCTCGACAAAGGTAAAAACCGGTTTCTCGTGCTTCTCCGCGAGACGGCGGATGCGCCTGAAGATCAGGCCCGATTGCGCCGGCGATCCGCCGGGGCTGTTAATGAAGAGGGCCACGGCCTTTGCGCGCTTGGTCCGGAACGCCTTGCTCAGCACAGCCTCCACCCGAGCCAGATTGAGCCCATTCGGATTGCCGAGCCGACCAATCACCCCTTCCAGACGAGCGCCCACCACGAGGGGCTTATCGGCACCGAAGCCAAATCTTCGCCCCAGCCAAGTCATCGTCTCAGCGCCCTTCCCTTCAGTCGATTTCAATCAGCGGATCACCGTCACGCAGCGCCGCCAGCACCGGCTTCGTGTAGCGTCCATCGTCTTCGTGAACCACCACCGGGCTGAGGACACGCGCTCGACCGCGGCTGGCTTTACGGCCGGTCACGATCACGCGTTTGGCTTCGGCAGCGCCCACTTTCGAAAGCAGAGGCAGAATGTGGAGGTCGCCCAACCGACCGGCAAGGCCTGCGACAATCGCCGGCAGAGCGTCGGCTTTATGGATCAGCGTGAACCACCCCTGGGGCCGCAAGGCGCGCAAGCACTCGCCGAGCCAAAGCTGAAGATCTTCGCCGGTTTGGGCGTTGGCCATCCGGGCCCGATCTTGGCCGGCTGGTGTGTGATGCACCGGATCGTGAAAGGGTGGATTGGTCATCACCCGGTCGAAGCGGTTGCCCGGAAACGGCAGCCGTCGGCAATCCGCCCGGATGACATGGATCCGGTCCTGCCAGCCGTTGGTCCGAATGTTGTGCGCTGTCAGATCGGCGGTGAGTGGATCCCTCTCGACGCCGATGATCGACAGGGCTTGGTGGCGCGCAGCGAGCGTCAAGCTCGCCGCACCGGCACCGATGCCGGCATCGAGGACCAGATCCGTGGGCGAGCCGACCGCGACCGCCTGCAGCAGAAGGGGATCGATGGCGCTGCGATAGCCCTGCTTTGGCTGACGGAAGAAAACACGGCCATCAAGCAGCGTGCCCTCGGTGAACTCAGTCGTCCCCACGGGTACGCCAGTTCATGGCCTGCTCGGCGCGGCTTAGCGCGGCCCGGGCGCGATGCTCATCCGCGTCATCGATCAGCAGCCGGCGCTGGATCGCGCCGATGCTGCCTTCGATGATGCTGGCATGCTGGTCGGCGAGGGCGTAGACAATGCCAGCCTCGTCAAGCACGGCTTGTGCCCAGGAAAGCCGGACCCAGTCGTTGGTTCTAAGGAGTTCGATCATGGGCGTGTCGCGTTCAATGGGTCACACCATATAGATTTGCCACAGTTTCTGAGGCCGTGTTAGCTACGTTGACGGGTTTCGCCCGCAGAATGGAGGACCAAGGTTGAACGCCGTGCCTGTGACGACGCTGGACGCGGACCAGTCGCGAGCCAAGCTCGAGACCCTGCAGGTTCTCGTCCATGACGAACTGGCCGCGGTCAATCGGGTCATTCTCGCGCGGATGCAAAGCCGCGTTCACCTCATTCCGGAACTGGCGCGGCACCTGATCGCCGCCGGCGGCAAGCGCGTGCGGCCGATGCTGACCCTGGTCGCGGCCAAGCTCTGCGGCTATCGGGGCCAGAGGCATATCGACCTGGCGGCTTGCGTCGAGTTCATTCACACCGCGACCCTGCTCCACGATGATGTGGTTGACGAGAGCGACCTCCGGCGCGGCGCGGACACCGCCAACGCGCTCTGGGGCAACAAAGCACCGGTCCTGGTGGGTGATTTTCTGTTCAGCCGGGCCTTCCAATTGATGGTGGCCGATGGCGATTTAAAAGTTCTGTCGATTCTGTCGAACGCCTCCGCCGTGATCGCCGAGGGTGAAGTGGCGCAGCTACTCACGGCCAATGACAGCACGACGACCGATGCCGCCTACATGGAGATGATCACCGCCAAGACGGCGACCCTGTTCGAGGCCGCGACCCGCATCGGGCCGGTTATCGCCGGCCTCAGCGAGGACCATGAGCGGGCGCTCGCCCGCTACGGCCGCTCGCTTGGGATCGCTTTCCAGCTGGTCGATGACGCGCTCGATTACCAGGCCGAACAGAAAGCGCTCGGCAAGACGGTCGGCGACGACTTCGCCGACGGCAAGGTGACCTTGCCCGTGGTCCTGGCCTATGCCCGCGGCACCGAGCGAGAACGCGGCTTCTGGCGCCGGGTCATCGAGCAGCGCGAGCAGCGGGAGGGTGATCTGGACTACGCGACCCAGTTGCTTGCCCGCTACGGCACCATCCGCGACACCATCAGGCGGGCCGAAAGCTTCGGCGACGAGGCGCGCACGGCATTGGCAAGCTTTGGCGATTGCGCCGAAAAGCGGGCGATGATCGAACTGGTCGATTTCTGCATCGAACGGGCCTATTGAGCCCGGATCCGGCGTTGCGGCCGGTGCCGAGCCTGGCTATATCAGCGCGTCGGACGGAGTGTAGCTCAGCCTGGTAGAGCACTGTCTTCGGGAGGCAGGGGCCGCAGGTTCAAATCCTGCCACTCCGACCAGCGCCGGCTTGAGACAGGCGGGAACAATGCACGCTATGCGGGCATTTCTTGACAATTTCTCGCCAAAACGCTATGTATGTTCGATGAGATGGTGATCGACGGAGGATCGCAGCCATGAAAGAAGGTGTTCGCGACTAACGGATCCAGCCTCCCCAGGCCTCCTGTGGAGGCTTTTCTTTGATCGATATCGTTGCCGACAACGCGTTTTCTTCTTGGGAATGGCTTCGCTACACGGCGGGCCTCAACCCTTTCGTTACCATCTTCGCGGTCGTCGCCGCGCTCATCGGTATCGTCAGCGCCCGACAAATCGCCCGCAGCAAGGTGACCCTGGATTTTATCGAGAAGAAGGAATCCACCTCCTACTACCGCCGGATCCACAACACCTTCTCGCTCTACAGAAAAGCAGGTCGGCTGGCGTTTCTCTACGATCCCAAGACCGACGAAGATCGCGCCGCGCGCACGGACGTGTTCGACTATCTCAACCATTATGAGATCGTCTCCATCGGCATTCTCGAGCGGGTGCTGAGCGGCCGGATCTACAAGAAATGGATGCGCGGGCCGTTCGTTCGCGACTGGAACGCGGCCGCTGAGTTGATCCAACGTGAGCGCTGGAAATGGCACTCGACCAAGGAGACCTGGGTCTATTACGATTCGGTGTTTCAGCACTATCAGATCATCGCCCGGCGCTGGAGCAAGGACACCCACCATCTGGACCGCCACACCAGCGGCCCACCGACGACCCCCTCCGGCCCCGGCGACGAACTGTTCCCACCCGCGCCGGACAATCATGGCTAGATCTCGTAGAACGCGAGCCTCGTCTCACGGTCACCGAAATCTTTCGAATGGCCTCAATGGCTGACGGCTCAGACGCACGGCAGGCAGGTAGATTTCCGATGCTGAAGATGGTGACGATCGGCGTCTACGGCTTCGACGGCGAAACCTTTCTGCGAGAACTCCGGCGCGCGGACGTTCGTCTGCTGCTCGACGTGCGTCAGCGCCGCGGTGTTCGCGGTCCGGACTATGCCTGGGCGAATTCGCGCCGGCTGCAGACGGCCCTCGCCGATGCCGGGATCGCCTACGAGCACCACCCGGAGTTGGCCCCAACGACCGAGCTACGCCAGCTCCAATACACGGAGGATGACCGCCAGGGGGTCGGTAAGCGCTCGCGCCGCGAGCTCGCCGCCGAATACACCCGCCGCTATACCACCGAGATCCTCGACCGCGCCGACCTCGCACCGATCGTGTCGGCACTGCGAGCCTGTGGAACCGCGGCGCTGTTCTGTGTGGAGCGCGACCCTGAGGCTTGCCACCGCTCGTTGATCGCCCAGCGGCTGACCGAACGGTACCGCGTCATGATCGAGCACCTCCGCCCGCTGTAACGCGTAGATTCCTCAAACTGTCAGGACGGCACCCACGCTGCGCTTGGGCGTTTAAGTGAACTCTTACCAGGCTTCCGCGGCCCGAACTTTCCGGGCGTATTGTGGTTCGAACTGAAGCTGGCTAAACCCGGCGTGTAGTCGGGGGACGTTTCATTGTCGCTTTTGGATTTGGTCAATACTTGGTCGGGCCTCATTCTTACGTTTGTTGGCACGATAGCCGCGGTCTACGCACTCTATTTTCAACGAAAGACCACTTATCGAGGCAGGCTGCAGACAGCGGAAGGGCTGCGGGAACTTCAGGAAGAGTTCGAGCCCACCGGCCGAAACCGAGCGCGCATTGCCATCCAGCGCTTTAACGATCAAACCCAAAGCTGGTTTGGCGATATCTGGAGTTGGAAGCAGTTCGAACGCTGCCTCCTGATCGCCTTCGTCTACCCGCTCGTCCTCCTTCTCTTCGCCTGGGCATTCGGGGGTGTCCACGAGGTTGCCGGGATACCCATTCTGCCGGCTGAAACAGGTCCGGGCGAGCGCGCCATTATCGTCATGATCGCCATAGCTGCGGCTGTCACTGCTGGATGGTGCGTGCGACAGTCGCCGAGAATTGAGGGATGGCTGAAGGCGCTTGTTCGTCTCTGGATCAACCCTAATCCCCGCAGCAACGTTGGAAAAGTCCTGCTGCGGGGATTAGATGCCATTGCCGGTGCCTTTGCCGTTGCCGTTGCCGTTGCCTTTGCCGTTGCCGTTGCCGGTGCCTTTGCCGTTGCCGTTGCCATTGCCGTTGCCGTTGCC
>JBHJGP010000004.1:0-15897 GCA_050331695.1 Geminicoccaceae bacterium
GTGTGGTCACCTTCCACATTGCGGCTATCGGGACCAAATACCGTGCGCAAAAGAAGGACGGTCAGCGCCAGTCCGGTTGCTGCGATCGCCAACATGCCGGCCTCGAACGCGATTGCTGAAAGACGCTCCCAAATCCCCATCTCTATCAATGAAATCCTTCGATCCCGAAGCCCGCTAGGCTGTCGTTGGGCAAAGTGTTGCTTCGCGGCCCCAGAGGGATGCCCCGGGATTATGGCCAGTCCGCGATTGAGCACCTATGGTTTGTCAGGCTAGGTGTGGTTGGGGGGCACGTCCAGCGGCGTATTCATCGGCTGCATTTTGATCCGGATCGCCGGCATGGCCACCAAGCGCGGCCCTCGTGGAGGATGCTGTCCATGATCTATCGAAGACGCCATCTCATGATGACCGCGGCCGCCCTCGGTCTCGCGGCACGGACCGGTTTCGCCGCAGGCCTGAGCGGACGTCTCCGCGATCTGGACAGTGACGAATTCCAGGCCCTCATTCAGTTCATCTACGAGCAGGCCGATCCCTTCGCGCCGCCTCTGATCGACACCGAGGAGGCGCTCAAGGCCGATGGCATCGATCCCGGCATGGCCCGCTGGCAACAAGAGGACGGCGATCTGGTGACTCCGGCCTGGCCGATCTTCGCCGAGAGCCCGGATACGGCCCATCTGGGTCGAGACACGAGCCCGTCCGTGCAGTTCGAGCTGAGCGGAGCCGACCTCCGCCGGTTTGCCGAAGCGAACGCTTTTTCGCTCGAGGGTCCGTTCCGGGTTTTGCTCGGTCTTCGCGGCTGCCGCCTGGCCAACGGGGATGGCTATGTCGAGCGCGCCGAAAGGGTCGCGCTGCAACTGGTGAACCCAGATCATCAACGGTTCAATTGCCTGATCGGCATCTGGTGGCTTCGGGATGATCGGATCAGTCTCTATCGGGCGTCGACCGTGCCCCACGCCCTGTTCACGCTCGAATTCGATCGCCACGGCGGCGACGGCTGCAATCTCCTGCCGACCGGCCTGCACCATTTCGATCTCGGCTGTCACCGTTGCGGCAGCGCCGGCGAGCTTCCTCGGGTTCCGGTTCAGCGGGCCGGCGGCTACCCATCGGTCCTGCGGTCGAAATCGAACGCGCAAGGTTATGTGCTGCCGAAGGGGACTGAGGACATCGTGCGCTGGGAGCGGCGGATCGGTGTGCCCGGGGATAATATCCACTGCAGCTACAATCGCCAGGGTTTCGCTTTCGCGTCGGCCGGCGGCCAGGTCGTCCATGGCGATTTCACCGGCGGTTCCCACCAGGGTCTCTGGGGATTGTTCTACCAGGCAAGCGGTCTTGGCCAGGCTGGCCGTGGCGCCGTGTACGAGTACATTTTAGCCGGCGCGGCAGAACTTTCGGTGCTGGCAAACGATGAGGACTTTGCCGCGGGCTACAAGGCCCTCCGGTTCGGTTCCCAAGGGGCGGCGGTCGCGGCGCTGCAACGGCAGTTGATGAATGCCCCGTCCCATGAGCAAACTCGCGCATGGTACGAGACGACGTTCGAGCGCGAGCTTACAAATCGGCGCTTCGTCGACGGTCTGTTTGGCCGCACGACCCAGATGGCGCTGATCTTTGAGCAGGCCGCCGCCGGCATGCTGGCAAGCGGCCTGACCCTCCTGCCGCGGGCGAGTTGAGTGGCGCCTGCGGTCAGCTGCCCGCTTCGTCGAAGCGTTGCATCAGGCTGTGATAGCCATCGTCGCCGATCAGCTCGAGGGAGTCGTCTTTGAGGCTGAATAGGTGCGACACCAGTTCGTCGGAAAACTTCATGCGCACGATGTCGCGCTCGACCGTGACGATGCCCCGGCGCCGGTCTTCCGGTGTTTCGGCGCTGTACTCCGTGACGCTCCGGCCCTTGATTTCCAGGACACGGTCACCGTCGCTCCAGCGGCCATCCATCGGATTGCCGAACGCGAACGCCGAGACCGTCGTCAGATAAATCACCGAAACCACAGCGATCGTGCGAACCAAGATCTTCACCATCGGAGGTTCCTTCATGGATATGCCGTTAGATCCGGGGCCGTTCCTAGTTCGTTCTTCTGCGACAGGATGTGACGGAGAACACGTCCGCGTTAGATAGGGCGACAAAATCGTGTGACTCGGTCGGGATGTCCCAGATCTGAGCCCGGGCCCGTCGCCGGCAATCAAGGAAAACGTCATGGTAGCTTCCGAACGCGTGGACGTTCTGTACGCCGCGGCCGACGTCGATCGGCGGATCGAAGACCTGGCCCGCGAGATCGTCACCACCTTGCCTGAAGATTTTCTGCTGATCGGCGTGCTCAAGGGCTGCTTTATGTTCGTCGCCGATCTCGCCCGGGCCTTGGACCGGGCTGGGGCCCCGCCGGGAATCGAGTTAATCCGAATTGCCAGATACGGACTAGGCAAGGAGAGTTCGGGCGATGTTCAGGGCGTGGGCGATCTGCCGGGCGACATACGGGGCCGGCAGGTGCTGGTCGTGGACGACATCCAGGATACGGGCCGGACGCTCGCCGTGGCACAGCGCCTCCTGATCCAGCGGGGCGCCGCCAAGGTTTGGTCCTGCGCGCTCCTGGACAAGCCGTCCCGCCGGGAGGTCGATTTCAAGGCTGATTTCATCGGCTTCGACATTGAGGACGTTTTCGTCGTCGGCTACGGCATCGACTATGCCGAGCGCTACCGCCATCTACCCTACATAGGCATTGTCCGGCACGGCGGGGCCTAAGGGCCAGTCTAGTACCAGACGCCGGGCCATCTGTAGCGGGGTGACCGGCGGACGCCGCCCATCGGCGTGGTGAGCGCAAGCGGTCTCGGCGTCCTGATAAATCCGGTTTGCGGCACCGAGCCCTGCCGTTGCCTGGTGAACCGCCGCTCGTCGCGCAACTCCATGAGACGGCTGATCCGCTCTTCGGTCGGCGGATGCGTTCGCAGAAGCGAGGGCTCGGGGATCCGGCGGGCGGGAAGAAAAATCTCCTCCCAGAAACGGCCCCGACGACGCTCGAGCTTGGCCAGCGCCGAGGCGAGGCCCAGGGGATCGCCGGTGAGTGACGCGGCATCGAGGTCGGCGTCGAACTCCCGGGCCCGGGACAAGGCGAGCTGCAGCAGACTGACGAAGGTTGGCGCGAACACGAGCACAAGGATCAGCGCCCAGGGCAACGACACCGCCCCCATCAACGCCAGCGGCAGGTTGAGTATCAACAGGAAAAGGCCGACATGGGCGAAGACCGACGTCACCCGGGCCATGATGTCCGCCATCATCATCAGGGTCAGATCGCCGTTCTCGACATGGCTGATCTCATGGGCGATGACGCACGCGAGCTCCCGTTCGTTGAGCCCCCGGATGAGCCCGTCACTCAGCGCGATCGCGGCCTCGGACGGCCGGCCCACGGCAAAGGCGTTCATCACCCGGCTGGGCAGGTAATAGAGCCGGGGCACGTGGCTGAGGCCGGCCCGTTGGCTCAGAATTTCGGTGACGGCGACGCCTTGCGGAAAGTTTGCCGGGTGCAGCGGCCGCGCCCGATACATCCGCAAGATCGCGTCGGTGGAGACCGCTGGGGCGAAGAACAGGGCGGCGATGACGCCGACGATCGACCAGAACACGCCGCCCGGCCCGAACAGGCTCCAGGCGCAGACACCGACGATCGCTGCCATGCCGGCCATCAGCAGAACCGTGTGGAGGAGATTTCGAAGTTTGTGGGCCTTGCGTCGATCCATGCTTGTACAGACCAGAAATGAATGGCTCTCTCATCAGTGTAGGCGTGAAACCGTCAATGTTGAGTGGTGGACAAGCCGAAATGGGGGGAACATGGCTGGCCTGAAAAAAGCGTTGTTCGTCGGATTGATGCTGCCGGCGATGGCGGCGTCGGCTGAGGCGGAGACCTTCACCTGGTCGACCCAGACCGATCCGAGCTCCATGGATCCCCACGCGGTCAATGCCGCTCCGGTTCTAAGTTTTCTCAATAATATCTATGAGGGTCTCGTGCGCCGGGGGCCCGATATGACCCTGGAGCCCTCGCTCGCCACATCATGGGAGCCCATGGGGACCGAAGGCTGGCGCTTCACCTTGCGCGAAGGCGTGAGGTTCCATGATGGCGCCGCCTTTGACAGCGATGACGTGGTCTTTTCCTTCGAGCGCGCGAGCAGCGAGGTCTCGGATGTCAAATCCTTCTTCGCCACCATCGATCGGGTGGAAGCGCCCGACGCGTTTACGGTCGAGTTCTATACCAAGGCGCCGGATGCCTTGTTTCCGTCCGGCATCGCCAACTGGCTGATCCTGGACCGCGACTGGGCGGAGGCGACCGGCGCCACGGTCCCTGATCCTGAGGGTGAGGGCACGGCGAACCGCGAAGCCAATGGCACCGGCCCGTTCCAGCTGGTGAGCCGGGTTCCGGACGAAGAAACGGTCGTGGCGCCGTTTGCCGACTGGTGGGGCGAGGCGGAGCACAACATTACCGAGGCCGTGCTCAAGCCCTTGAGCACCGACGCCACCCGGGTCGCCGCTCTATTGGCCGGCGACGTCGACATGATCGAGCCCGTACCGCTCCAGGACATCGAGCGGATCCGCCAATCGGGCGAGCTGACGGTGCACCAGGGGGTGGAAGCTCGGGTCATGTTCCTCGGCTTCGATCATCAGTCGGACGAATTGCGTCTGGGCGATGCCGGAGGCACGAACCCATTCAGGGATGTCGGGGTTCGCCGGGCTATCTACCAGGCGATCGACGCCCAAGCGATCGCGACGCAGATCATGCGCGGCACTGCGCAGCCGACGGGACTTCTGGTCACACCCGGGGTCGAGGGCTACAAACCCGAGGCGGACGCGCGTCTCGAGACCAACCGGGAGGCTGCCCAGGCGGCCTTGGCCGAGGCTGGCTACGAGGACGGCTTTTCGTTCACGCTCCGCTGCCCCAACGACCGCTACATCAATGACGAGGCGACCTGCACCGCCGTCGTTGCCATGCTCGCCCAGATCGGCCTCGACGTGACCTTGGATTCGGTTCCGGTGAGCCAGTACTGGACCGAACTGCGCGAGGGTCAGTTCGATATGTATCTTCTGGGCTGGTCTCCCGGCACCTTTGACGCGGAACACCCGATCCGCTTCTTGATGCACACGCCAGATTCCGACGGCCGGCTCGGTAGCTGGAACTTCGGCGGCTACAGCAATGCCAGGGTTGATGAGCTGCTACCGCCGATCCAGCAGGAGTTGGACGCGGCCAAGCGGCAGGCGATGATCGATGAAGTCCATCAAATCCTGAAGAACGACGTCCCTTACGTACCGCTGCACGTCCAGCCGCTGGTCTGGGCGGCCAAAGATGAGATCGAGCTCATCCAAAGGCCCGACAATTTCTTCTTGTTGCGCTGGGTAAAGATCAACTCTTAAGCGGCGAGGGCGGTCTGAATGTCCGGAAGCGCTTGCCGGGCGGCGGCGGCACCGATCCGCTCGAGCGTTTCCGCTTTGGTAAAATCGTAAGCCGGTATCGCGTCGATCGGCGGCCGAATCACCAGGTCGGGCGGGTCCCGCAGAAGCTGATTTCGGGCGAACTCCTTCACAACCATGGCGAAGGCGGCGCGGGCGACCCCGGCCATCTTCGGTTTCGCATTCGGATCATTGGAGAGACCCGCGGCGTTCCGGGCGTTCTCGTAGTCGCCGGTGACATCGACGGCAATGACGAAAGCCGCCCCCATCTCCCGGCAGGATCCCACGGGCACGATGCTCTTGATCCCGCCGTCGACGAGGATGGCGCCATCCCGTTGAACCGGGGTGAACAGACCAGGTATGGCGATCGAGGCGCGGATCGCTTCGATCACCGAGCCCTCGCTCAGCACCAAAAGCTGGTTCGAGACGAGGTCAACCGCCGTAACACCCAACCGGATGTCCAGATCCTCGAACCGGGCGTCGCCTAAGAGCGATCCCAGCTCGCGCATGAAACGCTCGCCCTTGAACAGACCGGTCGCAAAAAACGTGGGATCGGCAAGTTGCAACACGTCGAACCAGCTCACCTTGCGCGCCAGTTCGCTCAGCTCGGCGCGTTTGCCGGCCGCATAGCAGGCCCCGCCGACCGCGCCGATCGAGGTGCCGACGATGAGATCGGGTCGGATGCCCGCTTCCTCCAGCACCTCTATGACGCCGAGCTGCGCCCACCCCTTGGCGGCGCCGCCGCCGAGGGCCAGGCCAAGCACAGGCGGTTTCGTCACGCCAGAAGCTCCATCAGATCCTCCGGCACATCGACACCCACTGCTTTGCGCTCGGCTCTGATCTGGTAGCGGCGCTGGCCCGGCAGCCGTGTTCCCTCCTGGGCGGCGATGGCACTCAAGAGCGTCTCGATCCGTTCGTCCCAGCGGTCGGAAGCGGCGGTCGGGTCGATCGCCAGCAGGAACTGGCCGACCCGGGGCGGCGCCCCCTCGGCCGTGAAAAAACTGGCGGCCTCGAAGCCGAAGCAGGCTGCCGGCAGGGCTGCCGCCAGGATCTCGACCATCAGCACCAGCTGAGCACCTTTGGCGTCGCCCATCGGGACCATGGTTCCGGCAAGCGCTGCCTCCGGGTCTGTCGTCGGCCGCCCATCGGCATCCAATGCCCAATCGTCCGGGATCGGTTCGTGCCTCTGGGCCGCAACCATGACCTTGCCCCGGGCGACCTTGGACAGGCTTAGATCGATCACCAACGGATTCCCCTGGGGACGGGGGCAGGCGAAAGCGATCGGATTGGTGCCGAACAGCCCATCCTTTCCGCCCCAGGGGGCGATCGCCTTGGGTGAGTTCGCCATCATCAGGCCAATAAGACCCCGGCGGGCCAAACGTTCCACCGGCTGCCCCAAAACGCCGGCATGGTGGGAGTTGTTGATGGCCGCGGCGGCTACGCCCTGTTCGGCGGCCGTCTTGACCAGCGCTTCCGTCGCCAGATCGACGGCCGGAAAGGCGAACCCGTCGCATGCGTCGATCCAAGCCAAAGCCGGCTTGGTCCAGGTCAGCCTCGGCTCGGCCTGACCGTTGACCTTACCGCTTCGTGCCTGGGCCAGGTAGGCCTTGAGACGGCCAAGCCCGTGGCTCGACAGACCATCGAGTTCCGCCGCGATCAGCGCGCTCGAAACGCTCGCGGCATTGGCTGGTGCGACCCCCGCCTTCTCGAAGGCCTGCCGCAAACGGTTCGAAAGCTGGTCCGCCGGAACCTTCAAGGCGCTCAGGCGCTCCGATAGAGCTTGGTCATGACGAACTCCCGGTGGCCCAAGGCTTCGGCCGCGGTCGCCCGTCCGTTGGCGGTTCTAACCACCATGTCGATCAACTGATCGCCGGCGTCCGACAGGTTCTGTTCCCGCCGCAGGATGCCCGTGACGTCGACGTCGATGTGTTCCGCCATGGTCCGGACCGTCCGCGGATTGCCGCTGATCTTGATCACCGGCATGACCGGATTGCCGATGACGTTGCCCTGACCGGTTGGAAACATGTGCACGACGTAGCCGGCCGCCATCTGCAGCGTGCAGCACTCGGCCGCTGCGCTCGACGTATCCATGAAGTAAAGCCCCGGGCCGTTCGCCGGTGCTTCCGCCGGTCCGAGCGCATCGATGAAGCGGACCTCCTTGCCGATCTTCTCGATATTGCCGAAGGCCTTTTCCTCGATCGTCGACAGGCCGCCATACTTGTTGCCTTTGGTCGGCTGGCTGTCCATCAGATCGTCGACCTTATGCGCCTCGATCACGTCATCCTGGTAGGCCTGCCAGATCTTCATGAATTTTTCGCGGGCCTCGTCGTTGGCGGCGCGCTCGGCGACCACCGCCTCACCGCCGGTGATCTCCGAGGTCTCACCGAAACAGCCATAGATCCCGCGGGGTATCAGCTTGTCGTAGAGATTGCCGACGGTCGGACAGGAGGCGAGGCCCGTGGTGGTATCACTTTCACCACATTTGCAGGCCGCCCAAAGCTCCTCGACGCCGACTTTCTCCCGTTGCTTCTCGGTCGCCCAATGGACGAACTCCTTCGCCGTTCGGGATGCGTCGGCCACTGTCTTGATGTCACCGTTCTGTTCGATCGAAAAGGCGGCCACCGGCTTGCCGGTTTCGGCGATGCCGTCGGCGACCCGTCTCGTCCATTCCGGCTCGATGCCGATGACGACGGCGGCGGCGACGTTCGGATTGGCGCCCGTGCCGATGATGGTCCGAAATTGAAGGTCGAGGTCGGCGCCGAACTGCAACCGCCCGTAGGCATGGGGCAGGGCCATCGTGCCCTTGATGTTGTTGGCGACACCTTCCGCGGCGGCGTTCGAGATATCGTCGACCGGCAAGACGACGACGTGATTTCGGATTCCGACCCGGCCGTTCTCCCGGCGATAGCCAAAGAAATGATCGGCGCTCATCTCACCACCTTTTCGTTTTGATATTGTGGGCGTGGACGTAGCCGCCCTTGGCGATCGGCTGAACCGCCCGACCGATGTCGTGTTCGTACTTGATGATCGTGTCGCCTTCGGCGATGTCCCTGATCGCCAGCTTGTGCCCAAGCGGCACGTCATGGTCCACGGTCAGCCGGATCGTCTCGTCGGTTTCCATGATCCAGCCCTCAAGGGGTTGGCCCGCCTTGACATCCTCCTGGACCACAACGCCGACGCTATCGCCGGAGCAGTGAACGATGAAATGGGGCTGCATGAACGGCGATCCTCCCTCGAAGTCCGGCGCAAGAGAGGTGAGCGATAGCCAGTGCCAGCCCGGGCCGCAAGGGCCGGCACCCCGTCGGCATCAATCTGGACAGGCCGTCTCGGCTTATGCAATCCATAGGCGGAAGATTGGAGCGGATACCATGCGCAATGATTGGGCGCGCGGCTGCCGACGCGTTGCGCTCGCTGTGATTGGTTCGGCGGGGTTGGGCGCGATCGCAGCACCGGCGGCAGATAGCCAGGATTTGAACGAGGCCGGTCCTTCCACCCAGGGTGAACTGATCGAGGTTATCCTGCCTCAATCGGCAGCGGCGCAGCCGGATCTGACATTTGATCCCGCCTTTTGCGACGACCTCGTCCGGTTGGAACGCGCTCGGGGCCGATCGTTTGAAGGCCTTCGGGGCCGACCGATTGACAATGTGTCATGGGTCGGCGATCTGATCGTAGAGGATGCCAATCGCTGCGAGATCGAAGGGCGACCGGGGCCCATGTCGGCCTATATCTGCCGGGGTTTCGTGCCAGCGGCGGCGCAATCGACCGACCTTCTTCCGGCGTTCGGCGAACTCATCGACGCGGTCGAGGGCTGTCTCGACCGGGAGCTATGGCAAAAGCGTCTTTGGCAGCGGGGTGAGCTATTCGAGTTCGCCGACGGTGAGAGACGGCTGCAGTTCCGTGGCTCCAGCCAGTGGCCGCAGCCGGTAGTCGTTGTCCGTCTCCGCCAGGATTGTACCGCCCGCCTCTTCGACCTGGAGCTGGTGGTCGGAACCCATCAATAGATACCTATGGCCGACGATCGTCAGGTCAGCGCGTCGATCTCTTCGGGCGTCATTCGTCCCGGGACCAGGGTCACGGGCACGTGGATCTGCTCGCCCATCGAGCTCACGAGATATTTCACCAGCGGTCCGGGATCGCTGGAATCCCGCGCCGTGCCCAGCACCAGAAGCGAGATGTTGGGCTCCTCATTAAGAAGTGCGAGCAGTTCGTCCCGCCGGTCGCCCTCGCGTACGTAAAGGATCGGGAGCGTGCCGGTCATCGCGAAGACCTCGGCGGCGAAGGACTGCAAACGCTCCTCGGTCGCCTGGCGGGCCTCGGCCTCCATCATCCGCCCGACACCAAGCCAATGCTGGAACTCCACCTGTTGTAGAACCGACAAAAGAGCGACCCGGCCTTGGGTGTGCTGGGCGCGTCGACAGGCGAAACGGAGCGCATTGTGCATCTCCTCGGTGTCGTCGACGACGACGAGGAACACCCGCTCCGAGGTCGGTGCTTTGCCTTCGCTCATGAACTACCCTCTGCGGAAAACAGCCGCCGCCGTCCAGCCCGAAAGCAACGAAAGAAGGATGGCCGCCACGCCGTAAAGGTGAGCGTTGTCGTGGGCGAAATCGAACAAGGCGGCTTCCAGCCCGATCTTATTGACGACGAGGGCACTGCTTTGGGCGCCGACTACCTCGCCGTTGCGCAGACCGAACACCTCGACCTGGTAGATCCCGGGTGGCACGTTGGCCGGAAAATCGAGCGTCGTCCGGAATAGATTCTGGCCGATGAAGCGGACCGTCCCGGGTTCGGCCTGGTAGAGGCCTCGGCGCTGCCGGTCGCGCACCAGCCCATTGCGGAAATCCAGGGACTCCTGCCGTTCCATCGCCCCCAGCGGGCGGATGACGAGCTTGTCGAGACCGATCTGCAGGCGGGCTCTCACCGGGTCGTTCGCAACCTCGGTGAGGGGGCCGTTCGCGGCCACGGCGTAGAACCCCGGGACGCGGGCGAACTGCGCCTCGTCGCTGTTGATCCATATGCCGAGGATGCGGGCTTTGCGCCTGACGGTCTCGATCCTGGGCGGGCCGCGGACGACGACCACCACGTCTTCGGCTTCGTCGACCGTTCCGAACAACAAAACTTCGGAACCGGAGAAACCTGTGTCGATCGCGATCAGATGGTTCGACAGATCGGCCGTCACGGTCTGCGCCCGGGCACCGCGATCGGCGCCAGCCAGAAACAGGACCAGGATCAGAGCCACTTTTAGAAAGCCGATCGCGGCAACCACCACATTCCACCTTCGCTCCGACCGGCTCACATTCGGCCTGATCGGCGCCAAAGCCCCCCGATACGTCCGGCGAACCTGCCGAGGCCGCCCGCCAGAAGCACCTGAACCGCGCCCGCAGCGCCGGCCATCATGGCAGCGGTGGCGACGATTGCGGCGAGGCTCAAGCTGGCGACACCGCTCATGCCGGCACCCACGGTGCAAGCACCGACCAGAGCGCCGCCAAGTCCCAAAAAAAGAGCCCCGACGCCATTGCGCGCAATGTCGGCGCGATCGACGAAAAACTCCAGACGAAAACTGCCGCGAGCCGCTGCGCTCAGACTGGCGCCGAGGACAGTGCCCACCAGAAGCGACACGCCGCTGACCGCAACGTAGCCGCTAGGTGCCGCGACAGGATCGAGGAAGTTGAGGCCGCTCGCCTGCGGTATGTCATCGACGATGAAGACCATCACGACGCAAAATCCCATCACGAGGCCGGCTGTCGTATCGGTACTGAAACGCCGGAACCGACGATCGTTTAAAATCCAAACGAGGAGGCATGCGGCGAGAAGCGCGGGAACAAGCCGTGTCACTGGGCCCGTATCGCTGGCGTTTTGGATCCGCTCGGCGACCATGATTGGGGTCGGGTTCAGACCGGTGAGGACGAGAAGCGCGGTGGCGAAGAGGACTACCAGAACCAGCGCCGCCTTGACGCTGCCGGCGCCGGTTCTGACCAGGCACCGGCTGACGCAACCGCCCGTCAACACCATCCCGTAGCCAAAGATCAGGCCGCCGGTGGCCGCGAGTGCGAGTTGACCCAGCGATACGCCCCCCAATGCCGGCGCTCCGGCGGGCCAGACAGTCAGGCCCAAAGCTGCGGTGGCGACCGCCAGCGCCCAGACCTTGAGCCGGCGATTGCTCTGGAAGATCACCAGATCGCTGATCGCGCCCATCGTGCAAAAGCCGCTTCGCTCGACCACCCAGCCGAAAGCGCTTCCCAAGCCGAGGCTTAGGATCGCCGACAGGGCGAATGTATCGATGTCCATCATATCGACTGGCAAACGCCTGCCCGGTCAGCGGGAACCGGGCGCAAGCAGGGCCAAACGTTTGGCATCGGGAAAGGTCTTGTGCGGGCCGGGCCGAACGTTGCCGCGCCGGCACTGGCCCTCGAAGGCAGCGCCCTCCACGACTGTCAGACGGTCGTGGAGGATGTCGGCGATGACCTTCGACGTCGCCTTCAAGATGACGGTCCAGGCGGCCACGGAGCCGATGATGGTTCCGAACACCACGAGCCTGTCGGCCGCGACCCGGCCCTCGACGCCGCCGCGTTGGCCGATCACCAGGCTCGGACATTCGACATCGCCGCGCACCCAGCCATCTAGCTGGATCGGGCCTTTGGAGACCAAGTCACCCTGAAGGCGCGCATGGGCGGCAACGACGGATACTGGGGCTGTGGCCAACCGGTCGGGAAAGAGCGGCAGTTCCGGCTCCTGGACCGGTGTGCTCCGGCTGAGGACCGGAGGTCTGGATGTTCTCGGGAAACGTGCCCTAGCTCTTGAAAACATTGATCAGCTGCCTTCCGGCCCGGAGAAACAATGACGGGTCCTGGGGCCGGTCGTCGATGCGGACTTCGTAATGGAGGTGGCGGCCGGTGCTCCGGCCGGTGCTGCCGATGATGCCGATCACGTCGCGCCGGTCCACGCGATCGCCGACCTTCACCGTCGCTTCCGCCAGGTGGGCGAACCGGGTGACGATGCCGAAGCCGTGTTCGATTTCGACCATGATACCGAACGGGCCTTTATCGCCGGCATGGCGCACGGTTCCGGGGGCGGTCGCCATGATCTTGCTGTTACGCGCGGCGCCGAGATCGATGCCACTGTGCATCGCCTTCGATCCCTTGATCGGATCGACCCGGGGTCCGTAGCCACTGGTCACATGAAAATGGTCGAGAGGCGCTGCCAGCGGTAGGACACCCAGGACCGTTTCGATCGCCTCGACCCGCTCCAGTTCGACCGCCAGCCGATTGCTGTCCTCGGCGAAGGAAACCGGCTCGTCGCCGGGCAACGCCTCGAACGGGCCGCCTATGCCGCTCTGGGCGTCATCCATGACGCGGCTGACCAAAGGTTCGACGTCGACACCGTTATCGCTCAGGACGGCGAGGACGGAATCGCCATAGTCCCGGAACCACTCGGCTAGCCAGGAGACCGCTGCGCCATGGCTCTTGCGAACGTTGCTCAGGCGCTGTTCGGCAAAATTGAGTCGCCAGTCGAGACCTTTCAGCTCCTGCTCCGCCCGCTCTCGCTCATCGAGCTTCTCTTTGATCTGAGCGCGAAGCGCGGCCAGACGGTTGGCCAAGGGCACGGGATCATTAGCCGCAACCTGAACCAGACTGCCGTCGGCGCCGAGGAGACCCGCGAGTTGGCTTGTCTCCATCAAAGCCGCATTGCGCTCGAGGTCGCGGGCCGCCAGGTCATTTTCGAGCATCTGGACCTGGGCCATCAGCGCGCGATGCTGACGTTCCAAGAGCTGGTACCGGCGTTCGGTTTGGCCATTGCTCGCGGCGAGCGCATCGACCTCGGCGCGGAACAACGAACGCATGGTCTCCGCGTCGGAATAAAGGGCATCATAGGCGCGCTCGGCGTTGGCCACCCTAATCTGGTGGTCGGCGACGGCTTGTTCGGTGACCAGGTGAAACGCGAGAAACCCGCCGCTCACCACGGCGCAGGCGATTAGCGAGCCGGCCAGGACCCGTTGAAGGGACCACTTCGCTCTGGCTCGCGCAGACCTGCCGCCCGTCAAGACGTAAGAATTCCGGTTTTTGAACAGCGTTCCAGTCCCAGTCTTGAACCCCGTCGGAACCGATCAACCCTGCCACCGGCAGAACGATCCCATCACCCTCGGTCAATGCGGCTCGCGGATGATGGTGACGGACGAACAGGTTTCGTCTCTTCTTTTGTCACCCATTAACCTTAAAGGAGCGTTAGCATTCGCTCTTAAGTGTCTCATGACAGGTGTCAATGTTCGTTTGATGACTACCGCAGCGCCTGGGGCTTTCTACCAGGGTATGCGCTTTCCGGCGTAGTCGACGAAGGTGCCTGTATCCTGGATTGTCAGCCGTTCCGTCTCACGGGTGATGCCGGCGACACTCGTGACGGTGTCGATGGCCGCGGCGTCCGTTCCCATATCAATCTGAACCCAGCCTGGATGAAACAGGAGAACCGCGATCTTCTTCGGCTTCAGCTCATGGGCGAGACATGTCGAGGCCGCATTGAGCGCGGCCTTGGACGACCGATAAATGGCGTTGTCCCCATCGCCGCCATTGCTGGCGATGCTGCCCATGCGGCTGGTGATCATCACGATCTTGGCGCCGGGAGCCGCCTGCAAGGAAGGCAAGAGCGCGCGGCTCAACAAGACCGGCGCCACCGCATTGGTCGCCAGCACCTTGAGCCAATCGGCCTGGGAGAGGCCCTCGAAGGTTTGCGGCCGCTCCCCGTAGATCCCGGCATTGTTGATCAGGAGGTCGATCGGTTGGTCCGCGAGGCCGTCTGCGATGCCGGCGATCTGGTTGCCATCGGCGACGTCCAGAGCGTGGATCTCGGTGGCACCATCGGCAGCCAAGGCCCTCAGCTCGGACGCGTTTTCGGGATCGCGGCAGGTGGCGATGACGCGCCATCCGTGTCGCTTGTAGTGGCGGCAGAATTCAAGGCCGATGCCTCGCGACCCGCCGGTGATGAAAACCGTGCGAGGACGATCCGTGCCCGTCTCGGCCATGAAAGATCCACCCAGTCTGAGCGTTGAACGATGCGCATCGGAGCGCTTGCGGTTTGAGGCGTTTGGTGCTGGCGGCAGGACTTGAACCCGCAACCTACCGCTTACAAGGCGGTTGCTCTACCAATTGAGCTACGCCAGCCATGTTCGAAAGGCTGCCAAAACCTAGGGGCGAGAGCGCGCTCGAGCAAGGGCGTAAAGGGCGATGCCGGCGCTCACAGAGACGTTCAGACTTTCCATCGCCGGGCCGATCGGAATTGCGACGTCTTGATCAGCGCGGGCGCGAAGCAAAGGCCTGATGCCATGGCCCTCGGCGCCGATCACCAGAACGCTCTGCTCACCCGGTTGCCAGCGTTCGAGCGGTGTCTCAGCCGCCGCGTCGAGGGCGTAGATCCAATAGCCCCAGCCCTTCAACTGGGTCAGCGTTCGGGCGAGATTGACCACCTCATAGATCGGTATTTTTTCGAGCGCCCCGGCCGCTGCTTTGGCGCAAGCGCCGTTGGCGGCGGCCGCATGCTTGCTCTGGACCACCACGGCGCCGACGCCAAAGCAGGCGGCCGAGCGTAGAATTGCGCCGAAATTGCGGGCGTCGGTGACCTGGTCGAGAACCAGGATCCGGTCCGGCGGCGCCAGTTTGATTTCGCCCACCTGCCGGCCGGGCAGGGGGTCGACCGAAAGGGCAACGCCCTGGTGGCCGCTGTCCGCGCCCAGCAGGCGGTCGAGCTCGCGACGATCGGTTGTGACCGACTCCAAACCTCGTTCCGCCGCGGCTTTGACCAGGTCGTCCGGCACCTCACGGGCGAGCCGAAGTTCGTTGCAGGGACGATCGGGATTGGCGAGGGCGGCCGTCACGGGATGGATGCCCCAAAGCCATAGCTGCGGTGTCTTCGCCGATGAGGCCTGACCCGGAGTACCGGCCTTGGCCTGGGGCCGAGGTCGGCGCCTCGACTTGGTTCGATCCATGGACCTCACGCCCCTTCTGCAGGTTGGCTTTCAGCGGTTCCGGGCGCGGCTCGGCATAACTGTTGACAAGGCCCTTTCGGACCACATACTCCGGCGCGTTTCGCGGCGCCAGGCCGGTCCGGCGCGGAGGGGTGGCCGAGCGGTCAAAGGCAGAAGACTGTAAAACTGCCGACGTACGTCTACGTAGGTTCGAATCTTACCCCCTCCACCACTCGGATCCGTCGGGCCGTTGAACCGGTGCGGGTGTAGCACAATGGTAGAGCATCGGCCTTCCAAGCCGTGTGTGTGGGTTCGATTCCCATCACCCGCTCCAGACCTAAATGGATTGCCGCTGCCTGACCTGAGCTAACCAAATCGGACGGAAATTCGATGTCGAAGGAGAAGTTTGAGCGTACGAAGCCGCATGCGAACATCGGCACGATTGGCCATGTTGACCACGGCAAGACGACGCTGACGGCGGCGATCACGAAGGTGTTGGCGGAGGCGGGCGGCGCTCAGTTCACCAGTT
>JBHJGP010000005.1:0-83815 GCA_050331695.1 Geminicoccaceae bacterium
GCCTGGTCAGCGGAACTCCTGGATCCGGGTCACTCGCAGGCCGCCCAGGCCGTGGCGGTCGATCGCGGCCTCCCAGCTGCGGAATTCCTCCGCCGACAGCTGGTAGCGGGTGCAGGCCTCCTCGAGCGAGAGCAGGCCGGCGCGCACCGCGCTCACGACTTCGGCCTTGCGGCGCGCGACCCACCGGTGGGTGTCCGGCGGTGGCAGGTCGTCGCCCGAGAGCGGGTGACCATCGGGGCCGACCGCCAAGCTGCCACCTCGGGCGACACGTTCCATCGGGTAGGATTCCGTCATCGGCGTTTCTCCGGCCTCCACCGGCCTGTTGTTGCTGATCATTGACCAGCGCCATTTAAGGAAGGCCTAAGTGAAGCGGCGGATCAGCTCGATCGAGGACTTGGCCATACTGAGGTACATGAGACGACGACTAGCGACCGAGGCGGACCAATTCGTTGAGCATGTCGTCCGTCGTGCTGATCACCCGGGCATTGGCAGAATAGGCGCGCTGGGTGACGATCATCTTGGTGAACTCGTCGGCCAGGTCGACATTGGCGGCTTCCAAGGCGGAAGGCGTGATCGCGCCGGCGCCACCGCTTCCGGTCTCGCGCAAGTTGAAGGCACCCGAGCGATCGCTCTGGGCATAGACATTGCCGCTTCGGGGATCGAGAGCCGCCGGATTGGCAAAGGTGGCGACGGGCAGGAGGAACAGCTTGCGCTGCTCACCATTGGTGAAGGACGCATTGACGAAGCCCTCTTCGTCAATGCTCACGCCGTTGAGCTGGCCGACCTCGGCACCGTTCTGGGTGACGAAGGAGACGCTGGTGTCACCGGAGAACTGGGTCAGCCCGTCGGTCTCCCCGATCGTGCCCCAGTCGATGCTCACGCTGCTGTCGGCGGCGCCGTCCGTCGCCAGCCAATCGATGCCGATGGGCGCGTTGGCAGCGGCGCCGGTGGGATAGTTGGGCGTGATCGAAAAGGCGTTCAGCGTGCCGTCGCCGTTGAAGGTTACGGTGCCGGCGGCGAGCAAGCCGTTCGGATGGGATGCGACCGTGATCTCGGAAGGATCGGCGTAGAGCTCGACGTTCCAGACATTGGTTGTCGGGCTTTTGAGGAAGGCAACCGTGACATTGTGGGGCCGGCCCAGGGAATCGAAGAGCTGCAGGGTTCGGGCGAAATCGGGCTGAACGCCGCTGGCGCCGCCGGTGGCGCCATACTGCGCCATATTGTCGGCGGTGGCGGTGGGGGCACCGTCATAGGTGCCGGTGAAGGCCGGCTCATCGGCGCTGAGATTGGCGCCGATGGCGGCATCGGTGGTGGCGGCGGCGACGCCGCTGATGCTTCGTACGTTGACCGTGGTCAACTGATTGACATTGGCGACCTCGCCGCTGCCGTTCAGCACCCAGCCCTGGAGGTAGTAGCCAGAGGGATTGCGGAGATTACCGAAGAAGTCCGGGGTGAAGGCGCCGTCACGCGTGTAGACCTGCTCGCCCGTGCCGTCCGTGTCGCCACTGACGACGAAGAAGCCGTCGCCACTGATCGCGACGTCGGTGGAGGAATCGCTGGCCTGAACCAGCCCCTGGCTCTCGATCGTGTACTCCGTGATCGAGCGAACGCCGCCCGGATTATAGGTCGTGGAACCGCCGGCCTGGGTGACCAGACTCGCGAACTGAGCCTTGGCGCCCTTGTAAGCCGTGGTGTTCACGTTGGCGATATTGTCGGAGATCATACTCATGGACCGGCTTTGGGCGGTGAGGCCGGAAACGCCGGAGAAGAGGGAACCGAACAAGCTCATGACAAAAGTCCTTCCTTTGAGGCGCTATTGAGCGGTTTGATCAGAAGAGGAGGGGAGGGTGACGGAACGGACGGCTTCGATCGGGACGGGGCGGCCACCGACCACGAGTTTCAGAGCACCGTCGACGATGTCGACCGACTGGACGGTGCCACCCACCTGGGTTTTGACGGTGGTCGGCAGGCCGCCGCCGTCGAGGGCATCGACCCGCACCTGGTAGGAGCCGGCCGGCTGGCGCTGACCGATCTCGTTGCGACCGTCCCAAAAATAAGCCTGCTCGCCTGGGGTCGGCACGATGTCGGCGGTGTGAACGATCTGGCCGTCCTGGTCCTGGACGGTCAGCGTCGCTTGGCTCACATCGTCGGCGAGTTCGAAGCGCATCGACGCCTCGCCGGTCTGACCAAGTTCCACATGCTGGCCATCGGCGACCACGAAGGTTCCTACATACCCGACTGCCTGGGTCATGGTGTTCGAGGTCATTGCCGACAGGAGGCTGTCGAGCTTGTCGTTGGTGGCGACCGCCTGTTCGACCGACGTGAACTGCACCAGCTGTTCCGTGAACTGGGTGCTGTCGACCGGTGACAGGGGATCCTGGTTCTGGAGTTGGGTCGTGAGCAGCGTCAGAAAACTGTTGAAGTCTTCGGCAAGCCCCAAAGCGGCGTCACCACTCTTGGGCTGCGGGCTCGATGAAACGCTCTGAATGTCCACTTTTCGGTCCTCCGAGACGATCGCTTAAGCGTTGATATCGAGCAGACGAAGGCGATGAGCGCTCGTCTGTTCAGTGGGTTCGCCCGGGATCTCGGGGTGGGCGTCGCTGGGTGATTGCTGGCTGAAAAGGTTCTGCTCTGGCTCGCCGCCGGCGTTCTGTTGACCGCTCGACTGGAAGCTGAGTTGTTGATCACCGGCGGCGAAACCCGCCCGTTCGAGGGCTGCCTGCAGCTGGCGCTGATCTTTCTGTAGAAGTTCCAACGTTTCCGGGCGCTCGGCAACGATATGAGCCGCGATCAACCCGTCGTCACCGAAGTCCAAGCGGATATCGACCTTGCCGAGCTCGGCCGGCTCGAGCTGCACTTGCAGGCGGTCCAAACGGCCCTCCACGGCCTGGCTCAACTGCATCGAGAGTTGCTGGGCGGGCGGTGCCACGGAGCTTTGGCGGGCCCCATCGGCGGCTCGCCCCGCCGACGCGGTTCCAGGTTCGCCAACCGTTTCGATTTCGCTCACAGGGGGACCGATCGGATCGACATCCAGGGCCGAGTGTGTCTCGATCGGCGCGACGGCCACTGGTGACGGCTGAGGCGCCGGTGAACCCGTCGCCGTCTCGGACACGGGCTCCGAGGAGAGGCTCTGAGCGGTCTTTGCCTGGCTCTGGGCAGACTTCACCGGTCCGCTGTTTTCGGGCTCAGCCACGGTGGCGGTATCAGGCCCCCGGACATGGGCCCGCTTATCGTTGGCAGAAGTTTTGACCGTGGCCGATTGTTGGTGGCTCGCCACCGAGGCGGTCTCGGCGCCCCTCGTCGACGAATCGATCGGATTGGTCGCTAGCGTCGGTCGGGGCTCCGGCTTGCTGGCGGCCAGAAGCTCGTTTGAGGACGTGACCGCTGGGGCACTCGGTCGTGCCGAGGTAACGGGCTGGTCGGTTGTCCATGATGGGGAAGGAGTTCGGTGGGGGGCCGAAAGCGTTTGAACGCCTTCTTGCCCCGTCTTCCCCTGATTGGACAACCTGCCGGCGCGAGCTTGATCGAATTCGGCCGGGGTATCCAGCTCGCTGGACGAGGTGAGAGCGTCCGAAACGGTGCCCCTAGGCTGTGCCGAAATTGACGACAGCGCCAACTCAGGCAGAATCTCGCTGTCCGGGGCATCGAGGTTTGATTTCGCGGCCGCCACATCCAGCAACGGCTGATCGGCGGTCTGCGATGCCGCCGGAATTGGGGTAAGGCTTGCGGTATCAGGGGCGCCGAACTGCCCGCCCGACGGCAGCGAGGCGGTCTCAACAGATACGTTCTGAGCGAGAAGCGTTCCGGCAAGGGCCGCGGTTTCGACCGAGACCTGCGCCTCCGGCAAGAGGAAACTGCTATCTTGTTCGAACGTTGCCGGCGTTTGGGTTCCGCTCGACCCCGAGACGTTGGCAGCAGCGGCGGGCGGTTCGGCCGAAAGGAGACCGTTGCTGCTCAGCGCCGAATGCTGCGGATGGCTGAGCAAGCTGGTCATCTGGTCGCCCGGCAAGCTCGGCGATTGGTTGCCTGGCAAACCGGGAACTTGACCGCCGTTCAAGCCGGCGAGAAGTTGAGCGAAAGGCGCTGGAGCCCCTTCACCGCTAGCGCCGGTGGCGAGGCCCGCTTGGGCAGTGCTGCCGAAGAGCAGCGCTATGGCAGATGACTGGATCATGGCGCCTACCTTTCAGCAAGCGCGGTGCCAAATTTTTCGTCCTTTGTCATCTCATTGAAATTGAAAGAGAATTTTTGTCAGCCGATGATGCTCGGCGTATCGCGTTTGACGACGATAGGGTGTCAGGCGGCAAAAACTGCCGGGAAAAACTTGCCGTTTAAGGCCGCTTTAAGGTTTCTGAGCGATAGGTTAGGCGCGCGCCGACTATCGGCCGATCGTCGAGAGAGCTCATACGATCGGCAAAACTTTGCGGCGGCTTGTCACAAGGAAGAAGCCCATGAACGTAGGTCCGTCTCATACGTCTTTGCAGTCGCTTGGCTCCAACAGTGCGCCGGCGACCCCCGTTCGTGACGCCGCTCAAAGGGTGGCTGCGGAGCCGGACACGAACGTCGCGGTTGAAGCGGCGGGTGCGAGTGAGCAGGCGGCCGCTGCCGGGCGCTCCCGGTCCCAGGAGCCGGTGTCCAGCGATTCCATCCGGGGTCAGCAGGTCGACATCCAAGCCTGAGCGCCGGTCCCGAACGGTCCGCCAGGAGGCTCGGCCTTTTTTGCCGCGCCGCCAGGGCGGCGTGGTCACGCGATAGGTCAGAAACCGATCGCAGCACGCAGCACCGGGTTTCAAACGAACCCCGGTCTTCCGGTCGGGCGCCGTCTTTGGATCGGATTGGCCTCTAGGTGACTTTAGGCTATCGGTCGGATTTTGTCAGGGGGCGGGGCAGAGGCCTTACAGCCGGTGGGGTCGTTCGACCTTCAACCGTTGCTGCGAAAATTTCGTTCGCGGCGCTCGTGGCGCTCCTGAGCCTCAATCGAAAGGGTCGCGATCGGCCGCGCTTCTAGCCGCGCCAGGCCGATTGGCTCCATCGTTTCCTCACAATAGCCGTAACTGCCGTCCTCGATCCGCTCCAGGGCGCGGTCGATCTTGTTCAAAAGCTTGCGCTCCCGATCGCGGGTCCGCAGACTGAAGCTGCGCTGGATCTCGTTGGCGGCCCATTCGCCCAGATCGGCGCTGCGAAGGCCGTCTTCCTTGAGTTCGCGTAGCGTGCTGCCGGAACCGCGCAGGATCTCGTCTCGCCAGTAGAGAAGCTTGGCCCGGAAATAAGCGAGCTGGCGATCGCTCATGTAGGGCTCATCCGTCGAAGGACGGTATCCTTCGAGATCCAAGTCCGACAAGGGCGCGCTCCCGTCTGAAGATGAGGGCACAAACCAGGCCACCCATGACCTCGTCAACGAAGGCGCTTCCTACATCAACAGCCCGGGCGGTCGCAAGCAATGACCCGCTCACACCGCCTCAGGGTATGGTGACGCACCCCAATCAAAGTTCGAAACCGCCGCAGAAAGTGCATGTTTTCGAGCGTTCTAACAAAATTTCTTCGTAAATCGCGTCAAAGGCCTGTAGCAACAGCAACCGCCCCGAAAGGCTCCGGCCGATACCCAAGATTTCTATGATCACCTCAGTCGCCTGTAAACAACCCAATGTACCGGCGACTGGTCCCAAAACACCGCCTTGTGAGCAGGTTGGGAGGATATCTTCAGACGGCGCATCAGGAAAAAGGCAGCGGAAGCAGGGGTGAGGCGGACCAAGATAGGGTTTGAAGCAGGTCAGTTGACCGTCCCATCCCTGGACCGACGCGCTGATCAGCGGCTTTTTGGTACGAAAAGCGCCGGCGGCGACCACATCCCGGGTCGTGAAACTGTCGCTGCCGTCGGCGACCACCTCGAACGCCCCGATGATATCCGCCGCGTTGGCTCGATCGAGACGCCTGTCGATTTCGACGATGTCGATCCGGGGATTGATCGCCCGGAGGGCTTGGGCGCCGGCCTCGACCTTGGAGCGGCCCTGATCATCATCTCGATAAAGAATTAGGCGCTGCAGATAACTGCGCTCCACTCGGTCATCGTCGACCAATCCGAGCGTGCCGACGCCGGCGGCCGCTAGATAGAGGAGAAGCGGTGCGCCGAGACCGCCGGCGCCGACGACCAGGACCCGGGCGCTGCGCAATCTTTCCTGCCCGCGGCCGCCGATCTCCGGCAGGGCGATCTGCCGTGCATAGCGGCTCAGCTCGTCATCGTCGAAACGCATGGCTCATCCAGATCTGGTCCGGCAGAACCTGCCGGCGGCAGCAGATTTTGCCCAGGTCCAAGGTCCGACCCAAACGCACAAGCCGGCTCTATCGGCAGATCGCGAACTTGGCATGGAACCTGCTCTCCTGCCGACAAAGCCCGTTTGCGAAAGGTCAAACCGTTGCTTGTCGATCGTGATCCAACACCTCTGTTCCCCGACAGGCCCAGCCGAAGTGATAACGTCGGCGATCGTGGCGCGGCGGCGAACGGCCTGTGGGGAAGCGACGGTTTCGGCTTCGACGATCTATTGGACATCGTCAATCCGCTGCAGCACATCCCTTTCGTCAGTGGATTCTATCGCCAGGTGACCGGTGACGAGTTGGGTTTCGCCCCGCGGCTCATGGGTGGCGGCCTGTTCGGCGGTCTGATCGGTGCCGGCATCGCCCTGGTCGACGGTTCGATCCATCAGGTGACCGGCCGCGACACCGCCGAGCACAGTTTCGACGCCATGACCACGGCGTGGAATGGCATGACCGGCGCTTTTTCGTCTGAAAGCCCCGGCGACACCGCGACGCCGTCGGTCAGGCTCGCCGAGCAGGGTTCGGATGGCGGGATAGAGATCGCCTCGGTCAGTGGGCCCGAAAACATCGGTTTGAGACGCGACCGATCGATGGAAACACAGCTACTCGCATCCCGTGCCTATCGCAGCCGCATGATCGGCTGAAGCGGACGCCTCCTCCGCCCTTAACGCGTCATTAACCATGCTCGCGTAGCTCTCGGTCCGACGGATGGCTGAGGGAAAGATCATGGACGACGAGCGCCGGGCGGTCGCGCTTCGCTACGATCGGGACGGCGATTTGCCGCCCATCGTTGCCGCCAGCGGGCAGGGCTTTTTGGCCGATCGGATCGTCGAGATAGCCGAGGCCAACGGTGTGCCCGTGCACCGGGACAAACCGTTGAGCGAGCTTCTGGCGCGGATGGAAGCGGGAACACCGATCCCGATGATCGCCTTTTCCGCGGTCGCCGAAATCCTTGCCCGCATCTATCGCACCGATCGGGAGCTGGCGGAACGCCGCCGCGGGGAGCGAACATCATGAACCGATCACTTAGACGAAATGCGCAGGACGCCCGGCCGACCGAAACCTGCCCGTTGGAGCCTCCGACACCGGCGGCATGCCTCGCCCGTGCCCAGGCATTGATCCTCAAGGCCCGTCACCAGTTCGATCGGGATCAGCCCGTCGATCTGGGCGAAGCGGCAAAGCTGGTCGCACTGCTCGGCCAGATGGCCCGGTCGGCGGCGCCGGACGGTCTGGAACGCTCGGCTCTCACCAGCCTGCTCGATGATCTGAGCCGGCTTCACCAGGACATGATGGCGAAGCGTGCCGCGCTCAAAGCCAGGATCCAGGCGGTCAGCGCCAGCGAGCAGGCGCGGCGAGCCTATGGCGGCGCCGGACCGGCGGGCTTGGCACGCCCGGGAGGCGGCCGGTGAGCGAGGCCATCGATCTCCAACGGGTGTTCGCCGCCCTGGCGCTCGTCATTGCCCTGATCATCCTGTTCGTTTGGCTGCTCCGTCTCTGGCAGCGCCACGGCCCGTCGGTCGGTCCCGCCAAGCGGCTGCAGATCGTGGAAATGCAAAGCCTCGGTCCCCGTCAGCGGCTCATTCTCGTCCGCTGTGACGAACGCGAGCATCTTCTCGCGGCAAGCCCGCAAGAGATCAGGGCGATCGAGAGTTGGGCCGCGAGACCGGCGCCGTCGAACGAAACCGTGACCGACGAGGAAGCGACCCATGGCCAGATCTGAGCGATTGATCGGCTGGGGCCTGCGCTCCGCCGTTGGCGTGCTCGCCTTGTTCCTGGTCGAGCCGGCGGCCGCCCAAAGCCTGACCCTCGATCTCGGCCAAGGCGGCTCCGTCACCTCGCAGATCGTTCAGATCCTGATCCTGATCACGGTTCTGAGCCTCGCCCCCAGCATCCTGATCATGGTCACCTCGTTCACCCGGATCGTGGTGGTTCTCTCGTTTCTCAGAACCGCGGTCGGCCTGCAGCAGACCCCGCCCAACGCCGTCCTGATCAGCCTTGCTCTGTTTCTCACCCTGTTCGTCATGACCCCTGTGTTCGAGCAGGTCTATGAGGACGGGATCAAACCCCTTCTTGAAGACGAGATCGACGAGATGCAGGCGTTGGAGCTGGCCTCGGCGCCGGTTCGCGACTTCATGCTCGAGCATGTTCGGGACAAGGATTTGGCGCTGTTCGCCGAGATGGCCGGTATCGAAGAACTGCAGACGCCGGAGGTGACGCCGATGCGGATCCTGGTGCCGGCCTTCATGATCAGCGAATTGAGGCGAGCGTTCGAGATCGGTTTTCTGATCTTCATGCCCTTCGTTATCATCGACATGGTCGTGGCTTCGGTGCTCATGTCCATGGGTATGATGACCCTGCCGCCGGTGATCATCTCCCTGCCGTTCAAACTGATCTTTTTCGTTCTGGTCGATGGCTGGTATCTTCTGGCCGGCTCGCTCGTGGAAAGTTATGCCGCCAAACCTCTTGGCCTCTGACCGAGATCGGACCGAACGGAGAAGACCAGCCGAATGAACAATCGGTGAGCGTCAGCGAGCTTCGGATCGATGGTTACCGCTCGCTCCAGGGGCTGAAACTCGAGATGGGCCGGATCACCCTGATTCGGGGCGCCAACGGCGTTGGCAAGAGCAATCTCTATAGAGCGCTGTCCCTGCTCGGCGCCGCCGGCGCCGGGCGGTTGGCGCAAGCCATCGCCGCCGAGGGTGGAATGACATCCCTGCTCTGGGCCGGTGCCCGCAAAAAGGGCGCAGTACGGGTCGGTCTGGGCGTCGATCTGGACGACTGGCGCTACGATCTGGCCCTTGGGCTTCCGGGGCCGACCGAAGGCGCTTTGCCGCTCGATCCCAGGGTCAAGGACGAAACCCTTTCGCTGGTGCTGAGGGGAGGTCGGGCGGCGGAACTGCTCAAACGCGACGGACCGTCCGCTTGGCTGCGAGACGATGAGGGGCGAAGGCTGGCTTATGAGCGGGTGCTCATGACCTCGGAGAGCGCTCTGGCCCAGATCCAGGACGCGCGTGCCTTCCCCGAAATCACGATGGTCGCCCGCCGGCTGGCCGACTGGCGTTTTTATCATGATCTGCCGACCGGGCCAGGCGCACCAGCGCGCATGCCTCAGGTGGCCGTCGCCGCGCCTTCGCTCACAGATGACGGCGGCAATCTGGCGGCGGTCTACGAAACCTTGCGGGTGATCGGTGATCCCCACGACTTCGATGAAGCGTTCGAGGATGCCTTTCCGGGCCAGCGGCTGGTCGTGGTCGAGGAGGGAACCAGGCTGAGCTTGGCGATCGAGCGTCCAGGCCTGTTCCGGCCTTTGGGTGTGGCCGAGTTATCCGACGGCACGCTTCGCTATCTTGGGCTTTTGGGTGCGCTTTTGGGGCACAAGCCCGCCGAGCTGATCGTCCTGAATGAACCGGAGACCAGCCTTTACGGCGATCTGGTCGAGGCGCTCGCGCGGTTGGTGGGACGGGCCGCAGCCCGGTCCCAGCTGGTGGTCGTGACCCACAGCGAAAGCTTGGACCGGGCGGTTTGCGCGGTGGCGGAGAGCGATGACGTCGATCTGAAACGCTATTGGATGGAGATGGAAAACGGTCTGAGCCGGGTGATGCCGCTCTGAGGAGTTGGCTGGTGGCCGGTTGACATAGGCCAAAACGTTTATAGAACAAAACAAGAACAAACATGAGCTCGTCCATGTCCTCATCCGCTCACAAGCTAGCACAGCTGCGTCGCCGTCTGGCCGCGATCGAAGGCCATGGCGTCCAGCTCGATGCCGCGCCGGCGATGCGTTTCGGCTTGGATGAGATCGACCGAAACCTGCCGGGCGGCGGCCTCGCCCCGCGCGCGGTTCACGAGATCGAGGGCAACGCCGCCACCGGTTTCGCCGCCAGCCTTCTGGCCGCCATGGGACAGCTTCCGGGTTCGTTTGTCTGGTGCCAGCAGACCGGCATCGAGGCGGATCAAGGGCGGCTCTACGGGCCGGGCCTCGCTGCCTCCGGCATCGACACCGGGCGATTTTTGGTGGTTCGTGCCGGCGACGACAGGGCCGTGTTCTGGGCCATGGAACAGGCGCTTCGCTGTCCTTCGGTCACGGCCGTGGTTGGCGAGATCGACCACATCGATCTGTTCGCCAGCCGCCGTCTGCAGCTCGCGGCCGAGGCGGGGGGCGGCACGGGTCTGATCCTGAAACCGCGGGCGCTCGCCCAAGGGACCGACATCCTACCCAGCGCGGCGGTCACCCGTTGGCGGGTGGAACCTTGTCTTATGAAACCCTCGGGTCCGGCCTTCCGGCCTCCGATCTGGACCCTCGATCTTTGGCGAAACCGGGCCGGCACGCCCCGGCGATGGACGGTGATGTGGAATGAGCAGACGTTACGTTTCGATCTGGTTGCCTCGCTGGCCGATCGATCGCTGGCGGTTAGAGACGCGTCGTGAGGGCAGGGCCGCCCATCAGGGCAGGCCTCTCGCCATGATCGAGCCCCAGCAAGGCACCGTCAGAATCACCGCTGTCAGTGCCGAGGCCGAGGGCCAGAAGATCACGGCCGGCTTCAAGCTCGCCGATGCCCGGGCGGCCTATCCGGGGCTGATCTGCATTGAGACCTGCCGTGCCAAGGACCGGCTGGCGCTCGAAGCGCTGGTGCTTTGGTGCGGACGCTACAGCCCCTGGGTGGCGATCGACGGTGACGACGGGCTTCTGATCGATATCACCGGTTGCGCGCATCTTTTCGGCGGCGAGAGCCGCCTGTTGGCCGAACTCGGACAAAGGTTTCGTCAGTGGGGTATCGAAGCCCTGATCGCTGCCGCCGATAGCCAGGCCGCCGCCTGGGCCTGGGCCCGCTACGGCGATGGTGGTGTGCTGCGCTCGGGCGAAACCGAGGCGGGCTTGAAAAACCTTCCCGTCATGGCGCTTCGGATCGATCCCGAGGCGGCGGCAAGTCTCTGCCGGCTCGGTCTCAAGCGGGTGGGCGACCTCGCCCTGATGCCGGCATCGCTGCTTCTCAACCGCTTCGGCGAAGAGGTGATTTTTCGTCTGTACAAAATGCTGGGCCAACTGACGGAACCCTTCGTGCCCTTGGATCCGCCGGCGATCATTCAGGTGCGCATGGCCTGGCCGGAGCCGATCGGCCGCCATGACGATATTGAAGCTGCGACTGAGAATTTGCTCATAAAGCTCTGCGAAATATTAGAAAATCAACAAGAGGGAGCAAGACGGCTCCGGCTTGATCTCTGCCGAATCGACGGTGCGGTTCACAAGCTCGAAATTCTGACCTCAAGACCCAACCGTAAGCCCTTGGCTTTGAAAAAACTTTTTGTCGAGCGCCTGGACGGTATCGACCTGGGTTTCGGGGTCGAATGCATGCGCCTCGCGGCCGTCGAGACCGATCCGTTGCGCCCTCGGCAGATTGCCGTCAAGGGTGGCATCGGGGAAGGTGTTGACGGGGAGGAAGCGCTCGCAGACCTGATCGACCGGCTCTCCCTTCGCTTCGGCCCCGACCGGGTGCTGCGTTTGCAGCCGATCGACAGCCATATTCCCGAGCGCGCGGTCCGCCCGGTGCCGGCGTCGAGGGGGGACGGTTCAAACGGTTGGCCGGCACGGGGCGCTCGTCCGCTCCGCCTCTTGAGCCAACCCCAATCGTTGCAAGTGATGGCGCCGCTTCCGGACGATCCGCCGCTTAGGATCGGCTGGGGCGGGGCGATGACCGCGGTCCATCAGGCGGAAGGGCCGGAGCGAATCGAACCCGAATGGTGGCGGGGCGATAACGAGCGCCGGCGAGATTATTATCGTCTCGACGATGCCCGCGGGCGCCGGTTCTGGATCTACCGCGAAGGCGCCTACGGCGAGGGCCAGACGCCCGAATGGTTCCTTCACGGCCGCTTCGCTTAAGATTCTGTCTGATGTCCGACTATGCCGAGCTCCAGGTCACCTCGAATTTTTCGTTTCTGAGGGGCGCGTCCCACCCGGACGAATTGGTGGCCCGGGCCCATGAGCTGGGGCTTGAGGCGATCGCCCTGACCGACCGCAACAGCTTCGCCGGTCTGGTTCGGGCCCATGTCGCTGCGAAGGATCTCGAGATCCGTTTCACCGTCGGCGTCAGGCTCGATTTTCTCTGCGGCCGGTCCGTTCTGGCCTATCCCATCGACCGTCCGGCCTATGCCCGCCTGTCCCGACTGATCACCCTGGGGCGGCGGCGTGCGCCCAAGGGTGAATGCCATCTGAGCCTGGAAGATCTGTATGATTACGGAGATGGCCAGTTGGTGATGGCGCTGGCCGATCCGGACGATCGGACCGCACCGGCCTGGCTCCGGGATCTCGCGGAAAAATTCGGCGATCGGACCTATCTGGCGGCGAGCCACCTCGGCACCGGTCCCGACCGGGAACGTATCCGAAAGTTGGCGGGCCTGGCGCAAGCCACCGGAACCCGCCTGGTCGCCACCGGCGACGTCCACTATCACGAGCCCGCCCGCCGGCCGCTCCAGGACGTGCTCGTCTGCATCCGCGAGCATTACACCCTGGAGGAGGCCGGCTCGCGTCTGTTCGCCAATGGCGAACGTCACCTGAAGCCTCCGGATGAAATGTTTCGTCTGTTCAAAGACTTTCCGGAAGCGGTTCGTGCAAGTGTTGAGCTCGCTGAGCGCTGCCGGTTTTCCCTCGATGAATTGGCTTACGATTATCCGGTCCAGGGCGAGATCGACGGTCGCAACCCGCAACAGCAGTTGGAGCATCTGGTTCGCGAAGGCATCGAGTGGCGTTATCCGGGGGGCGTTCCTGAAGATGTTCAGGCCCAGATTACCCATGAACTGAAGCTGGTCGCGGAACTGGACTACGCGCCCTATTTCCTCACCGTTCACGACATCGTCCGCTTCGCCCGCTCGCAGGACATTCTCTGCCAGGGGCGGGGGTCGGCCGCCAATTCCGCGATCTGCTACTGTCTCGGTATCACCTCGATCGATCCGGTGCGTATGGGGCTTTTGTTCGAGCGCTTCGTCAGCGCCGCCCGCAACGAACCACCGGACATCGACGTCGATTTCGAGCACCAGCGGCGCGAGGAGGTGATCCAATATATCTACAGAACCTACGGCCGCGACCATGCCGGCATCGCGGCGACGGTCATCTGCTATCGCTCGCGCAGCGCCGTCCGCGAGGTCGGCAAGGTGTTCGGCCTCTCCATGGACAGTGTCGATGCGCTGGCCAAAACCGTCTGGGGCTGGAGCACCGACGGGCTGGAGCCTTCGAAACTGGCGGAATCGGGTCTCGACGTCACCGAGCCAAGCCTCATGCGGGTGATTGAGCTATCCAAAGAACTTCTTGGTTTTCCACGCCATCTCTCCCAGCACACCGGCGGCTTCGTGATCGCCAAAAGCCCTTTATGTGAGCTGGTGCCGGTCGAGAACGCGGCGATGGAAGACCGTACGGTGGTCGAGTGGGATAAGGACGATCTCGACGCGCTTGGCATGCTCAAGATCGACGTTCTCGCGCTCGGCATGCTCTCCTGCATCCGCCGCGCCTTCGATCTCCTGCATGCGCATTACGACATCGCCCACAATCTGGCTTCGGTCCCGCCGGAGGACCCGCTCACCTACGCCATGATCGCCAATGCCGATACGCTCGGCGTTTTCCAGATCGAGAGCCGGGCGCAGATGTCGATGCTACCCCGGCTCCGGCCCCGCACCTTCTACGACCTGGTGATCGAGGTCGCGATCGTCCGGCCGGGCCCGATCCAGGGCGACATGGTCCATCCCTATTTGCGCCGGCGCAATGGCGAGGAAAGGATCGAGTTTCCGTCCGATGCCTTGAGGGAGGTCTTGGGCAAGACCCTTGGCGTACCCTTGTTCCAGGAGCAGGCGATGAAAATCGCCATGGTCGCCGGCGGCTTCACGGCCGAGGAGGCCGATCAGCTCCGGCGCTCGATGGCGAGTTTTCGAAAACTCGGCAAGCTCGAGGATTTTCACGTCAAACTGGTCAACGGCATGGCCGAGCGGGGCTATGACCGGGACTTCGCGGAACGCTGCTTCAACCAGATCGAAGGTTTCGGCTATTACGGCTTTCCAGAGAGCCATGCCGCCAGCTTCGCGCTTCTGGTCTACGTCTCGGCCTGGCTCAAATGCCACTATCCGGACGTGTTCGCCGCCGCCATCCTCAACAGCCAGCCGATGGGTTTTTACAAGCCGGCGCAACTGGTTCGTGACGCCCGTGAGCACGAGGTCGAGGTCCGCCCCGTCGACATCAATCACAGTGACTGGGATTGCACGCTGGAACGGCATGACGGTCACCCCAACGGGCCGAAATGCGCGCTCCGCTTGGGCTTTCGGGAGGTCAAGGGCCTGGGCGAGCAAGACATGAAGGCTTTGGTCGAGGCGAGGGACGAAGCCTTCCGCGATCCGATTGATCTTCAGGTTCGAACCGGCCTTCGCACCTCCGTCCTGGAGCGATTGGCCGAAGCGGATGCGTTCGGCTCGATCGGTCTCGATCGCCGCCAGGCGCTCTGGCGGGTCAAGGGGCTGAAGGACAAGGCATTGCCTTTGTTCGACCATGCCGAGGCGATGCGGGAGCCGGGCTCCAATCTGCCGCCGATCGCGACAGAACCGCAGATCACCCTGGCGCCGATGGCCCTGGGCGAAGAGGTGCTCGAGGACTACAGCTGGCTTCGTCTCTCGCTCAAGGCCCATCCATGCCAGGTCTTGAGGCGGGAGTTGCCCCGGCTTCGCTTCGCCGTCGCGGAGCAGATCCAACGGGTCACGGATCGGACCTGGTTTCGGGCGGCGGGGCTGGTCCTGGTCCGCCAGCGTCCCGGCAGTGCCAAGGGTGTCGTCTTCACCACGCTCGAGGATGAGACCGGTGTCGTGAACGTCGTGATCTGGCCGAAACTCATGGAGCGTTTCCGGCCGATCGTCATGACTTCGAGATTGATGGGGGTCGAAGGTACCGTCCAACGGGAAGGCCAGGTCATCCATCTGGTGGCGAAACGCCTGATCGATTTGACCGGCAAGCTGGATCTCTTGCAACTCGACGTCGATCAGGCGCGGGCGGCGCTGGAACAGAGCCTGTCCCATGCGGACGAGATCAAGCGTCCGGTTTCCCAGCGCAAATTGCAGAAAACAGCCGGCGTGGTCATGCCGAAAGGGCGTAATTTCCACTAAAGGTTTTTTTAACGAGAGACAAAACAGCCCTGAGGTGCGCCAAGCGATCGAATCTTAACCCGTGTTAACACCTCCACCGGTGCGATCCGTTACCCGTTCTTCCGGACACAAAACGATCCAGAGGAACAGCCGATGCGCTATGGCTTGATCAGCACGGTGCTGGTGGCGGCAGTCTTTTCGGCAGCGGGCGCCGCGATCTTCACGCCATGGTACGCCACGAGCGATTGCTATTTGCTCCGAGGGCAGGTCGGCCACTTCTCCTGTGCGGCTGAGGCTTGGGTCGACGGCGACCACCGGGCGGCGGTGCGGACGTGGGAACGGTTGGCTTCTTTCGGCGACAGCGATTCCCAAATTACGCTGGCCGCCATCTACATCCTGGGCGACGGCGTCGGCCGAAATCCGGAACAGGCCAAAAAGTGGGCCCGCAAAGCTTTCGACAAGGGCAAGGCCGGCGCGTCGAACATTCTGGGTGTCTACCATCTTCAGAACGAAGACTACCGCGAAGCCTTCCACTGGTTCGAGTTGGCGGCCAAGGGCGGCGAACCCGACGCCATCAACAATCTGGGCTACATGTATTGGAAAGGCTTGGGCGTCGCCAGCGATGCCTACCGCGCCATGGATCTCTTCGCCCGCTCGGCGGCGGAAGGCTATCCGATCGCCATGCGCAACATGGGCCTCATCTACGGCGAAGGTGCCGCCGTGCCCCGCGATTATGACCGGGCGCGCCAATGGTTGCGCCGGGCGGAGCGCGCCGGCGATCCGACCGCCGCCGACGCGCTCGTCAAATTGGATGAGATCGAGCGGCTCGACCGCCCGGCGCTCTAGCTGGTCCCTTCCGACGGGATGCGAAAGCTCGAAAACAGAGCCTAAGTGCCTTCCTGGCGGAGTTCGGTCGAGATCATGATGTCGACCGCATCGGAGGTAAGCGGCGCGTAGGCGCCGAGATCGAAGTCGCTCCGCAGGACCTGCGTGGACGCGCTGAAGGCTGCATATTGGGCGCCCTTGTAAGCGTCTGAGAAGGCGCCGAGGGGGTGCTCGCCTTGGAAGGTCAATTCGACGTCCAAGGTGACAGGCTTGGTGATCCCCTTGATCGTGAGGTCGCCGTCAACCTGGGCGCTCGAGGCGCCGGTCTGGCGCACGGCTGTGCTAACGAAGGTGATGGTCGGGTGGTTGGCCGTGTTGAAGAATTGTTCGCCCTTCATGTGGCCGTCGAACAGCTCGAGCCCGGTCCAGACACTGTTCGGGTCGATGCTGACGTCGACCTTGGCTTCGGCGATATTGTCGGGGTCGAAAAAAACCGTGCCGTCGACTGTTGTGAACTCGGCGGTCTGATTCGAGATTCCGGCGTGGTTCCACGCGAAACGAACTTCCGTGTGACCTGCATCGAAACGGTAGTCGGCCGCGAAACCGGTGCCGCTTACCGCGGTTACGAGGACGCCCGAGATGAGTGCCGCGCGATAGCTGTTCATGATCCCTATGCTCCTGAGCAAAACCTGTCGCACCTAAAACAATTGCTAGGCGCGAAAACGAAACAATCGGGACCGTTCGATAAACACCGTTCACGGAAGCGCCATAATTGATGGAGGCCTGCTGGGCCGTCTTCGTGGTCCTTTTCAACCGACTGTTCTATGGTTGTGTCGGTGCCCCTAACCGATGCGGAGGACGGTCCGATGGCCAAGCATGGCAAAATCTTCTGGAACGAGCTCAACACCAAAGATGCCGACGGGTCGAAAGCGTTCTACGGCGAGATGTTCGGCTGGGATTTGCAGGATGGGCCCATGCCCAACGGCGAGGGACGCTACATCGTGGCCAAGCAAGGCGATGACATGATCGCCGGCATTTTTCCGCTCGAAGGGCCGGAGTTCGAGCAGGTGCCCTCCAGCTGGCTCACCTATGTCGCTGTCGACGATATCGAGCACGCGGCCTCGGAACTGCGTCGGCTCGGCGGGATGATCATGCGTGAGCCGTTCGAGGTTCCTTCGATCGGAAAATTCGCCATCGCCAGGGACCCCCAGGGCGCCGTTTTCGCCCTTGCACAACCGAGCGACGAGGGCTGAGGCTAAGGCCTAGACTGTTTGCTCGAAGGACCGGCTCCTGACCAACCAATGACCGAGGCCAGGCCTAAGGTTCGCGCTCTGGCGCCGGGCCAAGGTTTTGCCCAAGCCCTGGCGAGGGAGCTGCTGGCGCGCGAGGCGGCCGGAACCGCGCTCGCCGACCATTTGGTCATTTTGCCCACCCGCCGAGCTTGTCTGGCGCTTCGGGAAGCCTTCTTGCGGGACGGCGAGGGCCGGGCGCTCCTGCTGCCCAGGATCATCTCTCTCGCCGACATCGACGAGGCCCTGCTTTACGCGCTCGGCTGGACCGACATCGAGCCGAAACGAACGCTGCCGCCGTTGCGCCGTCGCTTGCTATTGGCCCAGCTGGTGAAGGCCCGGGGTGACGTTGCCGGCGATGCGCAGGCCATTCATCTGGCCGAGAGCCTTGAAGACCTGATGGACGAATTGGCCGATACCGGCGCGGACGTAAACGTCCTCGAGACGATCGTTCCTGATGTGCTCAGCGCTCACGCCGGTCGAGTTGTCCGATTTCTGGAACTTCTCGCCCAGAGTTGGCCGTCCCTCCTGGAAGCCGAAGGAACGATCGATCCGGCGGCCCATCAGACCCTGATGCTTAGCGCCCTGGCGGATTGTTTGAGGGCGCAACGTGGGGGATGCCGGGTCATCGTCGCCTGCGTCGTATCCACCTTGCCCCAGGTCATGGCATTTTTGGGGACGGTCGCCCGTTTGCCCGAGGCCGAGATCGTTCTGCCGACGCTCGACCATGAGATCGCGGAACCGGTCTGGCAGGACTTGGAACCGAACCATCCCCAGTTTGCTCTGCGCCTCATTCTCGAGACGATAGGTATCGATCGAAGTGCCGTCAGCGTCTGGGCGAACGACACGCCAACCGAACAGGCTGAGGGTCGCGCCCGGTTTCTGCACGGGGTGTTCATGCCGTCTTCGTCGCCCGATGGCTGGCGCCATGTTGCGGTGCCGCCTGCCGCAGCGATCGACGGTCTGGCGATGCTCGAATGCGCAGACTTCCGCGAGGAGGCTTACGTTTTGGCACTCGCCGTCCGCGAAACGCTGGCGGTTCCGGGACGGACGGCGATGCTGGTCACCGCCGATCGCAACCTCGCCCGACGTGTCGCTGCGGAGCTGAAGCGCTGGCAGATCGAGATCGAGGACAGTGCCGGAACGCCGCTCGATCAGACACCGACGGGCGGCTTTCTTCTCTTGCTGGCCCATCTGTTCGCTGGCGGCATGAACCCGGTCGATCTTCTGGCGCTGTTTAAACATCCGCTGACCCGATGCGGCGTCGACCAAGGCCGGCTTCGGCGCTGGGTCCGTCAGTTGGAGATCGCATCACTCCGGGGCCTTCGTCTCAAGCCCGGATGGCCGTCACTCCGCAGCCGGGTCGCCGCTGCGGACGACGGTGTAGCGTTGCTCCGGCTGATCGATGATCTGGAACGCCGCTCCGAGCCGCTGGAGGCCCTGTCCGCTAGATCGGCATTGCCGCTCGACCAATGGCTTACCGCCTTGATCGGCACGAGCGAATTGTGGGCGGCCGGCGAGGATGGTGATCCGGGTGAACTTTGGGCCAGGGAGGGCGGCGAGGCGGCCCAGGCATTTCTCACCGACCTGGTCGAGCAGGCGGCGGGATTACCGGAGGTCGAGCTTCGCGCCTTGCCGGCGATCCTCGCCGCCCTGATGGCCACCGTGTCGGTGCGTGCGCGCGATCGCCGTCATCCGCGGATCGATATCCTGGGACCGGTGGAAGCCCGGATGCAGCGGGCGGACCGCGTCTTGGTCGGGGGCTTGAACGAAGGCGTTTGGCCGGCGCCGAGCACGCCCGGCCCCTGGTTGAATGCGGTGATGCGGCGAACGCTGGGTCTCCGGCCGATCGAAGAACAGATCGGGCTCGCTGGTCTTGATCTGTTCCAGTTGATGACGCAGCCGAGCGTTCTTCTGACCCGGGCGAGAAAGGACCAGGCTGGCAATCCAAGCGAACCCTCGAGGTGGTGGTCCCGGCTGGACGCGGTGGTCCGATCGCTCGACATCGACCGGCAAGTCGCGCCGACCTCCGCCTACCGTTCTTGGGCTGAAGCCCTGGATCAGCCGCGCCAGATGGTGACGCGCGCGCCGCGACCTCAACCGAAACCGCCACTGGACGCGAGGCCGACAACGCTCAGTGTCAGCGATGTGCGGCGGTTGATTCACGATCCTTATGCCTATTACGCGCGGAACATCCTGAAGCTGAAGCCGCTCGATCCGATCGATGCTGACATCGCCGCCGCCGATCGCGGGGTGATCATCCACGAGGCGTTGCAACGGTTCGTCGAAGCCTATCCGGACCGTCTGCCCAATGACCCCTTGGGCGAGCTTCTCCAGTTGGGCCGTGAGGCCTTTCGCAAGTTCGATGACCAGCCGCAGGTTCAGGCTCTTTGGTGGCCGCGCTTCAAACGCCTCAGCGACTGGTTCGTCCGTGTGGAGCAAGATCGCCGTATCGCCTTGGGCTCGGTCTTGGCTGAAGCCGAAGGCGCTCTCGACGTCGCTACGCCCGGTCGGACCTATGTTGTGAAAGCGCGCGCAGATCGCCTCGAACGTCGGGGTGACGGCAGAGTGAGCGTGATCGACTACAAGACCGGAACGCCACCGACCAAGCCCAAGGTCTGTAGCGGTGAGGAGCCGCAATTACCGCTCGAAGGCGCGATCGTCCGGGCCGGCGGGTTTTCGCGGTTGGGCCGTGCGGCGCTGGAGGCCATCGAATTCTGGCAGCTCACGGGCCGGGAGCCGGCCGGCGAGGTTAAGAACGCGCTTTCGGGACAGGGCGCGCCGGTCAAGGCCGACGACATCGTCGATCAGACCTTGGCGTCGCTCAAGGGCCTACTCGAAGCCTATGAAGACCCGGATCGAGGCTATCCCGCCATTCCCCGTCCCGAAGAAGCCCGCGACCAGGACGATTACGGCCATTTGGCGAGAACCCAGGAATGGGATGACGCGCCGTGAGCGGATCTCGTTTCGAACCGACGCCGGAGCAGCGCCAGGCGGCCGATCCCCGCCACTCCGTCTGGCTGACGGCGTCGGCCGGCACCGGCAAAACCCGGGTCCTCGCCGATCGCGTCCTGCGTTTGTTGCTCGGAGGCGCGCGCCCGGACGCGATCTACGCCATCACCTTCACCAAAGCTGCGGCGGCGGAGATGCTCGGCCGCATTGTCGCCGATCTGGGCGGTTGGGCGACGGCGGCGGACGATGACACGGTCGTGGAGGATATCCGGCGCCTGACCGGCGAGGTGCCTGACGAGCGGACCGTCCATCGCGCCCGGCTCCTGTTCGCGCGGGTGCTCGACCTGCCGGCCGGTCTCAACATCATGACCATCCACAGCCTTTGCCAGATGATCCTGACCCGGTTTCCGCTGGAGGCCGGTGTCATGCCCGGTTTCACGGTGATCGAGGACCGCGAACGGAAGCTGTTGCACAAGGAGGCCAGGGACGGCGTGCTGGCCGCGGTCACAAATGACCCGGATCTGGCCGACACGGTGAGTGCGATCGCCGCTTGGTCGGCGGATATCAGCCTCGACGAACTTCTCGCCAAGGCGCTTGCCAGTGATCGGCACCTGGCCGATCCGAGAACACTGGTCCAGGCCCTCGGTGTCGATGGGCTTAGCCGCGATGAAATCGACCAAGCGTGTTTCGTGCTTGATCCCGGCCATGAGAATGCGCTGAGGCACGCCGCGACGGCGCTGCTCGCCGGCACTAAGATCCATGTCAAGCGCGGCCAGACGATTCTCGACTGGCTTGGATCCCTGGCGGACCAGCGCGAACGGACGGTCGGAGACTATCGCGAGGCTCTGATCACAAAGGAAAATACACCTTTGAAGGCGCTCGCCCAGGGGCCTGCGAAAGACAATCCGAGCGTCCAGCAACCGCTCTTTCAAGAAGCCGAGCGGCTGATCGATCTGGAACACAAGCGTCAGGCACTCGTCCTCGTCGAACGCACCGACCAGCTCACCACGCTCGTGGCACGGGTGCGCGAGCGCTTTCGTGGGCTCAAGCACGCCAAGGGTTTTTTGGATTTCGATGACCTGATCGGAAAATGCCTGGGGCTCTTGGAGCAGGACGGCATTTCGGGCTGGGTCAACTACAAGCTCGACGGTGGCATCGATCACCTTCTGGTGGACGAGGCTCAGGATACCAGTCCCACTCAGTGGCGGATCATCAAAGCGCTCACGGCCGAGTTCTTTGCCGGTGAAGGGGCGGTGGAGTACAACCGCACTCTGTTTGTCGTCGGCGACGAGAAGCAATCCATCTACGGCTTTCAAGGAGCCAGCCTGGAGAGCTTTCGAGACCATCAGGCCTGGTTCGAACGAATGGCCAGAGAGGCAGGCAAGCCTCTGCGGCTGCTGGCACTCGATCGGTCGTTTCGCTGCGCACCTTTGATCCTGTCTCTGGTCGACGATGTTTTTAATCGTTCGCCCACAGGCGATGGGGTCGTCTTTGGCGATGGACCCCTACATCACCAGGCCCAGCGCCGGGACGCCGGCGGTCTGATTGAAGTTTGGCCGGTTTTGCCGGTAAAGGACGGGCCGAAAGCTCAGGATGGGTGGCAGCGGGCTTTAGCTCCCCAACAGATCGATGCGCCGGCCAGGCGTCTGGCCGAGATCACGGCCGGCACAATCCGCGGCTGGCTCGACCGCAGGGAACTGCTGCCGGCGCAAGGTCGCCCCATTCGTCCGGGCGACATTCTGGTCATGACCCAAAAACGCGCGCCATTCCACGCCCACTTCATACGGGCGTGTAAACGGCAGGATCTGCCGGTTGCGGGTTCCGACCGGGTGCGAATGAACCGGGAATTGGCCGTGGCCGACCTGGTGGCGCTCGGCCGCTTCGTCCTGCTTGCCGAAGACGATCTCAATTTGGCCTCGCTGCTCAAGAGCCCGCTCGTCGGTCTCGATGAGGATCAGCTGTTCGATCTCGCCCACAACCGGCCCGACCGTCCCCTGTTCGACGTGCTTCGCGACCGAGCCGAGGCCGATCCTGTTCTTCTTAAAGTTGTGGAGAAGCTGGAGCGCTGGCGGCGGCGCGCCGATTTCGACCCGCCGTTTGAGTTCTTCACCCAGATCCTCGGCGCCGCCGGCGAGCGGCCCACCCTGCTCGCGCGTCTCGGTGCAGAAGCCTTGGAGCCGATCGAGGCCTTCCTTGCCCAGGCTTTGGCCTTCGAACGAGGCCATGTTCGATCGCTCGAGGCTTTTCTTCACTGGTTCGAAGCGGACGACAGCGAGCTCAAGCGAGACCCGGAACCGGCTCGAGACGAAATCCGCGTGATGACGGTCCATGGGGCGAAGGGGCTGGAGGCACCGATCGTCATTCTCCCGGATACGGATCGATCCAAGGATCAGCAGGAGAAGGCGTTTCTCGACCTCCCCGGCCAGGGGTGGATCAGCCGTCCGAATAAATCCTTCAATCTGCCATTGGTGCGCGATGCGAAAGAGGCCGAGGAGCGCCGAAGACAGGAGGAGAAGCGCCGCCTTCTCTACGTGGCGCTCACCCGAGCCCGCGATCAGCTGCATGTCGCCGCCTGGCCCCGGGAGAGGAGACGCGATGGCGAGCTCGGGGACGGGGCCTGGTATGAACTTGTTCGAGAAAGCGCTTCTAAGCTGCCGGGCGCCGAACAGCGCGCCAGTCAGAACACGCGCCTGCCCGGCAATTGGCTCCGGGTTCATTGGCCCGCCGCTCCGGTCAGGTCCACTCCAAAAGCTGCCGACGCCGAGGTGGCGTCTACTATGCCCGCCTGGTGGGATCTGCCGGCACCGGTCGAGCCCCGCCCCTCCCGTCCACTCAGCCCGTCGGCGGATGAGGGCGAGAACCCGCCCTTACCGGCGATGGCGGCACGGACTGAAGCGATCGCTTTCGGTCGCCACGTTCACAGGCTTTTGGAACTCGTGCCCCAGATCGCGCCGGAGAAGCGTGCGGCCGTGGTCGCGCACTACGCCACCACCATGATGCCGGATGCCGACGGCACCTCGATCGAGCGCCTTAATCAGCAGATCGAGGCCGTCCTGAACCACCCCGACTGCCGCGAGTTGTTCGGACCCCAGAGCCGGGCAGAGCAAAGTGTCGTCGGTGTCATCGGCGAGCAGGCCATCGCCGCGCAGATCGATCGGATTGCCGTTCTTCCGGATCGGGTGATCATCGCCGACTACAAGACCAGCCGCAGGCCACCGGATTGTGTTGATCACGTCTCAACAGCTTATCTGCGCCAGATGGCTGCCTATAAAGCACTGATCGCCAAGGCTTTTCCGGACCGAATTGTTGATTGCCTTTTGATTTGGACCGAGACCGGCGCGGTCTTATCCCTGGACGCCGATGTTTTGGGTGCCTACATGCCCACCTCGGCTATCGGTTGACGGGTATCCTTTCAACCACGTAGACAATTGGGCCGATCCGACGAAACAAAAGGGCTAAGTGAGGAACCGAAATGGCCGTGAAACAGACCAGCGACGATGGTTTCGAAAACGATGTCCTGCAATCGAGCCGGCCTGTGGTGGTGGACTTCTGGGCCGAATGGTGTGGTCCCTGCAAGCAAATCGCCCCGCATTTGGACGAATTGGCCGAGGAATTCGGCGAAAGTTTGGATGTCGTCAAGTTGAACATCGACGAGAACCCCAACACACCGACGAAGTACGGCGTTCGCGGCATCCCGACGCTCATGGTGTTCAAGGAAGGCAAAGCCGTTGCCACCAAAATCGGCGCGGTTCCGAAAAGTCAGCTCAAGAGCTGGGTTCAAGGCAGCTTGTGATCCCTTGATCTTCTGAACCTTGGCGCCTGACGGCGGCGCAAATCGGGAAAGCGCGTCCATTGGGGCGCGCTTTTTTCGTGACCATCCCGAACTCCGCGATGTCGATCTTCTTCTGGTCGATCTCAATGGTGTCGTTCGCGGCAAACGGGTGAAGGGATCGCAAGCGGTTGCCGGTCTCGCCGATCCGGCAGGGGCGGGCTTGGCCTTTCCATCTTCGATCTATGCTGTCGACACGACAGGGCTGGACACCGCCGAGGCGAAGCTCGCTTGGCATAGAGGCGATCCGAACGACCTTTGCCAGCTCGAGCCGGAGACTTTTCGGCTCACCCCCTGGCGTTTCGGCGGTGCTCAGGTTTTTTGCCGCCTCGTCGACAAGAAGGGTGACGCCTTCTTCCTCGATAGTCGGGCACTTCTGGCGCGTCTCGGCCGTCGCTTTGCCGACCGCGGGCTCACCGTCACCATGGCTTTTGAGCTCGAATTCACGCTGATTGATGCCGCCCTGGCCAGCGACCGTCGGACGCCTGCCGCCGCCATGTCCGAAGCCGTCGATGCCATGGCCGGGCACCTCTACTCCATTGTCAAACTCGACGGCGCCGAGCGGATCATGGCCCGGATCCGGGACTATGCCGACGCTCAGCGCATACCGCTAAACGGTCTGCTAGCCGAAGCGGCGCCCTTCCAATACGAGGCCAATCTCAGTCACCGGTCCGGTCCGGTTCAAGCGGCCGACGATCTGGTTACCTTGAAGCGGATCATTCGCAATGCGGCGCGGCTGGATGGGTCAAGGGCCTGTTTTATGGCCAAGCCTTTCATGGACGTGCCGGGCAACGGTCTGCACGTCCATGTCGGCCTCGCCCAATCGGGACGGAACCTTTTCCGGGCAGACGAAAAGGCGCTTCGCCACGCCATCGGTGGTCTCCTGACGACGATGGACGAGGCGATGCTGATCATGGCGCCCAACGCCAACAGTTACCGGCGCTTCGAGCCTCTCTCCTACGCGCCGACGGCACCGAGCTGGGGCCACGACAATCGGACGACGGCGATCCGCATTCCCTCCGGTGCGCCGGACGATATCCATATCGAGCACCGGTTGGCGGGCTCGGATGCCAACCCCTACCTGGTGGCCGCCGCGATCCTGATCGCCCTTGAGCACGGCATGGAGACCGCCATCGATCCCGGCCCACCGGTCGAAGGCAATGTTTACGACCTGCTCGAGCCGTCGCTGCCCCTGGATTGGGCGCGGGCGATCGACCGGTTTGAGCCCGAGGGCGTCATCGGCCGGGGCCTGGGCGTGGAGTTTTCAACCTATTTCAGGATTTGCCGGCAGGCCGAGCACCACCGTTTTCAGCGGTTCATCACACCGATAGAGACGGCGTGGTACGGCGATAGCGTCTAACGCGGTGCCGCATCCTCGGCGCGCAGTTCGCCCAGCGTGCGGTCCAAGCCGCGCTCGAGAGCATCGAACATCTGATCGATCTCCTGCTCGTCGATGATCATCGGCGGGCACATAGCTACGGCGTCTCCGGGTGTGGGGCGCAAGATCAGGCCCTCGGCCAGGCACGCCTGGGCCACCCGTGGCGCGACCTTGCGCTCAACGGGGAACTGTTCGCGGGTCTCCTTGTCGGCGACGATCTCGAGCGCGCCGATCAGGCCGATTCCGCGCCCTTCACCCACCAGCGGGTGCTCCTCTAAGGCCTTGATGCGGTTCAGGAAGCGGGGCGAGACCTGTCGGACATGGTCGACGATGCCATCCTCCTCGTAGATCTTGAGCGTCTCCAGGGCGACGGCCGCCGAAACCGGATGGCCGCCATAGGTGTAGCCGGTCCCCAACGTGCCCAGCTCATGGGATCGATCGGCGATGACCTCGAAGAAAGCCTTACTCATCAAGAGACCGCCTATGGGAAGATAAGCCGAGCTCAATTGCTTGGCGCAGGTCATCAGATCCGGCTGGACACCAAAGGTCTCCGATCCCCACATATTGCCGGTGCGTCCGAAGCCGCAGATGACCTCGTCGGCGACCATCAGAACGTCGTGCTTCTTCAGCACTTCCTGGATCTGGGTGAAGTAAGCTTCGGGCGGGACAATCGCGCCACCGGCGCCCATGACAGGCTCCGCGAAGAACGCCGCGACCCGGTCGGCACCTTCGGCCTCGATCAGCCGGTCGAGTTCCTGGGCGAGCCTGGTGGCGAAATCGGCTTCGCTCTCGCCGCTCTCACCGTCACGGTAGAATGATGGGGTCGTCACCTGGCGAAAACGCTCCGCCATGGGCAGGTCGAAACCGGTCTGGGCGTAACCGAGCGCCGTCAGATGACCGCCCGCGAGGGTGACGCCGTGATAGGCCCGCTTGCGGCCGATGATCAGTTTCTTCTCCGGCAGACCCCTGGCGTTGTTGTAATACCAGATGAGCTTGATAGCGGAATCGATGGCTTCCGAGCCGGAATTGACGAAAAAAACCTTGTCGAGAGGCGCCGGCGCCAGCTCGATCAGCTTTTCCGACAGCTGGATGACCGGCTCGGTTGAACGGTGAGCGAAGAGCTGGGAGTAGGGCAGTGTCGCCATCTGTTTGGCGGCCGCATCGACCAGACGCGGCTCCTTGAAGCCGAGGCCCGTGCACCAGAGCCCTGCCATTCCCTCGATATAGCGCTTGCCATCGTCATCGAAGACGTACACGCCGTCGCCGCTGGTGATGACCAGGGGTCCTTGATCCTCGTGGGCCCGCAAATTGGTGTAAGGGTGGACATTGTAGGCAATGTCGCGGGCGGCGAGGGAATTGGGGGCGTGGGACATGGGACTGACCATTGCTTAGGGAGGAGAGAGCCTGAGGCACAGCTATCCTGTTAGTTTAGCCGATCCGATGGGCCGATTGCTAGGATCAGCACGGCCGGTCGACCGTGGCTCGCGCCTCGCTCAAGCACAGGTGCGTTAAGATCATGGATCAGGACGAGGTCAGAGGTCCGCTCGCTCTCTATCGCCAACGGCTTGAGGCGGGCGAACTCAGCCCCGATCCCGACCAGGAGCGGGCAGTCGAAGCCTTGGACCGGCTCGCGGCCCGGCTTGCCGACTACCGGCCAGCGGCGCCGTCGAAGGGATTTTTGTCACGGCTGCGCGGGCGGGCCGACGGCGCCGAAACGCCGCGCGGGCTCTACCTCTGGGGCGGGGTTGGCCGCGGCAAATCCATGGTGATGGACCTCTTCTTCGAGGCATCTTCGGTCGAGCGAAAAAGACGGGCCCATTTTCACGAGTTCATGATCGATGTCCATGAACGACTTCATCGACGCCGACAGGAGCAGGCCAAGGAGGAGGAGCCTCTGATCCCGCTCGCGGCGGCGCTGGCCGATCAGGCCTGGCTCCTCTGCTTCGACGAGTTTCACGTAAGCAACATCGTCGATGCGATGATCCTGGGCCGCCTGTTCGATCACCTGTTCAAGAACGGTGTCGTCGTCGTGGCGACCTCCAATTGGCAACCCGAGCGCCTCTACGAAAACGGTCTGCAGCGCGACCGTTTCGAGCCGTTTATCGGTCTTTTGAAAGAGCAGGTCGATGTTGTCGCGCTGGACGGGGACCGGGATTATCGGTTGGACCGGTTGCGCGGCATGGACGTCTATCATCAGCCTTTGGGCGAGGAAGCCGAGCGGGCGTTAGCGGAGGCCTTCGCTTACCTGACCGACGGCGAGACGCCGGTGAGCGAGAGCATCGAGGTCGGGAGCCGCAAGATCACCGTGCCGAAAGCGGCCAAGCGGGTCGCCTGGTTCGCCTTCGACGATCTGTGCTCCCGGGCGCTGGGCGCGGCCGACTATCTGGCGTTGGCCCGGGCCTATCAGACGCTGATCGTTGAGAACATTCCCCGACTGACCCCGGACATGCGCAACGAGGCCAGACGGTTCATGACCCTGGTCGATGCGATCTACGAGCAAGGCATGCATCTGGTCTGTTCAGCAGCCGTGCCGCCCGCCGAGCTCTACCAGACCGGTGATGGCGCGTTCGAGTTTCAGCGCACCGCCAGCCGGCTGATCGAGATGCAATCGGCCGATTACGTCGAGAAAGCCAAGGCGAGAGCCTTGGCGCCGCGCCCGATCGAACCGTACGCGCTGACCTCGGACCTGATCTAAGCCGCTCAAAAAGCGGGCCCGGGGCCGCCATCAAGTGCCCAAAGCGGGGTCGGCTCAGGCAGGCTGGAAAGCGATGGCGTCGCCACAGGATCCAGACGCTCCGGCTCGCCGATCGCGGGCGATTTCTCGATCTCCCGAGCATCGGTCGGCCTCGTTGTCGTTGGGTCAACCCTGACCATAGCCGTCGCGCCGGAATGGCGGCTGTCCTCAGCGTGGATCTCTTCCTGGGCGTGCGCACCGTCATCGAGGCGGGCGACATGGAAGGTCATCGACAGGCGCGGCCCGGTCTTCTTCGGCTTTTTGGCGGGCCTCGCGTCTTGGACGTCTGTGTCTGCGGCCCCCTCGGTGTCGGGCGCCACTTGTTTAAGAGCGCTCGCTGCATCTTCATCCGGAACGCCGGGCGTGATCACCGCCGGCGGTTCGGCATCGGCTTCAAGCTCAAGTGTGATGGTGACCTCGTCAGCCAGGGACGCGGCCGGCTCGATGCTGACGACAGCCGCGACTTTTTCGTTGGTTTCCGGGTGTGGAACCGCCGCTGAACTGTCCACGTCCAGGCTGTCAGCTGGGACTGAGGCAACCACGGACGGGGCCGATGTCTCGCTTGCCGGTTCCTGAGCCGGAACAGGCTCCAAGGCCGTAACTTGCGGTGACCGATCCGTCGGCCCCGGCCGACCGACGCTCTCGTGCGCTGATGCAATCGCCCAATGGCGCTCCCCGGCCCGAAGCGTCGCCAGAGCCCCACCGGCGCGCTCAGCCACCACAACCTCGCCGTCGTGGACCCGGATTAGCTCCCGGTCCGGCTGGACACGAACCTCGAAGGTGGCGGCGCGCCCGCTGATCAGGTGGTCTTTGGTCGTCACCTGAAATCGCTCCTTGCGGCCAGCCTTGAGACGGTAGGTCACGACGCCGGCGGTCTGGCGAAGCTGCTGCGGGCCAACACCGAGAGCCACGGAGGTCCGGGGTCCCAAAACCAGCCGGTTGGCGCCCGTTGTCAGGATCGCTTCGCCCGCGGCACCGGTCCGGACTGACCGGCCCGCTTGCAGGCGATAGGCATCGATGGCCGCAACCCAGACCTTCCAGTCGCCGTCCTCGTCGGATCGATAAGAGAGTGTCGTGCTCGCGGCATCGACGGACCAGAACGTCGGTTCAGGCCGGCTGCCGATTGCCGGCCCGGCCGTCCGCTCGCAGGCTCCTGTGAGCAAGGCGGCCACGGCGAGGATAACGGAACAAACCAAGGTCTGGCGGCTTCGGATCGATGGCATCGACGGTTCCGGCGGTGGTAAAGATCGCTCCACCATGCCGGGAACCGGTTAAGGATGGCTTAGCGGGCAGCGGCCTCCGGACGTCTCAGACCGATCTCGCCTCGACGTCGCCCAACCTCGCGGTGGCGGTGATCAGATCACCCGCCTTTTCACCGATCATCATGGCAGCCAGGGCGATGAAATAGCCCGGTGCAAATGACAACACCGATGCGTCGACGACCCGCAATCGTTTGGTGCCGTGGACCCGGAACTGGTTGTCGACCACCGCCAGTCGTTCGCTCCTTGGACCCATCTTGTTGCTGCCCCAGGCGTTCGAACCCCAAACATGCCGCCGCACGAAGCTTTTCGTCTGTGGGCCGTTGGCCAGATCCGGCCCGGGAAAGCGCTCAGCCTCAACAAATTGACCCAACCGCTGACTGGCGCGCCGAACAGCCGCGATGCCGTTGCTCAGTGCCTGGAGCGCAGGAGGGTTGCCATCGTCGAGCGCCCAGGATGTGACGTTCGGCAAGCCGGACGGATCGGCCGTGTTCAACCGGATCTCTCCTGGGCGCAAGCCACCGGCGATCGTCAATAATCGCCAGGTCATGACATCGCCGCCGATGCGGGCGCGCTCCGAGAAGCCTGGCGCATAGCCTCTGAAGTCTCCCGCGATGCACTGAACCAAAAGATCCGGCCGTTCCAAGCTCGGCGAGGAGCGGGCGATGAAGGCGGCGAGCGTACCATTGTTCGCGTAAAGACCGTCTCGGTCCGAGCGCCAACGCGCGAGGTCTTCGTCTCCGCCGGTATCCGCATCGGCTGACAGAGTGAGCTGATCTTCTCGCCTAACGGTTCCAGGCGCCAGGCTTGTCACCACCGAGATCTCGGGAACGTCGCTCAGGTTTTTGCCGACGCCCGGAAGGTCCAGCCTGACCTCGATGCCTTTAGCGCGGAGCAAGGATGCCGGGCCGATCCCTGAGAGCATCAGCAGTTGCGGGCTGAAGAAGGCGCCGCCGGCGACGATGACCTCCCGTCGCACGACAACCTGCCGGGGCGAACCATCTTGGTTGTAAACGACACCGATCGCGGCATTGTCCGCGTCGAACAGGATCCGCTCGGCGCGACACCGGGTTCTGACGATCAAACGGTCGCTGCAGAGACCGGCGACCTCCTGGACGTGACGGCGGGTGTCCGAGCGCCGGCCGCCACCGACCGTCATCGGCATCAGGATGCGGCCCTCGGGAACGACCCGGACAACGCGCCAGTCATTGGGATCGATCGCGGCGTTTTGGTGTGAGCGAAGCGAGCGGAAGCGCTGGTGCTCCCAGGTCAATTCCGAGGCCGCGGCCCGGACGATGGCGGCGATCGATGCCCGATCGGCCACGAACGGTGACGGGTCCGCCACGGATGTCGAAAGCCAGCCGTCGAACCCGTGGCGGGTCGGATTGGACCGGGGGTCACCCGGATCCTGCGGCCGATCGACATAGCCGCAGCGTTCCAGGCTCTGGAAATGGCGATGCATGGTCGCCGCGTCCCAGGTGCTGTCGCCGAAGGTGTTCGCTATGCCATTCCAAACTGTTGGGTCGGGGTAGAGGGCGCAAAGGCCGTGGATGGCGGTCGTGCCGCCCAAGGTCCGGCCGACGGGGTAGTGGTAGGCGCGGTCTCCCGTGCTCTGCGGCTGGGCTTCAAGAGGCGTCGCGAGCTCCGGATGCCCGGCAGCGGCCAGATGCAATGCCGGTGCCTGGTGGGCGAGGGGGCTCGCGTCACCGCCCGCTTCCAGGATCAAAACCCGAAAGCCCTCGAGGGCCAGTCGACAGGCGACCACGCCGCCACCGGCGCCGGAGCCAATGACGACATAGTCGATCGCGCCGTCGGGATCTCTTGTCTGCTCCAAACAAGCTGGCCGGCGTGCGACCGGCGCCGGTTGGGTGATCGCGCCGGCACAGGCGCCGGTCAGCGACATGGCTCCGGCGGCGAACCCCCATCGGCCAAGCCCGCGCCGCGATAGTTTCCGTCGTCCCAGGGGAACGGCTTTCTCGCCGGTCATGTCAGGCGATGATGGAGAACGAAATCAGCGGGCGCTTGCGGAAAAGATCAACGGCCGCGGCGGACGATCCGAAAGCTCCGCGCCGGTTCCACGACCACGCGGCCCTTGATGTCATCGAGCGGTGTTCCGGCCAAAACCTGAACGACATCGTCGACCACTTCGACGCGCTTCCGGTAATATTGGTGGCGGCCGTCCGCTGTTCCGGTATCGTCGACCTGAGCGCAGTCGACACAGAATATCCTCGCATTCAACCCATTCTTCACCCGCGGCCCCGCCGCGCCCAATCGCTGTGGGTTCGCCTTGGTCACGTCGCTGATCCGAAGCGCAATGTCATTCTCACTGTGATAGACATGCACCGATCGCGCGAGTTGCGGCAACAGACCAAGCTTCAAATCGCTTTCGAAGCAATCGTCATCCTCGTCCGCGGCCATCAGAAAAGCGTGATCGAAGATCCGGGGAAGCCTGGGCCGGTCGTGAAGCTGGCTCAAGGCAAGAACGGCGTGGCGCAGGGCCCAATTGCCCATGCTGTGGGCCACCAAATGGATCCGCTGCTGACAGCGTTTCGCCTCGTCGAGACTGTCCAGGAAATCGAGCAGCGCCTTGATCGCCCGGGCCATGGCGTGGCCGGAGTTCTGAGCGTCGGTCCGGTCGCTGAAATAGCGGCGCCGGGGGAAAGTCTCGCCGTCCGACGGCCAGGAGAAGACGAAGACGTAAGGGTTTCGTTTGATCTCGGGGTTTCGAGGATCGGGAACCCGGTACTTGTCGTGGAGTTCAGCCGCCCGCTCCAGGGTACTTTCAAAGGTCGAGGCGAAGCCGGTGATCAGGGTGATCACGTCGAGGCATTGGTCCTGCATCTGGGCGCGCAACTCTTCGAAGATGACCGGGCTGCCGAAGGTGTGGTTCTCGACGTTCGCGGCCTCCAGGTCCTCAGGCATCAGTTCTGATTTGACCAGCTGGTAGGTCCCGTCCTCGTTCTTCTTCACTTGCGCTTTGCCGACCCGAAACATTTCAGGGCCCATATCGTTGAAGCGAATTCCGTATTGCGGCTTGTTCCGGCGAATTGTGATATCGCGGTTGGTGGCAAAATAGACCGTGAACATGCCGCCCGACCTTTCGTTCGTTTACGTTTGGGACAAACAGATGTTTGAGCACTATAGCGCTCGGGTGAGCTCGCCCGGAAGGCTGGTATTTTGTCTGATCTGCACTGTCTGGTTGCCGGACGGTTTCAGGTTCTGATGGCCTTCGCCCTTCTTCTCAATCTGCCGCTCGCTGTTTTGCTGGTCTTGGTCTGGATCGGTGGGCTCTACGGCGAGTGGGCGAAGCCGGCGATGGTGGCCTACGCCGCCGGGTTGATCGCCTTTGTGGGCGGCATGACGGTCGTCACTGCCCACCTCGGCCCGCTTGCCACCGCATTCCTGGGGCTTGGCGTTTTGCTGATCGCTTGGCTCGCCCATTTTCTGGGTGATGGCCAGGGGCTCGTCACCGCCGCGATCGGCCTGCTGGCGGTCCTCGGGCTTCGTTGGTTGCTTCCCGCTGTGGAGGACGCCGCTTCGCCACTGTCGATCCTGCCGCTCTTGGTCCTGGCGATTATGCTCGTGAGCCTAGGCGTCGCGGCCGGACTGCTCGGGCGAAGCTGACAGCGTCAGGGGCTCTTCGACAAAGCCAACGCCCAACTCCTCGACATAGCGGCGAAGCCACACCGAATAGGTCTCGGGGTTGCTATCGAGATCCGCCGCCAGGGCCAAGGGCTCAACCCAGGCGATCGCGTCGGCCTCTTCGGGATCCGGTTCGACGGAACCGTCATGGCGGCCGACAAACAGGCTCACCAGCTCATGTTCGATCAGGTCATGGTCCAGCTTTGATCGATAGATCAGTTTGGTCACAAATTTGAGCTCGCACCGGAAACCGAGTTCTTCCTCCAGCCGGCGGAGTGCCGCCGCTTCGGTCGCCTCGCCGGGCCGGGGGTGACCACAGCAGGCATTGGCCCAAAGGCCCGCCGAATGATATTTCCCAGGAGCTCGCCGCTGCAGGAGCCATTGACCTTGACGGTCGCAGATCAGCACCGAGAAGGCCCGGTGGAGAGCGCCGTTGCGGTGCGCTTCAAGCTTGCCGGCCACGCCGATCTCCCGATCCTGTTCGTCGACGAGCAACAGCCGTTCGCTCAAATCCGTCGCTTGGCCATGCCACGGTTGGCGGCCATCTGACCCGCCTCCCGGTTTTTCCAACATGGCCGATCCCCCGCCCGTTATCCTGTCGCTTCTCTCACCGTCGACATGACGGTCAGGATGCGCCTATCTGTCTTCCGAAAGCGACGGTTGTAGCCGTCTGACGAAAATTACAAAAGAGCGGCAAGCGGTTGGCCGAGACCCGTCAACGGCTATCCGCTGCCAGGCGGGAGCACATGGGCAGCATTTTTCCCTTTTCGGCCATCGTCGGTCAGGACGCGATGAAACGGGCCCTCGTCATCGCTGCCATCGATTTTCGGATCGGTGGCGTTCTGGTGTTCGGCGACCGGGGCACCGGCAAGTCGACCGCTGTCCGTGGGCTGGCGGCCGTGCTGCCGTCGATGTCGATCGTGAAAGGCTGCCGTTACAATTGCGATCCACAAGCCGAGCCGGATCTCTGCCCGGACGATTGCCTTCTTCGCAAGCGAGCGCCCGCCCCGAAAACCGAAAAGCGGCCGGTGCCGGTGGTCGATCTGCCCCTCGGCGCCACCGAAGACAGGGTCGTTGGCGCGCTCGATCTGGAGCGGGCGCTCAGCGCCGGTGAAAAGAAGTTCGAACCCGGTCTTTTGGCCCAGGCCCATCGCGGATTTCTCTACATCGATGAGGTCAATCTCCTGGAGGATCACCTTGTCGATCTGCTCCTCGATGTCGCCGCCTCCGGGCTGAACGTGGTCGAGCGGGAGGGGTTGAGCGTCCGCCATCCCGCGCGCTTCGTCCTGATCGGCAGCGGCAATCCGGAAGAAGGAGAGCTGCGGCCCCAGCTTCTCGATCGTTTTGGCCTAGCCGTCGATGTCAGCACGCCCACGGAGCTCAAGACGCGGGTCGAGGTGATCCGCCGCCGGGATGATTTCGAGCGCGACCCGAAAAACTTTGCTGACCGGTGGAAACGGGCCGAGGGTCGGTTGCGGCGCACCATTCTGAAAGCGCGGGAAGCTGTCGATCAGGTCCAGGTTTCAGATCAAGCGCTCGAGCGGGCAGCGGGTTTGTGTCTGGCGATCGGCACCGATGGGCTTCGCGGTGAGCTCACCCTGATCCGGGCAGCCCGTGCGCTCGCCGCATTCGAGGGCGCAGAGGCCGTCGACGACCGGCATTTACGGGAGGTTGCGCCGATGGCTCTCGGCCACCGGCTTCGGCGGGACCCCCTGGACGAGGCGGGCTCGGCGGTGCGGGTGGAACGGGCCCTGGAGCAGGTGTTCCCCGCATGAACGGCGACCCGTCCTCCGCGGAAGCCCGATGGGCGGATGCGACCCTCGGCGGTACGCTGTTCGCGATCGATCCGATCGGCATCGGCGGCATTCGCCTGCGCGGCGCGCCGGGTCCGGTTCGCGACGCTTTTCTGGAAGGCTTGCGGGAGCTGTTCGCCGTCGACGCCCCCTGGCGCCGCATGCCCACCTCGATCGACGAAGAGCGCCTTCTGGGCGGCCTCGACCTGGCGGCGACGCTGGCCCAAAAACGTCCCGTTCTGGAGACCGGTCTCTTGCCCGCAGCCAATGGCGGAGTGCTCCTGGCGGCTATGGCCGAACGCATGACGCCCACGGTCACGGCCTGTCTCACACGAGCGATAGATCGGGGTGATGTCCGCATCGAGCGCGATGGAACAACGCGTACCGAGGGGGCCCGGTTCGGTGTCGTCGCTCTCGACGAGGGGCAGGGTGCCGACGAGGCTGTGCCGGCGGCTCTGGCCGATCGGCTCGGCCTGTTCCTCTTTCTTGATGGCATCCCTGCGACCCATGCGGTCTGGGCCGCTGCCGATCCCGTGGACGTCGTCGAGGCTAAGGCGCTGTTGGGCCAGGTGGATCCTGAGCCGGAGACGTTGACGCCGCTTTGCGAGGCGGCACTGAAGCTGGGTATCACGTCGCTCCGGACACCTTATCAGGCTTTGCGGGTCGCCCGGGCGCACGCCGCATGGTCAGGACGGCCCCGGCTCGACGAAAGGGATTTCGCCGCCGCCGGTCGATTGGTTTTGGCGCCACGGGCCGTGGTCTTGCCGGAGAAGGAAGGGGACCCGCCGCCGCAGGAGCCAGCAGATCAGAACAGACAAGATCCGGCGAACGCGGACATTGACCGGCCAGCCGAAACCGGCTCCCTCGAGGACGTGGTTCTAGAGGCCGTTGAGACTGCCTTGCCGGCGGACCTGCTGGCTAGGATGGGAGCCGATCGGTTTTTTGGTCCGAGGCGGGCTGTCGCCGCGGCGGGCTCCGGTGCTCGGTTGGTGAGCCGCAGCGGGGGCCGGCCGATCGGTGTCCGTCGCGGCTTCCCCAGGGGAGGGCACCGGCTGAACCTGCTCGCCACCTTACGCAGCGCCGCGCCGATGCAGGAGATCCGCCGTCGCCAGGCGGAAGGACGGCCGCGCCGGTCCGGCCTCGAGGTGCGACGCGACGATTTTCGGGTCAATCGCTACAAACAGAAGAGCGAGACCACAACGCTGTTCGTGGTCGATGCGTCCGGCTCGCAAGCACTTTACCGCCTGGGCGAGGCCAAGGGGGCGGTGGAGCTCTTACTGGCGGAATGCTACATCCGGCGTGACAGCGTCGCCTTGATCTCCTTTCGCGGCACCAAGGCAGATCTGGTTCTGCCGCCGACCCGCTCGCTTGTCAGGGCCAAGCGCCAATTGGCGATGCTGGCCGGTGGCGGCGCCACGCCTCTGGCCATTGCCATCGATCGGGCCAGCAGCCTGGCTCAGGACTTGAGCCGACGGCAGCAAACACCGGTCGTGGTCCTGCTCACGGACGGCAAACCGAACATCGATCGAAGCGGGCACGCCGGCCGGCGTCAGGCGGAGGCGCATGCGCTCGAGGCTGCCAAGGCTTTCCGAGCGCTCCGCATCTGTGCGCTGGTTGTCGACACCTCGCCTCGGCCCTCGCCTTTTGCCGCAACCCTCGCCCAAGAGATGGCGGCACCCTATCTCGCGTTGCCAAGGGCCAAGGCCGCCGCATTGGTCGATGCTGTCCGTGGTGAAAGTTCGGCCGCGGTGCCGGGCTCGAGCCGACCACTGAGGGTGCGAGAAGGATAGATGCCTTGTTCGTTTGCGGTCCGCTGCCGGTGTTGAGCGGCACCTCGCCTGGCTGGGATCAGGAGGGCCGCGACTGGCCCAATCGTGACGCCAGCCGTTTCGTTCGGGCGGCCGGCTTCACCTGGCATGTGCAAATCATGGGCGCGGGCCCCGTGGTCTTGCTGGTCCATGGTACCGGTGCCGCGACCCATTCCTGGCGTGAACTAGCGCCCATGCTGGCCGAGCGGTTCACGGTGGTCGCCACCGACCTTCCGGGCCACGGTATCAACGATAAGCCGTCGTCCTATCGGCTGTCGCTTCCGGGCATGACGTCCTCGATGGCCGAACTCCTTGAAACCCTGGGGGTCGAGCCAACCATCGGCATCGGTCATTCCGCAGGTGCCGCCATTCTCATTCGCATGGCCCTCGACGCTCGCATACGGCCTGAAACGATCGTCAGTTTGAACGGCGCGATCTTGCCGCTTCGGGGCATGCCCGGGCCGATGTTTTCCTCCGTGGCAAAATTGCTGGCGATCAATCCGGTCGTGCCCCAACTCTTTGCCTGGCGTGCCGGCAATCAGGATTCCGTAGCCAAGCTCATCGGCAATACCGGCTCGGAGATCGAGCCGGCGGGCATCGAGTTCTACCGGCGTCTGGTGGCAACGCCGCGTCACGTCGCCGGCGCCCTCGCCATGATGGCGAACTGGGATCTCGACAGCATCGCTAGCGAAATGGCGCGCCTAGAGCCGGAGTTGATCCTGGTGGCCGCGGAAAAAGATCGGGCTATCCCGCCGGCCACGGCGGATAAGGCGGCGGCGATTGCACCTCGGGCAAGGGTCATTCATCTGCCTGATCTCGGTCATCTCGCCCATGAGGAGGCGCCGGAGCAGATCGCCAGACTGATTTTCGAGACGGTCGGCGCGCGAACTGACGCAGCCTGACCTCTGACGACGATCTTGGTCCTGAAAGCGCTGGTGCTTTGAGGGGTATTGCGCTAGCGATCGTCAGGTAATGTTGACACATCCGATGTATGATCAAATGGACAGGCCCGGTGGATCCCGATCCCCCCGGGCGCTCGTGATCGGCAGCGGTTTCGGCGGTCTCGCCGCCGCGGTTCGCTTGGGCGCGCGCGGCTATCGGGTCACCCTGCTCGAGAAGCTCGATGCCCCCGGTGGACGCGCTTACGTCTTCCGCCAGGACGGGTTTTCGTTCGATGCCGGGCCCACCATCATCACGGCACCGTTCTTGTTCGAGGATCTGTGGCGGCTTTGCGGCCGACGTCTGGAGGATGACGTCACGCTGGTGCCGATGTCTCCTTTCTACCGTGTGCGTTTTGAGGATGGCTCTTGGTTCGACACCAGCGGTGACCCGGAAGCGATGCGCCGTGAGGTCGAGCGCTTGGCACCGCAAGACCTGGCCGGCTATGAGCGTTTTCTGAGCCACAGCCGTAAGGTTTGCGAGGTCGCGTTCGAGGGTCTCAGCCACGTCCCGTTCCTGCACCTCAGCGACATGGCGAAGATCACACCTGAGCTCATTCGTCTCGGCGGTTTCCTCAGCGTCTACCAGCTGGTTTCGCGGTTCGTGAAAGACGAAAAATTGCGGACGGTGCTGAGTTTTCACCCGCTTCTAATCGGCGGCAATCCGTTCCGCGTGACGTCGTTTCTCTGCCTCATTTCGCACCTCGAGCGGCATTGGGGCGTGCACTTCGCGCTTGGCGGAACCGGCAGTCTGGTCAAGGGCTTGGTCGGTCTGATCGAAGGGCAGGGGGGACGCCTGCGCTTCAACGCCGAGGTCCGGGAGATCACGCTGGAGAGCGGGCGAGCCACGGGCGTCGTTCTCAAATCCGGCGAGCGGATTGATGCTGACGTCGTGGTCGCCAATGTCGACAGCGCCTGGACCTACCGCCATTTGCTGCCGAAGGCCGCCCGGAGCCGTTGGACTGACCGCAGGCTGAACCGATCCAACTACTCAATGGGTTTGGTCGTCTGGTATTTCGGCACCAAACGCCGCTATGACGAGGTCCTCCACCACACTATTCTTCTTGGTCCTCGCTATCGGGAACTGCTCCACGACATCTTCGATCGGAAATCTCTGGCCGAGGATTTCAGTCTTTATCTTCATCGTCCGACGGCTACCGATCCGAGCCTCGCCCCCGAAGGCTGCGATGCGTTTTACGTCCTGTCGCCGGTGCCCAATCTCGACGGGGATATCGATTGGGCTGAACGGGCGGAGCCCTATCGACAGGCGATCGCCGATCACCTGGGCCGGACCGTACTGCCGGACCTTGGCGACCAGATCGTCACCTCACGGGTGATGACGCCCCAGGATTTTCAGGATCGGTTGTGCGCCTACAAGGGCGCCGGCTTCGGTCTCGAGCCGACGCTGACCCAGAGCGCCTGGTTCAGGCCCCACAACAGAAGCGAAGATATCGAAAACCTGTACCTCGTCGGCGCCGGCACCCATCCGGGAGCCGGGCTGCCGGGCGTCCTCTCCTCCGCTCGTATCCTCGATCAGGTGGTGCCGGATGCAGCAACGCTCCGCTGATTTGCAGCTCCGTCGGTCCGCCGATCATGCCGCCTGCCGCGCCGCCATCCGCCAGGGCTCGAAATCATTCTTCGCCGCGTCCCTACTCTTGCCAGGGGCGGTATCTGAGCCGGCCTTCGCGCTCTATGCATTCTGCCGGCTCGCCGATGACGCGGTCGACGGCGAGGACCGTTGCGACCGGCCAGTCGAGGGTCTGCGCGAGCGCCTCGATCGGGTCTACGCCGGTTATCCGCGCCCCGTCCCGGCGGATCGCGCCTTCGCCGAGGTGGTGACACGGTTTGCGCTGCCGCGGGCGCTGCCGGACGCTTTGCTGGATGGTCTCGCCTGGGACGATCGGGGCCGCGTTTACGAAACCTTGCCTGAGCTCCGCGCCTATGCGGTGCGGGTCGCCGGCACGGTCGGCATGATGATGACGCTGCTCATGGGTCGCAGGGAGCCTGCGACACTGGCGCGCGCCTGTGATCTGGGCATCGCCATGCAGCTCACCAATATCGCCCGGGATGTCGGCGAGGATGCTCGAAACGGTCGGCTTTACCTTCCCCGGCAATGGCTTATGGAAGCCGGCATTGACCCGGAGCGCTGGTTGGTCGATCCGACATTTTCACCGGCGCTAGGCTCCGTGATCGAACGCTTGCTGGTGACGGCCGATGAGCATTACGAGCGGGCCCTCAGCGGCATTGCCGGCTTGCCCCGGGGCTGCCGGCCGGCGATCCACGCGGCACGGCTGGTTTATCGCGAGATCGGCGAGGTTTTGCGGCGGCGGGGGCTTAACTCCGTGGCTCAGCGTGCCGTCGTCGCGCAGAGGCGCAAATTCTGGCTACTGGGCCGAGCGAGCCTCAACGCTCTGTACGCTGGCGGCGGAGAGACCGCTCAGATCGTGCCGGAAGCCCGGTTTCTGCTGGATGCGGTCCGGGCGACGCCGGCGCCGGCGGTGGTCAAACCTCGGCTCGACGATCAGATCGGGTGGGTTATCGAACTCTTCGGGCGCCTGGAGCGGGACGAGCGCGCGCTCCGAGAGGAGCTTTCGACATCGCAAAGGTTGCGTGCAGGCGGCCTCGTGGGCTAGTTCAGCCCATGAGCGGAAACACCCTGGCACTAATTGAGCTGCTGTTCGTTTTCGGGCTCTTGCTGGCGTTCGGTATTCGTGAGTTCCGGTCACTGCGGAAGGATGAGCCGGAAGACACCCCCAACCGGGCCGATCCTTCCACAGGTGCGAAGCGCGAACCGGACGGCTCCGGTAGCGGATAGCAGCTAGCCCCAGCGAGGCATGCGAAACGGCAACATGGCTTGGACCAGCCGCCGGCGAAAGCGGGCAAGCGATAAGCTTTCGTGGACACCTGTCAGCCGTTCGCCTGCGATCTGAGTCGTGATTAGGGACCGGGCGTAAAAGGGCGCATCGACAAAGGTCTGAACGACCTCAGGGCTGAAATCGCCGTCGGCCCGGACCTCGCGATCCATGCGCCAGAAACTCCTTTCGAGCTTCGAGAATGGCGGCGGGTCGAACGCGCGGACCTCGCCTCGAGGATCGATGTTAAGAGCAAGCGAGATCGGTGTTCTGTTCCGAGGGAGCGCGTCATAGAGGATCAGCGATCGCTCGCGACCCTCGGCTCGCATCCACGCCCAACTGTCGAAGCCGACATCGAGCGGCTCGCTGCCATAGTTCAGGTCGAAATAGCCGCTTCCCGACCAGTGCAGCGACGGTTTTTCAAAGTCGACCTCGATTCTGGCCCGTGGCGCCACGGGCCTCCAGTGATGGCGGTCGCCGAAGGCGAAAAGCCGGTCATTCAACACCAGCGGCAAGAGCCGCACCCGACCTTTCAGGCGTGACGGCCAGGGAACGGTCATCTCGTCGACGTCGACCGTCAGGCCGTCCTGTTGCCAGCGCATTTCGCTGGGCCCGACGCGAAAGGATGTCGGCGAGGTCGAAAGCGCGGCCCGGCTTCGTTCGGTCATGGCCCAGCGGTGGCCCCGCCTGCCATAGAGCGCCGCATTGATAGCCACGTGATTGCGGGGATCGGCCGGTCCGTTGCGGCGCGCCCAGGCGTAATAGGGCGAGAAAACGCTGCCGATGAAGCCAATAATCGTCAGCCCGTGGTGGCCGTCGTCGCTGAGCCCATCAACATACCACCAAACGTAGCCCGAGGGCTCTACCTCACGGTCAAACCCCAGTCCCGCATCATCTCGCGCGCCGCCATGCGCCCCGATTGCGAGGCCATCGGGACCCCCGGCCCCGGATGGACGCTGCCCCCCGCCAGATACAGGCCCCGAAGCGGCCGCTTCACCCCCGCCCGCGCGAAGGACGCCTTCCAGCCGTGGGACGCCGGCCCGTAAAGCGCGCCCCCGGTCGCCGGAAACAATCGATGAAAATCCGTCGGCGTCGTCGGGACGATGGCTTTCGGATCGATCTCCACCTCGAGCCCGCAACTCTTCAGGCGGTCGAAAAGGCGCGTCGCGCATGGTTCGATATCCTCCTCCGGGAAGGGAACGGCGTCCGCGATCGCCGGCGCGTTGACCAGACAGAAGAGCCGTTCAGAAGAGCCGTCCGGCACCGGCGGACCTTGACCCCGATCCTGGGCGCAGACATAGACGGTGGGGGTCCGGGGTACCCGGCGGGCTTGGAAGATATCGGCGAACTCGCTTCGATAATCGCCGGCGAAAAACACATTGTGCCTGGCCAAGGGAAAGCCATGCGCGCGACCGACCAGACTGAAGGTCAGCGCCGAGAGGGAGCGTTTGTCGGGCGGGGTCATCGGCACCGCCGCCCGGGCCTCGGCACCGAAAGCGCCCGAGCCAAGGGCCGCCACGTCGCCGTTGAAGAGGACCGCGTCCGCCTCCAGCCGGTCGCCCGACGCTAGTTCGACGCCCGTAATGCGCCCGTCCTCCGTATCGAAGCCGACGGCCTCTTGCTGATAGAGAAATCGCGCACCCCGTTCGGTCGCGAGCCGCTCCAAGCCCCGGGCCAGCGCGTGCATGCCCCCTTCGACCGACCACACACCCTCCTGTTCGACATGGGCCACGAGCATCAAGGTGGCCGGTGCTGAGAAAGGCGATGAGCCGCAATAGGTGGTGTAGCGGGCGAACAATTGGCGAAGGCGCGGATCCTCGAAGATCTGGCCGAGCGACTGCCACATTGAGGTGAAGGCGCCGAGCCGGCCAAGCCGGACCAGGCCGCTGGCGCCGACGCCGGAGATGAGGCCACCCACGCTCGGCGCCGGCGCGCGCATGAACGGTTTCTCCAGGGTCTCGTACACCCGCCGGCTTCGGTCGCAAAAGCTGAGATAGCGTCTCGCCTCGGCAGGACCGGCAAAGGCCGCGATCGCATCCGCCGAGCGCTGGCGGTCGGCGAAGAGATCCAAATATCCGCTATCGTCCCAGGCGTGTCGGGCCAAAACGTCAAGCGAATGGAGCTTGATGTAGGCATCGAGGTCGGCGTTCAGGCTTTGGAACAATTCCTCGAACACCCAGCGCATGGTGAATACCGTCGGTCCACCGTCGATCAGTCTGCCTCCGACCTGGATCAACCGCATCTTGCCGCCGGGGGTAGCAGCACGCTCGACCACTGTGACCTCGACGTCATGGGACGCCAATACCGCGGCCGCCGTCAGGCCAGCAGCTCCGGCGCCGACAATGACAACGCGTTTGCCGGCCGCGCCCGCCCTTCTCCCGCCAGTCACTGATCCTCAACAAAACGCGTTGTGTCGATCCGTCGCCTATGTCAGAGTAAACTGACATAACAAGATGACAATCAAAGATTACAGCCGGGCGGCTGTATGGGCATCGCGAGGAGGCTGATATGGTAGCCGTCGACCGCATCGAACGGGCGCTCGAAAAAGCCTTAAGCTGCGCCACCGACGATCTCTGTCCACCTCGGTTTGCCGCCTCGCTGAGACACGCCGTCATGCCCGGCGGCGCCCGGGTGCGGCCCCGTCTATGCCTCGCCGTCGCCAATGCCTGTGGCGACGACCGTCCCTCGCTCACCGATGGCGCGGCGGCTGCGATCGAGCTCCTGCACTGTGCCTCCTTGGTTCATGATGATCTGCCCTGCTTTGACGATGCCGATGTTCGCCGGGGCAAACCCTCGGTGCACATGGCGTTCGGCGAGCCGATCGCGGTTCTGGCGGGCGATGCCCTGATCGTTCTCGCCTTTCAGGTAATGGCGGACGAGATCTTGAGTGCGCCTGAGCGCTCGGCCCGCCTGCTCGCCATCGTCGCCAAGGCCGTCGGCGCGCCCCGAGGGATCGTCGCCGGCCAGGCTTGGGAAAGCGAGCCGATGACGGTTCTCGAGATCTATCAGAGGGCCAAAACCGGCTCGTTATTCGTCGCCGCGGCGGCCGCGGGCGCTGCGGCAGCGGGCGCCGACCCGGCTCCTTGGGAAGATTTCGGTGAGCATCTGGGCGAGGCCTATCAGGTGGCGGACGACCTTCGCGACGCGATCGCCGAGCCGGACGAACTCGGCAAGCCGGTGGGGCAGGACGAAGCCTTCAATCGGCCCAACGCGGTGGCGGAACTGGGGATCGGCGGTGCGATCGGCCGGTTGGAAGGTCTGATCGCCGATGCCATCGGCCATATCCCACAGTGCGAGAACGCCCAGGCACTCAAGGACCTGATACGGATCGAGGTCAAACGCCTGATGCCGAAGAAGGCAGCGCGCTACGCCGCTTGAGATGAGCCAGGCGCTGGCAGCACCGGCCTTGCGGGGCGCCTGGCTTGGCTGGCGCGACCGGCTTCTGGCGAGCCCTCGCTTTCAGAGGTGGGCATCCGCCTTTTTCCTGACCAGACCGCTGGCCCGGCGCCGCGCCAGCGAATTGTTCGATCTCTGCGCCGGCTTCGTCTACTCCCAGGTGCTGCTAGCCTGCGTCAGGCTTGATCTGTTGCAAGCTTTGGCGTCAGGACCGCGGAGTGTCATCGATTTGGCTGCCGCGACCGATTTGCCTGAAGCGTCGATGGATCGGCTGCTGCGTGCCGCCACCGCCTTGGGTCTCGCCTCCCGGCGCGGCCCGGACTACGCGCTTGGCGAGCGCGGCGCCGCGCTACTAGGCAATCCGGGGGTGCTGGCGATGGTCCGCCATCACGCCCTGTTCTACGCCGATCTCGCCGATCCGGTGGCCCTGTTGCGGGGCGAGATGGGCGAAACGGCGCTCAACCGTTTCTGGGGTTATGCCGGCCATGAACGGCCTGCCGCCCTGGCGGACGCGCGGGTTGCCGAATACAGCGGGCTCATGGCGGCGTCCCAGGACTTCATCGCCGATGATGTGCTCGACGCCTATCCCTTTCATCGTCATCGCCGGTTGCTCGATGTGGGAGGTGGCGAGGGCGCTTTTCTCGAAAAAGCGGGGCAGCGCTGTCCGCAGCTCGAGCTTCGGCTGTTCGATCTGCCAGCCGTCGCCGAGCGGGCCCGGGCCAGGCTCGCCCGAGCAGGTCTCAGTCGGCGAGCCGAAGTGGCCGGCGGCGATTTCTTCCGTGATACGCTGCCCCAGGGCGCCGATCTCGTAAGCTTGGTGCGCATCATTCACGATCACGGCGACGATCAGGCCTTGGCCATTCTCACCGCCGCGAGGCGGGCGCTGGAACCGGACGGCACCTTGGTTCTCGCCGAGCCCGTAGCCGACGAGCGGGGCAACGGGCCGATGGCCGACGCCTATTTCGGCTTCTACCTGATGGCCATGGGCAGTGGTCGCCCGCGCAGCCGAGCGGCTCTGGCGGAGCTTATCACCAGGGCCGGTTTTTCCGGGATACGAAGGCATACCACCCACCGGCCGCTGCTCGTCAGTGTTCTCTCGGCAAGCGCTATCTAGGGTCGATTTCTTGTGTAAATTAAAATTGACATTAAAAGCAGTACAATTAATCTGACAGTCGATGAAGAAGTATCCATAACGCAACAGGGAGGACGCCAGCGGATGGACGCACTCGCCGTCGTCATCCAGGCGCCAGGTGAACTGGGGCTTCGCACCGTCGGACTGGTACCTCCGAGCGACGGCGATGTTGTGGTCGGCGTCGAGTGGAGTGGCATCAGCACCGGCACCGAGCGGCTGTTGTGGTCAGGGCGGATGCCGGCCTTTCCGGGCATGGGGTACCCGCTGGTTCCGGGCTATGAGACGGTCGGTCGGGTGATTGACGCTGGCGCCGGTTCGGCGCTCGTTCCAGGTCAGCGGGTCTTCGTCCCGGGTGCGCGGTGTTACGCCGACGTCCGGGGTCTCTTTGGCGGTGCTGCGGCCCGGCTGGTTGTGCCGGAGGAGCGGGTCACGCCGGTCGACGAGGGGCTGGGTGAGAATGCCGTCCTGTTGGCGCTGGCCGCCACCGCCCATCATGCGGTTGCCGGCGGTGATACGTTGCCAGAGCTGATCGTCGGCCACGGCGTGCTGGGCCGGCTACTGGCGCGTCTGGTCCAGGCCAAGGGCGGGATGCCGGTTGTGTGGGAAACCAGCGACGGGCGCCGCGGCGACGCGCTTGGCTATTCCTGTATTCACCCCGACAGCGACGACCGGACGGACTATCGCGCGATCGTTGATGTCAGCGGCGATGTCAGCGGTCTCGATGCGCTGATCCAACGGTTGGCTCCCGGCGGCGAGGTGGTGCTGGCGGGTTTTTACGATCAGCCGATCCGCTTCGACTTCGCCAAGGCTTTCTTGAAAGAGCCCCGGCTGCGCATCGCCGCCGAGTGGCGGCAACCCGATCTGGACGCGGTGCAAACGCTGATCTCAAGCGGAGCGCTGGCGCTCGGCGATCTGATCACCCATCGGCTTCCGGCCCGCGACGCCCCCGAGGGTTACCGAACCGCTTTTTCCGATGCGTCCTGCCTCAAGATGATCCTCGACTGGAGGGGTTCTGCATGACCCTTGACGCTTACGCGCCTGCAGGTCCCGACGACGCGCCAAGCGACGATGGCGGCTCCGGAGGCGGTCCCGCCAAGCGCGAGACCCAGGTGATCGCCATCTACGGCAAGGGCGGGATCGGCAAGAGCTTTACCCTCGCCAACCTCTCTTACATGATGGCCCAGCAGGGCAAACGCGTGCTCCTGATCGGCTGCGATCCGAAGAGCGATACCACCTCGCTTCTTTTCGCCGGGCGCTCCTGCCCGACCATCATCGAAACGTCGACCCAGAAGAAAGAAGCCGGCGAAGAGGTCCAGATCGGCGATGTCTGCTTCAAGCGCGATGGCGTGTTCGCCATGGAGCTGGGTGGGCCCGAGGTCGGGCGCGGCTGCGGCGGGCGTGGCATCATCCACGGCTTCGAGCTTCTCGAAAAACTGGGCTTTCACGACTGGGACTTCGACTACGTCCTGCTCGATTTTCTGGGCGATGTGGTCTGCGGTGGCTTCGGTCTGCCGATCGCCCGGGACATGTGCCAGAAGGTGATCGTGGTCGGCTCCAACGACCTGCAATCGCTCTACGTCGCCAACAATGTCTGCTCGGCGGTTCAATATTTCCGCAAGCTTGGCGGCAATGTCGGGGTCGCGGGCCTGGTCATCAACAAAGATGACGGCACCGGCGAGGCCCAGGCCTTCGCCGAGGCGGTCGGCATTCCTGTGCTAGCGGCCATTCCGGCGGACGAGGACATCCGCAAGAAAAGCGCCAACTACGAGATCATCGGCACTCGTGGCAGCCGTTGGGCGCCGCTCTTCGAGCACTTGGGCGTCGGCGTCGCCGAGGCGCCGCCGGTCCTGCCGGACACGCTCAGCCAGGACGGTTTGCTCGGCCTTTTCAGCGGCGACGAGGTGGGTCGGAACGTGGTCCTCGAACCGGCGACCATCGCTGACATGTGCGGCTCGGCCTATGTCGAGAAGCGCTCCCTCGAAGTCATCTACGACGAGGTCTGAGCGATCATGGCAGCCGACCCTCCCATCCAGCCGACATCGAACCCTTCGGGCGGTTGCCACGCCGGCGATGGCGAGATGCGGCGGGCGGCGGAGGCGGCCGGCAAGACGGAAACGCTTCAGCGCTACGCCGCCGATTATCCGCAAGGTCCCCACGACAAGCCGCAAAGCATGTGCCCGGCGTTCGGCTCGCTCCGGGTGGGCCTCAGGATGAAACGGACCGCGACCATCCTCTGCGGTTCGGCCTGCTGCGTGTACGGTCTTACCTTCACCTCGCACTTTTACGGTGCCCGGCGGACCGTTCACTACGTGCCGTTCAACAGCGAGACCCTGGTCACGGGCAAGCTGTTTGAGGATCTTCGGGACGCGGTGTTCAAGCTTGCCGACCCTGACCAGTACGACGCTGTGGTGGTCACCAATCTCTGCGTGCCGACGGCGTCAGGCGTACCGCTCAGGCTCCTGCCCAAGGAAATCAACGGCGTCAGAATCATCGGAATCGATGTGCCCGGCTTTGGCGTGCCGACCCACGCCGAGGCGAAGGATGTGCTGGCCGGAGCGATGCTGGCTTACGCCCGCAAGGAAGCGGAGCAGGGGCCGGTCCAGGCGCCAAGCAATCGGCAATGCGGGCGGCCGACGGTCACGTTACTGGGCGAGATGTTTCCAGCCGATCCGGTCGGCATCCAGGCGTTGCTGGCGCCGATGGATCTCGCCATCGGCCCGACGGTGCCGACCCGTGAATGGCGTGAGCTCTACACGGCCCTCGACAGTCAGGTCGTGGCCGCCATCCATCCCTTCTACACCGCCGCCATCCGTGAGTTCGAGGCGGCAGGGCGAAGGATTGTGGGCTCGGCACCGGTAGGTGTCGACGGCACCGCCGCCTGGCTCCAGGCCATAGGTGAGGCTTACGGCGTGAACAGACAAAAAATCGCTGATGCTCAGAACAGCGTGCTACAGGCGATCGAGGGCGCCTTGGCGGCGACGCCGATCCGCGGGCGGATCACCCTTTCCGGCTATGAGGGCTCCGAGCTGCTGGTGGCGAGGCTTTTGGTCGAGAGCGGCGCCGAGGTCGCTTACGTCGGCACCGCCTGCCCCAAGACCCGCTTCTCCGAGACTGATCGTGCCTGGCTCGAGGCAAGAGGGGTGACGGTGACCTACCGGGCCTCGCTCGAACAGGACTTGGCGGCGCTGGCCGAGTTCAAACCGGACTTGGCGATCGGCACCACGCCGGTCGTGCAGAAGGCCAAGGAACGGGCGACGCCGGCTCTCTATTTCACCAACCTGATTTCGGCCCGGCCGCTGATGGGACCCGCCGGTGCCGGCTCGCTTGCCCAGGTGGTCAACGCGGCGATCGCCGGCAAGAGCCGGTTCGACACCATGACCTCATTCTTCGAGGGCGTTGGCGCCGGGCCCACGGCGGGCGTCTGGCAGGAGAAGCCAGCTCCGCGGCAGGCACGGACCAAGGCCAAGCGCGTGGCGGTTAACGCGGTCGCGACGCGCAGCAAGAAGGCCGAGGCAGACGCAAAGCTCGCAGCGGAATCGGTGGTCTGATGCTGGTCCTCGATCACGATCGCGCCGGTGGTTATTGGGGGTCGGTCTACGTCTTCACGGCGATCAAGGGCCTGCAGGTGATCATCGACGGGCCGGTCGGCTGCGAGAACCTGCCCGTGACCTCCGTCTTGCACTACACGGACGCGCTTCCTCCCCACGAGCTGCCGATCGTGGTCACCGGTCTGGCAGAGGAGGAGTTGGGCCAGCACGGCACCGAGGGCGCGATGAAGCGGGCGCACAAGGTGCTGGATCCGGCGGAGCCGAGCGTGGTCGTCACCGGCTCGATCGCCGAGATGATCGGTGGCGGTGTGACGCCGGAGGGCACCGGCATCAAGCGTTTCCTGCCGCGGACCATCGACGAGGATCAGTGGCAGAGTGCCGACCGGGCGCTTCGCTGGCTCTGGACTGAATACGGCGCCAAACGGGGCCGGACGCCGAAGGCAAGAGAGCGCAAGCCCGGCGACAAGCCCCGGGTCAATATCATCGGCCCGATCTACGGCACCTTCAACATGCCGTCCGACCTCGCCGAGGTGAAACGTCTGATCGAAGGCATCGGCGCCGAGGTCAACATGGTCTTCCCCTTAGGAAGCCATCTTCAGGATACCGGCCGTCTGGTCGACGCCGACGCCAATGTCTGCCTCTATCGCGAGTTCGGTCGGCTCTTGTGCGAGGAACTGGAGCGGCCCTATCTCCAGGCGCCGATCGGCCTGCACAGCACGACCGCGTTCTTGCGCAAGCTGGGCGATCTTCTGGATCTGGATCCGGAGCCGTTCATCGAGACCGAGAAGCACACCACGATCAAGCCGGTCTGGGATCTTTGGCGCTCGGTTACCCAGGATTTCTTCGGCACCGCCAGCTTCGGCATCGCCGCGAATGAGACCTACACCCGGGGCGTTCAGAACTATCTGGAAAACGATCTGGGCTTGCCCTGCCATTTCGCGATTGCGCGCAAGCCGGGCCATAAGCCGGACAATGAGGCGGTTCGCGACGCGATTCACCAGCGGCCGCCCCTGGTCGTCTTCGGCAGCTACAATGAGCGGATGTATCTGGCCGAGATCAAGGGCCAAGCCGTGTACATCCCCGCATCGTTCCCTGGTGCGGAGATCCGGCGGCACACGGGCACGCCGTTCATGGGCTATGCCGGCGCGGTCTACCTCCTGCAGGAGGTCTGCAACGCGCTATTCGACGCGCTTTTCCACATCCTGCCGCTGGGCAGCGATATGGACCGGGCCGAGGCGACGCCGGCGCGTATGGAGCGCGAGCTTGCTTGGGATCCGGCGGCAAAGCAGCGTCTGGACGAGCTGGTGGCGGCCCAACCCATTCTCACCCGTATTTCGGCCGCGAAGCTGCTGCGGGACCAGGCCGAGGCGGGCGCCCGGAAGGCGGGACTCGATCACGTGGCCCTGGAGCAGGTCCAGGCTGCGGACCGAACTTTGAAGGTAAGCGCATGAACCAGGCTCAACAGAGTTTGGTTGGTTTTGTTGGCGGTTCGGCGGCGGATATCGGCCGCTGGCGTGAGAGGGAAGGGACGGGACTGATGGCGACGGCAAGTCTGTCGAAATCGAACCTCAAGGCCGAGACGGCCTTTGAGTTCAAGCTGATCTTCTTCGTGGTGTTTCTCTACTTCTTGGTCATCTCGCTGGCGTGCCGCCTGATGCCGAAGGCTTGGCGGCCGGAGAGTCTGTGCGCAACCGCCGACTGCTCGGTGTTCGGCCAGGCGCGAGCCTTCACGCGGACCGCCGTGCCTTTCGCCTTCATGAGATGATTGAACCAGACGCATCGTCGGGGACTGTCCCGATGCCGCGTTCGACCGTGACGGATGAGCCGACACGGCGACCCGGCCGCGCGGGGGGCGCGGTAACCACCAGCAAGGCCAAGTTTGGAGGATACGACGATGGCAACTGAAGGTATGGGAGGCTCGCTTACGGGCATCTCCGCCGACGAAGCCAAGGAGTTCCACAAGCTCTTCATGCAGGGCTTCTTCATCTTCAGCGGGATCGCCTTGGTCGCCCACATCCTGGTTTGGTTGTGGCGTCCCTGGATCCCCGGTGACGAAGGCTACACCGCTTTGCTCGATGGCGCGCAAGGCGTGGCGCAAACAGCGCTCACCTTGATCGCTTAAGGAGACAAAGACATGTGGAGAGTGTGGCTCCTTTTCGATCCCCGGCGTGCACTCGTCGCGCTGGCCACCTTCCTGTTCACCCTTGCGTTGCTGATCCACTTCATTCTGCTCAGCACGGATCGGTACAACTGGTTGGAGGGCTCGGCGGTCGGCACGGAGACGTCGGCACTGCCGGCGCCTTTGGACGAACGGATCGTTTAGCACGACCGAATGTGGTCGGAGCTGGCTCGGTCCGGCTCCGACCACTCTCGGCTGAGTTTCGACGGACGTAGGCCTGTCCACGTCAACGGAGACCATTGCGATGGCCATGCTCAGTTTTGAAAGGAAGTACCGGGTCCGCGGTGGAACGCTGCTGGGCGGAGATCTGTTCGATTTCTGGGTCGGCGCTTTCTATGTCGGCTTCTTCGGGGTCACGACGATCTTCTTCTCGATCTTCGGCACGCTCTTGATCATCTACGGTGCCGCGATCGGTCCCACCTGGAACCCCTGGACGATCAACATAGCGCCGCCCGATCTTAGCTACGGCCTGGGCATGGCGCCTCTCAAAGAGGGTGGTCTCTGGCAATTGATCACGATCTGCGCGATCGGCGCGTTCGTGTCCTGGGCGCTCCGCCAGGCGGAAATCGCCCGCAAGCTCGGCATGGGCTATCACATTCCGGTCGCGTTCGGCTTCGCGATCTTCGCCTACATTTCCCTGGTGGTGATCAGGCCGGTCTTGATGGGCGCCTGGGGACACGCCTTTCCCTACGGCATCTTCAGCCATCTCGATTGGGTCTCTAACGTCGGCTACCAATATCTGCACTTCCACTACAATCCGGCGCTCATGCTGGCGGTGAGCTTCTTCTTCACCACCGTGCTAGCGCTCTCGCTCCACGGTTCTCTGGTCCTGTCCGCGACCAATCCGGGCAAGGGCGAGAGGGTCAAGACGCCGGAGCATGAGGACACCTTCTTCCGTGACACCATCGGCTACTCGATCGGCACGCTGGGCATTCACCGGCTGGGGCTGTTCCTGGCGCTGAATGCCGGTTTCTGGAGTGCCGTCTGCATCATCATCAGTGGCCCGTTCTGGACCCGAGGCTGGCCGGAATGGTGGAACTGGTGGCTTGACCTGCCGATCTGGTCCTGAGTCTGGGGAGAACGAGCATGCAGTATCAGAACATCTTCACCCAGGTTCAGGTCGCGGGCCCTACTGAAGTGGGCATCCCGCTTGGCCCTGGCAATGAAGCCCGAACCGGGACGCCCTCGATCAATTACTGGTTCGGCAAGATCGGCAACGCCCAGGTCGGCCCGATCTATCTCGGCTGGCTTGGCGTCCTTTCGATCTTCTCCGGCTTCGTCGCCTTTGAGATCATCGGCCTCAACATGTGGGCGTCGGTCGGCTGGGATCCGATCCAGTTCGTGCGCCAGCTCTTCTGGCTCGCCCTCGAGCCGCCGGCACCGGAGTATGGACTCAGCATTCCGCCGATGAACGAGGGCGGCTGGTGGCTGCTCGCCGGCTTTTTCCTCACCGTCTCAGTGCTTCTTTGGTGGCTTCGGACCTATCGCCGGGCGATCCAGCTCGGCATGGGGACCCACGTTGCCTGGGCGTTTGCCGCGGCCATCTGGCTGTTTCTGGTTCTGGGCTTCATCCGGCCGCTGCTGATGGGCAGTTGGAGCGAAGCGGTGCCGTTCGGCATCTTTCCGCACCTCGACTGGACGGCCGCGTTTTCGATCCGCTACGGCAATCTTTTCTACAACCCGTTCCACGCGCTCTCGATTGTCTTCCTCTACGGCGCGACGCTTCTGTTCGCCATGCATGGTGCCACCATCCTCGCGGTGAGCCAGCTCGGCGGCGAACGGGAGATCGAGCAGATCACCGACCGCGGTACGGCTTCGGAGCGGGCAGCCCTGTTCTGGCGTTGGACCATGGGCTTCAACGCGACCATGGAATCGATCCATCGTTGGGCCTGGTGGTTCGCCGTTCTCTGCCCGCTTACCGGTGGTATCGGCATCCTCCTCACCGGCACGGTGGTCGACAATTGGTATCTGTGGGCGGTCAAGCATGATTTCGCCCCGGCCTACCCGGACGTCATGCCGCCGGCGGCCGATCCAACCGCAGGAGCTGGCCAATGAACATCTGGGGACCGTTGGCGATTTGCGCCGGTTCGCTTCTCACCATCGCCATGATCACGACGGCCGGCTGGGACCGGCCGCCGATCGAGGCGGAGCAGGTCGGTTTCCGTGGAGTTGGCATGGAACAGATCACCAACCCCCGGGATCGGGCCGACGACGCGCCGCGGCACGAGGTTCCAGAGGAGCCCTGGCCCTTGGAGCTGGCGGCGGCGGACGAGCCCACGGCCGGCGAGATATACGAGAACGTGCAGGTGCTGGGGCACCTGGGTGACGATCAGTTCAATCGCCTGATGGCGGCGATGACCGAATGGGTTTCGCCTGAACAGGGCTGCAACTACTGCCACAACCCGGAGAACATGGCCGACGACAATATTTACACCAAGATCGTCTCCCGGCGGATGTTGCAGATGACCCAGCATATCAACGCCAACTGGCAGGATCATGTTGGGCAGGTGGGAGTCACCTGTCACACCTGTCACCGGGGCAAGCCGGTGCCGGAACAGATCTGGTTCTCCCAGGCGGTCGAAGAGCAGGGTATCCTTGGCGATACGGCGGGCCAGAACCGGGTCGCGACCATGGTTGGGACGACGTCGCTTCCTTACGATCCGTTCACGCCCTTCTTCACGAGCGATCCGGAAGACATCCGGGTGATATCCCTGAATGCGCTGCCCACCGATCACGAGAGTAAGATCAAGCAGACTGAATGGACCTATGGTCTGATGATCCACATGTCCGAATCGCTGGGCGTGAACTGCACCTACTGTCACAACAGCCGGTCGTTCTTCGCCTGGGATCAAAGCCGGCCGCAACGGACGACGGCCTGGCACGGCATCCAGATGGTCCGGGATCTCAATCAGGACTATCTGACGCCGCTCGGGCCCCAATATCCTAACTACCGGCTCGGTGACGATTTGGGTGATGCGCCGAAAGCCCATTGCGGGACCTGCCATCTGGGCGTGAACCAGCCGCTCTACGGCGCCGAAATGTTGGCAGCCTATCCCTCACTGGCCGAGGAGGCTCAATAAGGGCTAAATGTGGTCTGATAGCACTGGCGCGGCGTCGACGGGGATCGGTCCTTTGCGGGCGCGGCGCCAAGGTCTTGGGCTCCAACATTCAAGAGGGAAACAGGGGGAAACGGGCGTGCGCTTCGTCATGGGTCTTGGTTTAGCGATTTCGGGTCTTGTTTTTGCGATGCCTGCGGAAACGAGGGCGCAGGACTACGACAATCCGCAGAATGGTATCGCGCCGTGCGTCGTTTTGAATGGCTATGAAATGACCAGCCGCGGATCGGGTGAAGCGGAACGTTATCGGGCTTCGGTCAATCTTGAGAACATCTGCGGCCGGACCGTCGAGCTGGCCGTTTGCTTTCGTTTCGTCGAAGAGGTCGATGGCAGTGGCGAGGCCAGCTGCCATGACGATGTGCTCCGCCCTTGGAGCCGCTCAAGCTATGCGTCCTCGGCCGTGCCGGTGAGAATAACCGGCCCCGAATATCAGTGGCGGTACCTCGAATAAGCCAAAGCTAAGGGTCCGATGAAGGAAGGGCCGGTGGTCTCGACCACCGGCCCTTTATCTTCTCACTTCGTTTGAAAGTGCCGGGACTAGGCGGCGCGCTTCAGTCCGATGCGGGACCAGATCGCCGACAGGGCGTCGATCAGATGATCGATGTCGGCGTCACTGTGCACCGGCGAGGGCGTGATCCGGAGCCGTTCGGTGCCGCGCGGCACGGTCGGATAGTTGATCGGCTGAACGTAGATCCCGTACTGGTCCAGGAGCGTGTCGCCGATCGCCTTGCACTGAACCGGATCCCCGACCATCACCGGCACGATGTGGCTGGGATTGGTGAGATGGGGAACGCCGATCGCATCCAGCCTCCGGCGAACCTTGGCGACACGGTCCTGCTGGAGGGCGCGCTCGCCCTGACTGCGCTTCAGATGGCGAATGCTGGTCATGGCACCGGCCGCGAGCGCCGGCGGCAGAGCGGTCGTGAAAATGAAACCCGATGCGAAGCTGCGCACGAAATCACAGAGATTGGCCGACGCGGCGATGTAGCCACCCATGACTCCGAAGGCTTTGCCGAGCGTGCCCTCGATAACCGTCAGCCGATGGCTCAGCCCCTCGCGTTCGGCGATGCCGCCGCCGCGAGGGCCGTAGAGCCCCACCGCGTGGACCTCGTCCAGATAGGTCATCGCGCCATGGGCCTCGGCGACATCGCAGATCTCGGCGATTGGAGCGATGTCGCCGTCCATCGAGTAGACGCTCTCGAAGGCAATCAGTTTCGGCGCGCCCGGATCCAAGGTCCGCAGCACCCGCTCGAGATCCTGGGGATCATTGTGTTTGAACAGATATTTGCGGGCGCGGCTGTGGCGGATCCCCTCGATCATCGAAGCATGGTTGCTGGCATCCGAGAGCACGATGCAATCCGGAATGCGCGAGGCGAGTGTGCTGAGCGACGCCCAGTTCGACACATAACCTGACGTGAACAAGAGCGCCGCCTCCTTGCCGTGAAGGTCGGCGAGCTCCTGTTCCAGCAGAACATGATAGTGATTGGTGCCGGAGATGTTGCGCGTGCCGCCGGCACCGGCACCACAGTGGTCTATCGCCTGGTGCATGGCGGCCAGAACCTCAGGATGCTGGCCCATGCCAAGATAATCGTTCGAGCACCAGACCGTGACTGGGGAGCGGCCATCACCGCCATGGTGTACCGCTTTCGGAAATGAGCCGGCATGGCGTTCAAGATCGGCGAAGATCCGATAGCGCCCCTCGTCCCGCAGACCGTCGAGTTGATCTTGGAAATAGGTCTCGAAGTCCATCATCGTCTCCCGAGCGGAAGCGACACCCTGGCGGGTGCCGACGGTGGAAGGGTCGCTAAAACGTGGGCGGCGCCGGTTTTGCGGGTTCGGTGAGGGCTTTTGTCCGTTGGCGAGGACCGCTCTGGACCAGAAACGCCGTTGGTTTTGTGAAACCAGCGCCACAGCGCGCTGTCCTTCACGGGCAACACCAGAAACCAGTGTTCCAGCAGAGCCAAAGCCAGCAGTGTGGCGAGAAGCGCGTAGACCGTCTTCTGTTCGACCGTCACCGCCTGAAGGGCTGCTCCGACCAGCAGGGCCAGGACAAGGGTGCCGATGGTCACCGAGATCGGAAACAGCCAGTTCATCCGCGCCTTCGCCAAGTAGGGCCGCAGAAACGTCAGATGATCCGGCAACAATTCCTCATGGGGCCGGGGCACGCCCAGAAACAGGTTGAACTTGGCGCTCAGCCGCATCACCCACAACAGCGCGAAGGTCCAAAGGCCGAGCTGGTTGGCATGGTTCCAGGTGAGCGCGCCGACGAGCAGCAACGTCAAAGCGATCGCCAGCTCATGATAGATGACGGTGCTCGTCGCATCGACGAAATGAGGCCAACCCCGCCGGCGGGGCGACAGGCTCCGATCGGCGGCTGGACCCGTAACGAGACCGGTCAGAAAACTGATCTCATGCCACGCCCAGACGCAGATGGCGGCAGTGAACGCCAGATAGACGGCGGCGAGGCCGGTCTGATCACGCGTGGCAACCAGCACCCAGAGGGCCGCGAAAGCGACCAGGCTCGCCCCCGTCAGGGTCCAGCGATAGCTCTGGCGGGGCAATGCGATCAAACTGAAGATGACGCCGGTGCTGAGCCACCAGAGAAATAGCGCGAACAGGGCTGGATAGGCGTAGTCCATCCAGGGCGTCTTTCTACCAGACCGGTGCCAGGCGGATTTGCTGGGGAAGCTCGTTCTTCTTCACAGGCACCAGGTAGAGCCGCAGAAACGCAGCCCCCGCCGCAGCCATCAACCCCGCCTGCTTCAACTTGCCCAAGATGCCGCCATCCGCCTTGGCCCGATTGATCCCCTCATTGATTTTACGAAGCCGCTCGAGGCCGGCCCGGAACGCCGGATGGTCGAGATTGAGCTCCACCGGGAAAACCTGGTGGGAGATCTCGCTGGTGATCTCGAATACCCGGTAATCATACTCCGTCGGGTCCATGCCCAGCGCCTGGTGGAAGGCCGGCCGCGCATGGTCGCGGACATACATGGTCGCGAAGACGGCGAGCAGGAAGAACCGAACCCAGAGCTTGTTGCGGCCTTCGAGGACTTCCGGATTGGCCCGCATCAACAGGGCGAACGCTTCGCCGTGGCGAAACTCGTCGTTACACCAGAGCTCGAACCACTTGAAGATCGGATGGAAACGCTGATCCGGGTTCTGCTCCAAATGGCGGAAGATGGTGATGTAGCGGGCATAGCCGATCTTCTCCGACAGATATGTCGCATAGAAGATGAACTTCGGCCTGAAGAAGGTGTATTTTTTCGTCTTTGTCAGAAAACCCAGATCGACGCCGATGCCGAATTCCTTGAGCGCGTCGTTGATGAAGCCGGCATGGCGGCTTTCGTCGCGGCTCATGAACTTGAACAGTTCCTTGATGTCCGGGTTGTTGATCCGTTTTCTGATCTCGGCGTAGAGCACGCAGCCCGAGAACTCCGCCGTCAGCGAACTGACGAGAAAATCGATGAACTCCTTGCGCAGTTCCGGCGGCAGATCGTTCAAATCGATCTTGTCCCAGTCCTCGTTTCGCTTGAAGTGACCTTTGTTGGGATCGCCGCGCATCTCGTCCAAGAGGGCATCCCACTGGGGACGGATGGCGGACACGTCGAGCCGGTCCATCGCCTCGAAATCGGTGGTGTAGAAACGCGGGCTCAGCATGGTGTCCTGCTGGGCAATCTCCGTCGTCTCGTTCGGCGCATTGGTGGGAAGGATCGCGTTCATAGCCGTCTCCCGTTCGAGAAGCTAAATTCCAACAATTCCATGAACTCCAAATCGCCCGTCAGGCGGGTCCAAAACCGTTCGATCGGACTGGCGCGGGTGACGCGAGCACGCCGCTCGAACACCCGGCTTTCACCGAACGGCACGTCGACGGGCTCACCCAAAACCTGCACCTCGTCGCCGGGCTCGATTTCGACCCCGTCCTCGAGGCTGACATGGGCGTTGAGAAAGTCGAAGCTGTTCTCCACCTCGACCCGGCAAGGCACTTCGAAGGTCTTCCGGCTCCAGAGCGCGCCGAGCCCCATCATGCGTCCTCTGCGCCGCCCAGCAGTTGCGCGAAAGCCTCGGCATTGGTGGCGCCGAAACCCTGGAGCGCAATGCGTCGTCCGGTCGCCGGATCTTCCAGGACCATGTGGCCGTTCGACCAGCGGCTCAGGCGGAAGGGCGGCTCCATGCCGATCGAGCTCCGCTTGCGCTCACGGGCGAGACCCCGCATCACGCCCCGGACGAAGCCGCCTTGGCCGGGCGCATAGCGCGCGATCTCGGTGCCTTCGTGAAAGTCGAAGACACCGATGCCACCCTGGGGCAGATCCGCGAAGCGGAGCTCACGCACCTGGCTGGGCTCGGCGATGGCAAGTGCCGTCCGATCGTTGCCGAGGCGGTGGGTCGAAGCCAGCGCGAGCGTGAGCGCAATGATCCCGGCGGCCCCAAGAAGCGCTGCCCGGGGGATCTCGCTCCTGGCCTGTCGATCGGATCGTGTCGGCTCTGCCATCGGTCCTCCCCCAATCCCGTCCGTCAAGCTGCCTTGGCCACCAGGCCCGCCGGTTCGCCCGCGGCCTCCTGCGGCCGATCGCTCAGTTGGATCCGCTTCGGATCGTAGGTCGCGACCGCCCGGCCCAGGATGGCCGCCACCTCGGATGCCTCCGGGATCGCGCGCAACATCGGCTGCGGTGTCCGATAGTGCCATGGTCGAACGTGGGGCCAAAGATGAAGATAGGCAATCCGGTCCGGTCCGGTGGTCGTGACCGGGATGTCGCCGACGTCGTCGCGGCGAACCTTTAACGCCGCACCCGCGATCTGGGCGAAGGGAAGGTTGATGGTCATCGGCAGCGCCACGCCGAAGCGCATCACGATCCGCCGGTTGGTGATAGTGTAAAGCGTCGAGCGGGCGTTGAGCCAGGCGAGCAGACCCAAGAGCCAGATGCCGCCGACGCTGAGCACCGTCGGCCACAGCACGACGTTCGCCGCCCGGGGAATGGAGCCGCCATCGTGGATCACGAGAAACGCATTCCAGGCGATCAGGATCGCGCAGTAGAGGGCTGCGGCGCGAACGTGAAAGGCGTCGACGGCGAGGGTGGTCCAGGACGGACGGCCTTGCCAGAGGATATTCTCTCCCTCGGGCAAACGTTCCGGAAGGCCCGGCACCGGTTCGATCTCATGCTCTCTCATAGGATCGGCTCCGCGCGAGCAGCCGTGGCGTAAAGCCGGCCGCCATTGTAGTAGGCGCAGATCTTGTCCTCCTCCAGCAGGGTGATCTGATCCGGGCCAGCGATCGCGGGCACGTCCTTGAACTGCTCCGCCAAGATCGCCGACACCATCACGCCACCGCGGCCGATCCGACAGAAATTGATGGGCAGCAGCACCTTGCGGCCGCCTTCGACGATCGACAGATCGACCTCCAGATAGCGGAACAATCGCTCCGAGACGTCGACCCACAATTCGCTGACGGTTCCGGCGACCTTCCGGTCGGCACCCATGACCTGCTTGCCCCGGGGATCGACGTCGTTCGTGTCGACGCCGAATTCGCCAGCCACCCGGAGCGGCACGATCCGCGGCGTGTCCTCACTGGTCATGTCCGGACGATCGGCCCGCTCGGCCCAGGCGGCCGGACCGACACCATCGATCATCGGATTGCCGGTGGGAACCAGAGGCGCGCCATCCCAAGGCGCGGTGTCCTGAATATTTGACGGCACGGGATCCCGCCGGTCGTTGGGAACGGAGACCGTCTCGCCGTTTGGCAGGTGATAGTCCTTGGGTTCAGGGATCGCAGGGAAGAACTTGCCCGTCGGTCCATCGTTCTCCTTGCTCTCGAGCGGGTAGCCCTCCCGCTTGTTCTCCCGCACCAGATAGAAGATCAATCCGGCGAAAAACGCCCAGAACACGTAGAGAACCACTTGGGCTACGTCGATGTGAGAGGTTATGGCGCCGGTTTCCATCAATCGATCTCCCTCTGGCGATGGGGGTCAGGCCGGGAATTCATCGAGGCCGAACCGTTCCGGTTGTGAACTCAGGGCGGGGGCGGAGCGGACCAGCGGTCCGATGGCGATCAGGGTCGCGAACAAAAGCGCGATCTCGACATGGTAGACGAAGCTGTAGCCGATGGTTGGATCGGAGAGCGCAGGTCCCAGCCGGCCATCGCTGGCAAGCCCGCCGACGATGTCGCGGAGCGCGCCGCCGGCGGCAATGCCGAGGCCCGCAGCGGTCGCCTGGGCGGCACCCCAGGCACCAAGCGCGAGACCGCTCTGCGCGCCGCTCTTGGCCAAATCCATGGCGCCGGTGAGCATGGCGACGGCGAACAAGCCGCCGCCGAGGCCGATCAGGAAGGCGCCGAAACGGAACAGCAGGACCGAGTTCAGGGCGCCCGCGAAGATCACGGCCGAAAACGCAGCGAGGCCGATCAAGACGCCCACGGCCGCCAGACGGTAGGTGTTGAAGCCTCGGCTCAGCACTCTCGCGGCGCAGGCAAAGCCAAGGAGCGAGCCGCCCGCCAGGAGAGCCGTGAGCACGGTGGTCGCCGCGACCGAAAGGTTCAAGATCTCGCCGCCATAGGGCTCGAGGAGCATGTCCTGCATGCTGAAAGCGGCCGTGCCGAGCCCGACCGCGACGAGCACACGGGTGGCCTGACCATCGGTGGCAAAGGCCTGCCACGCTTCGATGAAGGTCGGCTGCGGCCGGTCGTGGCGGGTCTTCGACGGATCCCGCGGCTCCTGCTTCCAGAGCGCCACCACATTCAGCACCATGGTCAGCAGCGCCGCGCCCTGGATAACCTGGATCAGCTTGATCTGGCCGAAATCGGTCAACAGCCAGCCGAAGGCGAGCGCGCTGACGACCATCCCCAACAGCAGCATCACGTAGAGCAGTGCCACCACTCTTGGACGCTGGCGATCGGCGGCGAGATCGGTGGCAAGCGCCAGGCCCGCCGTCTGGGTCGTGTGCAAACCGGCGCCGACCAGGAGGAAGGCCAGAGCCGCGCTGACATGACCGGCCCAGGCTGGCCCGTGGGTCTGGTCACCGGAGAGCAGGATCAAGGCGAATGGCATGATCGCCAGCCCGCCGAACTGAAGCAGGGTTCCCATCCAGATGTACGGCACCCGGCGCCAGCCGAGGAACGAACGATGGGTGTCGGAGCGAAAACCGATCAGCGCGCGGGCGGGCGCGAACAGGAGCGGCAGGGACACCATCGCGGCGACCAGCCAGGCCGGCACCGCGAGCTCGACGATCATCACCCGATTGAGCGTGCCGGTGAGCAAGGTCACCGCCATGCCGACCGAGATCTGGAACAAGGACAGGCGCAAAAGACGGCGTAACGGCAGCTCCTCGCTCGCCGCGTCGGCGAACGGCAGAAACGCGGTGCCGACCCGCATCCAGCTCTCCGCTACCCTGTCCTGCCAGCTTTTCATCCTCGGATCAGCTCCTGGGCGTGCGACATGTAAAAGCCGCTCGTGATCCGGTGGTCCCTGCCGAGAGACCAGTCTTCTAACTCGCGAGCCACCGTCAGTTTTCTCTTCAGATGCCGGGTGGCGACAGGCTGGATGGCGGGGGCCCGGTCCGAGCGCGGGAAAAGACGACCCAGCGCGTGCATCAGCGTCAGCGGGACCGTTCGCGGCGCGCGGGTGAACAGGATCTTCCGGGTCGCGGCCGGCGCGATCCGATCCAGCGCCGCCACCATGTCGTCGGCGCTGTAGTGGATCAGACTGTCCATGGCGACGACATAGTCGAAACCGCGTCCGCGCGGATCGAGCATGTCGCCCACCTGAAAGTCGATCGAGCCTTCGCCCAGATCCGTCGGCGCCCGGTCGCGGGCGAGAGCAATCAGATTGGAAGAAAGATCGATCGCCGTGACATCGGCTCCCCGCTTCGCCGCCTCGCCGGCAAGCGCCCCTGTGCCGCAACCAGCGTCAAGCAAGCGCGCGCCCGACAGGTCGTCCGGGAGCCAGGATAAAAGCGTTGCCCGCATTCGGTCGCGCCCTGCACGGACCGTAGCCCGAATACGGCTGACCGGCGCGTCTGAGGTCAGTTTCTCCCAGGCGTGAGCCGCCGTGCGGTCGAAATAGTCCTCCAACTGGCCGCGTCGGATCTGATAGGTGGATGAGGACATCAGTCGAAACCCAAAAGCTCGAAAATGTCGCGGTCCTTCATCGGCGCCGCGGTCAGGGGCTCGGTGCCGGCCCAGAGCGCCGCGGCCAGGCGCAGATACTCCTCCTTCACGTCTTCAAGCTCGGGGCAATCCTCCATCTCGAACAGGGTCGATTTCTTCAGCCGGCTCCGGCGAATGATGTCGAGGTCGGGAAAATGGGCCATTGTCTGCAGCCCGACCGCGTCGTTGAACCGGTCGATCTGATCGGTCGCCGCACTTCGGTTGGCGATGACCCCGCCGAGCCGAACAGCATAGTTGCGGGATTTGGCGAGGATCGCGGCGACGATCCGGTTCATCGCATAGAGACTGTCGAAATCATTGGCGGTGACGATCAGCGCCCGGTCAGCATGCTGCAGGGGCGCCGCAAAGCCGCCGCAGACCACATCGCCGAGCACGTCGAAGATGACGACGTCCGTGTCGTCGAGCAGGTGGTGCTCTTTCAGGAGCTTCACCGTCTGACCGACGACGTAGCCGCCGCAGCCCGTACCGGCGGGCGGACCGCCGGCCTCGACGCACATGACGCCGTTATAGCCCTCGTAGACGAAGTCCTCGACCTGCAGCTCCTCGGCATGAAAATCGACCGATTCCAGAACGTCGATGACCGTTGGCACCAGACGTTTGGTGAGCGTGAAGGTGCTGTCGTGCTTCGGGTCGCAGCCGATCTGAAGCACCCGCTTGCCGATCTTGGAGAAAGCGACCGAGAGGTTGGAAGAGGTCGTGCTCTTGCCGATCCCGCCCTTGCCGTAGACCGCAAACACCTTGGCGGTGTCGATCTTGATCTCGGAGTTCATCTTGACCTGAACGCTACCCTCGCCGTCGGGTCGTCTGCCGACTCGATCGAGCACGGTTATTCCTGTCACGGCGTTCTCCTCAGATTGATCATGCGGCCATCTCCTCGCCGATGCCTTCCAGGCGATCTTCGAGTTCCTCGCCCGCCTCTTTCAGGGCCTCGAGCATGTCAGCCGCCGGCGTCCAGTACTGGCGCTCATGGGCTTCCAGGAGCCGGTTGGCGACGTTGGTCGAGGCTTTGGGGTTGAGCTCGGCGAGGCGCTTTCGCATGGCCTCGTCGAGCACGAAGGTTTGGGTCAGCTGCTGATAGACCCAGGGCTCGACCTGACCGGTGGTCGCCGACCAGCCCATGGTGTTGGTGACGTGGGCCTCGATCTGCCGCACGCCCTCATAGCCGTGCTCGAGCATGCCCTCGTACCATTTGGGATTGAGCATCCGGGTGCGGGCCTCGAGGGCAACCTGCTCGCTAAGCGAGCGGACCTTGCCGGAACCCCGGGTCTGATCACCGATATAGACCGGTACCACGTCGCCCTTGGCGCGCCTGACCGCGCGGCCGATGCCGCCCAGCGTGTCGAAGTAATGGCCGATGGTGGTGACGCCCAGCTCGACCGATTCCAGATTTTGATAGGCCAGTTCAACATCGCCCAAGACCGCGCCCAGAAGCTCGGACTGACGCGTCGCGCGGCCGTCGCGACCGTAGGCGAAGCATTTCCGCCGGGTATAGGTTTCGGCGAGCTCATCCTCGTCGGCCCAGGCGCCGCTGTCGATCAGATGGTTGACGTTGGAGCCGTAAGCGCCGTCGGCATTGCTGAAGACCCGAAGCGCCGCCGTTTCGAGATCGCAGCCATGGCGTTCCTGATAGGCCAGTGCGTGCTTGCGCACGAAGTTTTCGTCTGATGGCTCGTCGGCGCTGGCAGCGAGGAAAGCGGCTTCCGCCAGAAGCTTGGTCTGTAGAGGTAACAGATCGCGGAAGATGCCGGAGAGCGTGACCAGGACATCGATCCTTGGGCGCCCCAAGACCTCCAGCGGGATGAGCTCGGCGCCGGTCAGCCGGCCGTAGGTATCGAAGCGCGGCTTGGCACCCACAAGGGCCAGCACCTGCGCGATCGGCCCGCCTTCGGATTTCAGATTGTCGGTTCCCCAAAGCACGAGCGCGATCGTTTCGGGGAGCGCATTGCCGTCGGCGCGGTGGCGATCGATCAAGAGATCCGCCTGATAGGCACCCTCCCGGACGGCGAAGGCGCTGGGTAGCAGGAAGGGATCGAAGCCGTGAAGATTTCGCCCCGTCGGCAGCACGCTTGGATTGCGCAGGAGATCGCCGCCCGGCGCGGGTGCCGTAAAGCCACCGCCGAGCGCGTGCAGGATGGCCGGCAGTTCCGTGTCCCGGGCGAGCTCTCCGTCCAGCCGCTCGCGATCGAACCGGTCATCCATGCCCGCCTCAGCCATCGCATCGAGAAGCTCCGCGCGCTGGACCGGGCTCGGCGGCGCGCCGACGACATGGAGGCCATGGGGGATCAGCGTGTGCTCAAGCTCGATGATCTGGCCGCTCAGCCGCTCGATCGGTCCATCTGCTGCACCGTCCCATTGTTCTTCGTCGACCAGATCCAGCTCCGTGGCCTGGTGGCGGATGAGGTCCGCCAACCGCGCTCGCTCGTCTCCGTCATCGCTCTCAGCGGTACGCCAGCGATCCAGCGACGCCTTCAGCTCCAAAAGTCCGCGATAAAGCCCGGCCTGGGCCAAGGGCGGCGTCATGTAGCTCACCAGGGTCGCGGCGCTACGCCTCTTGGCTATCGTTCCCTCGGACGGATTGTTGGCGGCGTAGAGATAAAAGTTGGGCAGGGCACCGATCAGCCGGTCGGGCCAGCAGGCAGCGTCCAGACCGACCTGCTTGCCGGGCATGAATTCGAGCGCGCCGTGGGTGCCGAAATGGAGCACCGCATGGGCGGAAAAATCTTCGCGCAGATAGCGGTAGAATGCCGAGAAGGCGTGGGTCGGCGCGAAGTGGCCCTCGAACAGAAGCCGCATCGGATCGCCCTCATAGCCCATCGACGGCTGAATGGTGACGATCACATTGCCGAAGGCGGCACCGAGCACCTGGATGGAGCGGCCATCGGTCAACTGGCGGCCGGGCGCCGGCCCCCACTGTTTTTCGATCTCCTCCAGATGCGGCTCGCGGCGGACATGATCGTCCACAGGGATCCGAGCCAGAACGTTGGCGTCGGTGCCGGAAGTGGCGGCATTGCCGTCCAAAATCCGGGCCCGGAGGTCGTCAACAGACGCCGGCAGATCCACTTGGTAACCTTCGGCGGCAAGTGCTTTGAGCGTTTGGAAAAGCGATTCGAAAACGGACAAGAAAGCAGCCGTGCCGGTGGAACCGGCATTGGGCGGGAAATTGAAGATGACCAGGGCGAGCTTTCGCTCCGCTTGCGCCGTCATGCGCAGCCTGACCAACCCTTCCACCCGGCTCGCAAGCATCTCGAGCCGCTCGGTCGCCGGCTCCATCGCCCGGGTACCGGCGCCATCCCCGCGCCCGCCGAAAACGACCGGCCCGGTGGCACCATCCAACTCCGGGATCGCCACCATCATCGTTGCTTCCACCGGCAGAAGACCGCGCTCGGAAGCCTGCCAGCTCTCCAGGCTCTGAAACTCCAGGGCGTGGGCCGCCAGATATGGCACATCCAGGCGCCGCAGCAGGTCCTGGGCCGCAGCGGAATCATTGTAGGCAGGGCCGCCAACGAGCGAAAAACCGGTCAGTGAGAGAACCGCGTCGACGGTCGGGCGCTCGCCGTCCAGAAAATAGTTCTCGACTGCCGGCCGCGCGTCCAGGCCGGCGGCGAAGGCCGGCACCACGGCGAGGCCACGGCGTTCCAGCGCCTCGATCACCGCGTCGTAATGGGCTGTATCGTCGGCCAGTACATAAGAGCGCATCAGGAGAAGACCGACAGTCCCCACTGGCTTGGCCGGCTTGGGAAGCTGGCTGCGGTCGACGACAAACCGGCTTTTCGCGCGCGGGTGGTAGAGCCCAACATCCGGATAATCGGTCGGCAGGTCCGCCTTGATGCGGCCCCGCAGGCTCCGCCTCGGTCCGTCGGCGTAACGGCTCACCAGGAACCGGACCATGTTCGCCATATTGTCGTCGGAACCGGACAGCCAGTACTGCATGGTCAGGAAATAGGCGCGCACGTCCTGGGCGGTGCCGGGGATGAACCGCAAGATCTTGGGCAGCCGCCGCAGCATCGCCACCTGATTTCGCCCGGAGCTCTTGTTCTTCTTAGGTGAGCCCCGAAGGCGCTTGAGCAGTGCCAGGGCGCCCTTGGCCTCGCCGTCCATCGAGAAGCCGCCCATCCGGGTCAGGCGGATCACCTCGCCGGCGGCGACGAATGCGATGATCGCGTCACAGGCGCTGCGCCGCGCCTGCAGCCAGGGCAGGACCGCCTGAATGTGGTCCTCCATGAACAGCATGTTGACCAGCACCAGATCGGCCCGCTCGATATCCGACCGGCATCGCTCCAGAGCGGCCTGGTCCGTGTTCCAGGTGCTCGCCGCGTGAAAATCCAGGCTCAGTCCCGGCAGATCCTGGACGAGATGGGCCCGCGCTCGGTCGATCGCGCCCTCGCCGTGGCGGTCGAGGGTGATGATGACCACCCGGACGGGGGTCGGATCAGCGGCCGAAATGCGCTTTGGCATCGTACAAGGTCTCTAGGGTGATGGTCCTGACGCCCTGTTCCTCGGCGTAGCGTTCCGTGTTGCGCCGGGCCTTGCCGCGGACGAAGAACGGGATTTTTTTCAGCTCCTTTTCGGCTTCTTCGGCCCAGGTCAGAGGGTCGTCGGTGGACGGCCCAGCTGTCTTGGACACCCGCTCGATGGTGTGCCCTAGATGGGACGGCGCGGCCTCGTCATTGAACTCGAAATCCTCACGGAACATGCCGAGCAGGTGTTCTTCAAGGCCCATCATCAGCGGGTGAACCCAGCTATCGAAAAGGACGTTGGCTCCTTCGAAGCCCATCTGCGGCGAGTAGCGGGCGGGGAAATCCTGCACGTGCACAGGCGCCGAGATCACGGCGCAGGCGATGCCCAGCCGCTTGGCGACATGGCGCTCCATCTGGGTGCCGAGCACGATCTCCGGCTCGAGCTCGGTGATCTTCGCTTCGACATCAAGATAATCGTCCGTAACCAACGCTTCGACGCCGTGTTCCTCGGCGGCGGCGCGGACGTCGCGGGCGAATTCTCGAGCATAAGTGCCGATGCCGACCACGTCGAAGCCGAGCTCGTCCCGGGCGACCCGGGCGGCGGCGATGGCGTGGGTCGCGTCACCGAAGACGAAAACGCGTTTGCCTGTGAGATAGCTGGAATCAACCGAGCGCGAGTACCAGGGAAGCCGGGAGGTGATGTGGGTGAGCGCCGTCGCCGGATCCTTGCCAGCGAGCTTCGACACCTCCTCGATGAAGGCCCGGGTCGCGGTGACGCCGATCGGTATCGTCTTGGTCCAGGGCTGGCCGAACTGACGCTCCAGCCAGCGCGCTGCGGTGGCCGCGATTTCGGGATAGAGCACGACGTTGAAATCGGCATCGGCGAGCCGCGCCAGATCCGAAGGCCGGGCGCCCAAAGGTGCCGTCACGTTCACCTCGATCCCAAGGGTGGCAAGAAGGCCCTGGATCTCGGCGACGTCGTCGCGGTGGCGAAAACCGAGCGCCGTCGGTCCCAAAATATTGCAACTCGGCCGGCCAGGATCCGTGTCCGTGCGCGTCTCGGGGGCGAAAGCCCGCACCAGATGATAAAAGGTTTCGGCCGCGCCCCAGTTCTCCTTGCGTTGGTAGGCAGGCAATTCCAGCGGTACCACCGGAACCGGGAGATCCAACGCCTTGGCCAAACCGCCCGGGTCGTCCTGGATCAACTCGGCGGTACAAGAAGCCCCGACGAGAAGTGCTTCCGGCTTGAAGCGTTCGAACGCCTCGCGGGTCGCGGTCTTGAACAACTCCGCGGTGTCGCTGCCGAGATCCCGGGCCTGGAACGTGGTGTAGGTGACCGGCGGCCGGCGGTCGCGCCGTTCGATCTTGGTGAACAGCAGGTCAGCGTAGGTGTCGCCCTGGGGCGCGTGGAGCACGTAGTGTACCCCCTCCATGGCGGTGGCGATCCGCATCGCGCCCACATGGGGAGGTCCTTCATAGGTCCAGACGGTGAGCTTCATCGTCTACACCCGGAGCTTGGTCCGCCGGACCAGGGGCCGGGCGAACAGTTCGATTAGGTCGGCGGTCTGGTCGTAGCCCTGGATCGGCGTGAATATGAGCTCGATCGACCAATTGGTGGTGAGGCCAGCGGCCTCCAGCGGGTTGGCAAGACCGAGACCACAGACAACGAGGTCCGGCTCCGCCGCCAGGCAGCGGTCCAACTGCCGTTCGACATCCTGCCCCTCGCTCAAGGTTGCGCCGGCCGGCAGCAGATCGAATTCGCGGCTCAGATGATGGCGGTGAAGATAGGGGCTGCCGATTTCGATCACCCGCATACCGACCTCGCGGTGAAGGAACCGGGCGAGCGGCACCTCGAGCTGGGAATCGGGAAAGAAGAAGATGGTCTTGCCGGTGAGCTGGTCGCGATGCCGTTCGACCGCCCGGGCTGCCCGCTCGCGGCCTGTAGCCACGACCTTGTCGAACCAGTTGCCGGGAACCGACCAGGCTTCGGCCGCGGCCCGAAGCCATTCGGTGGTTCCCTCGGCGCCAAGGGGGAAGGGCGCCTGCAGGCGGGTGGCACCCCGTTCTTCCAGCGCTCTGGTCGTCTCGGCGAGGAAGGGCTGAGCCAGGAGTAACTGCGTATTGGGCCCGACGCTCGGCAAATCGCGGGCGCGACGCGGCGGCAGGAACGCCACTGGCCCCACGCCCAGTTCGTCGAACTGACGGCGAAGCTGATCCTCGACCACATCGGCAAGGGCGCCAACCACCAGAAGTGAGCGGTCGCTGCCGGCGGACGGCAGATCCGGCACCAGGGCGGCGAGGCACGCATCTTCACCCTGGGGAAAGGTGGTTCCGATGCGGCTGCCGGATTAGCTCAGGATCCGCACGGCCGGCGCGGTGCGTTCCGAAAGCCGGGCGGCGGCCCGGCTCAAATCGAGCTTGATCACCTCGGAAGGGCATGAGCCCACCAGGAACAAAAGTTTGATATCCGGGCGGCGCTCCAAAAGCTGCGTCACCACCCTGTCGAGCTCGTCATGGGCGTCGGCCAGACCGGCAAGGTCGCGCTCATCGATGATCGCCGTCGCAAAGCGCGGCTCGGCGAAAATCATAACACCTGCCGCCGACTGCATAAGGTGCGCGCACGTTCGGGAGCCGACGATCAGAAAGAACGCGTCCTGGATCTTGCGGTGGAGCCAGACGATACCGGTGAGACCGCAGAAAACCTCCCGTTGCCCGCGTTCGCGCAATATCGGCGAGCTGGCGCAACCGCTGGTGCCAGCATCCACCGGGCGGCGCAGGCTCACCGCCGTCATGGTGTGACACCAACCGCCGGTTGTTCCACCGGATTGAGGCGCTCCCGGCGGGCGGCTCGAAGCTTGAGCAGAAACTGACCGGCATTGATGACGTAGGCGGCGTAGGCCCCGAGCGCCAAAAACATGAGCGCGGTCGGCGCCAGCGCCTGGGTGATCAGTGCTGCCAGGTAAGCCGTGTGCAGGGCCAACACGGCGATGCTGAAGACGTCTTCCCAGAAGAAGGGGCGCGCAAAGAGGTAGCAGCCGAAAACCTCCCGCTCCCAGATCGAACCGGTCACCATGATCGCGTAGAGCACGAGCGTCTTGACGACGATCGAGACGGTAGCGGCCTCGTAGCCCGTCCCGGTCATGAGGAAGCGCAGCACCAAAGCTAGGCTGAGCAGAAAGACGAAAAACTGAAGCGGAGCCAGAACGGCCTGCACCGTCGTCCAGGGTGACAGGTCGCGCCGGCGCCTCTCGTCCTCTGAATAGAGCGACTGCGGATCAGCCTCGCCAAAGTGACGGCTCGGCATCTCGCTCCTCCCCATGGCGTTCGGCGTGATCTCCGTGATGAAACGCCGACCTTCTGTGTCTTGAGGGAGCACGCTAGCGCGGTGAGCGACCGGTTGTCAATTAATCGATACGTCAACTTTGATTGACAGAAGCTTTTTTGGTTTAGCCGATACGTTCCGCTTGAATTTGGCCCTGGTGAAGATGTACCAACAATAGATCAAGGGAGGGCGACGGATGAGTGTGGCCAAAGGCCGTGTGTCCAAGTCTCGTCGTGAACAGGGCGATGCCAAAACGGTGCCCGTTCCGTCGTCCGAAGAGCCCAAACGCAAAGACCGGACGAATCCTGAGGCGGAACTCGATCTGCCGCCAGCGAAGCTTGTTGCAACGATCGAGACCGAGGTCATTCCGCGGCTGGATTTGGCCCAACGCGGCGAGCCGCCGGTGGCAATGGTTCGGGCCATGGATGGATGGATCCCGGGCGACGAGGATGTCGCGGCCTTTGCCAAGCTCGTTATGACCAACGATGCCCGGGTCGCGATCAGCTACCTTGAGGCGATGCGGGCGCGAAAGACCTCGGTCGAGACGCTTTATCTAAAGTTGCTCGCGCCGACGGCCGAGTTTCTGGGGCGGCTGTGGGAAGAAGATCTCTCCACCTTCGCCGAGGTCACCCTCGGTGTCGGTCGGCTACAACAGGCTTTGCGGGAGCTCGGTGCGGGCCACTGTAGCGAGATCGACCAGGGCTACCGCGAACGCCGGATCCTGCTGGAAACCGCGGAGGGGGAGCAGCACAGTTTCGGGCTGCTTATGGTCGGCGAGTTTTTTCGTCGCGCTGGCTGGTCGGTTTGGGACGAGCCTCTCTCCAATGTGCCGAGCATGGCGCGCCTGGTCAGGAACGAGTGGTTCGACGTGGTCGGTCTGTCGGTGAGCGGGGACGTTCGCATGGAGACGCTGGCATCGACGATCCGCCTGATCCGCCGGTCGTCGCGCAATCGGGGTGTCGGGATCATGGTCGGCGGAAGGGTGTTCAACGAGCATCCCGAATTGGTTCCGCTCGTGGGTGCCGATGCCACCGCTTCGGATGCTCGTCAGGCGGTCCGCCAAGCCGAACAGATGGCTGCGCTTCTGATGTAGCTCAGAAGGGGTTCGACGGGCTGTCCCGGGCACCGGGCGGCAATTGTCTCAGCGCTCTCTTGATCGAGGGCGCTTTTTTGTTGCTGAAAGCAAAAAGCGATGAAATTCTAGGCAAATGTCAAGCCGAATGGGCATTTATGTTGGTTAATCAAAGTTGACATAAATCACCTGCGAGGTCTAATCCCTTAGGGTCAGCGAGGCTCGGCTAAGCAAGGCCCATCTCATGGAGTGGCAGGTCGTCGTGCCGAGCACTGGTCGTCTTGCGGGGAAGGCCGTCCTCCAGGTGAAGCACTTCAGCGATCCTCAAGGCGTTCTCGGCGGACTCGATGTCGAACAGGCAGCGGGTTTCATCGCCGCGACCGCGGATGTGGCGCTCGTCCTTGCGTCCGACGGCTCGATCCTGGACGTCGTCCTGGACGAGGCGAACTGGCCGCCCAACACCCGACCGGAGTGGCTGGGAAAGTCCTGGACCGCCACCGTTACCACCGAAAGTCAGCCAAAGATCCGGGCACTGCTGCAGGACGCCACGGATCGTAAAGAGGGGCGTTGGCGCCAGGTGAACCACCCGGCCCCCTGGGGTGCTGATATCCCCGTCCAGTATCTGGTTCAGAGCCTCGGCACCAAGGACCGGCTGATCGCCGTCGGCCGCGACCTACGCGACACTTCTTTGATGCAGCAGAGGCTCCTCGACGCTCAACAGTCGATGGAACGTCACTACGCTCGGCTTCGCCATGTCGAGACGCGCTATCGGCTGCTTTTCCAGATGACGGCCGAGCCGGTCCTGATCGTCGATGCCGCGTCCTTGAAGATTGCGGAGGCAAACGCGGCTGCGGCGAGCCTTTTGGGCATGAAGGTGCCGTCACTGATCGGCAACGCCTTCCCGGTCGGCCTGGAGCAGTCGAGCATGCAGGCAGTTCATGCTGCCTTCGCCAATGTGCGGGTCACGGGCCGGGCCGATGAGATGCCGGTGACGCTCGCCGGCGGTGCCGGTGCGGCAAGCCTTTCGGTGGCCCTGTTTCGCCAGGAGAACACCTCGCTTTTCCTGGTCCGGCTGTTGCCTTCCGATGAGCGCCGGCTGCGTCAGGCCCAAGGCGAGGTATCGACGCTCGCCAAGATCTTCCAGACGTCACCGGACGGCTACCTCGTCACCGACGACGAAGGGCGCATTCTGCACGCCAACACCGCGTTTCTCGACCTCGTTCAGTTGGCGACGGAGGAGCAGGTCAGGGGCCGGTCGCTCGATCAATGGTTGGACCGCCCGGGCGTCGATCTCAACGTGCTGATCGCCAATCTGCGCCAGCACGGCACGGTCCGTCAGTTCGCGACCAAGTTGCGGGGCGAATATGGCGTGACCTCGGACGTGGAGGTGTCGGCGACCTCGGTTCTGGAAGGCGAGGAGACCCGTTTTGGTCTGACCGTACAGAATGTCGGCCGTCGGACCCCGACAATCGTCGCCAACGATCGGGAGCTGCCGCGATCCGTCGAACAATTGACGGAACTGGTGGGCCGGGTGCCGCTCAAGGATCTGGTCCGCGAGACCACCGACGTCATCGAGCGCCTTTGCATCGAGGCCGCCCTCGAGCTCACCGGTGATAATCGAGCGTCGGCCGCGGAGATCCTGGGGCTCAGCCGCCAGAGCCTTTACGTCAAGCTGAGGCGATACGGTCTCGCCGACGGTGGCAGTGACGGCGAGACCTGAGCTCTTCCGTCTGACAAGCTACTGTGACAATCTATCTGTAAACAGAAATTGACGCTTGGCCGGCGAGACCTTACCCTTGCGTCATGGCCACGCCCCAGCCCAGTGCCGTCCTGGAACTGCTCAAACCGATCACTTGGTTTGCGCCGATGTGGGCCTTCATGTGCGGCGTCATTTCGTCCGGCGTTTCCCTGCAGAACCGGTGGCAGATCGCCGTCGCCGGGATCGTGTTGGCCGGGCCGATGGTCTGTGCCACCAGCCAGGCGGTGAACGACTGGTACGACCGCCATGTCGATGCCATCAACGAGCCGTACAGGCCGATCCCCTCGGGCCGGATCCCCGGTCGCTGGGGGCTCGTGATCGCCATCGCCTGGACAATCCTGTCGCTCGGCGTCGCCACGACCTTGGGCCTCTGGGGGTTCCTGGCAGCCCTGTTCGGTCTGGCTTTGGCCTGGGCCTACAGCGCGCCGCCTTTCCGTCTCAAGACTAATGGTTGGTGGGGCAATAGCGCGGTCGCCCTTTGCTATGAAGGTCTGCCCTGGTTCACCGGCGCCGCGATCATGGCCGCCGCACTGCCGGACTGGAGGATCCTGGCGCTCGCCGGCCTCTACAGCGTCGGCGCTCATGGCATCATGACGCTCAACGACTTCAAGTCCGTGGACGGCGATCGGGCGACAGGGGTCGGCTCGCTACCGGTGCGGCTCGGCGTCAACACCGCGGCCCGACTGGCTTGCGTGGTCATGGCCGCGCCCCAGCTAGTGGTGATCGCTCTTCTGTTCGCCTGGGGCCGGCCGATCCATGGCGCGATCGTCGCCGGTTTGCTCCTGTCTCAGCTTCTCCTCATGCGCAGGCTCCTCCGGTCGCCGCGGGAACAGGCCGCGTGGTATAACGCCACCGGCACGTCGCTCTACGTTCTCGGTATGCTGGTTTCGGCCTTTGCGGTTCTGCCTTTCGCGGGAGCCGGGACATGAGCGAAGCGGGCGCCGGGCCGGTAACGCTGAGCTGGTTCGGGATCATTCGGCTCGGGCTCGTCCAGACTGCGCTCGGCGCCATCGTCGTTCTCACCACGGCGACCCTCAATCGGGTCATGGTGGTCGAGCTGGCGCTGCCGGCGATGCTGCCCGGTGCGTTGGTGGCGCTGCACTACGCGGTTCAGCTGACCAGGCCGCGGCTCGGCTACGGCTCGGACGTGAGCGGGCGGCGCACCCCCTGGATCATCGGCGGCATGGCGTGCCTGTGCGCCGGCGGCGTGTTGGCGACGGCTGCGACGGTGTTGATGGCGACCATGCTCTGGACCGGCATCGCTCTCGCGATCCTGGCCTTCGTCATGATCGGCCTCGGGGTCGGCGCGGCTGGGACCTCGCTTCTCGTCCTGTTGGCGAAACGGACCGACAGCAAGAGGCGGGCGCCGGCCGCCACCATCGTCTGGCTGATGATGATCGCCGGCTTCGTGGTCACGGCCGGCGTTGCCGGCGCATTCCTCGATCCGTTCTCCCCAGCCCGGTTGCTGGCCGTGGCGTCGGCCGTCGCGGCCATCGCCTTTGTGGTCGCGGTCGTTGCCGTCTGGGGTGTCGAGGGCCGCTCGGCCGTGGGTCCAGTTCGCGGTGAGCCGGAGAAGACGCCCTTCCGCGAGGCGCTGGCCCAAGTCTGGTCCGAACCCCTGGCCCGGCGGTTTGCCGTGTTCGTGTTCGTCTCGATGCTCGCCTACAGCGCCCAGGATCTGATCCTCGAGCCGTTCGCCGGATCGGTGTTCGGCATGACGCCCGGCGAATCGACCCAGCTCTCAGGCGTTCAGCACGGCGGTGTGTTCGTCGGCATGGTCCTGGTGGGCGTTCTGGGAAGCCGGTTCGGCCGGCAGAAGAATGGCATCATGCGGGCCTGGGCGGTGGGCGGCTGCATCGCCTCGGCCATGGCCCTGATCGGGCTCGCCGTCGGCGGTCTGGTGGGGCCGGCCTGGCCGCTCAAAACATCGGTCTTCGCGCTCGGCGTCGCCAATGGCGCCTTCGCCGTCGCCGCGATCGGCTCGATGATGGGACTGGTCAGCGCCGGGCGGGAATCGCGGGAAGGCGTGCGCATGGGCTTGTGGGGAGCGGCCCAGGCGATCGCCTTCGGGCTCGGCGGCTTCATCGGCACCGCCGCGATCGACCTGACCCGAAATCTCTTCGCCGCCGACGCCACGGCCTATGCCGTGGTCTTCGCGCTGGAAGCCGTCGTCTTCTTGGTTTCCGGCGTGCTCGCCGCCCAGGTCACCCGAAACATTCAGGATCGAAAGCCCCAGGCGCTCTCAGGCGAACGCCTGGCCGCCATCTGAACCAACAGGGAAAGAGCTGATGGACGCGTCCAACGATTTCGATGTCATTGTGGTGGGAGGTGGTCCGGCGGGCGCCACCGCTGCAACCGACCTCGCCAAGGCCGGGCGCGCCGTCTTGCTCCTCGACCGGGCCGGTCGGATCAAGCCCTGCGGAGGCGCTATCCCGCCTCGATTGATCGACCAGTTCGACGTTCCCGGGAGCCAACTGGTGGCCCGGGTCAACGCGGCGCGGATGATCTCACCCCGGGCGGCGAAGGGCACCATTCCCATCAAGGACGGCTTCGTCGGTATGGTTGACCGAGAGCATTTCGACGAATGGCTGCGGGTGCGGGCCGTGGCCGCCGGCGCCGCGCGCCGCGACGGAACGTTCGAGGCGTTGACCCGGGATGAGGGCGGCGTGCGCGTTCATTACCGGCCCAAGGGCGCCGACCGCAAGGCGCCTCTGGCGACAGTCCGGGCGAAGGCGGTGATCGGCGCCGACGGCGCCAGATCGGCGGGCGGTCGCCACGAGATCGACGGCGCCGAGCGGGTGCCCTGTGTCTTCGCTTATCACGAGATCATCCGCTCGCCTCAGCCGTCGCCGGACGTCTTCGATCGGCGGCGCTGTGATGTCATCTATCAGGGTAATCTGTCGCCGGATTTCTACGCCTGGGTTTTCCCCCATGGCGATACCACGTCAATCGGCGTCGGCAGCGCCGTGAAGGGCTTTTCCTTGCGCGACGCGGTCGGCCGCCTGCGCGAGCAGGGGGGCTTCGAGCAGGCCGAGACGGTCCGCTGCGAGGGCGCGCCCATCCCCCTGAAGCCGCTGAAGCGCTGGGACAATGGCCGCGACATTCTGCTCGCGGGCGATGCCGCGGGTGTGGTTGCCCCAGCGTCAGGCGAGGGCATTTTCTATGCCATGACCGGCGGCAGACTGGCGGCCGAAGCGATGGATGCATTCTGTCGGACCGGTGATGTTCGGGAACTGCGGACCGCGCGACGTCGTTTCATGCGCGTCCATGGGCCAGTTTTTTGGATACTCGGCATGATGCAACGTTACTGGTACACCGACGACAACAGGCGTGAGCGTTTCGTCAGCATCTGCCGGGACCGGGACGTTCAGGAACTGACATTCGACGCCTACATGAACAAGGAGCTGGTGAAAGCGAGACCCTTGGCGCATGTGAGGATCTTCTTCAAGAACCTGGCCCACCTTTCGGGGGTGGTGCCGGCTTGACGGGCGCTGAGGCTCCGGGCTGGTTGGTAGGCGGCGGCGCCGCTCTCCTGGTGACGGTGATAGCCGTCGCCGGCATGGCGCTGACCAAGATCGAAGAGTGGTACTACAGTTTGAGAAAGCCGTCTTGGCAGCCGCCGGATTGGCTTTTCGGGCCCGCTTGGACATCAATTTTTGCGCTTATGGCGACCGCCATCTATCTGGCCTGGTATGCCCTGCCTAATGATACGGGTCGGTGGATCTTCGTTGCTTTGTGCCTGGCCAACGGCGTCTTGAATGTTGCCTGGAATTTGTGCTTTTTCACCTGGCGACGACCGGACTGGGCCGGCTTCGAGGTGGTGGCCCTATGGCTTTCCATTCTGGCTTTGATCGTCTTCGTCGCGCCGAGCTCGGGTTTGGCGGCCTGGCTTCTGGTACCCTATCTCTTGTGGGTCAGTTTTGCCGCTGTGTTGAACTGGACGATCACCCGGCTCAACGCGCCATTCGGTGAAACGTCCAAGAGCGCAGCCTGAGCTTCAACCTTTGGTCGATCAGGCGGCGAGTTGGGGTTCGACACTATCTGTCAGCTGGTGCGTGACAGCGGGCCAGGTGAACCGAAAAACGATGCCCGGGCCTTCATCCGGATCATCGATCCAGATCATGCCACCATAAAGCTCGACCAATCGCTTGACGATCGCCAGGCCCATGCCGCTGCCCTCGATCTTGTCGCGTGATTTGAGCGTCTTGAAGACGTCGAAAACTTTCTCGCGAAAGCGGGGCTCAATCCCCGGCCCGTCGTCGGCGACGCCGAATTCGACCACCGATCTCTTGAGCTCCGCAGTCACGCGGATCCGGCCGTCGCTGCGATCGTGATGTTTGACGGCTTTGACGATTAAGTTCCGGATTACGGTCTCAAGTGGTGTCCGGCTTGCCAGGATGGTCGGCACGGCAGGATCGATGTGAAAGGAAAAATCCGAGGGCGGCAGCATTTCGATGATCTCGTTGACCATGGCGTACAGGTTCACCTGCTCCATCTGGTCATTGCTGTGGCCCAGCCGCGCATAGGCTAACAGGTCGTGAAGGAGGGTGCTCATGCGGCGGATACGGCTTTGGATCAGGTTCAGCCGGCCCTCACCCTCGTCCATCTTGCCGTTCTCGATATCCTCGCGCAGCCAGGAGGTCATGAGGTCGATGGCACGCATTGGCGATTTGAGGTCATGGGACGCGATGTGGACGAAGCTCTCCAAATCGTCGTTGACCCGCCGCAGATCCTCGTTGGCGACGCGAAGGGCGAGGGCGTTTTGCCTGAAGGTCTCGACGGCCCGGCCCATGGCGCCAAGCTCATCGCGTCCAGATTGGTCCACTTTGATATCAACGTCTCCTTTCGCCAGGCGAATGGTGACGTCAGCCAGGTGTTGAAGCCGCTTGGCGATGTCCCGTTCGATCAGGCGGGAATTGATCACGAAGACGGCGACGAGCGCGCTAGCCGAGATGATGGCGAGCAGTATCATCGCGATCAGACCAGCCCGCTGCGTCGCGTTGGCCTGGGTGAAAAAGGAGGATCTGACAGCGGCCTCCGCATGGTTGACGATGACCGTCAGCTGCTCGATCAGTTTCTGGTTTTGGACCCTGGACGCTTCGATGTCCTCGGTTGCGAGCAACAGATCGCGCTGGTTGTTCAGCAAGCCGCCAGGCGCGATGGTCAGATCGTACATGGTCTCCAGCATCGCCGCCATCGCACTACGGTGATCATCGTCGGCAAGTTTCAGCGTGAGCTGGGCAAGGTTCCGGGCGCGAGCAGCCAAGCTCTCCCTCAATGCCTCCAAAGCGGCCTCGCTTTGAACCTCGGTGCCGCGCTCGATACCGCTCAGAAAGCTGGTTAGGGCAAACTTCATTTCGGTCAGAAGTTGCACCCGGTTGATGCGTTGGTTGACACCAGCGCTCGGTACTGCGCTCAGGAGATCGATGTTTTCGTAGAGATCGACGAGATCCAGCGACGCGTCGATCCCCCAACGGCGGACCAAGTCGAGGCCGGTTTGGGCGGTGCTGATGATCGTCCGCTTCTGTTCGGCCAGGCGTCTTTGCGTTTCAATCCGGATCCGCAGCCGTTCGACCAACGGTCCGATCAGCGCTTCGAGATCGTCGACGATCGGCGTCAATTTGCCGGGCTGTATGTGTTCTGGCGCGAGACTGCTCACCATCTCCGCCATCTCTCTCGCCTTCGCCAACGCCGCTTCCCTTTTGGCAAGCGCCAACTCGATCGCGGAGAACGAGGTGACATTCTGGAGGCGGTCGGTCGCCGCGTTGAGCTCGATCGAGCTCTGAAAGAGATGTTCCATCGCCACCAGCAAAGGGGCCGCACCGCCTAGAAACGTGCGCTGAACGCGATAATTGTGGCCGAGCGCGACGCAACCGACAGCGAACGCTAGCACGGTCAGACTTGCCATGGCGATAAAGGCACGGCGCAGCCGATCGCTGCTGCTTGTTGCGGCCATCAGCCGGCGCGGAACGCTCTCCAGTGGCATCGAAAACACATCGACGATTGTGGATCAGGGTGATAACTCATGGTAGCTTAATAAGAGTATTTTTTCTATTTACAGGATAGCAAGACCGTGGTTGTCCCTATACATTTTCGCCGTCGCACCCTTCTGACAGCGGCTGCCGCTGGTTTGGCCGCGCGAACGTTGCCGGCCGGCGCGGGGCCTTTAGGCGGTTTTGACCAGGAGGTTGCCGCTCATGTCGGCCGGCTCAAAGGCGATAGGTCCCTACGCCTTCGGCTTCTCTTGCCGGAGGGGTGCCTCGCCAATGTCCAACCGGTCGCCGAGGCCTTTCGAGCCCAGACCGGCGTTGAGGTCGATACGCTGTTCGCCCCCGTCGACGACATCAACACGCGTTTGATGCTTGACGAGATGACTGGCGCCGACGGCTACGACCTGGCGCTTCCAGCGACCTTCGCCATACCCGATCTGGCGGAAGCCGGCGCCCTTCACCCGCTTGATGACTTCGCCGCGCGCTACCAGCCGGATTGGCTACGCGAGAAGTCTCTCTATGCGGTTGGCGATACCTACGATGGCCAGGTTTATGGCTTTCAGACGGATGGCGACGCCTATTTGATGTTCTACAACAAGGCGTGGATGGACGACCCGGCGGCGCGTGAGCGCTACGCCGACCGGTTCGGCCGGCCTCTGGCGGTCGCCCGAACCTGGCAGGAACTCGACCAGCAGATGGCGTTTTTCCACGAGCCGGAGCGGAACCGGTTCGGTGGCGCCCTTTTCCGGGTCCCGACTTACGTTGTCTGGGAATGGTGGATCCGTTTCCACGCCAAGGGCGTTTGGCCCTTCGATGACGACATGAACCCCCTGATCGACGGCGAGGCCGGAGTCACCGCGCTCAAGGATCTAGTCCGCGCCAGCGCCTGGCTTTACCCGAAGGCCGGGACCGCCGGCCTGTTCGACAACTGGCACGCCTTCGCCGAGGGCAATATCTTCTGCAACATCGGCTGGGGCGGCACCCAAAAGCATCTGCACAATCCCGGCTCGGCGGTTCGTGGCAATCTCGTCTTTGCTCCGACGCCGGGCGGCGTGATCGACGGCTCACCGATCTCCACCTGCTACTTCAACTGGGGTTGGAACTATGTCGTCACCAGCCGCAGCGCGGAACCGGAGATCGCCTATCTGTTCGCGCTTTTCGCCAGTACGCCGGCCCAGTCGACCGCTTCGATCGCCGAGGCGGACGGCTATTTCGACCCGTTTCAACCCGATCACTACGCCGACCCACGGATGAAAGACGCTTACTCGGAGCCGTTTCTCACGGTACACGAAGCTTGCCTGCGCAATGCCATGCCCGATCTTTACCTGCATGGTCACGGCGAGTATTTCGCGGCGATCAACGATGCGGTCATGGCCGCGCTCGATGGTAGCAAATCCGCCGAACAGGCCATGGCGGAGGCGGCCAAGATCTGGCGGGTGATCGTCCATCGCCTGGGATACGGAAAGGCCCGACGGCAGTGGCGCCGGCTTCGGGCAAGCTACCCGGCGCATCTGGCACGCCATCTCAAACCTCGATTGGTCTGATCGGCCCGACCCCGGCGCCTTCGGAGGCGCAGGCGAACGCTTCGGATTGTCGCCCCTCGGCCTTTCACCTAAGGTCTCTTCAGGCCGGGGCAGGGACCACGGCGAAAGAAGTCCGATCAGGGAGTAGATCAATGAGTTTTGTTGTCAGAACGGCCGGCATGGCCGCGGCCGCGGCGGTCTTGGCGTCGGGCGCCTGGGCCCAGGAACACACGCTTCGGATCCAAACCCATTACGCACCCGAGACGCCGTCCGGCCAGCTCGCGGCCCAATTCGTGGACGATGTTCAGACCATGTCCGGCGGCCGCATCGCCATCGAGATGTTTTACTCGTCGTCGGTGGTGAAATCGGTTGAAACCTTCGATGCCGCGGCGACCGGCATTCTTGACGCCGACATGACCGGCGGCGCCTATCAAACCGGCAAGAACCCGGCGTTCCAGTTCGGCGGCGAGATCATGGGCGGCTACGACACGCCCTGGCAGCAATATGCCTGGCTTTACTATGGCGGCGGCTACGAGGCGGCCAACGAGCTCTACAACCAGTACGACATGCAGTTGATCGGCTGGTGGGTTTACGGCCAGGAATCCATGTCCTCATCGGCGCCACTCGCCGGGCCCGATGATCTCAAGGACTGGAAATTCCGCTCGCCGCCGGGCCTCGAGACCGAGATTTTCGCTGAACTCGGCGCCAAGCCGGTGGTCATGGACTTCACAGAGATCTTCACTGCGCTGGAGACCGGTATCATTGACGGGGCCGACGCGCCGGGTCTCGCCAACAATGTCGGGCTCTGGCTCTACGATCTGGTGAGCCACGCGACATATCCAGGCTTCCACTCGATGCCGGCCGATCACCTGGCGATCCGTAAAGACGTCTGGGACAGCCTGCCCGATGATCTCAAGCGGATCATCGAGGTCGCCATGCAGAAGCTCTCCTTCCAGACGGCGCTGACCTTCGAGGTGAAGAACAACCAGGCGGCGAAGGAACTCACCGAAAAGGGCATAACGCTCCACGACTGGTCGGAGGAGGATCGGGCCACCTTCCGTCAGGCGGCGCAGACCGCTTGGCAGGGCTGGGCCGACAAGACCCCCGAGGCCCGGGCTCTGGTCGACAGCCACATCTCCTTCATGACCGATCTCGGCCTGATCGCCGAATAATCGCCTCGCATATCGAAGGCGGGTTCGGCATCGGGCCCGCCTTAGTACCCGTATGCGTCGCGGAAAGGGGAGGACGCCGTGGTCGAACATGAGGTGACCAGTTGGCTCGATCGCGTCGTGATCCTGATCAGCCGCGTGGCGATGCTGCTAGTGGCGGTCATCGTTCTGATCATCTTCTACGAGGTGATTATGCGCTACCTCTTCGCGCGCCCCACCTTGTGGGTCAACGAGATGTCCTTGTGGCTCGGCGGCATGATCTATCTGCTTTCGGGCCTCTACGTCATGCAGCAGCGCGGCCACATCCGGATCTTCATCCTCTACGATCTCGCACCGCGCTGGCTGCAGCGGATCTTGGATCTGATCTCGACTTTGTTCATCTGCCTGTTCGCCTTCGCGGTCGTCTATGGCGGCTTCCGGGAGGCCAGGGACAAGCTGTTGCGCTGGGAAACGTTCGGCACAGCATGGGATCCGCCGATCCCGGCGACGATCAAGCCCCTGATCCTGGTGACCGTTGTGCTCATCGCCATCCAAGCCGTGGCCAATCTGATCGCCGACTGGCACATCAAGGAAAAAGAGACGCACACGCCCGCGGACGACATCTGACATTACAAAAGGGCGGAAAACGCCGGCATGGTCGATATCGGAACACTCTCGCTCATCCTCCTGCTCGCCATGTTGGTGCTGCTGGCGATCGGCATGCCACTCGGCTTCGCCTCCGGCTTTCTGGCCTTTTTGGTGCTTCTCCTGAAGTTCGGGCCCGATCTTCTATTTTCCAATTTCGGCACCGGACCGCTCAACATTCTGGCCCAACGAATGTACGGGCTGACCACGGATTATGTGATCATATCCGTGCCTTTGTTCATCTTCATGGCGAGCCTCTTGGAGCGTTCCGGCATCGCCAAGGACATGTATTCGGCGCTCAATATCTGGCTGTCCCGGACCCGGGGCGGGATCGCGATCGTCACCGCGATCATGGCGATCATCATGGCCGCGATGTCGGGGATCATCGGCGGCGAGGTGGTGCTATTGGGCCTGATCGCGTTGCCGCAGATGATGCGCCTCGGCTACAATCAGAACCTGGCGATCGGCACCATCTGCGCGAGCGGCAGTCTCGGCACCATGATCCCGCCGTCGATCGTGCTGATCATCTACGGCCTAGTCACCGAGACCTCGATCCACGCTCTGTTCAAGGCCGCCTTCCTGCCGGGCTTCATGCTCGGCTCGTTCATCATCATCTACAACATCATCCGCACGCGCCTGCAGCCGGAGCTAGCACCTCTGCCTGAGGGCGCCCAGGATGTCTCGTTTCGTGACAAACTGGCAGCCCTGCCGCAACTGATCCCGCCGATCCTGGTGGTGATCGTTGTCTTGGGCTCGATCTATGGCGGCATCACTGGGATCACCGAGGCCGCCGGCATGGGTGTTGTCGCGGTCCTTCTTCTGACCTTGTTTCGCGGCGAGCTGTCCTTCGATCTCCTCAAGGAAGGTCTGATGCGGACCTTCAAATCGACCGGCACGATCCTCTGGGTCACGTTCGGTGCGACGGCGCTGGCGGGGGCCTATTCGATCGCCGGCGGGCCTACCTATGTTGCCAATCTGATCGTCGGCGCCGAGCTTCCGCCCATGGGCATCATTCTCGTGATGATGGTGATCTTTTTATTCCTCGGCGCGGTTATGGACTGGGTCGGCATCGTGCTCCTGGTCATGCCGGTCTTTCTGCCGATCATCGTCCGGCTGCCGGTGGAGGAGATCGGCCTGATCGGCGGTATTGCGCCCGGCTTCGTCGCCGTCTGGTTCGGCGTGGTCTTCTGCATGAACATGCAGGTGAGTTTCCTGAGCCCGCCCTTCGGCCCGGCGGCCTTCTACCTGAAGTCCGTGGCGCCTCCGGAAATCTCGCTGACCGACATCTTCAAGGGCTTTCTGCCGTTCATTGCGATCCAGCTTCTGGCGCTTGCGATCCTGCTAGCGTTCCCGGCTCTGACGACGGTGTTTCTTTAAAGGCTCGGGCGTTCGCGGCTGCGCCCAGGATGAAAACCTCAGTCTCTTGATGGCGACCGCGTAGCGCCGTCTTGCCGACCGCCGAGACATGAAACCCAGGCTCCAGGCGGCGAACCGTGTCACCGCTGATCAAGGTCAAGACCTCGAGATTGGGGTCGCCAGTCTCTCTGGCCAGGACTTCCAGTCGTTGCGCCGTATTCACCGTATCGCCGATCACCGTGTAGTTTACCCGCCCCGGGGATCCGATATTGCCGACCTTGGCCGGTCCAGAATGGATGCC
>JBHJGP010000006.1:0-96527 GCA_050331695.1 Geminicoccaceae bacterium
GCCGGAAGCCGACGGCGTCGACGGCGGCCTGCCGGCCAACACGGCCCCGGTGGCGACCGACGACAGCGCCAGCACCGATCAGGACGTGCCGCTCATCATCCCGGTCGCCGACCTGCTGGCCAACGACAGCGACGGTGACGGCGATCCGATCGACCTTGACAGCTTCGCTCAAGCCGCCAACGGCAGCGTCACCGACAATGGCGACGGCACCCTGACCTACACCCCCAACGCCGGTTTCAGCGGAGACGACAGCTTCAGCTACACAGTAACAGACGGAATAGACAGCGACATGGCCACGGTAGATATCAACGTTTCGCAAAACGATCCGGCGGGCGAAGCTAGCAGTGCGATCCTGTCCGATGATTTCAGTGGCTCGGGGCTGGAGAGTTTTTGGTCGAGCCAAGGTCCGGCCGGTAATTCTTCACTCGGTGCGGCGGGGGGCGAGGCCTATCTCGAGCTCGCGGTGCCCCAAGGCAATTTTGATGTCTGGAACGAAAATCGCGGTCACCGATTGCTGCAGGCCACCGACAATACCGACTTCCAGGTCGAAGCCCGCTTCCTGACCACGCCCAGCGAACGCCATCAGATCCAGGGCATCCTGATCGAACAGGATGCCGACAATTGGATCCGCTTCGACACCTATTATGACGGCAGCCGGCTCAGGGTCTTTGCCGCCATCACCACCGACGGTAGCTCCGATCGGGTCATCAATCGGAAAATCGATCCCGGCGAAGCCGACTACCTCCAGCTCACCCGCAGCGGCGACGACTGGACGCTCACCTATTCCGGCGACGGCCAAAACTGGACCCAGGCCGCCTCCTTCACCCATGCGATGACCGTCGCCGCGGTCGGGCCGTTCGCCGGCGCCACACGGTTCGCACCGGACGGCTACACCGCCCAGGTGGACTATTTCTTCAACACCGCATCGCCGATCGTGCCGGAAGACGACGGCGTCGACGGCGGCCTGCCGGCCAACACGGCCCCGGTGGCGACCGACGACAGCGCCAGCACCGATCAGGACGTGCCGCTCATCATCCCGGTCGCCGACCTGCTGGCCAACGACAGCGACGGTGTCGGCGATCCGATCGACCTTGACAGCTTCGCTCATGCCGCCAACGGCAGCGTCACCGACAATGGCGACGGCACCCTGACCTACACCCCCAACGCCGGTTTCAGCGGAGACGACAGCTTCGACTACACCATCACCGATGGAACCGACACGGACACCGGCACGGTCATGGTCACCGTTACCAGCGACAGCGCACCGGCCAACACAGCCCCGGTGGCGGTGGATGACGAGATCAATACCGACGAAGACGTGCCGGTGATCATCCCGATCGCGGATCTGTTGTCGAACGACACCGATGCCGACAATGACACGCTGGACCTCGACGGCTTCGGCCAACCGACGAACGGCAGCGTCACCGACAATGGTGACGGGACGCTGACCTACACGCCGGACATCGGTTTCAGCGGCGGTGACAGCTTCGGCTATACGGTGACTGACGGAATCGATACCGACACAGCTACCGTCAATCTCACAGTCGTCGCGGCCGACGCGCCGCCTCCTACCGGTGGCTCGATCCAATCAGATGATTTCAACAGCTGGAACCTGGACCCGTCGCTGTGGACGGTTGGGCTTCCGAGCGATTTGGCGAGTGTCCAGTTGCTGGGCACGGGGACCGGCGATGCAGCCCTTTCTCTTTCGGTACCCAAAGGCGACTTCGACTTGGGCGGTGCCAAACGCAACGAAATTCATGCGCTTCAAGCCGCCTCGGACGAAGATTTCTCGCTTCAAGCCGGCCTGAAGACCACCCCAAGCGAGAAACACCAGTCACAGGGGATATTGGTCGAGCAGGACAGCGACACCTGGATCCGGTTCGACACCTTGTCCGATGGCAACAAGCAGTTCGTCCATGTCGTGGCGACGGTCAACGACGTATCGACCGATATCTTTAGGGCACGGGTCCCTAATGAATCGGTTCAGGATTTGCGGGTCGATCGATCGGGCGACACCTGGACGGTGAGCTACTCCGAGGACGGACAAACCTGGACGTCGGTCGGTTCGTTTGACCAAGCGCTGAGCGTTAACGCCGTCGGCCCCTTTGCCACAGCCACCAAATCCGCGCCCGGCTTCACCGCTGAGTTCGACTACTTCTTCAATCGAGCCGCACCCATTTCAAACGAAGACCAGGGCACACCGCCGGCGGATACGGTGGCTCCGCTCATCCAGGCGGTACGGCCCGACTACCAGGACGACCAAAACGCCCAAATCTCGTTCGTGACCGACGAGCCAACGACGGTCGCTGTCCGCTACGGCCTGACCCCAGCACTCGAGCTTGGGACGATTGTCGTGTCGAACCCGAGCCATGATCACAGCGTGGCGCTAGACGATTTGGCTCTCAACCAAGACATTTTCTATGAGATCACGGCCACTGATGGGGTCAATCAAACGTCAACATTTGACGGATCGTTCAGCCATCGGCCGGCGATCTTCCTTTGGTATGGCGAGGAACAGACGTTCGGCGAGCCGGGGGAGGCGCAGCAGTGGGTCAACCTCCTCGGCAATGTCTCGGGTGCCGTCGACGAGCTGACCTATTCGCTCAATGGCGGTGCGGAACGCAATCTGACGGTCGGCGCGAACACCACGCGTCTGCCGGGTCAAGGCGACTTCAACGTCGACATCGACTACGCCGAACTCGACGGCTCGGCGGTCGATGACGTCGTGACGATCAAAGCCGAGATGATCAGCGGCGAGATCATCACCCAGGACGTCGTGGTCCGCTATGAAGACGGTGACAAATGGGATCCCAACTACACCTTGGATTGGGGATCGGTCGACAAGATCAATGACGCGGTCCAGGTGGTTGACGGCCTGTGGAGCCACGACGCCGCGGGCGCGAGACCGGCGCTTCCGGGCTACGACCGTGTGCTCGCGCTGGGTGACAAGCACTGGGACAATTTCGAGGCCGAGTTCAAGGTGACCACCCATGACGTGGCAGCGGCACTCACCGGCGAACTGGGTTTTGGGCTTTTGTGGAACGGCCATACGGACGAGCCCGTTGCCGGTCGCCAGCCCAAGGTCGGTTGGGAACCCCACGCGGCGCTGATCCATCGACGGGGCAAATTCGCGATCCACCAATACAGCGAGTTTTCCGAGGAACTGGACGTTGCCGATTTCGATCTGCAGGACGACAAAACCTATCAGGTTAAGCTTCAGATCGAGCAAGCCAACGCCATCGATCGAACCTACCGCCTGAAGGTCTGGGAGGAGGGCGATCCAGAACCGGGTGCCTGGTTATTGGAAGGTACCGAGGACTTCACCGCGCCGGTCACCGGCTCGCTCTACCTCAACGCTCACTTCATGGATGTGACTTTTGGCGATGTCCAGATCAACGAGATTACCGGAAACGACATCTTGATCGGCGAAGACGGTAACGATCAGCTTCTGGCGTTTGACTTCGGCCAGGGTGACAGCGGAGCGGCCGAGACCGATGTGTTCGTCGGCGGTGGCGGAAGCGATACCTTTGTTCTCGGCGATGTCAGTGGCGCTTTCTACGATGATGGGGATCCTTCAAGTGAAGGGCTCGAGGACTACGGGCTCATCTGGGACTTCGAGAGTGGCAGCGATGAGCTCATCTTGGCCGGCAGCGCGGATGATTACCTCATCGGGGCCGGACCCAGCGGTCTGCCGAGCGGAACAGGGGTGTATCTCAACAATGGTTCCGGCCCGGACGAACTGGTCGGCGTCCTGAACGGGATCGCCAGCTTTGATCTTCTCGGAGACGACGTCAGTTACGTTTCGACGGCTGTTGCTTGAGCGAGCCCAGTATCGCCTCCAGTCGATCACCGAACGCGTCCCAATTCAGCCGGGCGTGGTAGTCGTCGAGGCATGCGTTCGCCAGTGAGACGAGACGTTCAGGCGAACGATAGAGATCGGCCAGAATGTCAGCGTAGGCACAAGCCTCTGCATGGGCCGGCAGCGTAAAACCGGTCTTGCCGTGGGTGACGATTGTGGGAATGCCGCCGACGGCGGTCGTGAGAGCCGGTACGCCAAATCCGGCGGCCTCACAAAAAGTCATGCCGTAATTCTCGGCCCTCGACGGAACGAACAACAGGTGAGCTTGACCGAAGAGGGTGGTCAGCCGGGCGAGTTGGTCTGAAGCCCGCTTGTCCAGGAGGCCGTGAACCCGCGTCCAGGAAGGTGTTTGGTATGGGAGTTTGGCCACACCGACGATGTCGAGCTCGACGGGAATGCCGCGTCTCCGCGCATCGGTGCAGGCGTCGAGTACGATATCGCCACCTTTGCGATGCCAGTCTCTGCCGACAAACAAGATGTTGAGACGATCAGAAGCGCGGTTGCGAACCATCGTTCGTGCCTGGTCCTTCGCCGGCGGCTGTAGGTTGGAGCCAAAGGGCACAATGTGTAGGCGTTCAGGGTCGGCGGCATAGGCCGTGACCGCGCTTTCCGCCGCCCAGCTGGAAGGAAATATCGCCGCCGCGCAGCGCGTGAGAACGCGCTGTTCCTGATCGTGCCCCTGCTCGACATACTCGGCGGCACAGTTCTCGAAACTATCGTAGAAATCAAGAACGTTGGCGAATGTCGCGTCCGCGAAGTAGACGACAGGCAGGTCGGTCTCCAAATGGGCCAGGACGTGAGATCCCGGTGCCATGATGAGATCCGCGTCTGCATGCTTGGTTCGACGTACGACCTGCCTGGCCAAGCTCCTCAGATAGAGCGGCTCGCGGTCGGGTCGGTAGATCGAGCCCTGATATCGGTGGGGCAGATACTTCCAGGCAAACAGGTAACGCCAATGCTGTTCTAGGGGAAATGCTCGAACCACCTGGTGACCCAGGCGTTCGAGTTGGCGGAGCACGGCGTAGGGACGGCCGGATTGGACATTGATGTTTTCGGCGTCCCCTTCATACGCGTAGATTATTTTCATCGGTCGCCTCCCGATGTTCGGGAGTCATGTCCCTGATGATGAAATCATAGATCTCAAGCAGCTTGCTGGCATGGGCGGCGCGGGTTGGCGGATCACGCCAGTAGGCCTCAAAGGCATTCACACCCATCTGCTCCGCCACATCGTCATCGCCCAGCCGGCGGATCGCAGAAACCAGTCCTTCGAGATCTCCGGGGTCAAATCGAAAACCCGTCATTCCGTCGTCAATCAATTCATGTGCAGCGGTCGCCCGGCTGACAATCGCGGGCACCCCTCGAGCTATGGCCTCGGCGACCACCAAACCGCTAGTCTCATTCCACAAGGAAGGAAAAACCAGACCTCTCGCCCGGCTGAGCGCTTGCTCGACATCGGATCTTTGTCCCCATCCGAGGAGGCGGGCCTCCGGGTAGGCCGCTCGGATGGCGGTCTCCTCGGGACCGGTACCAAGAAACGTTGCCGCGACCCCCGCGATCGCGGCAGCCTTGGCGAAAAGGACCGGCTCCTTCTCGGGTGTGAGACGGCCGAGAAACAGGAACTCCTGGTTTCCGCGAACATTCACCGCTGGCTTCCGCGCCATATCTATGGGATTGGCGACAACGAAATGCCGGCCCGCCTCGGTGAGAAAAGGTTCAGCAATCTTCCGGGCGAACCCGCTCACATGGACGATATCGATCGGCCGGGTGCCCGGGCAGCCTGTGATGGCGCGTTCGACACCCACCTGTCTGGCAAGACGCACAACCTTGTGCGCATAGCTTCTTGAGTCGCAATTGGACATGATACAGTTGGTGGACATGGGTCTATTGCTACAGGGATGCCTGCGCGGAAAGTCAAAATAATTGCCGTTCGGGCAAGCCAGGAAATAATCGTGCATTGAGACTATGCAGGGATGACCCGATCGACGTGCAGCGGCGAGTGCACTGGGGCTGAACGCTTTGGTCCATTGGTGAAAGTGAACAATCGTTTGACCGAACGGCAATGTAGCCAGCAGCTCCCCAAGACGCCGGCCGGCCCGGTTGTTCCAGATCGCTGCGACCGCGCCTCGAAGCGGATTTTTCGCCCAAACGTCGTCGATGTCGAGGCAATGCGGCTCAACCATCGGGTGCTGAAGCGCATCGCTGAGCGGTGGGATGGCGTAGGCGAAGATGACCTGCACCCCGTGGGCCGCAAGTCCGATCGCGCTTTCGATCGCGACCTTGGCGGCACCACCGTTTTCCGTTCCGAAGTCACTGACAACCACGACCTTCAGGGGCTCAGCCATGGCTAGCGACGCGCCGACATTGGAAGATTACCAGGACTTGCGCGCGCGGCCGTTCGGGACGAATGGCCGAGGCGCTGCCGCTCTCGACCGACCCAGGGTCACGATTATCACGGTCGTCTTCAATGCCCGACAGACCATCGAGCGGACGATCGATAGCGTTCAGGAGCAGGACTTCCAGGATTTCGAACATGTCATTGTGGACGGCGGCTCGTCTGACGGCACTCAGGACGTGCTTCGAGCCCGCGTGCGTCCTCACGACATCTGGATCAGCGAGCCTGATCGCGGGATCAGCGATGCGTTTAACAAGGGTGTGGCATTGGCGAGGGGCGACGCCGTTCAGTTCCTTAATGCTGATGACTGGCTGTCTTCCGGTCAATTGGCAATCGCCGTGGATGCGATGGACGCAACGGATGCAGACTTCGTCTTCGGCGATCTTATATTTCACCAGGCAGGCAAACCGGCGTTCCGTTACAGAGGCGAGCCAGACTATGCTCGCTGGATCCACCGCCACATGCCCCCCCTCAACCATCCTACGGCGCTGATCAAACGGCAGGCCTTCGAGCGAGTAGGTCTCTTCGACCTCAACTATCGATGCGCCATGGACTATGAATGGTTCTTGCGCCTGCACGTTGCCGGTGGGCAGGGTGTCTATATCCCGGAACTTGTCGGCAACATGACGCACGAAGGCGTCTCCAATATCAATTATCAACAAACATTCCGTGAAGTCGAAAGAATTGCCGTCGCTTACGGGCGTCCCGCTGCTCTTGCCAGAGTGGACAGTATATTGCGTTTCGCCAAAACAACGTTTGGAAAACATTTGGAAAAACGAGCCGCGCCGCTCTACAAATTTGTAAGGGCACGGCTCAACCACTCTTATCAGCCGCTTTCGGTAGCCGAAACGGGGCTTCGCGACGCCGAAAGCGACCGGTAGAGCTTTTCAAGCTTCTCAATCATCCGGTCGACGGTGAACCGGGCAGCACTTCCGCGGCCGCGTTCACCCATCCGGCGGCGCTGTTCCGGATCATTGCCGAGGTCCATAAGCCGCCGGGCCAGGGCCTGATCATCGTCATGAGGGACCACAAATCCTTCCACGCCGTCCTGAACCGCGTCGGACACGCCCGCCACAGGTGTGCAGATCACCGGCACACCGGCTTTCAGCGTCTCCAACAAGACGTAAGAGAAACCCTCATATTGGCTGGGCATCGCCAAAATATCGAAATCCGGTATCCACTGGCGCGCATTCTGGTAACCGCACCATGAAAAATACTCCCTCAGATCGAGATCCGTCAGTTTCTGCTCAAGGTTCGATCGAAATGGTCCGTCTCCCAACATTACAAAGTGAAAGTCTTTGCGGCACCGCAGCAAATGAATAGCCGCGTCTACCAAGCGCTGGGGGGCTTTTTGCTGGTCCATGCGCCCGACGAAGCCAACGACGACGGTCTCTTCTGACAGGCCCAATCGGCGTCGTACGTCAACTTTAGGCTGTTCAAACGTGTCGTCCGATAATCCATTGTGGATTGTGTCCAACCGTGCTTCGCGGATGCCCAGGTGCCGAGCGTGTGCAAGTTCAGCTTCGCTCGTGCAAACTATACAGCTCGTCATCCACGCCAAACCTTTCTCCACAGATCTGTAGAGAATACGGTTCGCGAGGGAGAGGTCAGGTTTGCTTGTTACGAAGGAATGAGGGGAGTAGAGGACCGGACGGCGGACAAACAAGCCTGACAGTCTGGCGTATAGTCCACCTTTGGAACTGTGACCGTGGATCACGTCGAACGGGCCGTGTCGGCGTATCAGAGCGAGGACCTCTCGGAGGACCTTTAGGTCGGTCCAATGGGGTCCGATCTTTGCCGGCAGGCTTTTTCTCACCAGTCCTGGGAGCCGGTCGAGTTCATCGACCAGGCGCTGTTCGAAACGAAGCGAAGAGTGGATTAGGAGCACATGGTGCCCGCGACCGATCAAAGCTTGAGCGAGGTCCACCACGTGACGACCAACACCGGTGATGAGGGTTTCCGAAATCAGGCAGACGCGCAGACCTGTCTCGCCGCCGACCAAGTCATCAGCCGAGATGCGGCTCTCTGCTGTTCCAGGGTGAACAGCTTCGTGGTGGGAACGCACCGCGCCCCTATGTTCCCCCTCGAGGAGGTTCGGTTGCACTTGTTGCCGCATGGTACCGTTCAATCCGACAGATAGCCTTTGACGTAACCATGCGGGAAATCGCCAAAGCCATAGGAAGCGTGGCGCGGCATGTCGACCTGCGACAAGACCACGCCGACCATCGTCGCCGCGCTCGCGTGAAGCTTGGTCAGCGCGGTCTTGGCAAGCGACCTGGGGGTCTGGTTCCAGCGGACGACCATTAGCGTTAGCCCGGCAATACGCGCGAGTGCCAAAGGATCCGAAACCACCATGACAGGTGGCGAATCGAGGATGACCATGTCGTAGTCGCGAGCGGCCTGCCCGACGACTTCCTCCATCCGGCCCGAATTCACATGCTCAATCGCTTCCAAGGTCGTTTCGCCAGCAGCAACGAAGCTAAGACCAGACCAATTGTCCCGTCTCACAACGTCCTTGATCGTGGCTCGGCCCATCAGGACTTCCGCCAACCCCCCGCCAGACCAGGAATCGAGATCTTTGGAAACAGTAGGCGCGCGCAAATCACAGTCGATGATCAGCGCTTTTTCACCGGCCGCTGACGCCATTCGTCCAATCGTCAGAGCCAGGGTCGTCTTTCCCTCTTCCGGAATTGCGGACGTCACAAGGACGACGCGACGCTTGCTTCCGCCAGCCGCTTGCCCGATTGCCGATCGGATCAGGCGGATGGATTCGCTGAACGCCGAATAAGGTCTCTGCAACGCGTAGCTAGACGGGTGACGGGCACCGACGCCACGATTGCCGATCAACGGCACCATACTGATGACGGGAATGCCGAGAGCGTTCTCAACCTCGGACGCACTGCGAAACCCTTGCTTAAGAACTTCCAGAACGATGATCAGAATGAGGCTGAGACCCAGACCGGCGATAACCGCGAGTACAAGGAGAATTTTTCTTTGGGGATAGGAGGGCGAGGGCGGCGGGTCTGAAAAAGACAAGACCCGCGCATCGGGCTGCACCAGATCCAATTGCACCGACGTCCGATCCAAATTGGCGACGAACGTGTCATAAAGCGAGCGCGCGGCGGCCGCCTCGCTCACCAGTTGCCTAAGTTCGATCCGGAGCCGCTGCACCTCCGCATTCTGCGCTTCGAGATCACGAAGCTTCGCCAAAAACGCCGTCTCTTGAGCCGAGGCCAAACGCGCCTCGCTCTCCAAACCGGCGGCGATGCGATCAATCTGGTCACGGTACTGCTGTTCCAAGCGATCTCGCTCAGCGGTCAATCGCGTGATGATTGGATGGCTCGCCCCGTAGGTGCTTTCATGATCGGCCAATTCGGCGTCGACCCTACGAATACTCTCCAACATTCGATCGAGTTGCGGCCATTGGCTCATTGCGAGGACGCTGTTCGCCGTCAGCGGCCGAGCGGCGATTTCACGAATACCGGAAAGTCTGCTCTCGGTTACGATCCGATGATGTTCCGCTTCGACAAGTTCATCCGTGAATTGTTCGATACGCTGGTCAAGTAAGTTTTCTTTATCACCCTGAAGAAGAGCGTTGTTCTCGCGGAACGTTAAAACGGCATCCTCCGACTTCCTCACCCGATCGCGGAGTTGCCCGATTTTCGTTTCAAGCCAAGTCGCGCCGCGCTCGGCGGCAACATATTTGCTTTCGATCTGTCCTTCGAGATAAAGGTCCGCAAAAGTATCAACGATCACAGCGGCCTTTGCTGGATCTTCGGACTGAAACTTCAGATCGACCGTATAGGACCTGCCGTCGTTCAAAACGGTCAGACGACTGAGAACACGTCGCGTCACCGCGGACACTCTACCCGCGTCCCCGCTTTCTGTCTCGATACTTGGTTCTTCAACGGTTTTTTCAATAAACGGTTTCATCCAACCCGGCAGTATGTCTAAAGCGATCAAATTGGCCTGGGCGTCGTCTACACGATCAAAAAGCCATTGCCTCATGCTGAAATGTGGTGGCTGCAAAGCCGTATTGAACTCGGCGTCATTGACCAGGCTGAGTTCGTCAACCACCCGTCTCGCCAGCCACCTCGATCGAAGAACGTCGACTTCACTACGAATGACCGATGCTTCCGGCTGAACAGAAGCGACGACGGGATCAATGCCTACGTTCGCGCGCCGACTGTCCAATACCAGTGAGGCTTCAGCTTGATAGAGCGGTGTAAGGCTGTCGATGTAGAGATAACTGAGGACCGTTATCGCACTGACCATCGTCAGTATCATCAGCTTGTATCGCCAGAGCGTCAGAGCCAGATCGCGAACACTGAGCTCCCGGGCCGCCGGTTCACCGGATTCGCTGGCGGATGGGCCGAATGCCATTTGTGTCATGGCCCGCCACCAATCAAAAGATCAGCCCTTCGCCAATCAGAACGAAGAAATGCAGCGCAGTCTAGGATCGCACCGTTACCAATAAATCGCTGCCAATCGAGGTTTTGTCTTCTAAAATGCATTTTTATCGACAAATCCTCGGTAGATTGTCATCAGCATGATCTTTAGATCGAGCGCAAGTGACCAGTTGTTCAAATAATAGAGATCGTGCTCAACCCTACGGCGAAGCTGTTCCTCGGTCTCAGTCGGTCCCCGCCACCCGTTAATTTGGGCCCAACCGGTAATGCCTGGCTTCACTTTGTGACGCGCGGCATAATCCGATACGATGTCATGGTAGTAACGATCCGCCGCCTTGGCTTCCACGGGGTGAGGCCGAGGCCCCACCATCGACATTTCACCCCGAAGCACGTTCCAAAGTTGTGGCAGCTCATCCAGGCTGGTCCGTCTTAGAAAATTTCCAATTTTCGTCACGCGGGGATCATTGCGCGCCGTGAGGCGAGACGCCCGCGTATCGCATGACGCGACGTGCATAGTCCGAAACTTCAAAACATTGATGAGCTTGTTGTTGAATCCGTAGCGTGGCTGACGGAACTGAACTGGACCGGGACTGTCCCATTTGATGATCAACGCGATCACCAACATCACGGGCGCGAACAGGGTCAAAGCTAACACCGCTGCCAGTCGGTCTTCTGCCAATTTAAGTAGGCATCCCCACTCGCCAAGAGGCCGATCGGCAAGATTAACAAAAGCGAGATTATTGAGATAGCTAACCCGTCTGGACTGAAAGCGCGAATTTAGTTGTGGAAGCGGAAGGCGGATGTCGACGGGCAAACACTGAAGTTTTTGATAAGCGTTGAGGATTGCTCCTTCGTTCGTCCAAGGGATCGCAACGAAGATTTTATCAATCGCCAGGTTCCGTGCCAGCTCGCAAAGGTCGTCGATCGTGCCAGCCTTTGCGGGTCCCGCTCGATCCCGACTCTCCTCATCATTGAACAAGCCCACGAAATGGAAATACCGATTATCGGTCGCGCTAAGACGCTTCAGTAACTGCTCACACTCATACTCCGGGCCAACGATCGCAATGTTGCGCCTTAGCCAACCGCTCCGAGTGGTTGGCTGAATCCGTTGCAGTGCCACGGCAAGAGCGCCACGCACCGACACCAAGGCGAGCAACCCGCCGATCCCCCACAGCAGGACCCACCCTCGGGCGAACGCATCCGTTGTCTTCGTCAGAAAAGCGGCCGCCAGCAAAAGCGCCGCGCTGATCGCGAAGGCACCGAGTAAGCTCGGCAGTTGTCGCAGAGGCCGGCGTGCCGAGATAGGCAGATACCCTCCACGCGCCTGCAATACCGTGACCAAAAGGATCGCACCGAGCACAGAAACCATGCAATACCGAGGCCAATCACCAGGCGACGCGGATATGTAGGGAAGAAAAGCCACCCAACCTGTGAAGACGATGGAGGTAAAGTCGACAACACGAACTACGTCGATGGCCACGCGATAGGTTAGGCTCGGCCTTATCGATTGCAGCCATCGATACCAGAAAGGCCGCCTGACCTGATCTTCGAATATGAAGTCAACACTATTGTCGCTCGGCGCAGCCAAAGACGGCCGCCGGAAACCCTCTTCAATTTTTTGCACTTCAACCCCGCCGTTTGGGCGAATTCCACCAAAATCAGCGTAGCACTTGACGGTAGTAGCTGCAATAACATCTTCCAAATGTACATCCAAACAGGTTCACGAAATCAAAAGTTGTTCAACCAATCTGTTTTCATATCGATTGTTAAGTTCGCCTTGTTGTGTCTATAACTTGTAGGCTTATTTCTCTATTCGATCAAACGGCTTGGTCGATGTCTAACCAGCCTATTTTGAGGCAACACGATCGCTCGGTCGCAAAATGACGAAATTTGAAATGGGTCTACTGTGCTGATAAACGCTATGTAAATGGTGGGCCTGTCTCTTTCGAAACCCTGTAATCGATCTGAAAAGGATTAGAAGAGTTGCACATGCCTTTGAGCTTGGACATTTAACGGTTGATAGCACGACGAGTCAGACGCGGAAGCTTATGAATTCTGTGAAGCGCTGCTCTCGCCGAACAGCGCGTCGCTCCATCAGCCTCTTGCGCCAAAGACCGAACTTAGGCGGTTGCGCCGACACCGCCGCTTCGATGGATCGGAGAGATGGCGGGCACCGAGCCGGACGCTGCCAGCCTTCCATCCTCGGAGCGGCTGGAAAGGACCAGCAATCCGATCGTCGTTCCAAGAATGATCCAAAAGACGACCTCATTGAGATTGGGATTGGAGATGCAATGGACGATCAAGAGACCGAGCAAGAAGGCTTGGAACGGACGACAGGCGTCGGCGCAGCCCGGTGCCGCTTCGTCACGCTTCCGCCCTCCGAAAAAGACGCGGAAAATCAAGAAACCGAACGTCAGCAAACCGGCGACACCGGTGTTCGAGAGCAAGGTCATCGCCATGTTATTGGGTCGATGGCTGCCTAGCCCGATGCCTATTCCACCGGTTTGCAGTGCGATATCGAGCGCCAGCCGATCGACGTTACTGCGTTGCTCGAAGGAGGAGCTTTCCGTTTTCTGAAACAGCATCCTGGTCAGGACATCATCAACAAGGTTCCAATTGGCGAGGATGAACGCGGTTGCGGCCAGTCCGCCCAGACCCACCAATGAGATACCGCCCAGATGACGGCTCAACGGCGCTCCCGTTCGTCCACCCGGAACCAATGACCAAACCAAATCCTTGATGACGAAAAGGCAGAAAAGCCCGACGAACAGAAAAGCCGTCGTCGAGGTAGAAAGCGTCATGATCGCCAAGCACAGGAGCACAAGCGCCATGCGCACGATGCTTGGCTCCGCGAGATAGCGGTACCAGGCGAACAATGTCGCACCGGCATAGAAGTAGGCGAGCGCCGAGGGCTCGGAGAATGGCCCGCTAACGCGAAGGACCGTCCCGCCGAGAACCTGGCCATGGGCCTGGGCATAACCTGCGTTGCTATGAAAGAAACCGTCGGCGAAGCCGATGCCCGAATGAAAGGCGGCGAGCTCCCAAAGACAGACGAGGCTCGCAAACCAGATGGCTAGGTTGACGCTCTCTCCAATAACATTGAACCCGATTTTTCTTGGCATCCGAGCGATCTGATGGGCGATCACGTAGACCAACGTGACATTCAGCAAAATATAGAATAGCTGAGTAAAATTCTGGCGTTGCAATTGATATGGTTGAATCAAGTCCAGATTAAGGCCAACGGTGCTGCTAATCACCATGACCTTTCCTTGGAAGAAAGCCAGTCCGATCCAAGTCACGACAAAACAAATCATGACAAAGCAGATCAATGGAATCAGCATGGTTGCCACCCGTAGATTGAGCGGGTGCCGAAAAAGAGCTATCTCGACGACGCAACGGCCGATCATGAGTAGGGCGTAGAAGTAACCGGGCTGCAAGCCGAAGGAGCCGGCATTAATGACTGCCGAGCTTTTCATGACAGAGAAAACGAACAGAGCTGGAAAGCTGAATCGCCAGGGCAGCAAGATTGCCAAAAACCCCAACGGTATGAGAAGCAAACCGGTCTGGGTCATGGCCTTCTCTGGCAGTTATGCATAGGGCCGTTCTAAGCGGCCCTATCGCGCAGATCTTCATGCGGACCCGCCTCGATCGAGATCAGCCGGGGTGTCAGCCCCAGTTCGGCCAGCGAGGCTCTGATCTCGTTTCGGTATATCGGGCTCATGATGACGACGGTGTCGGGCTGATGGGTCGCTAGCGCATCCGGTGTTCCGATCCTCTGCCCGGTTCCGGCAATGAAGGTGCCGTTGCGGTTGGCGTTGATGTCGATCGCGAGCTCAATCTCATCGGTGATGCCGAGGGTCGTGAGAAACGACACGCCTTTGGAGCCGCCACCCCACACCACCACCCGGCGCCCCGCAGCTCGCTCACCGGCGAGCCAGTCGCTCCACGTCATTCGGTCTTTGGCCACTTGTTCCGCGAAAGCGTCGACCTTCTTCGCCAGTTGCTGAGGGGTTTCCTCATTGGCTTTTGGTGCGCATTCGCCCGTCCCCGGTCGAGCGGTGATCAGGGCGTACTGATCACCGAAGTCCGTCCGGAGATCGACGACATCAAAACCGGCCTTTTTGTGGGCTCGAGCGAGAGAGCCGAGGCTGAAATAGGTGCAGTGCTCATAATAGACATCCCAGAATGCGCGCAGATCCAAGATCCGCGTGACTTCCGGCATCATCGCAAAGGTCAAAACGTCTGGCCGGTCGCCCAGCGCTCTGCGCAACATCGACAGATAGCGCCCCGGATCCGGAACGTGCTCCATGACCATTTTCGAGCCGATGAAGTCGGGACGGAGGTGAGCGTAAGCCTCTGAGTACCAATCCTTGACGAAGGTCAGTTTCGGATCGTCCACGATGTCGCGAAGAACCGGATCGAAACCGGTGGCGTGACGAGCTCCCTCCCGGCAAAGCAACGACATGAATTCGCCCTGACCGCAACCGATCTCGAAGACCTCCTTGCCACGCAGGTCGTAGCGTTCGGCCAGCTGTTTCGCGAGGCGGTCGTGAAACGTGTTGAACGTCGGTGAGACCGCCTGGGTCGACTCGTAATCTTCCTCGTAAGTCACGAGCTCCGCATTGAACGCCGCGTTCCAGACAAAGCCACAATCCTCGCAGAAGTGCAGCCGGATATCGCCCTTGGGACAGTCGATCGCGGCTTCGCGAGTCCGCACTAGTCTCACTTGATGAACCGGGACCTGATCAACGGCGTAGAATTTGCGATTGTTCTTGCTGGCGCAAGCCGGGCAGGCTTCGCCGGATGCGGTCACGGTTTCCGCGAATGGTCGATGTGTGGGAAGGGAGGCGGTCATATCCTGCTCCTGGTTCAAGAATGATCGACGATTACCAACGGTTGATCCGTCTTTATTGCGGCGGTGTTTCGATGGATGTCGCCCTCGACGAGACGAAGCTCGGGGATGGGCACGATGAACGTTCCGCCTCGCGCCAGATATTCCTGTTGCTGGGCGATGATCTCGTCAGCGAAATTCCAGCTCAGAAGCAAAACCGCGTTCGGCTGATCCTCGAGAAGACGCTCGACCGGTTCGATCGGCAGTCGGCACCCTGGCATGGAGCGGCCGTGTTTGTGCGGGTTGCGATCGACCACATAATCGAGCGTCTCACGGCCAATCCCGCAGTAGGCGAGCAGTGTCGTCGCCTTGGCGGCCGCGCCGTAAGCCACGATCTTTTGGCCGCTTGATCGATAGTCCTGCAGCAACGCCACGAGCTCTGACTTGAGAGAGCGAACCTGGGCGGCGATGGCGTGATACCCTTGCGGCCCGTCGAGCCGCCTGGCGCGCTCATGCTCAAGCAAAGCTTCGACGTCCGCGCTCGGTTCTGCGCCATGTCCGACGAAGATCCGCAGTGATCCGCCATGAATCCACAGGCGTCTGACATCTTGGACCACCAGGCCATGGCGCTTGAAAAGCGCGACCAACGCCGTCATCGAGAAGTAGCAAAGATGCTGGTGGTAGATCGTGTCGAACTCACCGTGATCGATCAGGTCAGCCACGTAAGGCATCTCGAGCACGGCCAGACCGTCTGGTTTCAGGACTGTCGCAATCCCCTCGACAAGGCCATTCAGATCAGCAACGTGGGCGAGCACATTGTTGGCGACAACGAGATCCGCGGTCTTTCCGTCCCGCTTCAGCTTGGAGGCGAGGTCGCGCCCGAAATAATCCTTGATCGTCGGCACGCCGATCCGTTCAGCGGCCGCCGCCGGATCCTTTGCCGGATCGATCCCTAAAACGGGGATCGAGCGTTCGACGAAATTGCGAAGCAGATAGCCGTCATTGCTCGCGATCTCGATGACCAGGCTTTCGTCGCTCAGCTCGCATCGATCGATCAGCTCGAGGGCATTTTCCATGGAGTGGGCGAGCAGTGCGTACGACACCGACGAAAAATTTTGAAAGGTCTGGCCGAACAAAATGTCGGGCTGGACGGTCGCCGTGATCTGAACGAGACCGCAAGAAGCACAGCAGACCAGATCCAAGTGCACGGTGGGATCGGAGGTGGCCAGCATATCAGCAGTGACCAGACGATCAGCCAGGGGCGTATTGCCCAAGGCCAGCACGGGAGCAAGGTCGGTTCCGGCGCACGAACGGCAGGCCGTCTCGATGCGATAGATCACGACGCCGCCTTCCGCAGGGCTTGATGGGCCGTCTTGGCCGCCAAGCTGCGGGTCCAGCGCAAATCTCGCTGCAGCCGACCACTGTCAAGCAATCGCCTGACGTGGGCGATGCGGTTGTACCTGGCCCCCTCGAAGTCTTCCGGGCTGACACCGGCGCGCTCGATGGCATCGCGCACTTCGATGATGCCGTCCCTTACGGACCAGCGGTTCTGGTACCCGGGCAGCACCTGTTTGATCCGTTCGCACCGAACTCGATAGGAGCGATGATCCGGGGAGGCATCGTTGGCGAACTCGATCCGGGAATTCGGGACGTTGTCACGGACCTGTTCGGCGAGATCGCAGATGCGGTAGTTTTCGTCCGTGGCGCCGACGTTGAAAGCTTGCGCATTCACCTGTCGATCCGGCGCGTCGAGCAAGGCCACATAGGCGCTTGCGATATCGTCGATATGCACGAACGGCCGCCAGGACTGGCCATCGCTTTTCAGAAACACGCGGCCGGTCGAGTAGGCCCACGCCACCAGATTGTTGACGGCGAGATCGAAGCGCAGATAGGGCGACACGCCGTAGGCCGTCGCGGCGCGCAGAAAAACGGGACAAAACGAATGGTCCGCGAGCCGGATCAGATCATTCTCCGACAGCACCTTGGAGTCCGCGTAAGGCGTCACCGGATTGGTGGTCGAATCCTCGTCGATGAAGTTGTCGCCGGCCGCGCCGTAAACGCTGCAGGTGGAGGCGTAGAGAAATCGACGAACGCCCGCCTGCTTCGCCAGTTCGGCGAGACGAACCGTTGCGCCATGGTTGATATCAAATGTGAGTGGCGGATCGAGATCGCCGAGGGGATCGTTCGCCAGGCCGGCCAGATGGATAATCGCATCATAGCCGTCGACGTCTTCCTTTTCGACGTCCCGGACATCCTTTTGCAGCGTTGGTGGCGCGGCGATGGGGCCAATCGCGCACTCCCGAAAGAGGCCCGTGTCGAGCCCCCGAACGTCGTGGCCCGCCGCGATCAAACGCGGCACCAAAAGGGAGCCGATGTAACCTTCGTTGCCCGTGACGAGGATGCGCATTGCCTACTCCCAGAGTTTCCAGGGCGCCCGCCCATTGTTCCACATGGCGTTCAGCACCTCGGCCTCGCGCAACGTGTCCATGCATTGCCAAAATGATCCGTGGCGGAACGCCATCAGCTCGCTGTCTTGGGCGAGCCGGGTTAGCACATCGCGCTCGAAGGACGTGTGGTCGCCTTCGATCCGGCCCAGAACCTCCGGCTCCAGAACGAAATAGGCCCCGTTGATCCACTCGTTTGGATCGATCGTCTTTTCTTGGAATTCGGCGATCCGATCTTCGTCCAGCATCAGTCGACCGAATCTCGCTGGCGGATGAACGGCGGTGAGTGTCGCCGACGCACCGTGAGCCCGATGAAAAGCCGTCAATTGGTGGAGATCGACGTCGGCCAAACCGTCGCACCAGGTGAGGATGAAGGTACCCTCGCCGAGGAAGGGAGCGAGCCGCTTGAGCCTGCCGCCGTTCTGCGTTTCGACACCGGTCTCGACCAGCTCGACCGTCCAGTCACCGGCCTCGCGCCGCTCCCAGCCGCCATCGTCCCTGGCCGTCACCCGAAATCCTGCGCCGGCGAAATAGTCGCGAATGCTTTCGCCCTGGTAACCGAGCGCCACGACGAACTCGGTCATGCCGAAATGGGCGAAGTAGCGCATGATGTGCCAGAGGACTGGCTGCTCGCCGATCGCGACCATCGCGTTGGATTTGGTTCGGGTCTCTTCGGACAGCCGACTGCCGAGCCCGCCGGCGAGAATGGCGACTTTCACGGTCTATGCTCCGCTTGAGCTGATCGGACAGCCACTGTCGCGACGCCTGCTTGCCGCCCCGACCATCGCCACGCCGCCCTGCACAAAGGGCCCACCCTTCTGAACCGCAAGTCGATACGACACACTGCTGGTCTCATGCGCTTATCGCCGGCCGCTTTTCGGGCGTCGGGACAGGCGCCGTGCGATGAAGCCAGTTCCAAGCCGTCGAAAGGATGGTTGAGAGATCGGAATTGACCGGGCGCCAGCCCAAAAGGCGGCGGGCCAGGGAGGGGTCGGCGACGAGCAAAGGACCGTCACCCGGTCGTCGCGGCGCGTTCACGGTCGGCACCGGCGTGCCGGCTAGCCGCTCGATGCCGTCGATGATCTCCCGCACCGAATGTCCGCTGCCGGTGCCAAGATTGACCACACCGCTCGGCCCTCCGGCTCGCAGATAGTCGAGCGCCAGGAGATGAGCGGCTGCCAGATCGCTGACGTGCACGTAGTCGCGTACCGCCGTGCCGTCGGCCGTGTCGTAATCCGTGCCGAAGATCGTCAACGGTCGGCCCGTTGCGGCCGCTTCGAGCGCCAGAGGTATCAGGTGTGTTTCCGGGTCGTGAGATTCGCCCAGATCGCCATCCGGATCAGCGCCGGCGGCGTTGAAGTAACGCAAGCCCATCCAGCGCAGACCATGGGCACGGCCCAAAGCTCCGAGCGCGCGCTCGACGGTAAATTTGGTATCGCCATAGGGGTTTAGCGGGCTGGGCTGCACGTCCTCGGTGATCGGGAGCCGGTCAGGCACGCCGTAAACGGCGCAGGTCGACGAAAAGACGACATCACGCACCGCGGTCTCGAGAACCGCGTCGAACAATCTCAAAGAGCCGATGACATTGTTGCGAAAGTAAAGCTCAGGCTGTTCGACCGACTCGCCGACATAGGCGAAGGCAGCCATATGAATGACGGCATCGACATCATGTTTGCGGATCACGCGGCGAACGAAGGCGTCGTCGCCGATATCGCCGACCTCCAGAGGGCCGAAGCGAACCGCTTGTGCATGGCCACGAGAAAGATTGTCGAGAACGACCGGCCGATCCCCGCGACGGGCTAGGGCCTGACAGACGTGGCTTCCGATGTAGCCTGCGCCTCCGGTGACAAGAACACTACGGACCACGGTCGGAACATCTCGGCGCGGGTCGACCTAAGGTCTGGATGAACATAAGTAAGACCTATTCAACTAGAAAACATGACAAGCAGCGGTTCCCAGGCAAAAATGCCGCAGCGTTACTGCAGCCTCGAAGCCGACATTCGCTTTACGAAACCGTGCGATTTTCTTGGAGATCAGGCTGCTAGCAAGCTAACAACACTTTGACCTGATCTACTGGCGATAATGACTAATCCGCTGTTCGCTATCGAAATTCCCAAAATTTCCTAAAAGATCCGCGCTGGCGAATTTTCAACCACACTCTAACCATTTTTATTTCCAGTTCGCTTTTAGGTTACTTATTGTCGTAACCGTACGGCTGGGACACGATTGGATCATTGGCTGGCTTTGCTATTTCGGTCAAGGCGAAATCACTTTTATTCCGTCACAACTGAAAATTACTGTTCATGTATACTTTAATGTGGTGACTTGACTTTGACATTCACTCTCAGGTTGGCCTTCAGATAAAGATCCCAAGCCTCCCTGATCGACACGATCAGATTGATGACCTCATTGCGTGAACCGCCGTTTCAGCCGAGAACTGGCTTTTCTTCAGGGTTCTCGAAGGCTTTTTGCCTACAGGTTCTTAGTGTCGGGCCGGGCGGCAGACCGTCGGCGGCGCGACGTCACACCTGTCGACAGGCAAACGGAGCGAGGGGCTTGTGGGCGACTGGCTAGGAACCGAGCCGCTCTGCTCTTGATGGTTGACCAACACGGTTACGGCGCGTTTTCGGCCTGCTCATTCAAGAAGGTTCGATAGGTCTCCCGTAAACCATCCTCGAGTGTGATGGATGGCCGCCATTGGAGCTCGCGCAATCGCGTTGCGTCCATCAGCTTTCTGGGCGTCCCGTCGGGCTTGCTTCGGTCCTTTGTCAGCGTGCCTTTGAAACCGACAACCTTCATGATCGTTCGCGCCAACTCTTCGATGGTGACGTCGATCCCGGAACCGACATTGATGTGTCGGTGCCCGGAGTAGACGTTCATCAGATGAACCAGGGCGTCAGCGCAATCGTCGACGTGAAGGAATTCCCGACGGGGCGAGCCGCTCCCCCAGATTTCCAACGAGTCCGCATTTTTCGACTTGGCTTCGTGGGCTTTGCGGAGAAGCGCCGGGATGACATGGGCGCGGGCCAGGTCGTAATTGTCGCCGGGGCCATAGAGATTGGTCGGCATCGCCGAGATGAAATCGGCGCCGTGCTGGCGCCTGTAGGCCTGACACAATTTGATGCCGGCGATCTTGGCGACGGCGTACCATTCATTGGTGGGCTCGAGCGGACCGGTCAGGAGGGCATCCTCGCCGATCGGCTGTGGTGCGAACTTCGGGTAGATGCATGACGAGCCGAGAAACAGCAGTCTCTCCACGCCCACGGCGTGAGAGGCGTGGATGACGTTGGCGGCAATCATCAGATTGTCGTAGAGGAAGTCGGCGGGATAGCTGTCGTTGGCGAGAATGCCCCCGACCCGGGCGGCGGCGACGAAGACAGCGTTTGGACGGGCTCGCTCCAGCCACGCGGCGACCGCGGCGGGATCCTTGAGGTCGACCTCGCGGCGGTCGATGGTCAGAATTTCGGCCACGTCTTCGCGGGCCAGTCGCCGCACGAGAGCCGCGCCGACCATCCCGCGGTGGCCAGCCACCCAGACCCGCTTTTCGGTCAGGGCGTAAGGCACGGACAGGCGGCTATCCATGCCGGTCCCGGCGGTCATGTTCCAGGGCGACGACGTGCAGATCCGCTTCCACCATCTCGGCTACCAGCTCCTCGAACGTTGTCGTCGCCTGCCAACCCAGGAGGCGTTTCGCCTTGTCCGGCCGCGCCAAGAGCTGGTCAACTTCCGCGGGCCGGAAGTAACGCGGGTCGATCCGAACCAGGACCCGTCCGCTCACCAAATCCACCCCTCGCTCTTCGAGACCCTCGCCGCGCCATTCAATCGGGATCCCCACCCGCAGAAAAGCCCGTTCGACGAACTCCCGAACCGAATGCATTTCGCCGGTGCCAAGCACATAGTCGTTCGGCTCGTCCTGCTGCAAGATCCGCCACATGCCCTCGACATAGTCCCGGGCGTGCCCCCAATCTCGTTGCGCGTCCAGATTACCCAGATAGAGGCAGTCCTGGAGCCCAAGCTTGATCGCCGCCACGGCCCGGCTGATCTTTCGGGTGACGAACGTTTCGCCCCGCAGGGGGCTCTCGTGATTGAACAGGATGCCGTTCGACGCGTGATACCCGTAAGCCTCCCGATAATTCACCGTGATCCAATAGCCGTAGAGCTTGGCCGCGCCATAGGGTGATCGGGGGTAGAAGGGCGTGGTCTCCGACTGGGGGATCTCCTGAACCTTGCCGTACAGCTCCGATGTGGAAGCCTGATAGAAGCGCGTCTGGTCCTCGAGACCGAGGATCCGGATCGCCTCAAGCAGGCGCAAGGTGCCGAGCGCGTCGGAATTGGCCGTGTATTCCGGGGTCTCGAAACTGACCTGGACGTGGCTTTGGGCCCCAAGATTGTAGATCTCATGGGGCTGGGTTTCCTGCAGCAGCCGGATCAGGTTGGTGGCATCGGTCAGATCGCCGAAATGCAGCCGGAAGCACGTTTCGCGTTCGTGGGGATCGACGTAGAGATCATCGATCCGGCCGGTGTTGAATGAGGACGATCGGCGCTTCACGCCATGAACCTGGTAGCCCTTGTCGAGCAACAATTTGGAGAGATAAGCGCCGTCCTGACCGGTGACTCCGGTAATAAGAGCTCGTTTTGTCATTCACGCGTCCTGACGAAAATTTTTCGTCCTATCCGGCAAACCCCGGCAAATTCCCAGCGAATTGACGGTCGTTCAATAGCCGGTTGCGCCATGCAGAAGTTTTCGTGACAACCAGTAAAACTTGGAGCTTAACCCGAATGACAAATAAAAACCTCATAGTTTTGTTTCTAGAAGTTGGGTCGCGGTGAAGTTCGCTTGATCAGATCAATCTTCGGAAAGGCAGAACCGGACGATCAGCAATAGCCGAACGCGCCGTCCGGCCGGGCAGGGCGTTCTCGTTGCCAGGGCTGGCAACTTGCAAGGGACCGCTCCATACTCCGCGTGAACGCCAAAGTTGGAACATCCATCCGTTGTCCCACTCTCACCCGTTCAGCAAGATCGCGGTGCTCGGGGTCGCCTCGCTCCTGGGACAGACCGGCACGCTTTCCATGATGTCAGGCGTGGCACCGCCGATCGGCGAGCTGGTCGATCTGGTGTTCGACCGCCGATACCGAAACAAACTCAATGAACTTCGAACGCTTTGCGGCTGTCTCGCCGACGAACTCGAGCATGTGGCGCCAAAGGACGAGGGCACGCGGGAGGCGGTGCGCTTGGAAGCCTAACGGCTGATCGACCGCTTCGGTCCAACCGACCGAGAATTCGTCGAAATACACGACCTCAAGTCATCGTCGGTGGTCGCCATGCTCATGGAGCGCACTGAGATCAAGCCGCTCGACAAGGCGGAACAGGAAGCGCCGCTTCGGAACATGCTCACCCGGTTCTACGAACGCCTGCCCGAGCACCGAGATGTCTTTCAAGATCTGCTGCCCTACACCCAGCGAGCGCTTCTCAAAACTACGCGGGACATAAAGGCCGACACGACGGCGATCCGTGCCGAACTCAGGGCACTCGCAGAACAAGTCAGCACGGAGAAGGGTGTACCGCTGCCGGTCCTCGCGGAAATCCTCACGGGCTTCGGTGAATCCGTCACCGAGTTGGCTCCAGCCGCCATTGAGCAACGTCTTCGGGCCAAGGCCGATGAGTACCGTGAGCTGGAGAAGCGCCTCCGGCGGCTGACCAACGACGATCCCGAGGTTCAGCGCCTGCGCAAGCTGGCGGCCGACCTGTTGGACGTAGGCGATTTTGAGGGCGCGGACCGGGAGCTGGCTGCCGCTGAGGCCCGGGATCTTGAGGTCGTCGAGGAGCTGGAAGAGCTTGCCAATCGCCGGCGGATCAGCGCTGCCGAAAGCCGGGCGGAGCGGGGCGCCGCTGCCAAGCTACGCCTGGCTTACGAGGAAGCCGCCGAGCACTACGCGAAAGCCGCCGGGCTCATGCCGCAAAGTGAGACAGAAGGGATCTGGCGGTATCGGCTTGAGAACGCTTCATGTCTTGACGACTTAGGCCGTGAGTTCGGCGACAACGAGGCGCTTAGACGTGCGATCGAAGCTTACCAGCGGAACTTCGCCTTCGCCGATCGTGAGCGCTTTCCGTTAAATTGGGCCGCCACCCAGAACAATCTGGGCTTAGCGCTTCAGACCCTGGGCCAGCGGGAGAGCGGCACCGAGCGCCTGGAACAAGCGGTCCAAGCCTACCGCGCGGCGCTGGAAGAACGGACCCGCGAGCGGGTCCCCCTCGACTGGGCCCGGACCCAGAACAACTTGGGTAGTGCGCTAGCGATCCTAGGCGAGCGTGAAAGCGGCACGAAGCGCTTGGAGCGGTCGGTTCAGGCCTACAACGCTGCCCTTGAGGAGAGGACCCGCGAACGGGCCCCCATCCAATGGGCCACCTCCAAGAACAATCTGGGCCTTGCGCTTTCGACCTTAGGTGAGCGGGAGAGCGGCAGCGAGCGGCTGGAGCAGGCGGTCCTGGCCTATACCGACGCCCTCAAAGAATGGACCCAATGGCGGATGCCCCTTCATTGGGCCGGAGCCAACAACAACTTGGGTAGAGCGCTTTGGATCCTGGGCGAACGGGCCTCAAACGTGGAACTCCTCATTGAGGCCCAAGAAGCGGTAACGAACGCCCGGCAAGTCTTCATCGAAGAAGCCGCGCAAGACCATTTCGAAGCATATTTCGACCGGCGTCTGCAGGAGATCGAGGCCGCTATTCGGCGTTTGGATGGTGGGGGCGAGTTGCCGTCTGACGATCAGCAATAGCCGAACGAGCCGTCCGGGCGGGTGGGGAGTTTTCGCTCCCAGTGAATGTAGCGATCGGGGCCGAGAGCGGTCTCGTCAATCTCGCCGCCCCAACCGGGTCTTTCGGGGCGGAGCTCAAGAAAACCTTCCTTGGGCAGGTAGGGATCGGCGACGTAGGGTGCTTGGTCGGGCAGGCGGTATTCCAAGATTTTGAAATTGGGCTGGGCCGCGCAGAAGTGGAGGTTCACCGCCGTCGCTAGCGGTCCCATCGGGTTGTGGGGCGCCACCGTCACATAGTGGGCCTCGGCGAGGGCCGCGATCTTGCGCATCTCCAAAAGCCCGCCGCCCACGCAGATGTCGGGTTGGATGATGTCGGCACCATGCGCCGAGAGCAGGCTCAAAAACTCGAAGCGGCTGTAGAGACTTTCGCCAGTGGCCAGCGGGCAGTTCAGTTTTGCCTTGATTTCGGTCCAGGCGGGGATGTGCTCGGGCCGGATCGGCTCCTCGAAGAACAGGGGATCGTAGGGGGCGAGCGCATCGCCGAGCTGGATCGCCTGCCAGGGCTCGAACAGTTTGGCGTGGGCATCGAATGCGAAGTCGAAGTGGGAGGGACAGAGCTCCCGGAGCCTGGAAAAATAGTCGGCGCTGGTGCGCACCACCTCGCCCCAGCGATTGGCATGGATGTCGATCCGGAAGGGGCTCAGCTTGAACGCCCGAAAGCCGAAGCGTTCGTTGAGCTCGCTCACCTGGTCCCGGGCGATCTCGGGATCGGGTGCGGTGTAGACCCCCGCATAGACCTCGACCCGGTCGCGGGTATGGCCGCCCAGGAGCTTGTAGGCCGGCACGTTCAGAGCTTTCGCCGAAATGTCCCAGAGCGCGTGGTCGATCGCCGAGATGGCGGCCAGGCCGAGCGCGCCCGGCGGAAAGCGCGACTGCTGCAAAAGCTTCAGGACCAAGCGTTCGATCCGGGTCGGATCCTCGCCCTCGATCTGCAGGTACAAATAATCGAGGAGAGGGGGCAGAGCGAGATCGGGCCCGTGATTGTAGCACTCGCCCCAGCCCGAAATACCTTCGTCGGTGTCGATCCGGACCAGGACCCGGGGGCGGTCGCGATCCCGGGCCATGAAGCTGGTGAGACCGGTAATTTTCATGTTTCTCGCCCGCGCCTGTGCAGTTTTAGTCGACGGCGCAAGCGGGTTTGGACGTATGGGTGTTGGTCGGCCGTGCCAGGCTCGAACGCCCAGCCATCGTCGGCGGGCGGTTCCAAAACGTTCCGCTCACTCGGATATTTCGAAATCTCGTCCAGGACCAGATCGACGCCGAGGCCTGGTGTTGTCGGAACGGGCAAGTGACCGTTCTCGACCTGGAGCACAGGCGTCACCACCTTGTAGCGGCCCGGCCAGTCGAACTCGATCCGCTCCAGCATCAGCGCGTTGGGGATGGTCGCGAGCACATGAAGTGCCGCGAACTCCGCGACCGGACCGAGCGAGCCCGAATGGGGCGCCAGCATGATGCCGTGGGCTTCGGCCATCGCCGCCATCTTCCGCATCTGGGTGATGCCGCCGGCCCGGCCGGTGTCCGGCTGGATGACATCGACCAGCTCGCGTTCGATCAGGGGACGGATGCCCCAGAGGGTGCTGACCCGCTCGCCGGCGGCGAGCGGCAGATCAAGGGTGTCGCGGAGTCGCTGGTAGCCGTCCAGATGTTCCGGCGGGATCGGGTCCTCGTAGAACAAAAGATCCATCGTCTCGAGCTCGCGGCCGACCAGGATCGCGTCCTGAGTGGTCATCCAGGAGGGGCCGTGGGCGTCGACCATCACATCCCGTTCGGGTCCCATGGCTTCGCGCACCGCCCAGACCGCGTCCAGATCGACCGCGCCGGTGAACGCCACCTTGGCGGCGCGGTAGCCGCGCTCGATCAGCTCGTTCGCCCGCGAAGGCGTCTTGGCGTGGCCATAGACCGGAATGGTCTTTCGAAGACAGCCGCCCAAAAGGTTCCATACAGGTCGGCCCAGGGCTTTGCCCTTGAGATCCCAGAGCGCCATTTCGATCGCCGTAAGCGCGCCGCCGCCGACCGTGCCCAGCTGACCGTGGCCCATGGTCGCCAGAAGCATTTTTTGCCAGAGCCGGTCGATGTGGGTCGGATCCTCACCGACCAAGATGTGCTTGAGGTCTTGAACCGCGGTGGCGACCACCCGAGGCCAGCCGCTGCCTTCGCCGACGCCGTAAAGCCCTTCGTCGGTCATGACCCGGACGAACAGCCAGTTGCGGCCACTCCGGAAATCGGCCTCGCCCGGTTGGCTGGTGGTCATGCCCGGCCTCGGGCCCACCTGCACCAAATGGGTTTCGATGTCGGTGATCTTCATGCGCGAACTTTCGATTGCGGAGGTCAGAAGCGCGGCCGGCCCGGCCGCCAATCCGGCCAGTGCTTTCGCATCTCGCCCGCATCGTCTCGCTCGAGGATGCCGGCGCTCAGATAGTTTTGGCGAAGCCGCGCCAGGGCGTCGCGGTCAAGCGTCACACCGAGTCCGGGACCGTCAGGGACGGCTAGGCTGCCATTCTCGAAGGTGAAGCGACCACCCTCCACCACCTCGTCCTCCTGCCACGGATAGTGGGTATCGCAGGCGTAGGTGAGGTTGGGCGTGGCGGCGGCGAGGTGGGTCATCGCCATCAAGCTGATGCCCAGATGCGAGTTCGAATGCATCGAAAGGCCAAGGCCCCAGATCTCGCAGATCCTTGCCAGCTCGCGGCTAGCCTGAAGCCCGCCCCAATAATGGTGGTCGGACAGGATGACCTTGACCGCACCCTGGGCGACGCCCGGTGGCAGATGAGAGTCCGCGACCACGCACATATTGGTCGCCAGCGGCAGCGAGGTTGCCCGCTGAACGACCGCCATCTCCGGGATGCCGAGCGTCGGATCTTCCAGATATTCGAGAAGCGGTTCCAGACGGGGTAGCAGATCGAGCGTGGTGTGGACGTGCCAGCCGCCGTTGGGATCGATCCTCAAAGGTGCTGAGGGAAACGCGTCTCGAAGGGCCTCCAGTGTGGCGATCTCGGCGTCCGGCTCCAACACGCCGGCCTTCAGTTTCAGCGAACCGAAGCCATGGAGCTCGATCATGCGCCGGGTCTGCTCGACCATCGTCTCCGGGCTCAGCGCTTCCCCCCACGCGTCGGCGGGTTGCCCGTGATGGCCGGCGAACTTGTAGAAAAGGTAAGCCGCGAACGGCACCCGGTCCCGTACCTGGCCGCCCAGGAGATCGCAGACCCGCATGTTCGTGACCTTGCCGAGCGCGTCCCACAACGCAACCTCGAAGGCACCGATCACTCGGGGTAGGAGCTGCTCCCGGTTCATCTCGCCTTGTCCGTCCGCAACGGTCTCCGATGCCAGCCTGCGCAGCCCATTGAGATCGGTGACGGCGAGGCCGACCAGTCGCGGCGCTAGACCGGCCAAGGCGTCCAGCGCCGTTTTCCCGCCATAGCTCTCGCCGAGGCCGATGGTGCCGTTTTCCAGCTCGACCTCGATGATGCTTCGGAGGCACCTGGGTTCGTGGCAGCCCTTGACGTTGAGGAGCGGCGGATCGCGAAAGGCGATCGGCGTCACCCGGACATCGGCGATCCGGCGATCAGACACGATTGGCCTCGATGTAGTCGAGGTCGAGAGCATGGCCGAGGCCGGGCGTGTCCCGCAGCATGACGAAACCGTTCTGGTCCATCTCGTCGTCGATCCGGTTTTGGTAGGCCTTGGGCCGATCATAGTCGATGAACGGGTGGAGCTGGCCCCGCTCGTAATAGGTCGTGTTGGCGATCGCGGCCGCCACGGCGAGATTGCCGGCGCCCGTGCCGTGGACCTCGCACGTCATGCCGAAACTCTCGGCCAGGTGAGCGACCTTCATCGACGGGCTGATGCCGCCCACGTCCCAGACCCCGGTCCGGAGCATGTTGCAGGCGCCCGACGCGGCCCACTCGGCCCGGGTCCAGTGTTTACCGGCCATGGTTTCGGGTCCGAGGATCTGCAGCCGATCGAGCTTCGAGGTCAGCCAGCGATAGGAGCTGGTGGACGCCTCTTCCATCGGCTCCTCCAGCCAGAGAAAGTCGAGTTCCTCAAGCTTGCGCGCGAGCCATAGCGTGTCGGCCCGGCTGTACCAATGGTTGGGATCGAGCATCAGCGGCACGTCCGGGCCCACCGCCTCGCGCACGGCCGCGCACGCCTGGTAGTCGAGACGCACGTTTGGCGCGCCCGGGATCGGCGGCATCCAGGTGTGGAGCTTGATCGCTCGGTAGTCCCGTTCCTTGACCAACCAACCGGCGAACCGGGCGTAGTCGTCGGCCGTGGCGAGGCCGCCCTCCAGATCGTCACCGCACATGGTGCTGGCATAGGCCGGGACCCGGTCGCGATAACCGCCCAGGAGCTTCCAGACCGGCTGGCCCGTCAGCTTGCCGATCAGGTCCCAGAGCGCCAGGTCGACGGCTGCGAGAACCCGGTCGGTGAGCCGCATGCCGCTTCCCCGCTGGCGCTTGTAGAGCGCCTGCCAGATCCGCTCGTGGCGCATCGGATCGACGTCGACCAGGACAGGACGGACGAACGCGTCGAGGACCGGCTCTGGCGCGTCGCCGGCGCCGCAAACGATGTGCCCCTCGGTGCCGTCCTCGGCGGTGTTGGTGAGAAGGACGGAAACCGCCTCGCGCTCCGGGCCCGGATGGCCGTGGCCATCACTGTCCCGAACGACGTTGGTCTCGTGTCGAAAGGGCCGGGCAAAAATCTTCACGACGCCTCCCGGTAGCGGTGGCGCTGGTGCTTGCCCCGGGCCCGCGGGTCCGGGTGGGGCACGGCCGACAAAAGCGACTGGGTATAGGGGTGGTCCGGCGTGCCGCAGACCTGCTCGGTCGGCCCGGTCTCGACGATCCGGCCGCGATACATGACGGCTACCCGATCGCAGAAGTAGCGGATCACGCCGATATCATGGCTGATGAAGATGAAGGAGAGCTCCAGGCGCTCCTGAAGATCGAGCAACAGGTCCAGAATCTGGGTGCGGATCGAGACGTCCAGCGCCGAGGTCGGCTCATCGGCGACGATCACTCGGGGCTCCAGCGCGATGGCGCGGGCAATGCCGATCCGCTGGCGCTGACCGCCGGAAAAGGCGTGGGGGTAGCGCTCGGCGGCGCTAGCCGGCAGGCCGACCAGGCCAAGCAGTTCGACGACCCGGTCGTTGAGCGCCTGGCCCTTCATGCCGGCCGTCACCAGCAGGGGTTCGCCGACGATTTGGCCCACGGTCATCCGCGGATTGAGCGAGCCGAAGGGGTCCTGGAAGACCATGCGGATTTCACTTCGATTGGCCCGAAGGGCATCGCCGGCAAGCTTGGTCAGGTCCTGCTCGGACCCGTCCCGGGTCCGGTAGAGAACACGGCCGCCGGTGGTGGCGAACACGTTCAAGATCAACCGGCCGAGCGTGGTCTTGCCCGAGCCGCTTTCGCCGACGATCCCCAAATTCTCGCCCTCATGAAGCACCAGATCGACGCCTGCGACGGCCAAAACCTCGGTCCGCCGACGGCCAAACCAGCCGCCCCGGAGCTCAAAGGTCTTCGCCAGATCCTCGGTCCGAAGGACAGGGGCCTTGGCAGGTCTTTCCGCCCGCATGGCGAGCCTCCGGGGGGCTGGCCGGTCGAGAGCCTTGGCGGCGCCCAGCAGCATGCGGGTGTAGTCATGGTGCGGCTGTTCGAAGACTTGAAAGACGTCGCCCCGCTCGACCAGCTTGCCGTGGCGCATGACCACGATCGCGTCGGCGATCTGGGCGACCACGCCCATGTCGTGGGTGATGAACATGACCGCCATGCCGTGGCTTTCCTGAAGCCGTTTGATCAGATCCAGGATTTCGGCCTGGGTGGTCACGTCGAGGGCCGTGGTCGGCTCGTCGGCGATCAGCACCGACGGATTGCAGGCCAGCGACATGGCGATCATGGCCCGCTGGCGCATGCCGCCTGAATATTCGAAGGGATAGCGGTCGATGGCGGTTTCTGGATCGGGGATCTCGACCTGGCGCAAGAGATCGATCGTCTGTTCGCGCGCCTCGCGCCTCGTCGCGTCACTGTGCAGCCGGATCGATTCCGCGACCTGATTGCCGATCGTGTGGACCGGCGACAGCGAACTCATGGGCTCTTGGAAGATCATGGCGATGTCACGACCCCGGATGGCTCTGTTCTCCTGCGAGCGCGGATCGAGGCTGGTCAGATCGATCGTGTCGTCCGGGCCGCCGGCGCGGTGGGTGCGGTGGCGGTGCAACAAGATCTCGCCGGAGACGATCCGTCCGGGCCGGTCGACGATCTGGAGGATCGAACGGGCGGTAACGCTCTTGCCTGAGCCGCTCTCGCCGACCACGCATAAGGTCTCGCCGGCGAACAGATCGAAGCTGACATCGTCGACCGCCCGGAACGGCCCCTGGCGCAATGGGAATTCGGTGACCAGGCCTCTGACCTCGAGCACCGGCAGAGGCGCCTCGGCCATCAATCGCTCTCACGGGCGTAAGGATCGGCAGCGTCGCGCAGCCCATCGCCCAGAAAATTCAGCGCCAGCACGGCCAGACAAACGGCGGCGCCCGGAATGAACAGCCACGGCGCCTGGGCGATCGAACGGATGTTCTGGGCTTCGCGCAGCAGAACCCCCCAGGAGATCACCGGCTGCTGGAGGCCGAGGCCGAGGAAGGAGAGCGAGGTCTCGGCGAGGATCATCAACGGGATCGCCAAGGTAACCGAGGCGATGATGTGGCTGGTCATGGAAGGCAGCATGTGGCGGAAGATCAGCCGGACCTCGCGGCAGCCGTCCAGGGTCGCGGCGGTGACATAGTCCTCGGTCCTGAGCGCCAGAAAACGACCGCGGACCACCCGGGCGAGCTCGGTCCAGCCGACCAATGACAAAATGATGGTGATCGCGAAATAGCGGGTCAGCGGTGACCAGTCGGCCGGTAGCGCCGCGGTCAGCCCGAGCCAGATCGGGATGGTCGGCAGTGACAGCACGAACTCGATCACCCGCTGGATGACCATGTCGCCGCCGCCTCCATAATAGCCGGAAATGCCGCCGAGCGTGATCCCCAACACCAGGCTGAAGGTGACGCCGAGCAGTCCGATCGACATGGAAACCCGCGCGCCGTGGATCGTCCGGCTGAGCATGACCCGGCCCAGCCGGGCGGCGCCGAACAGGAAGAAGCGCTGGTTCGGTTCCACGGGGACCAGGAGTTTGGTCGTCATCGGGATCAGGCCCATCAGCCGATAGGGCTGCCCCTCGCCGAAAAAGGTGAGATAGATGCGCTCGTCCGGGATCGGCTCGAAGCTCTGCTCCAGGGTGAACGGGTCGCGGTTCAGCTCGTAGGCCTGAACCCAGGGCCGGATCCGCCAGCCATCCTCACCCCGGTCGATCCAGTTGATCATCTGCGGCGGGTGATAGACGTGGCGGGCGCCGGCGCTGGTGGGCGAGAACGGAGCAAAGAACTCGGCGAATAGGCCGATCACGTAGAAACCCAGGACCACGATCAGCCCGGTCATGGCCAGTCGGTGCCGGCGAAACGACCACCAGACCAGCAGCCATGGCGGCGCGACATCCGCGTCCGGCGCCAGCCTCGGATCGGCGACGGTCGCCATCAGCGGTACCGGACCCTGGGATCGATCAACGCCAGGAGAATGTCCGAAACCAGCATGCCGACGACGGTAAGCGAGCACAGGAGCAGGATGAAGGCGCCGGCCAGATACATGTCCTGGGCCAGGAGCGCCTGCAGCATCAGCGGCCCCGCGGTCGGCAGGCTGAGGACGAAGGCCGTGATGACGGCGCCGCTGATCAGCTGCGGAAAGGCCCAGCCGATGGTGCTGATGAACGGGTTGAGCGCGAGCCGGACGGGATACTTCATCAGCAGGCGAAATTCGGAGAGGCCCTTGGCCCGGGCCGTGGTTACGTAAGGTTTATGCAGCTCGTCCAGGAGATTGGCCCGCATGATTCGTATCAGGCTCGCGGTCGCACTGGTGCCGAGGATGACCACGGGCACCCAGAGATGGGACAGGAGGTCCAAGACCTTTGCCCAAGACCAGGGCGCGCTCTCATATCTTTCGGAGAAGAGCCCGCCGACGTCGGCACCGAACCAGACCACGCCGATATACATGAGCACCAGGGCCAGAAGAAAATTGGGCAGGGCCAGGCCGATAAAACCAAAGGTCGTCGCCAGGTAATCGCCCGGCGAATATTTTCTTACCGCCGAGTAAATGCCGATCGGAAAGGCTAGGGCCCAGGTAAAGAGCAGTGTCGCCAAAGCGAGGCAGACCGAAAGACCCATGCGCTCCCAGATCAGCTCGGACACCGGTTGCTGCCATTCGAACGAGATGCCGAAATCGCCCTGGAGCACGCCGGTGATCCACATCCAATATTGGACGATGAAGGGCCGATCGAGACCGTAGCGCTCGCGCAGCATGTCGAGGCGATCCTGGTCGACGATGTCACCCGACGCGGCGAGCGTTGCCGCGAAGGTGGTGAGATAGTCGCCGGGTGGCGCCTGGATCAGGGCGAAGGCCACGAGCGACACCGCGAACAAAAACGGTATCGCCCAGAGCAGACGCTTTATGATGAAGGCGAGCAGCATGGCTCTGGTCCCGGGTCCACCGCGCGCCGGACCCTAGCCCGGCGCGCGGCGGCTGGATCGCTCAGTTGGTCCAGTACCAGGTCTGCGGCAGGGTCGGCCCCGGCGTCGGATAGTACCAGGAGGATGGCATGCTGTCGGGCACGTTGGCCAGGTCCAGCTTCCTGATGCCGTATTCCGGCAGGGCCTTGCTCACCCCCATGACCTCAAATTCGTCGGCCGCGATCTGAGCGATTTGGTGGATGAGCTGACGCCGTTCGTCGGTGTCGATGGTGGCACGGGCTTGGTCGTAGATCTGCATCCGCTCCTTGACCGAGGCCGGCGGCTCCTCGCCCTCGGCACCGCCCGTCTTGTACCAGGTGGTCCAGGGGATGCCGTAGCGGGAGTCGTGGTGGACCGGGACGATCTGCTGCGGGATTTCGCCCGGCACCCAGCTCGCCTGACCGCCCCAAACGGCCACGTCATGATCGTTGGCCACCGAGGTGCGCTCGTAGAAGAAGGTGCGTTCCATGGCGTTGACGTTCATGTCGACACCGAGCTCCGCCCACTGCTGGGAGATCAGTTCCAACATGTCGACATGTTCCGGCTGCAGGGTCGGAATGACGTCGACCGAAAAGCTGATCGGCCGTCCGCTGGGCAGGAGACGGACACCGGCATCGTTGCGTTCGGTGTAGCCGAGGCCGTCGAGCAATGCGTTCGCCTTATCCGGATCATGCTCCAGATGCTGCGTGCTCACCGGCGCGAAGTGGTTGGGATGATCTTCGAACGGACCCTGCTGCCAAGGCTCGCCGACCCCCAAAAGCGCCGTGTCGATGATCGTCTGGCGATCCATGCCGAGTGACATGGCGACCCGGAAGTCGCGCTGATTGAACAGCTCGCGCAGCTCCTCATCCTTATGGGTCAGATTGAAATTGATGATCATGTTGGTGCCGCCGGTCGGCGCCGCTTCGACGAATTCATAACCGCCGCTCTCCCGGTTCTGAGCCAGAACGGGACGGTTGGCCGCGGTCGCCAGGTGGCGGACCTGGAAATCGATATCACCGCCGATCGCTTCCAGAACCAGGCTCTCCACGTCCTGAGCGATGGGCGACACCAGCCGGTCGATGTAGGGCAACTGGTTGCCTTCCGTGTCGACCTGCCAGAAGAACGGATTGCGCTCCATGACCACGCGGGTGGCACCGCCGGTATAGGGTTCGGTCACGACCCAGGGATCGAGCGTCGGCCGATCCGCATTGCCCCAGCGTGAAGGGATCTCGATGTCACCGCATTTGGCGAGGAACAGGTTCTGCCAGTCGGTGGCGTTGTTGTCCGCCACCACCGCGTCGATGTCCTCGGCGTAAGCCGGGTGGAACTGGCCGCAATAGTGTTTGGCGTAGAGCACCGGGTGCTGGCCCAGGGGCGATGACAGCTCGGCCAGGAAATCGCCGTAGGGAGCCGCGAAGGTGAATTTGACGGTCACGTCGTCGATCTTCTCGACGGCGATCGGCTCACCGCCAGCGATGTAAGCCGGAGGCGTCGGCGCGAAGTCGGCGTTGAGGACTAGATCCTCGATGTTGAACAGGATGTCGTCGGCGGTGAAAGGCTCGCCGTCCGACCAACGCATGCCCCCTCGCAGATGGAAGGTGAATTCGGTCGCCTCGTCATTGCCCTCGACCTCGCGGGCGACGTTGGGAATGATCTCCCGGTAGGTGGGATCCCAGCGGACCAGCCCCTGGGGCGAGACCATGCGCAGAATGTTGTTGTGGTCGGAGCTGCCCCGGAGACCAAAGCGCAAATCGCCACCATAAGTGCCAATGGATCCCAGTGGTTCGACCACCTCTGGCTCAGCCCCGACCCGTTCCGCGACGGGTGGTAGCTCGCCGGCCTCGACCTTATCGGCCAGTGCCGGAGCCTCGCTATAGTCCGCAGCCATCGCCGTCACCGACAGGCCACCTGCGCCCAACATCATCATGCCGGCGGCCAGCCACCGACGGTGGTCCCGATCATCATCCATCACGGATGCCTCCCTTTGTTCGTTCTTCCGTGGAACGATCAGGGATCAGGAAGACCAAGTCAATAAGGGTGGGGTCAGGGCAGCGCCCGGGCGCCCGATGCCAACCACTAGGGGGAGGAACGAGCCTCCAGCCTGTCCACCAGCGCCCGGAGATCGGCGACCGTGTCGATCACATGATCCGCGCCGGCCGCGGTCAATCTTGAGGCAGCCGCCTCGCGAAGCGGTCGGATCTCATCCTCGCCCATGGCTGCCAGCTCCTGGGGCGTCTTGCCGACATAGTTGCCCGAAAGCGCCACGCCCACCGTCACGCAACCGGCGGCCACGCCCTCGGCAATTCCGGGCTCGGTGTCGTCCACCTTGATCACGGTCGACGGCGGATAAACCCCCAGATCGACGAAACATTTGTACATGCCGAGCGGTCCCGGACGGCCCTCGATTAGATCATCGGCACAGACGACAGTGTCCGGAGCGTAGCCCTGCGCCGCAGCCGCCGGCAAAACCCGGGTCATGATCGAACGCGTGTAGCCGGTGGTCGAGCCGATCTTGAGACCCCGGGCGCGCAGACCATCGACCGTTTCCTTGGCGCCAGGCACCAGAGCCGCGTAGCGCGCGACCACCTCCTCGTTCATCGGCACGAAGACGTCGTAGACCCGGTTCACATCTTCGTCGGTCGGCGGCTTTCCGTGCCTGTTCGCCCAGGCGGCCTTAACTCGGGGCGCGCCCAACATGGTTTTGATATGGTCCCATTTCGGCATGCCCATCGGCTCGCGGGCCTCGGCGATCGTCACCTCGATACCGAAGCTCTCGAACGCCTCGACAAATACTCCCATCGGCGCGAACGAGCCGAAATCGATCATCGTGCCTGCCCAGTCAAACACCACCGCTTTGAAGGTCGTCATGGTTCGTTTCACTCGCCAAACAAATCAGACAGGGTTTCCTCGCCGATGGCAAAGGCGGTCGACGCGCCGCAGCCAGCGGTGACGATGACGACGCGGGTCGCGTCGTCGGGAGCATCGGTCAGTCGCCAGCGGCCGTCGGCACTGGCATAGGTGCCGCACCACTGCTCGGCGGTCTGATAGGCCCCAAAGCTTAGAACCGCCTCCAACTCGCCCAGGATCAAGCTGTTGACGTCGTGCGAGAGAAAAGGATCCAGCGTCTGGCCGTATTGATGGCTGTCGCCCACGACCAGCGATCCATCCGCCGACTGAACCGCGATCAGATGCACGCCGTTGGCCCGATGCAGCGGCTGTTCGTCCTGAAGCCGTTCGATGAGAGCGCGCGCTTCGGCCAGGCCGGCATAGCCCCGATAACGGGCGAGCCCCAAATCCGACATGACCGCGCTGCAGAGCTCGATGGCTCGCTCCGGTTTGATCCGAAGCATCTGCAGCTTACACCGGGTGAGGTCGTAGGCAGCCAGACGATCGGCGAACAGCGAGCTAAAATCGTCGCCGGGACAAACGATCACGGTCTCCGCTTCGATGGGGCCGGACGTTGTGTCGAGCCTCGGCGCTTCGATCCTGTGGACGGCCGTCGACCATCGGAATTCCACGGGCCAGGTTCGCTCGAGCCAATAGGCTATGCGGGGCAGGGCACTCTTCGATTCCACCCGCAGCTCTTGGGGCGAGTAGAGCCCCGCCGTGACCATTTGTCTGTTGAGAAATGGCAGATAGTCCGCCGCGTCGGCAGCGCTCAGACGAAAGCAGTCAGCGCCCATGTCGGTCGCCAGGAAAGCATCGATGACGGCCTCCGCTTCAGGCCGCCTGGCCGTGACCACGAGCCCCCGATGGAGGATCTCGACACCGGCGGCTTCCGCCACCTCCGCCCAGATATCGCGCGAGCGCCGGGCCAATTGCCAGCAGTCGCCGGCGGCCTGGCCCGTGACCGTGACAAAACCGAAGTTGCGGATCGACGCACCATTGGCCCGGGCATCGCGGTCGAGCACCACGACGCGCTTGCCTCGTTTCGCCGCCGCAAGGGCGTGCGCGAGCCCCAGGATACCCGCGCCGACAACCGCCACGTCATAGGACAAGGATCCGTCAGACCCGCTACGAGATCACTGGGCCGGGCCACGCGAGAAGTCGAACTCCTCGGCATAGTGGCAGGCGACGAAGTGCTCGGGCTCGATCTCCCGCCAGTCCGGCACCTCTTCGCCGCACCGTTCCCTGGCGAACGGGCAACGGGTATGAAAGCGGCAACCAGACGGCGCTGCCAGGGGATTGGGGATCTCGCCGGTCAATTTGATCGGATCGAACGCTGCGTCGGGGTCGGCCCGCGGCACGGCCGACAAAAGCGCGTGGGTGTAGGGATGTCGGGGGTGGAAGAACAGATCCTGGGTGGGCGCATATTCGACGAAGCGCCCGACATAGAGAACGGCGACCCGATGGGATATCTGCGCAACAACGGAAAGATCATGGGCGATGAATAAGAAGGCGACGCCCATCTCCTCCTGCAGATCCTTGAGGAGATTGACGACCTCCGCCTGGATCGAGACGTCTAGCGCGGAGACGGATTCGTCGCAGACCACGAAGTCTGGTTTCGACACAAGTGCCCGGGCGATGCAGATGCGCTGCCTTTGGCCACCGGAGAAGGCGTGGGGAAACCGCCGCAAATGCTCGAGATTGAGCTTGCAGCGGCCGGCGATCTCGCGGACCCGCGCATCGATCTGATCGCGGCCTGTCATCAGACCGCTGGCGATCAACGGCTCGGCGATGATGTCGCGGGCGGTCATGCGCGGATTGAGTGAGGAATAGGGGTCCTGGAACACGAGGCTCATGCGCGGCCGAAATTTTCGTAAACTCTCGCCGGCAAGCGTCGACAGCGGAACGCGCCCTTCGCCGCCGTTCTTGTCGTGAAAGACCACCTCGCCCGCGGTCGGATCGATGGCGCGCAGGATCGCCCGGCCGACGGTCGTCTTACCCGAGCCGGATTCCCCAACCAGACCCACCGTTTCGCCCCGGCGGATGTCGAAGGTGACGCCATCGACAGCCCGCAGCTCGGTGACGTGGGTGCGGAACATGGTCTTGGTCTTGATCGGAAAGCGGACCTCGAGATCTTTGATCTCGATCAGCGTCTCGGTCATGCGGCCATCCTTCCCTGCTCGTCATGCAACCAGCAGCGCACGGCCCGGCCGGCCATCGGCGCAACGTCCACCGGTACTTTACTGTCACAGGTGCCACTCGTCGATTGCGGGCAGCGGGGGTGGAACGGACATCCATTGGGTCGCTCGTTGGGGCTAGGGATATCGCCCGCGACCGGTTTCAAGCGAGCCTCGAGCTTGTCGAGGCTTGGGATCGCCTCCAACAGGCCCACGGTATAGGGGTGGAGTGGATTGCGGATCACCTCCCGGGTCGGGCCTCTCTCGACGATGGTGCCGAGATACATGACGGCGATCTCGTCGGCGATCTGGGCGATCACGCCCAGATCATGGGTGATGAAGATCATGCCCATGCCGAGATCTTTTTGCAGATCGCGCATCAGATCCAGAACCTGAGCCTGGATGGTGACGTCGAGCGCGGTGGTCGGCTCGTCGGCGATGAGCAGGCGGGGGCCTGCCGCCAGGGCCAACGCGATCATCGCCCGCTGACGCATCCCACCCGACATTTCGAAGGCGTATTGGTCGATCCGGCCAGCGGGGTTGGAGATCCCAACCTTGTCCAGCATCGAGATCGCCTGGTCGCGGGCCTCGCGCTTGCCGACCCGTTTGTGCAGTCGGATCGCCTCGGTCATCTGATTGCCGATCGTGTAGACCGGGCTGAAGGAAGCCATCGGCTCCTGAAAGATCATGCCGATCTCACCGCCCCGGAGACGGCGGATGGTTCCGCCGCTGTTCCGCAGCTTCTCGATCTCGACCAGCGTGCCGTCCTTGGCCGTGTAGTGCATCTTGGATTGCGGGCCGATGACCGCCGATTTGGGCAGGAGCCGCATCAGCGCCTTGGTCGAGACCGATTTGCCGGAACCGGATTCCCCGACCAAGCCCAGGGTCTTGCCCGCTTCGACCTCAAAACTGACGCCCTGGACCGGAGCGATAACGCCCTCATCGGTGCGAAACGAGATCGACAGGTCTTCAACGCTCAAGAGCTTGGTCATGGGGCCTCTCCTATCGCGATTCGCTGTAGGGATCGGCGGCGTCCCTGAGCCCGTCACCGATGACCGTGAAAGCGAGAACGGCGATCACCACGAATACAGCGGGAATGAACAGCCACGGGGTCTGTTCGATCACTCGCACGCTCTGGGCCTGCTGGAGGAGCACGCCCCAGCTCACGGTGGGCGGCCGGAGCCCAAGACCGACGAAGGAGAGCGCCGTCTCGGACAAGATCATGTAGGGGAACGAAATCACCAGATCGACGATGATGAAGCTGGTGAAGCTCGGCAGCATGTGCTGGCCGATGATCCGGGACGGCTTCGCGCCCGCCAGTCTGGCGGCGACGACATAATCCTCGTCCCGGATCGACAGGAGTTGCGATCGTATTCGCCGCGCCAAGGTGGGCCAGCCGAACAAGCCCAAAATCAGGGTCATGGCGAAATAGACTTCGGTGGTCGACCACTCCTTCGGCATGGCGGCAGCAAGCCCCATGTAGAGGGGGATGATCGGAACCACGCGGATCACCTCGGTGACCCGCTGAATACCATTGTCTACCATGCCGCCCGCGTAGCCGGCCGTGCCGCCAATCACGAGCGCGAGGACGAAGGAGATGAGGACGCCCAGAACGCCGATCGAGAGCGAGCTTCGGGTCGCGTAGATGGTCCTGGAGAAGACGTCCCGGCCAAGCCCGTCGGTGCCCCAGAGATGGAGCTTGGCCGAAGGATCGGACAGACCGAAAAGATGGCGGTCGGTGGGAACGAAACCGAGGACGCGCGTCGGTTCTCCTTGGGCGAAAAACGTCACATAGTTGCGGCTTTCCCGGTCGGGCACGGAGGTCGCCCGCAGCGTCACCGGATCCCGTTCGGTCTTGACACCGTGAATGAAGGGCTGCAGCGAGCAGCCGTTTTGGTCACAAAAGCGCGGGATCTGGGGCGGCCCGTCGATGTAGCTGCTGTCCCGGGTCACCGGGCCATAGGGTGCGACGAACTCGGCGAACACACCCATGATCGCCATCAAGATAAGAAGCGTTGCCGCCGCCATCGCCGCCCGGTGCCGGCGGAAGCGCCACCAGATCAGGGTCCACTGGGAAGCCGAATAATACCTGAGAAGCCGCTCACGCTCTTTTCGTTGGGCTTTCGTCTCGTTGGCGGACGGCAATGTATCTGTAACGGTCGCCACGGTTCAGCCTCCGAGCTTAATGCGCGGGGCGAGCCACGCGAGCAGGAGATCGGACAGAAAGTTCATGAACACGATCAGGAAGGTGAGCAGCAGGAGGATCGCGCCGGCGACATACATATCGAGATCGAGATAGGCCTTGAGCAGGAGCTCGCCGAGCTCGGTGAGGCCGAGCACGACGGCGACGATCGGCAGTTCCGAAAAGATGCGGTTCACGTCGAAGCCGATGGGCGAGGCCACCGGATTGATGGCGAGCCGGGCCGGATATTTGACCAGGAGCCGAGCCTCCGGCACGCCTCGGGCCCGGGCGGCGGTCACGGACAGCTTGTTGAGCTCGTCGGACATGGTCGCACGGACCGTCTGCAATTGATAAGCCACGGCCGACCAGGCGAGCACGAAGGCGGGAAGCCAGAGATGCTTGATCAGGTCCCAGACTTTGGCGAGCGACCAGGGCGCTTCGGCATATTGGGACGAGAAAAGACCGCCGATGTCAGCGCCGAAAATACGGTTGGCGAAGTAGAGAAGGATGAGCGCCAGAAGAAAGTTGGGCAAGGCCAGGCCCAGATAGGAGAAGATCGTCAACCCGTAATCCGTGGCGGAGCCCCGGCGTACCGCGGCGTAGATGCCGACGGGAATGGAAATGGCGTAGGTGAGGAGGAGGGTCGCGAACAAGATGCCTAAGGTCAGCCAAACCTTGTCACCGATGACCTTCACGACCGAGGTTTCGAAAGCGAAGGCCTGACCGAAGTCGCCCCGCAAAACGATACCGCCGATCCAGTCGAAGTAGCGAAGAACGAGCGGCTTATCGAGACCCAGGTCTTCGCGGATCGCCTGGACGTCTGCCTCGGTGACGTTGACGCCGGTTCCGGAAAATTTGCGGAACGCGTAGCGGTCCGCATAGTCGCCTGGCGGCAGTTCCATGATCACGAAGACCATGATCGAGACGAAGAACATGGTCACGACCATGCCGACCAGGCGTTCCGCCGTGAAACGAAGCATTGGCCCCTCCCACCGCTTCGAAGGTGGCCGGAGGCTTACCCTCCGGCCGTGCCGGTCAGTGACGGCCTATTGCTCGAGGAACCACTGCTGAGGCCGGTAAGGATAGGTCCAGTAGTAGTCGTAAGACTTGGCCGTGAGATCGACGATGTTCTTGAGATCGTTGCGGTAGACGTATGGGCCGACGATGTTACCGACGGTGCCGATCTTGATCAGATTGTCGACGTGGATCTGAGCGATTGAGGCACCGGCCTGGTTGGATTCCTCGCTGCCCAGAGGCGACTGGCGGAACGTGTCGGCAAGCTCGTAGAGCTGCTTGATGTGGTCCGGTGGCTCGATGCCCTGGTCACCGCCTGAGGTCTGCCACGCGGCCCAGGCGAAACCATTGCCCGGATTGAAGTAGTCACCGAAGGGCGGGACCATCACGGTCGGATCCTGGCTGATCGACGGCGCCGAGGTGCCGTCATTCTTCCAGGTCGTGATGTCGAGATCGTTGTTGTTGCCCGCGGCTCGGTACTCGTCGGAGGTCACCTCCTTCAGATCGACCCGGACACCGACAGCGCTCCAATAGTCGCGGACCAGCTCATGAAGCTTCGCCGGAGCGCCCTGGGTCGAGTAGACCAGGCGCACCACCAAAGGCTTGCCGTCGGGACGCTCCAGCGTGCCGTCACCATCGCCGTCCTCTAACCCCATCTCGGCCAACAGCGCCTTGGCCGCGTCCGGATCAAAGTCGGTGTCCTGGGTCAGGAGATCTTCCGGAATGAAAGACACGGTGCTCGGCTCGGCCGGTGGTGCCTGCATTGGCGTGCCCTGGCCCAGATAGACGATCTCGTTGATCTCCTCCCGGTTCATGGCGAGCGACATGGCGCGGTTGAACCGGATGTTCGAGAAAATTTCGCGCAAGACCTCGTCTTTGTGGGTCTTGTTGAACGCGTAGAACACGTTCTCGCCAAGGCCGGGCGCGAATTTGACCGTGTAGTCACCCTCGGCCTCGTTTTCCTTCAGCAGCGGAAAGTCCTCGAGGAAGATCGCCTGCTGCTTCCAGACCACGTCACCGTTCATGACCTTCAGGTTCTGGACCTGCTTGTCACCGATATAGACCTCGGAGATTTCGTTGATGTAGGGCAACTGGGTGCCGGCCGTGTCGACCATGTGGAAATAGGGGTTGGCCACCAGTTTCCGCCCTTCGGCTGTCTCGTCGACCAAGATGTGGCTTTCGAGTGACGGCCTGACCTCGCGACCGATGCTGCGCGCCCGTTCGGCATCTTTCAGAAGCGGCGAGGGGACGTCCGTCCAGTCCGAACCGCCATAGTAGAACTCAACCGCCTCGGCGGCATTGGCGAAGCCATACTCCGCCGCCAGATCCTCGGCCTTCTCGTTGTACTTCGGCATGAACTGGCTGAAGAAATGTTTCGGCTGGAAGGCTTGGCCGTAGTCGACGGCGAAGCGGTTGAGGATGCCTGGCGAGGGGACCGGGAAGGTGAACTTGACCGTCACCTCGTCGACCGCCTCGGCGTTTGCGGGCTTGCCGGCGAAGAGCCAGCGATCCGGCGTCTGCGGATAGACATCCGGATTGAGCAAAAGATCATTGTGCCAGAAGGCGACATCGTCTGCGGTGAAGGGTTCGCCGTCGGACCATTTGTGACCCCGGCGCAGCGTGATCGTCAGCTCCGTGTAGTCGTCATTCCATTCCCAAGCCTTAGCGACGTTGGGCACGATCGTCGTCAGGTCGTCGGCGTAGCGGACCAGATTGACGTGACGGATGGAGAGCAGATCCGAGGTGCCGGATTCCGTGCCTTTGGAGATGCCGGTCAGAACACCGCCATACTGGCCGACGGCCCCGTAAGGCGCCACCACGAGCGGCTCTTCGGGCAGGCGCTCCTCGACCGGCGGCAGTTCCTCATTGCCGAAGATCCGCCCATTCATCTCGGCGATGGCCGGGTTTTCGGCGAAAGCCAACTCGCAGGACGCGGCGGACTGCAGCTCATCCAGCTCGAATTGTTGCGGAAAAGCCGGCTCAAAGCCCTGCATGTCGGCGACCGTCACCGTGGGACAGGCCGCATAGGCTGTGCTTCCGATAAGAATTGCAGCGCCCGAAAGCAAAGATGTTCTGAATACACCCAGCATTGCTGACGTCCCCCCCGGTTTCAAAGATCATTACTCGGGAGAATTAAGACAAATTGTGACAAGTTAATGAATTTGAAAAAAGTATAGATAAAAGCTATAATTTGGCGTCGTCGACCTCACGATTTCCGCCCGCCAGCGCCAACATGGCTTCGATCGCCGCGACTTCGACCATTTCCGGCATGCAAGCGACGAAGTGAGACGCCCACAGGCGGTCATCGTCGATTCGGACCGTGACGTTGCGATCATCGTCTTCGATCTCGCCGAGCAAAGCGACGCCGATGCCGATACCGGAAGTGACCGCGGCACGCATCGATTCCCACGAACCGACATCAAGGATCGTCCGGAGAGAAACCGCCGGCCGGTCTGCCGCCAGATCGAAGGCGATCCTGGTGCCGGAGGTCTCCTCGCGGCGGATCAAAGGGTATCGGGCCACCTGTTCCCAGGTGACCACCCGCTTCTTGGCCAAGGGATGGTCGGCGCGCACCATCAGAACAATCTGGTCGGTCCTAAGCTTGTGACAGTGCAGGCCTTGGGGCGGCTGCTGGGCCGTCACGAAGACGATGTCAATCAGACCGGCCTTCAATCGATCGATGAGGTCGAGCGAGGCCATGGAGCGGGCTTCCACCTTGATGCCGGGAAAGGCGGCCATGAACCGGGAGATCACCGGCATGGCGAACTGATGGGTCGAATAGCCCAGCCGGAGAACACCCGCTTTGAGCTTTCGCTCCTCCTCGAAGGTCCGTTCGATATCCTCCGCGATTGACAGAAGCGCTCTGATTTTCGGTAGAAGCACGCCGGCGAAACGGGTGGCCGTGAGTGTCCGGCCGTCGCGCGCCAGAAGCTTCGACTTGCTTCGGTTCTCGATCGCGCGCAGTTGCGTCGATACCGATGGCTGCGAGATCCCGAGCTCCTCGGCAGCCCTGGAAAAACTTCCGGTGCGGGCCAGAGCCTCGAGCACCCGCAACTGACTGATGGTAATTTTCATCAAAGGTTTCGTCTGGCGTGAGGATCGCGGGGAGACGGGATTTCTAGGCCGAAACGCCGAACGGTCGCTACCTCGGCCCCGGGGCAGGGACGGTCTTTTACGCCCCTTTCGTTCAACGATAAGATCGGCACGGTCATCGGCTTGCGCTCATGTCGGAGGGCTTCGGCATCACTGATGGAAAAGACCCCGCAATAGAGGTCTCGGGCGACCGGCTTTTGCACGCCGAGCGTCAGGGGCTTCGCCTGGCGATCTTCTGCCGGACACTCGCCGTCGCCTTGGCCTTCATCTGGCTCGAGATCGGCTGGTGGCTCAGTGATCACGCGCCAAGCGTCTGGGCAACGACAGCATTGGTCCTGTTCTTCGCCGTCGGCGTGCTAACCCTGACCTTCATTGGCACAAGCCTTGACCGATGGTGGCTCAAATACGTCATCTACGCCGCCGACATCTTGGGCATATGCGCCCTGTTCGCCATGGTGCCGGTCAGCCGCGGGGCCGACGTGCCGCAGATCATCGCCTTTCGAGCCTACGGCATCTACTACCTGTTTCCCCTGGTCGCCATGGCCTGTCTCTCCCTGTCCTGGCGGCTGGTCTTGTGGTCCGGCGCCATGGTCGTGGTCGGCTGGTGGACGGCTTTCCTCACGGTCATAAGCGACATGGATCGACGTCTGTCCTGGTCTGATTTCGAGACGGGCGGCTCGCGGCAGGAATACGAGCAGGTGTTCCTTTCGCCCGACTTCATCGGCGTTGGCAACCGGATCGAAGAAACTGCCTTCGTCTTAATCAGTGCGTCAATCCTCGCGCTCGCGGTCTACCGGGCCCGTCGGGTCTTCTTCGCCCAATTGAGAGCCGAGGCCGAGCGGGAGGCGGAACGCGCAGATCGCGAGCAGATCGCCAATACACTCGGCCGATATGTTCCAGAAGCGATCGCGCAGAGGCTGATGGTTGATCGCGCGGCCCTGGCGCCTCAGGTGCGGGACGCCGCGGTCCTGGTGATGGACATCCAGGGTTTCACGGCCTTCGCGGCAAACCGGCCGCCCGAGCAGGTCATCGATGCCCTCAATGGTTTCCTCGCCGCATGCGTCGATCTGATCAGCAACCATGAAGGCGTGGTCATCACCTTCACCGGCGACGGCCTGCTTGCAACCTTCAATGCGCCCCTGGAGGTGGCCGATCCGGAGCAGGCAGCACTTCAAGCGGCCAAGGCCCTGTCGGCTTACGCCGATGAGACCCAGTTTCGGGTTCGCATCGGCCTTGCCGCCGGACCGATCGCGGCCGGCAGCGTCGGCTCGTCACAACGGCAGACGTTCACGGTCTATGGTGACACCGTCAATCGGGCCGCCCGTCTCGAGACCTTGGCCAAGGACCTGGGTGAGGTGATCCTGTTCGACGAGCGAATCGCACGGACAGGAACGGGTCACGCTCCGGCCCGGCCCCTGGGCAATCACAAGATCAAAGGCTTCGCCGAACCGATCTCGTTGTGGGCGCCGGCGCAGATGGAGATGGCCGTCCGCTAGATCGGAAACTTCCCCCTGGCCAAAACGTAAAACTATCAACCCGCTGCTCGTTGCGTTTGCCGAGCAACGCGCTAAGCCTTGAAGCGAAAAAACAAAGAAGGCGAAACATCTTGGTAGAGATAGGAGCTGACAAGCGAGTGACAGAGTGCAAGTCATCGAACGGCGATTGTCAAAATCACCTCGCGGCGACCTCCATGGTGCTGATGATATCGCTCGTGGGGTGCGCTGCCGACGAGGGGCCAACACTCGGCGAGAGGATCCGCGCACAGGGAAGCGAACTGGCGGCGGTCGGCGAGCAGTGGAGCGAAGGCGACGATCGGGTCAACAGAGGCCGTAATCAAATCGAGGACGGCGAAGACATGATCGCCAGGGGCAGAGAGTTGATCAGCCGGGGCGAGGATTTGGTCGAACGCGGTCAGACCAATGTCACGCGAGGTCAGCAGCAAAAGCGAAGCGCCGAGAACGCTTACCGGGTTCAGACCGGCGAGGAACTGCCGACGCCGTAGCCCGGTCGTTCGCTTAGGCCCGGCTTACTCCAGCCCCACGCAATTGGCGTAGTAGGTCGTCGTCGCCGGCCAATCGGAGAACACGCCGATCACGCCAACATCCTTCGCGAGCACGTCCAGGAGCTCATAGGTAACGCCGTCATTGGTGGTGGCACTCTCGATCGACTGAAAATACCAACCACCGCCGCTGGCGAGCGGTCCGGAGCGCTCCAGCGTCCAGGTAATGATCTGAAGACCAGCTTCTTTGGCGGCCTCGGCGTAGGCTGACGGGACAATCTGCCCGTTCTCCAGATCGACCAGCATCCATAAAGGCGGGGCGACGATGCGGACGCCATCTTTCGCCAGATCTTCCATGCTCGGCTCGTAGGTCGAGGGATCCCGGAAATCGAAGCCTTCGATGTCGTAGCGGTCGTCGAGATAGACCGCCTGTGCACCGAAGTCAGGCTCGTTCTCGATCCAGTAACGAACGTCTTCCTCGTTGAAAGACTGGGCGAAGACCCGAGCCGGATCGATGCCGGCTTCCTTGTATTCTTCGACCATCGCCTGGGCATAGTCCGCCTGGGTGTAGTCACCCTCGAACGGCATCTCGACCTCGGGCGACTTCAGCTCCGGGGTGAACCCGACACCCAATTCGTGAAACAGTTGGATCGATTCCGCGTGGGTCATCAAGGTGCCGGTGGTGGCGTAGAGATCGGTCCGGAACGGCGCCGTTCCCTGCATGTACTCCTCGACCGTGGCCGCATTGACGTCGGCCGCGTCCATCTTGCCGTTCAGGCTCCTGAACTGGTCGAGCGTCAGATCCGCCGTGCAGCACATCGCCGAGGCTTCCGTTCCGCTCGCCGGATCGGCGGGCGTGAAGGGCTGGCGGCAGGTTTCGGCAAGCGGTGTCGCCAGGATATCGGTGGTGGTGTGGAGATCGCACTGGGCGTGGCGGCAAACCAGCTCGCGATCCTTGGTAAAGGTCACATCGCATTCGAGGATCCCGGCGCCCATGCGCGCGGCGGCAACGTAGGATTCCCGGGTGTGTTCCGGAAACTGCAGCGGCGCGCCCCGGTGGCCGATGGAAAAAGCGCTCGCCTCAAACGGGCCGCCGGCACAGGCTTGAAGCGTCTCTTTCAGCTCACCGTCCTGCAGTTGGTTGACAAGATAGAACGGCCGGGGGCCGAGGCTGACGGGTTCTTCGGCGATCGCCAGGTCGGCACCGAAGGCGACGAACAGGAGGGAAAGAAATGCGCGCTTGATCATGAGAGCCCACCCTTGATCCTTATCTGACGATGACAGGACTGTGACGGCAAAGTGTTACAACTGTGCGTCAACACGAACCATGAGCGGGCGCAACCTGAAACATCGACCGACCAGCGCCTGAACGATCAAACCGATAGCCAACGTTTTCGGGCGCGGCCGTCATCGAGCAGATCCGCCATGGCGCCCTCGTGGCGCAGATGGCCGGTCTCGATGACATAGGCCCGGCTCGCCACGGCACCGGCAAATCGCAGGTTCTGCTCGCTCAGAAGGACGCTGACCCCGTCCTCTTTGAGCTTGACCAAGGCCGATGCCATTTGCTCGACGATCACCGGCGCCAGCCCTTCCGAGGGCTCATCCAGCAATAGCATCTTCGGATTGCCCATCAGCGTGCGCGCGATCGAATGCTTCTGCTGCTCGCCGCCGCTGGTCCGCTCGGCGGGCCGGTGCCGAAGCCCGGCGAGGTTGGGAAAAATCTCGAACAGGCGCTCGAAACTCCAGCCTGGTGTGCCCTGGCGCACGGCTTGTCGACCGACCTCGAGATTTTCCTGGACGCTGAGACCGCGAAAGATCCGACGCTCTTCAGGCACGTAGCCCAAACCAGCGCGTGCGATCTGATGGCTGGCCGACCGGCTGATATCGATGCCGTCGAAGATCACCCGGCCGCTACGCCGGCGAACCAGGCCGATCAGGGCCTTGAGCGTCGTCGATTTGCCGGCCCCATTGCGCCCCAGAAGCGCCACGGCTTCACCCTCGGCCACACTGAAGTCCAGACCGAACAGGATCTGCGCCTGGCCGTAAGCGGCCGTCAAACCTTCGACAGCTAGAAGTCGTTTCATGCCCGCCCGGCGCCATCGGCAGCGTAGCCCAGATAGACTTTACGCACCTTCTCATCGCTGCGGACCTCGCCGGGCGATCCGACCGCGATCAGACGTCCCCGGTCCATGACCATGATCCGCTCGGCATGATCGAAAACCACGTCCATGTCGTGTTCCGTAAATAGGACGCCGACCGTTTTTTCCCGGGCGATGGCGGCGATGAGCATCATCAGTTCGGCTCTCTCGGCCGGCGCCATCCCGGCCGTCGGCTCATCCATCAGTAGGAGCCGGGGCTCGCCAGCCAGGGCGACGGCCAGTTCGACCCTCTTGAGATCGCCATAGGCCAGAAGACCGCAGGCCTTTTCCGCCTGGTCTTCCATGCCGACGGTCTGGAGAAGCGCCAGAGCCTCGCCCCGGTGGCGGCGATTGGCTGGCGGCCACCAGCGATAGTGCTCGCGAGCCCCGGAAATCAGCGCCATCTGGACGTTCTCGAGCACGGTCATGGAGGAGAAGGTCTGGGTGATCTGAAAGGTTCGCCCGACTCCCCGCCGCCAGATGGTCCTGGCCGGTCGGCCCGTGACGTCCATTCCCGCTATCCGAACCGAACCGCTGTCCGGCTCAAGCTGGCCCATCAGCATATTGAAGCAGGTACTCTTGCCGGCACCGTTAGGCCCGATCAGGGCCAGGAGTTCCCCGGCGCGAAGCGAGAAGCTAACCCTGTCCACGGCGGCAATATCGTCAAAGCGCTTGGTCAAGCCTTCGACCTGAAGCAGAGGCTCAGCGTTCATCGGCGGGTATGCCCACCCATCCGCCCAGATAGCGGCGGAGAAAACCGGCAATGCCCTGGGGCACCAGGACAGCGACCAGGATCACCGTCGAGCCCAGGAGAAGCCGCCAGAGCTCGTAACGGGAGAAAAGGTCCTGCAGATAGACCAACGTGGCGGCACCGATCAGCGGACCGCTCAAAGTCTGAACACCGCCGAAAAAGACCATGATCAGGGCGTCGAAGGATCGGGCGATCGCCATCTCGTCCGGGAAGATACTGCCCTTGGCGTATACGTAGAGCGAGCCGGCAAGGCCTGCGAAAAAGCCGGAAAGAGCAAAGGCAAACCACTGGTGGCGGCGTGCATCGATGCCGATGGCCTCCGCCCGCTGCCGGCTGTCGCGGATGGCGCGCATGGTGTAGCCGAAGGGTGAGAACAGGATCCGGTGCAACAGCGCGATCGCCAGCACAACCGAGACCAGCACCAGATAGTAATAGACGATGCGGGAGGATGCCCAGGATGACGGCCAGATTCCCAAAAGCCCGTCGTCGCCGCCGGTCACCTCCCCCCACTGAAAGGCGACCGCCCATAGAATTTGGGCGAAGGCCAGAGTCAGCATGGCGAAGTAACCACCGCTCAAGCGCACGCAGAACCCGCCCACCGCCAGGGCAAGGCATGCCGCCAGGATCGGCGCGGCAACAAGTGCTAGTTCCATCGGTGCCGCTGCGTAAGTGGCGAGGAGCGCCGCCGCATAGGCCCCGCCACCGAAAAACGCCGCGTGGCCGAAGGAGACCATGCCGCCGGGCCCGACGATACTGTGCAGGCTCGCGGCGAACAGCGCGAAGATCATGATCTCGACCGTCAGCACCAGGCTGTAGGGACTGGCGATCCAGGGCAGGGCCACCAGACCAGCAATAGCCGCCAGATACAGGCCTTGAAGACCAAGCGACGGCCGGCGCAGCGGCGGGCCCCTCAGCTGTTCGCCTTCGCCCGTTTCGGCCCGACCGAACAGCCCCCAAGGCCTCATCACCAGGACGACTGCCATCACCAGGAACATGGCGATCAGGGTGCTTTGCGGCAGGATCAGAATACCGAAGGCCTGGATCTGACCGATCAGAACGGCGGCGACGAACGCCCCAACCAAGCTACCCATGCCGCCAACCACGACCACCACAAACGCCGCGGCGATGACATTCAGATCCATCAGAAGGTCGGCGCCGTCCTTGGGCAATTGCAGCGCGCCGCCGAGACCGGCCAAAAAGGCGCCGATGAAAAAAACCGACGTGAACAGCCAGGCCTGATTGACGCCGAGCGCCGCCACCATTTCACGATCGACGGTAGCCGCTCGGACCAGGATGCCGAAACGCGTTTTGCGGAAGAGCAGCCAGAGCGAGACCAGCACCAAGGGGCCGGCGGCGATAAGAACCAAATCGTAGCGGGGCAGAGGTTCGCCGAGGATGCGCACCGCCCCTCGGAGACCAGGCGCTCGCGGGCCCAGTTGATCGACCGGTCCCCACACCATCAGCGCCACGTCCTGGATGACCAGGACCAAACCGAAGGTCGCGACCAGCTGGAAGAGTTCCGGCGCCTGATAGATACGCCGCAAAATGACGATCTCCATGGCGACGCCCATGAGACCGACGGTCAGGGCAGCGGCGAGGATGCCGCCCCAAAACCCCAGATGTCCGCCGCCGAAGAGATCGATGAAGGTGAGGCCCAGATAGGCGCCCAGCATATAGAGTGAGCCGTGGGCGAAATTCACGATCCGGGTGACGCCGAAGATGATCGAGAGACCCGCGGCGACGAGAAATAGCGACGCCGCGCTGGAAAGGCCGGTCAGCACTTGGACCAGGTAAAAGCCCACGCCGTCTCTACCGCGCGATCAAACGAATTGGACCCACGGCATCGCCGAAGGTGAGCCCGTGGAAGACCTCTAGGACCCGCTGCCCAGCCGGAGTTCGCGGACCTCGTCGTCGCTCGGCAGATAGTTTTCGCCCGGCGCGTAGTACCAGTCCCTCATGGTTCCCCGGCCGTCTTCCACCACGCTGTAACCGACGAAGGTGCCCATGGTCGATTGGTGGTCGATCTCGCGGAACGTGACCTCGCCAACGGGTGTGGCGAAAGTCAGGCCCTTCATCGCCGCGATCATCGAAGACGTGACCGTATCGCCACCCGTCTTTTCGAGCATCGCCGCGATCGCCAACATGGTGTTGTAGCCAACCAGGGTTCCAACCCGCGGATAGTCGCCATCCCACCGGGCGCCATAGGCCTCGACGAAACGCCGGTGCTCCGGTGTCTCGATCTTGTCCCAGGGATATCCCGTGACCAGCCAATCTTCCGGCGCTTCATCCTCCAATGGGTCCAGATATTCCGGCTCGCCGGTCAGGAGCCCGACAACCAGGCGGTCGTCGAACAATCCCCGATCGGTCCCTTCGCGCACAAACTTGGCCAAATCATTGCCGAAAGTGACGTTGAAGATCGCGTCCGGCGCGGCCGCCGCCAACGCTTGGGCCTCGGCGCCCGCATCGATCTGAAACAGGGCCGGCCACTGCTCGGTCACGAACTCGACCTCCGGTTTAAGGCTCTTCAGCACCTGCTTGAAGGATGCGACCGCGTCCTTGCCGTAGGCGTAATTGGGCGCGATCGTCGCCCAGCGGACCGCGTCCTTCTCGGCGGCTACCTCGGCTAGCATCGAGGCCTGCATGAAGGTGGAGGGCCGGAGCCTGAAGGTGAAATCGTTGCCTTTCTCCCAAACGAGGGCGTCGGCCAAGGGTTCGGCGGCGAGGTAGAGGACCTCGCGCTGCTCGGCGAAACTGGAAAGGGCCAGGCCGACATGGCTGAAAAGAGAGCCGCTGATCAGTGCGACCCCGTCCTTGGTCACCATCTCCTCGGCTATCCTGATCGCTTCGCCGGGCTCGCCCGCGTCATCGCGCGAGATCAAAGCCAACTCGTGACCCGCGACACCACCTGTGGCGTTGATCTCCTCGATCGCCAGGATCGCCCCCTTCTTATAGGGCTCGGTATGGGCGGGCAGCCGGCTGTAGCTGTTGATATCACCGATCTTGATGGTGTCGGCGGCTGAAACGCCACTCGATACCAAGAGGCCGGTCCAAAGCAGCAATCGCCATATCACGCTCATAGCGACAGTCCTTTCCGTCGTGAGGTGCGGGTAGCCAGGGGGCCTTGACTGTCTGTGCCATCACCCGCGCCTGAAGCAAGCTTTTCCGTCGGCATCCAGACGCCGGTCAGCCGATAGGCTTGCGCCGAGCCCAGGCCGTCGGCCATGGTGCGCTGGATATGACGGCTTGGGATTGGGAGGTCATGGGCAAACTCGACGGCGGCGCCAACGGTGTCTTTATTATTTCCGCGACGCCCTTCGCGGAAAACGATGCTCTTGACTGGGCCAGCACCGATAAGCTCATCGACTTCTATCTCGAAAAGGGCGTCTCGGGCATCACCATCCTCGGCATCATGGGCGAGGCACCGAAACTGACCTTCGAGGAAGCCAAGGCTTTCGCGCGCCATGTTCTGAAGAGGGTTGAGGGGCGCGTGCCCGTGATTGTCGGCGTCTCCAGCCCCGGCTTCGCGACCATGAGCGAGCTTGCCGCGTGCGTGATGGACGACGGCGCCGCCGGGGTCATGGTCGCGCCGCCCGCAACGCTCAAAGGCGACGATGCGGTCTACACCTATTTCTCGCAGACCGTCCGCCATCTGGGCGATGACACGCCATGGGTCCTCCAGGATTATCCTCTGGCGTCGGGGGTCGTGATGAGCCCCAAGCTGATCCGGCGCATCGCCGACGACATGCCGACCTGCGTCATGCTGAAGCATGAAGACTGGCCGGGGCTCGACAAGATCACGGCACTTCGGCGTATGGAAGCTGAGGGCGCACGGCGTCTCAGCATTCTCGTCGGCAATGGCGGTCTGTTTCTGCCGCTCGAACTGGAACGCGGCGTCGATGGCGCAATGACAGGGTTCGCCTACCCGGAAATGCTGGTGGCCGTGGTCGAACGTCATGGCGAAGGCCGGCCCGACGTCATGATGGATCTTTTCGACATCTATCTGCCGCTGCTTCGGTACGAGCAGCAGCCCCAGGTTGGCTTGGCCGCTCGCAAATACATCCTGAAAAAGCGTGGCGTGCTGGCAAGCGACACGCTGCGAGCCCCGGCACCACGGCTGACGCCGGAAAGCCGGGCCGAAATCGACCGGCTCATCCAGCGCCTCGAGCGCGCGGTGATGTGATCGATCATACGGCTGCGTCAGAGATAGGTTGTGCTAAAACTGTGTTACACTGAGGGGAGTGAAACGGTGGACAAAGCATTGTTGGGTGCGGCGGCAATCGCCACGGCCCTTGTTGGCCTTGGCGCCAAGGCTGAAACGCGTACGGAGATCACCGGCGAGGTCATCGATACCTGGTGTTACTACTCCGGCGTCATGGGCGCTCCGGAAGCTACCGTGGGCACGGCCCATCACACCTGCGCGCTTTGGTGTGCGGCCGGTGGCATCCCGGTTGGCATTCTTGCCGACGACGGCTCGCTCTACATGGTTCTCAGCTTCGAGGGTGAGGGCGCGGTCGACAATGAAGCGCTCCTCGACGTCCAGAGCGACAAGATCACGGCCGATGTCACGCTCTTTGAGCGCGATGGGCTGAGCTACGTTCAAGTTCACGAGGTCGTCGAGAATGAGGGCATCACCGTCCAAAATCACAATGATTTCGGACCGATCCCGCCCTTCGCAATCCCCGGCCTGAATTGAGGAGCGTGCTGATGTTGCGTGAATTGACGGTAGCCGCCGCCCTGGTCTCGCTCAGCGCGGTGCAGGTGCAGGCTCAGGAAAGCGAAGCCAAAAGCTGGGGTTTAACCGGCCAGGAGCTGGCCCGATTCCAGGCCAAAGTCGTCGACATCGAATGTGAGTTGGGTGGCGAGTGTCCGGACAATTGCGGCGATGGCAGGCATCAACTTGGTCTTGTCGACAGCGAGGGAACGCTGATCCCGGTCGCGAAAAACACCCAGCCCGCCTTCAACGGCGCGGTTTATGATCTCCTTCCCTATTGCGGCAAGGATGTGGAGGTCGACGGTCTCTTCTCGGGCCATTCGGGTTTCCGCTTCTATCAAGTCCAGTTGATCAAGGAGGTGGACGCCGAGGAATTTGCCAAGACCAATCTCTGGACCAAGGTTTGGGCGGAGAAGTTTCCTGAGGCTGAGGGTGAGGGACCTTGGTTCCGGCGGGATCCCAGGATCCAACAACGGATCGAGGCCAACGGTTATTTGGGTCTCGGCCCGGAAGCGGATGAGCAATTCATCGCGGAGTGGTAGGTGAAACGCCTGCTCATGATGGTTCCAGCCGTAGCCGTGACACTCGTCACGGCTACGTTGTGGCTGGCTCTGCCTTCCAACGCGTCTCTTGATCAGAAACCGGCCAAAAGCGTGGCGTTTCGGCCGGGCGATATCTGCAGCGTTGATTTCGACGGCCCGCCGGAGCTGCCGAAGATCTCGGCCAAGCCCTCGGCACAGAAAGACCCGCTGCCGGTATCGGTCGAGGTTACGGACCGGTTCCGCCTCATCGATCAGGATGGCGAGCTCTATTGGCGCGGCAGTTTCGCCGGGACGCTGTCGCTGGTTTTCTTTGGCTATGCCGATTGCGAGGGTGTCTGCCTCATGGGCATCCCCAACATCGCCGACGCTGCGCATGTGCTCGACGCCGACGGTATCGAAATCCGGCCCATACTGATCACGATCGATCCGGACCGCGATCGGCCCGAGGTTCTCAAAGAAGAGCTCAGGCCGATGCATGAACGGTTCGTTGGACTGACCGGGCCGGAGGGCGCGCTCGAGGAAGCTCGGACCATGTTCAATGTGCAAAAGACCTTGTTGTTCGAAGACCCGAACGGTCAGCCGGTTTTCCAGCACGGAACCTTCGTCTACCTGCTGGACGAACAGGGAGAGCTTTTGACCCTGTTTCCGCCGGTTCTGCCGCCCGAACAAATGGCCGACATCGTTCGGGGTTATCTCTAAACTCCGTTCTCTGGCTCAAGGAAGCCGGGGCTGCATTGAGGACGGAGCATGAGCGGGGTTGATCTGGTGATACGCGGTGGCCGGGTGGCTACCGCGTGCGATCTTTTCGACGCGGACATCGCCATCACCGATGGCAAGATCACCGCCATCGGCCGTGACCTGCCAGACGGCGAGGAGGAGATTAGCGCCGAGAACCGGCTGGTTTTGCCTGGCGGTGTTGACAGCCATTGTCACGTCGAGCAGCTCGCCGCGACTGGCCTGGTCAACGCGGACACGTTCGAGAGCGCCACCACGAGCGCCGCCTTCGGTGGCACGACGACCGTGATCCCGTTCGCCGCTCAACATGTCGGCATGAGCCTTGCGGCCGTGACGAAGGACTATCACGAGCTGGCGAAACGCCAGGCCGTTGTCGACTACGCGTTTCATTTGATCCTGGCCGATCCCAGGCCCGAGATCCTCGCGGACGAACTGCCGCCTTTGATCGAGGCCGGCCATGGATCGCTCAAGGTCTTTCTCACCTACGATCGCCTGCGGATCGATGACCCGCAGCTCGTTGCCGTGCTCGAAGCCGCGCGCCGTCATGGTGCCATGGTGACCGTACACGCGGAAAACCACGCGATGATCACCTGGCTCTCCAAGAGACTGGTCGAGCGCGGCTACACCCAGCCGCGCTATCATGCGGTGAGCCACCCGCGGATCGGCGAGATCGAGGCGATCGGTCGGGCGATCGCCTTTTCCCGTCTTCTGGATCAGCCCTTGATGATCTTCCACGTCTCGACGGCGGAGGGAGCGGACGTGATCCGCCGGGCACGGGCGGATGGCGCCAAGATCTATGGCGAGACCTGCACCCAGTATCTTCTGCTTACCAAGGACGAAATGGACCGGCCGGGCATCGACGGCGCCATGTGGATGTGCAGCCCGCCCTTGCGCGAAAAAAGCGATCAGGAAGCCCTGTGGCGTGCGCTCGCCGACGGGACGCTGCAGACGGTTTCCTCCGACCATGCGCCTTATGCCATGGACGGCTCTGGCAAACTGGCGAAGGGGCCTGCTCCCAATTTCAAGCAAATCGCCAACGGCATGCCGGGCATCGAGCTTCGCCTGCCGATGCTGTTCGACGCGATGATCAGCCAGGGACGGCTCGATCTCTCGTCATTCGTGGCGCTCACCTCGACGACGCCGGCCAAACTCTACGGTCTCTATCCGAAGAAGGGCTCGATCGTCATCGGCGGCGACGCGGACCTGGTCCTTTGGGATCCGGACCGGGAAGTGGCGATCGAGCATGGGCTCACCCACGACCGCGCCGGCTACACGCCTTATGCGGGGCGCACAGTTCGGGGCTGGCCCACGACCGTCCTTCGCCGGGGGGAGGTGATCATCGACAACGGCGAGCTCAAAGCCCGGCCCGGATCCGGTCGGTTCCTGCCCCGCCGGGGCGGCAGCTGGGCCCTCCCGGGCGGTCCGATCGAGCCTGAATTGAATCCGGTGCACAATTTCGGCGCTAAGCTCCTTTAGGCGCGATCTAGAGCATCTCCGGCAAGGTCACGATCTCGACGCGGGCGTCTTCCAGGGCTGAGCGTGCGGCGGTGGCCACGGCGACCGAGGTCGGCTCATCGCCATGTACGCATAGGGACTCGAACGGGATATCGATCCGATTGCCCTGGCGCGAGGTGACCTGCTGCGATCCCACCATGTCGACCACCCGATCCGCAGCCATCCTTGGATCGCGTATCACGGAACCTTCGATCCGCCGGGATGTCAGGTTGCCGTCATCCTCGTATGTTCGATCGACAAAAGCCTCCCGGGCGAAGGGCAGGTCCAGTTGCTTGGCGGCGGTCTCGGTTTGGCTGCCCGAGAGCACCAGAAAGATCAGGTCGCGGTCGACGGCCCTTACAGCCCGGCCGATGGCGAGCGAGTAGTCGAGCTCGACGGCCGCCATGTTGTTGAGTGCACCGTGTGCCTTGACGTGGGTGACCCGATAGCCGCCGGCCGTGGCGATGCCTAGAAGCGCACCGATCTGGTAGGAGACCAGATGCTCCAGGTCGCTCGCCCTCATCTGAATTTGGCGGCGGCCGAACCCCCAAAGATCGTTGAAGCCGGGATGGGCGCCGATGCTGACGCCTCTGACCTTGGCCTCGCTGACCACCCGGTGCATGACGGTCGGATCACCGCCATGCATGCCGCAGGCGATGTTGGCGGAGCGAACCAAACCTAAGAGCGTCAGGTCGTCACCGATGTCGTAGGCGCCGTAACCCTCGGCCATGTCGGCGTTGATGTTGATCTTTGTCGCCATCCGTCCGTCCTGTTCTTGAAGATCTTCTCAGGGAACACTAACGCTTTACGTTGAGGTCGTGAAACAACCAGCGAGCGCCAATCCTTTGAGCCGCCACGCCGAGCCACGCTTTCTGCCTGTGGGCGATACCGCTCTGTCGGTCGAGTTCGGTGATGGCGTGGATCGTGAGCTCAACGGCCTGGTCCTGGCCCTCGACGAAAAGCTGCTGAGCGAACCGGCGCCGGGTCTGATCGAGACGGTGCCGACGTTCCGCTCGCTAATGATCCACTACGACCCCGGTGCAACCGACTTTTCGAAACTCAAAGCTCACATCCGAGCGCGCCTGCCGAACCGTGCCGCAGACGACCGCGATGCGCGCGAATGGGTCGTTCCCACCTGTTATGAGGGGGAGCTGGCGCCGGATCTGGAACAGGTTTCACAGGATACGGGCATCGCCGTCGACGAGGTCATCGAGCTTCATGCAGAAACCCTGTTTCACGTTTATGCGTTGGGCTTCGTTCCCGGTCTGCCTTATCTGGGCGATCTGCCCGAGAGCTTGAGCCTACCCCGCCGCGAGGATCCGAGGGTCAGAGTTCCGAGAGGCTCCGTCGGCATCGCCGGCCGGATGAGCCTCGTCTATCCGGTCGTGTCGCCCGGTGGCTGGCATCTGATCGGCAACACGCCGATCGAGCTGTTCGAGCCGACAGCGGAAACACCGGCTTTGTTCGCGCCGGGCGACAAGATCCGGTTTCAGCCGATCGATCGGGCCCGCTTCGACGAGCTGCGCGGGCAGGTCGAGGCGGGCGCCTACAAGCCTGAGCACCGGTTGATCGAAGCGGCATGAGCGGCGTCTTCAAGATTATCGAGCCGGGCCTTCAGACGACCGTCCAAGACGGGGGCCGCTACGGCTTCCAGCGATTTGGCGTGCCCGTGTCCGGCGCCATGGACCAAGAAAGCCTGAAGCTTGCCAATGCGCTGGTCGGCAGCGCACCTTCCGCGCCAGCGCTGGAGATGCGCTATGCCGGTCTCGAACTCGAGGTTGTCGACGGCGCGGTCAGAGTGGCGCTCACCGGCACAAATGCAAAAATGAGCGTCTCGCTCGCCGACTGGGAACAGCCGATTACGATCGAAGCCTATCGTAGCGTAACGCTCCAGGCCGGCGCCAGGCTCAAATGCCGCAATCTCGGTGAGCGCGCTAACGCCTATCTGGCCATTGCCGGCGAACTCGATCTCGACACGGTCATGAATAGCTTTGCCACCTACCTTCGTGGCGGCTTCGGCGGTGTTTCGGGTCGAGCGTTGCGGACCGATGACGTGCTGCGGACAACGGCCGGCGACAGTGTCGGGCCGGACCGCCAGGGCGGCTGGCCGATCTTGCCGTCTGACAATGGACCGATCCGCGTCGTGCTCGGACCCCAGAGCGATTTTTTTTCCGATGATGCTATTCAACGCTTTCTCGCCGCCCCCTGGACCATTTCGAAAGACACGGACCGCATGGGCATGCGCCTGGAAGGGCCCAAGCTGGAGCATGCGAAGGGCTTCAACATCACCTCAGACGGGATCGCTACCGGCGCCATTCAGGTGCCGGGCAGCGGCCAGCCGATCATCCTCCTGGCGGACCGGCAAACCGCCGGCGGCTACCCAAAGATCGCTACGGTTGCGTCGGTCGACCTGCCGCGTCTGGGCCGCGCAATGACCGGCGGGACCATGACCTTTGTGACCGTCACCGTCGAGGAAGCGCAGGGGCTCCGCCGAACCCGCGAGGCCGAGCTCAATTGCTGGATCGATGGCCTCGAGCCGGTTCGCGAGACCGGCCAGATCGATGTCGACGCGCTCTACCGCGAAAACCTGATCACCGGCGCCGTCGCGGCGGACGAACGAGACCCTTGAGCGCGAAAGCCGGCATCGATATCGGCGGAACCTTCACCGATGTGGTGATCGAGACCGGTGTCGGGCGGACCACCCACAAGGAACTAACGACGCCCCAGGCGCCGGAAGAGGGGGTCCTGGCCGGCCTCGAAACCTGCCTTCAAAAGGCCGGCCTCGAGGTCGGTGACCTTTCGATCATCGTCCACGGCACCACGCTTGCAACCAATGCGGTGATCGAGCGAAAGGGTGCCAAGACCGCGCTGATCGCGACACAGGGGTTTCGGGACACGCTCGAGATCGCGGATGAGGGCCGCTTCGATCAGTACGATCTCAATCTGGTCAAGCCGAAGCCCCTGGTGCCGCGCGAGCTTCGTTTCACCGTGCCCGAGCGGGTCGCCGTCACCGGCGATGTACTCCTCGCCCTTGATGAAAGTGCTGTTCACGGCCTGGTTCGGCGCTTGCGCGCTGCCGGTATCGAAAGCGTCGCGGTCGCTTTCATCCACGCTTACGCCGCCCCGGACCATGAGCGGCGGGTGGCGGCCATTCTTGGGGACACCTGGCCCGACCTGCCGGTGAGCCTGTCGAGCGAGGTCTGTCCCGAAATCCGCGAACATGAGCGGACGTCGACCACTTGCGCCAACGCCTACGTCCAGCCGCTGATTGCCGGCTATCTGGCGCGGTTGGAGCAACGGCTCCACGACCGAGATGTCAACGCACCCATCTATCTGATGAGTTCCGGCGGCGGCCTTACCACCATAGCCATGGCCCGAAAATTTCCGGTGCGCTTGATCGAGAGCGGTCCCGCCGGCGGCGCCATCCTTGCCGGTCACCTGGCCCGGTGCCTCGACGAGCCTCGGGTGCTGAGCTTCGACATGGGCGGAACGACCGCCAAGATCTGCCTGATCGATGACGGCGAGCCGCAGACCGCCCGGCGGTTCGAATTCGATCGCACCGCCCGGTTCATGAAGGGCTCGGGCCTGCCGCTTCGGATCCCGGTGATCGACATGGTCGAGATCGGTGCGGGCGGTGGTTCGATCGCTCAGGTGGACCCGCTTCAACGAATCCAGGTGGGACCGGAGAGCGCCGGCGCGGAGCCTGGCCCGGCCTGCTACGGTCGAGGCGGAGAAGCGTCCACGGTCACGGATGCCGATCTGGTTCTCGGTAAGCTGGATCCCGAAACTTTTGCCGGCGGGCGGATCCGCTTGGATGCCGAGCGGGCCGGGCGGGCGCTTCATCATAAGATTGGCGAAATCCTCGGTCTGGCCACCGCCGAAGCCGCTCTTGGCGTCGCCGAGATGGTCGATGAGACGATGGCGAGCGCCGCCAGGGTCCACGGCGTCGAGAACGGCAAGACCGTCGCCGACTATGCGATGATCGCCTTCGGCGGTGCAGCACCTCTTCATGCGGCCCGTGTCGCCGAGAAGCTCGGCATCGACCGTGTTATCGTTCCGACCGATGCTGGTGTCGGCTCGGCCGTCGGCTTTCTGCTGGCGCCCGCGTCCTTCGAGGTCTTGCGCTCGGCCTATGGCCGTCTGGATCGGCTGGACATCGCCGGGATCAACGCGCTCCTTGACCAAATGGCGGCCGAGGCCTGGCACGCGATCCGGGATGCCGTTGGCGACCAACCGGTCCGTGTGACCCGGATCGCCGCCATGCGCTGCGTCGGTCAAGGTCATGAGGTGGACGTCGCGCTTCCGGAAGGCAGCTTGACGACCGAGCATCAAAGCCTGCTTCGGACAAGGTTCGAGGACGTCTATCTCGATCTGTTCGGCCGGATCATTGCGAACGGCGAGATCGAAATTCTGACCTATGCCGTCACGCTTTCGAGCGCACCCGCCGCGGCGCCGCCAACCGCGGTACCAGAGGCCCGAAATGCCGCCGCCGCCACATCGGAGCGCCGCTTGATCGATCCCGCGAGCCGCAAGGCCATGGATGTGCCGGTGTTCGACAGACAAGACCTTCGCCCCGGCGATAGCGTCCGGGGGCCTTGTCTGATCGCGGACGAAACGACCACGATCGTCGTGACGCCGGCCTTTGACGGTGTGGTCGACCTGGCCGGCAACCTGATCTTGAGCAGAAAGGCAGAGACGGATGGCCGATAACCTAGGCTCAATCGACAAGCAGATCCTGTGGGATCGGCTGGTCTCGGTCGTCGAAGAGCAGGCTCAGGCCCTGTTGCGCACCGCGTTCAGCACGATCGTCCGCGAATGCGGCGATCTGTCGGCGGGGGTCTTTGACGCCCAGGGGCGGATGCTCGCCCAGGCCGTGACCGGCACACCGGGTCACGTCAACTCCATGGCCGAAAGCGTCAAACATTTTTTGTCCGTTTTTCCGGCCGAAACTATGGCTGATGGTGATGTCTACATCACCAATGATCCCTGGCGCGGCACCGGTCACCTGAACGATTTCGTCGTCACCACGCCGGTTTTCATCAGCGGCCGCCTGGTCGCCCTGTTCAGCTGTACCTCGCACCTCACCGACATCGGCGGGATCGGTTTCGGGCCGGACGGCGCGGACGTCCACATGGAGGGTATCTATCTGCCCTTCCTCAAGATCATCGATCGGAGAAAGGTCAATCAGGCGATCATCGACATCTGCAAGGCCAATTCCCGCCTGCCGGTCGAGATGGAAGGCGACATTAATTCCCTGATCTCATGTAACGATGTCGGCGCCCGGCGGCTAAAGGAAACCATGGCGGAATTCCGCCTGCAAAATCTGGACGAGCTCGCCGATCATATCGTCACCGTATCGAGGAACGCGGTTGCCGCCGAGATCGCGACACTGCCCGCCGGCACCTTCCGCAATGCGATGCGGATTGACGGCTACGACGCACCGCTCGATCTCTGCGCCGCCGTCACCATCCGTTCCAATGGCATCGCGGTCGACTATGACGGAACCTCCTCCGAAGTGCCGAAGGGGATCAATGTTCCGCTCGCCTACACCGCCGCCTACACCTGCTTCGGTCTTATGTGTGCGATCGCGCCGCGCGTGCCCAACAATGCCGGTTCGCTCTCTCTCTTTCAGATCAAGGCGCCGCCAGGCTCGGTGCTCAACGCCTTGCCGCCGGCGCCCGTCTCATCGCGGCACATCATCGGCCAGATGTTGCCCGACGTCGTCTTCGGCGCCCTCCGTCAAGCGCTGCCGGACCGTTGCCCGGCCGAGGGAACCTCTTGTTTGTGGAACATGACCTTCCGCGGAAAATGGCGAGGCGCCAACGAAGTGGGCCAGGGATATGCGCTCACCGTGACCAGCAATGGCGGCACTGGCGCCCGGCCCGGCCGAGATGGCCTTAGTGCAACAGCCTTTCCCTCCGGCGTCAAAGGCACGCCCGTCGAGATCGTGGAGGCCATCAGCCCGCTCGTCTTCTGGCGCAAGGAACTTCGCGAAGGCAGCGGCGGTCCAGGACGGTTTCGAGGCGGCGACGGTCAAATTATCGAGGTTGGCAATAGGGAAGGGCAGCCGGTCGAGCTGTTGGCGGCCTTCGACCGGATCGACCATCCGCCCCGGGGCGCCCAAGGCGGCGGCAGCGGTGCGCCGGGCCGGCTCGCCACGAGCAGCGGCCGAACGTTGCAAGGCAAGGGCCTCCAGGTGATCGACGGCGGCGAGCGGCTGATCGTCGAAACCCCGGGAGGCGGCGGTTATGGTGAGCCGAAGCGAACGTCCTAGCCGACCTGATGGCCGCTGACCTTGCCTTGTTCCTCGAGCGCTTTCTGGCGTGCCGTATTGTCGACCGCAAATGGAAAGATCAGGCCGATGGCGATGCCCGCCGCCACGAGGACGATGATAAGCAACCGCTGACGGAAGCGCTTCGGGTCATCACCCATGCCGGCAGCTCATCTATTTCACCTTCTTGATCTGGCCGGTTTCGATCTTCTCCCAATACTGATCGATCTCCTTTCGCACCACAGGCAAGAGGACGTAGAGGCCGATGACATTGGGGATCGCCATGGCGAAGATCATACTGTCGGAGAAGTCGATGATCGGACCTAAAGTTGCACTGGCACCTAGAACCACGAAAGCACAGAAGACCAGCTTGAACATGATCTCCTTGGCCTGGCCTTCGCCGACCATGTAGGTCCAGGCTTTCAAGCCGTAGTAGGACCAGGAAAGCATGGTCGAGAAGGCGAACAGGACCACCGCCAGGGCCAGGATCAGGGGAAACCAAGAAAAGGCGGAGGCGAAGGCGGCCGAGGTCAGCTCAACGCCGGTGAGATCGGTCGCCAACTGGCCGCTGATGGTGATCACCAATGCTGTCATGGTGCAGATCACGACCGTGTCGATGAACGGCTCGAGCAGCGCCACGTAGCCTTCCGTTACCGGCTCCTTGGTGCGCACCGCCGAATGGGCGATTGAGGCCGAGCCGATCCCCGCCTCGTTGGAGAAGGCGGCGCGCCTGAAACCCTGGATCAGCGAGCCGATGACACCGCCGGCGACCCCTTCGCCGGTAAAGGCACCCGCGAAGATCTGACCGAACGCGTCGCCGATCATGTCATAGTTCATGATCAAGATGATCAGTCCGGCGCCGACATAGATGATCGCCATGAACGGCACCACCTTCTCGGTCACCCGGGCGATCGACTTGATGCCGCCGATGATCACCACGCCGACGATGATCGCCACGACCAAGCCGAACAGCCAGCCCTTGTCCGCGAAGAAGCTTGCCTCGCCGCCGGTCACATTGACGAACTGCTGGAAGGCCTGGTTGGCCTGAAACATGTTGCCGCCGCCAAGCGCGCCGCCGATGCAGCAGATGGAGAAGAACACTGCCATGAACTTGCCGAGACCGCCCTGGCCCCTCTCGGCGAAGCCCTTCGACAGGTAGTACATCGGCCCACCGGAAACCGTCCCGTCGGGATACTCGTTCCGGTACTTAACGCCGAGCGTGCATTCGGTGAATTTGGTCGCCATGCCCAAAAGGCCGGCCAAGATCATCCAAAAGGTGGCCCCCGGCCCGCCGAGAGAAACGGCGACTGCGACCCCGGCGATATTGCCGAGACCCACGGTCCCCGAAAGGGCGGTCGCCAGAGCCTGGAAATGCGAGACCTCGCCGGCGTCGCGGGGATCGGCGTAAGCACCCCTGACTAAATTGATCGAATGTCCGAACTGGCGAAACTGCACGAAGCCGAAGTAGAGCGTGCAGATCACCGCCGCGACCACCAGCCAGCCAACGATGACCGGAAAATCGACCCCCGGCGATGGGTACTGTGAAAAAGATGACCGACACGATCACGTTGGAGACGGGCGCGACCGCATTGTTGATCGCTTCGTCAATACCCGGTGCTTCTTGAACTTCCTGGGCCAGACCGACGCCCATGAAACAAAGGAGGCAAACAAGGCTTAGAAGGAGGGATCTGACCATGAAGGCCTCCCGGGAAGAGAGTTTTTATCGTTAGGGGACGATGGTCACAGGCACCGGCGCGCCCTGGGCCAAGGTGATCGCCAGGCCGCCCAAGAGACGCTGGCTGAATGCCGAGCTTCCCTGACGGCCGACGATGATCTGACAGGCTTTCTTTTCTTCGGCGATCTGGCAAAGAAGCGCGCCGGCATGGCCATAGCGGATCTCGTAAGTAACCTTGACGCCGGTGGCTTCCAGCTCCTGACAGAAGGGCAACACGACGCTTTCGGCCCGGGCGACCTCCTCGTTCCGCCTCTTGTGTCGCTCGGCTAGTTCTTCGACGGTGAGAAAACTGTAGGGCGACCATTCGAGCACATGCACCACGTGCACGCTCGCGCCCTCACCGAGAGCCCGTTTCGCCCCGAAAAACCCCGCGCGACGCCCGGGCTCGGTGCCATCGAAACCGACGATAAATACTTCGGACACGTCATCATCCCTCGCTCGGTCTTCTTTTTCGACCAGCCAAGCCGCAGCGTAGCAGCTTCGGAGCCGATCTTTTTCCGATCAATATTAGGCTCACAAAACGAGAGCTCGAACAATTGGTTTTGTTGCAAAACCGTGAAGCGCTTCGTCTCAGTTGAGGAAAACCTCCTCACTGTGGCCTTGTGGCACCGCTTGCGGGCGTTCCACCAACGTTTCGATGGCGATGTGACGGCCGTCCACCGACGAACGCTCGAGGCTCTCCAGAACCTCGAGAACGTGGAGCGCAAGTGTGCCATTGGCCCGGTGCGGACGGCCTTGTTTGATGGCGCCGGCCATGTCGATAACACCGATGGCCCGATAATCGGCGACCGCGCTGCCGCTGCGCATTTCGCGATTGGGCTGGCCGAAGGGATGGGCGTCGATCGCCACCGGTTCCCAGTCGCCATCGTCCTTGGTCATCTCCGGCACACCGCCGAAGAAGTTCGGATCAGGCACCAGGAGACTACCATCCGTCCCGTAGAGCTCGAAGGGCAGGCGCTTGTGCTTCCAGACGTCCCACGAGGCGGAAAGAGCTATGCTCGCGCCCGATCTGAAGGCGAGAATACCGTTGACGGTGGTCGAGACCTCGACGGCGATTTTGTGGCCGGCGAGCGGTTGGCTGGTCACGGTACGGGTCTCGAAGGCGCGCCCGGCTATGGCGGTGACCCGCTCCACCGGGCCCAAGAGATTGACCAATTGGGTCACGTAGTACGGACCCATATCCAGAAGCGGCCCGCCTCCCGGCTTGAAGAAGAATTCGGGGTTCGGATGCCAGTGCTCCATACCGTGGGAGAGCACGGCGGCGGTGCCCGCGACCGGCCGGCCGATGGCTCCTTCGTCGATCAGCCGCCGGCAGGCTTGGTGGGCGGCACCCATGAAGGTGTCGGGCGCCGAGCCGACCCGAAGCCCCTTGCGCTCGGCCTCATCCATGAGCGCCCGGGCGTCCTCGAACCGGGTGGCCAAGGGCTTTTCGCCGTAAGCATGCTTGCCGGCGTCGAGGATCGACCGGCTGACTTCGGCATGAGCCGAGGGAACGGTCAGATTGATGACGATTTCGATATCCGGGTCGGCCAAGAGAGCGTCCACGGAGACGGCCTCGACGCCATGTTCCTCGGCCTTCGCCTTCGCCGCCTCGACCCGCAGATCCGCACAAGCCTTGATCTTGATCATCTCCGAACGGCCGGCGCCGGCGAAGTAGGCATTCGAGATGTTGCCGCAGCCGATCAGGCCGACGAGAGTGGGCTCCATAGCGACCTCAAACCGTCATCGAGGTCAGATAGGCATAGCTGGCCCGGGCGCAGCGCGCCGGATCCGACGGCTTGTCGTGCTCGACGATCATCCACCGGGCACCCGCCTGCTGGCTGGCCCTCCACAGATCGGGCCAGTTGAGAACGCCCGATCCGACATCGGCCCAGCCGTCCTCGTCATTGTTTTCGCCCTCCAGTGCAATGTCCTTGACGTGGGCGCAGGTGAGCCGGTCCCGGTAGCGCTCGAGCCAGCTTTTTGGCTCGACGCCGCCTTTCACCAACCAGGCGATGTCCGCCTGCCACTTCCGCGGGCTCGAGCCCGCCGCCTCGAAGATCAGCTCGAGAGCCGTTTTGTCGCCGTCCTTGGGCACGAGCTCCCAGTGATGATTGTGATAGCCGAGCGTGATGCCATCGGCCTTAAGTTGTTCCGCTGCCTTGCCCAGCTCTGCCCCGAGCGCCCGCCAGCCGGCGCCGTCCATATCCCGCTGATCCTGAGGCACCGCCGGCATATGGATCTCGTCGACGCCCAGGGTGCGGCAGTCGGCAAGCACCGCATCCGGTGCCTCGCGAAGCCTCGCCAGGTCGACATGGCTGGTGACCGCGACCAGCCCGTGGGCGTCCAACCGTTTCCGGGTCGTGCCCGCATCGGCCAACTGCCCGCCGACGGTCTCCACACGCTCGAAGCCCGCCGCCTTCGCGGTTGCCAAAATCGAGTCCAAATCGCCAAGGGAACGAAGCGTGTAAAGCTGGATCGCAAGCAGGTCGGAGGTAGTCATTAAGGCGTCCTTTGAGAGAAGGGTTACAGGCGGCGGCCGTTCTCGGCGTCGAACAGGGAGAGGTGCTGGCTGTCGAAGCTGAGTGCAATCGGCGTTCCGGGGCGAAACTCTCGTTCGCCGGACAGACGAACGCCTAGGGAGATATCGCGGTCGCTGCACCAGATGAGACTGTCGGCACCCATGGGCTCGACGATGTCGACGGCGAGACCGTCCAGACGGCCGGAGCCGATCTCTTCGTTGCTGAGATTTTCCGGCCGGATGCCGAGCGTGACCGGCCCGTCGACCGGCGGTTCCCCGTCGAAGTCATAGCCATTCAGCGGCATCGTGTGACTTTGGGTCAAGAACGCCAGCCCATCGCCGTTGCGCTTAAGACGGCCATCGAGAAAATTCATGCGCGGCGAGCCGACGAAGCCGGCCACGAACCGGTTTGCCGGCCGGTGGTAGATGTCCGATGGCGTGCCCAATTGCTGGATCTCAAGAGCCTGCATCACCGCGATCCGGTCGGCCAGGGTCAGCGCCTCGATCTGATCGTGGGTGACGTAGATCATGGTCGCGGTCAGCTGCTGATGCAGGCGTTTGATTTCGAAACGTAGTTCGTTGCGGAGCTGCGCGTCCAGATTGGACAGGGGCTCGTCGAACAGGAAAACGTCGGCATCGCGAACCAGCGCCCGGCCGATCGCGACCCGCTGGCGTTGGCCGCCGGAAAGCTGTTCCGGACGTCGGTCTAGCAGATGCTCGATTTGGAGCATGGCGGCGGCTTCGGCGACCCGGCTGTCGATCTCCGCTTTTGGCGTTTTCGCCATTTTCAGACCGAACGACATGTTTTCGCGGACATTCATCCGCGGATAGAGTGCGTAGGACTGAAAAACCATGGCGATGCCGCGGTCCTTCGGCTCCTCCCAGGTCACGTTCTTATCGCCGATCCAGAGCTGGCCCTGATCGACATCGAGAAGGCCGGCGATGGCATTGAGAAGCGTGGATTTCCCACAACCGGACGGTCCCAACAGGACCAGAAACTCGCCGTCCGCCACCTCAAGATCCAGGCCGTCAAAGACCCGCGTGGAACCGAACGCGACGCTGACACTCCGGACCGAAACCCCCGCCATCCTCTAGCCCTTCACCGCGCCGGCGGCGATGCCGCGCACGAACCAGCGCCCTGAGACGAAATAGACGACCAAGGGCACGAGGCCGGTCAGCATGGTCGCGGCCATATCGACGTTGTAGAGCCGCTCACCTTGCTGGGAGTTGACGATATTGTTGAGCTGCACCGTCATCGGCAGGTTGTCCCGGCCAGCGAAAGTGAGGCCCAGGATAAAGTCGTTCCATATGCCAGTGACTTGAAGAATGACCGCGACGATCAAGATCGGCGTCGACATCGGCAGCATCACCTTGCTGAAGATGGTCCAGAAACCGCCGCCATCCACCCGGGCCGCATTGAACAGCTCTTGGGGCAGGGACGCGTAAAAATTGCGGAATAGGAGCGTCATCACGGGCATGCCGAAAATGGTATGAACCACGACGATGCCGAACAGCGAGTTGTAAATGCCGAACGTCGAAAACAAACGGACCAGCGGATAGAGAAAGATCTGGTAGGGGATGAAGGCGCCGCAGAGCAGGATCGCGAAAAACAGATTGGCGCCCTTCACCCGCCAGAACGAAAGCGCGTAGCCGTTCACCGCGCCGACGAAGATCGAGAGGATCACCGACGGCACCAGAATTTGGATCGAATTCCAGAAGCCGACCTTGATGCCCTCGCAGGTGAGACCGGTGCAGGCCGAGGTCCAGGCTTGAACCCACGGCTCAAAGGTCAAATCGATCGGAAAGGCCAGAAGATTGCCCTCACGGATCTCAGCCATCGGCTTCAGCGAGGTGAGGATCATGATCCAGAGCGGCAGCAGGAAGAACAGGGCGGCCGTGATCAGAAATGCGTACACGCCGAGCCGGGCGACGCTGAGCGTCTTCGGTTTGCGGCCCTCAGGGACCGCGGCCGTCGCCATCACCGGCGCTCCTTGCCGCCAGGCCCATATTGCGAATAGAGCCAGGGCGCCAGAACGGCGGCGACAGTGACCAGCATGACCGTGGCGCAGGCCATAGCGAGACCAACATTGGTCCTTTGGAACAGGTGGTCCATGACGAACTTGGCCGGCACGTCGGTGGCAATGCCAGGCCCGCCCTTGGTCATGGCGACCACCAGGTCATAGACCTTAACCACGGCGATCGCGAGGAGCAGCGTGGCGGTAATCACCATCGGCTTGAGCATCGGCAAGACGATCGAGACGTAGACCCGCCAGGTGGGAATGCCGTCGACCTTGGTGGCCTTCCAGATGTCCGCATCCACGCCCCGGAGACCCGCCAGCAAGATCGCCATGACCAGGCCCGCCGCCTGCCAGACGCCGGCGATCACGACGGTGTAGATCGCCATCTCCCGATTGACGAGCCAGTCGAAGCTGAAGCTCTCGAAGCCCGTGTCACGCACAAGTTTCTGCAGGCCCAGGGTAGGGTTGAGAAACCACTGCCAGACCAGGCCGGTAACGATGAAGGAGAGCGCGTGGGGGTAGAGATAGACCGTGCGGAAAAAGCCTTCGGCCCGGATCCGCTGATCGATGAACACGGCCAGCAAAAAACCGAGGATGAGGCAGGCGGCCATGAACAGCACGCCGAAGATCAGGACATTCTCGACAGCGATCTGAAAGCGCGTGCTGGCGAACAGGCGCTCATACTGATCGAAGCCGACCCAGTCGAGCGTCGGCAGAAGCTTGGAACTGGTGAAGGAGAGCCGCACGGTCCAAAGCATGCAGCCCAGATAGACGACAAGCACGATCAGACCGGCCGGTATCAGCGCCGTAGTGGCCGGCACTTGCCGCCAGAACCGCCTTGTTCTGGCGGCCTTGGCGTCTTGGGCCTGGGAGGGAAGAGCGATGGCCATGGGTTCTCACCCGCGCGCTTACCGGCGCAGTCATATCCCGCGCCGGCTTCGGGGGTTGGGTCAGCCGGCGGTCTCGATCGCGCTCACATAGTTCTCGACGAACGTGTCGACGTCCATGGATGGCGTGTTCCAGAACTCGGTCACCACATCATCGAGCGCGCCCATCAAGTCCGGTGTCGCCAAATAGTTGGCGCCGGGTACCTGTTTACTCTCGTCCTGGAGCAAGCTCATGCCGTGCTGGGCGCAAGGGTCCATTGCGGAAACGTCAACGTCCAACCGTACCGGCACTGAGCCCTTCTTCATGTAGAACGCAACCTGGGTATCCGGCGACATCATTATCGTGGCGAGGGTGATTTGTCCTGCCTGGTGCGCCGGGTCCTCTACCTGGGGAAACACGAACACATCACCGCCCAGAACGTAGCCATTCTGTTCGTTCGGGACAACGCAGACATAGTCTTCGCCGGCCTCGAGCCCGGCGGCGATGAACTCGCCCTTGGCCCAGTCGCCCATAACCTGGGCGGCAGCCTGGCCGGTTATGACCATCGCGGTGGCGTCGTTCCAATTGCGACCGGGGCTGCCTTCGTCAACGAGATCACGAAGACCAACAAAGGTCTCGGCCACCTGCCGAAAGCCCTCGCCACGGACCGCCTCGACATCGTTACCGCCGAGTATGGCTAGATAGAGGTCCGGTCCACCTTCCGCGAGGAGCACCGCGTTGAAGGTCAAACGCTCCTGCCAAGGCTGTCCGCCAAACGCCAGCGGGATCACACCCTGTTCGCGCAGCGCCGGTGCTGCCGCAATCAAGTCCTGATAGCTCGTCGGCGGCTCGATACCGGCCTTTTCCAAGACCTCTTTATTGTACCAGATCCAGCTATCGCCGTGGATGTTGACCGGCACAGCGTAGAATTTGTCGTCTCGGGTTGCCGCCTCGATGATCACATCGGGGAGAGCGTCCCGCCAGCCGCCTTCCTGGGCGACGTCCTCGAGATCGCGCAGGAACCCGGCCTCGACCAGTTCGTCGAACTGCTTGCCGGTGTTGAACTGCATGGCCGACGGCGCGTCCCCGCCGATAATCCGATTAATCCCCTGATTGCGGGCGTTCTCGCCACCGGCGATGGCGCTGTCGATCCACTCGCCGCCGGCCTTCTCGAAGGCACTCGCGAACTCAGCGACCGCCGCAGATTCGCCGCCGGAGGTCCACCAGTGGATCACCTCGATTGTTTTGTCGTTGGCGAAAGCCGCGACCGGAGCCGCCAACAAAATTGCCGCCAGGAGCAACACATTCAGCTTGCGCATGAGGTTCATCCTCCCTGATATCGCGCTTGTGGCCTAAGCTTTGACACATGCCGCACGCCTTTTAAAGTAGGCTTAGGGTTCCCGTGCCCTACATCGCCCGTTCGTGCACCAGGATCGCGGCCGCCAAATCCTCCAGCGCCGTGCCAACCGATTTGAAAACGGTGATCTGATCTTCGTGAGCGCGACCGGGGTGGCTTCCGCGCGTCAGCCGGAAAAGATCTGCGGCGATCTTTTCCTCTGCGAGGGCGCCGCTGCTGGTGGCTTGGACGATGTCACCTGCCTCCTTGAGCGCGCCTTCACGGGTATCGACCGCGACCAGGTCGGCGCGGGCGAAAACCGCATCGTCGCTTTCGCGCATTGTCGGTGTGAAGGCGCCTACGAGATCGACATGGACGCCGGGCATGAGCCAATCGCCCCTGACGATCGGTTCCGTCGAAAGTGTCGCGCAAGAGATGATGTCAGCGCGCCGCGTCGCGGCTTCGAGATCGCCTGCGGGTACGGCTTCGAAATCCCGGTTGGCAAGCGCCTCGACGGTCCGCTCGATCGATCCCCGACTGCGTCCGTGAACCAGTATCCGCTTAATCGGCCGAACCGCCGCATGTGCCTCTGCCAGATTGGTGCTCAGCCGACCGGTGGCGCAGAGGAGCAATGTGGAGGCATCCTTCCTCGCCAGATAGTCCGCCGCCAGCGCGGAAGCCGCCGCGGTACGTCGGGCGGTGAGCTCGCCACCATCGATGCTCGCAAGCGGCGCTCCGGTATCACCGTCGAACAGCATGTAGGTCGCGTTGACCGCCGCCAGATCCCGATCGGCGTTACCGGGAAAGACGGTCACCAGTTTGACGCCGATGAAGCCCTCAGCCTGCCAGGCCGGCATCAGCAACATGACCGCGTCCGGCTGGCCCGCGCGCGGCACGGTGTGATGGTGACGAACCGGGGCCTCGCAGCCCGCGACGAAGGCATGCCTGAGCGCTTCCACCAGATCGGGCCAAGCGAGCGCGGCGCGGACGTCATCGGCGGTGGCGATCCTCATCGGCTCCCCTCGGCAATGAAAGCGTCACAAACAAGGCGTAGCTGACGCCCGTTCTTGGTGGAACGTCAACCATCAGAAAACAACAAGGGGTGATGAGGCATGAGACAGATGGTGAGGTCGAGCCTTCTGGCAGCCGCAGCGGTCGTGGCCATGGCAGGTTGGTCGCCAAATGCTGCAAGCGAAGAGATCACGCTCAAGCTGTGGAGCCGGGCCGATCCGTCCGGGCCGCTTCGCGCCGGCAACATCGTCGCCGCCGCCGAGCAACTGAACCGGATGCTGGCGGCAGCCGGCAGCGAGAACCAGGTCGTGATCGACGTCTTCGAGAGTAATGCGGAAGGATTTGACGCCGACGCCCTCGAGATGCTGCGGGCGTTCGCCGTCGACCAGGGCCCTGATCTGTACGTGGCGGCCCATGAGTGGATCGGTGCCTTCGTCGAGGAAGGCTACGCCATGCAGTTGGATGAGCACATCGAGGCCAATCCCGAGCTCTACGGCGATATCATCGAGGGCTTGTGGGAATCGGTGTCCTACAAAGGCGGCATCTACGGCGTTCCCCAGGACAGCGAAGTCCGCATGTTCTTCTACGACAAGGAGATGCTGCGCCAGATCGGCAAGGACGAGGAATTCATCGAGAGCTTGCCGGCGAAGGTCGAGGCGGGCGAGTTCACCGCCCACGACGTGACCGATCTCGCCAAGGAGGTGGTCGACGGCGGCGCCGCCCAATATGGCATCGTCCACCGGCCCAATGTCGGCCCCGATTTCCAGATGATCATGGCGAGCTTCGGCATCGATCTCTACGACGAGGAACAGGGCAAGCTGCAGATGTCGGAGAGCCGGCTCGCCGCCTTCTACGACTGGCTCAAATACAGCGTCGATGCCGGGGTGATCCCGTCCAACATGACCGCCTGGTCCTGGGACGAGGTCCACGCCTCGTTCCGCCAGGACAAGACCTCCTTTATCAAGTTCCACGGCATCTGGAACGTGCCCGCCCAACTGGAAACCCGTGGGCTCGACAAGGACACCTATTTCAACGAGATCGGGTGGATGCACGCGCCCGCCGGCGAGCAGGGGGGCGAGCCCGCCAATCTGAGCCACCCGATCATCTATGCGGTGTCGCCTTTGTCCGAGCATGCCGAACTCGCCGCCTACGTCGTCGGCCTGGCCAGCCAGCCGGTTCTCAATACCGAGCATGCCGTGACCACGGGCCACACGCCCATCACCTACGGTCAGGCGGCAATGCCCAAATTCATCGAAGAGGGCTGGGCGCTGCAGGCGGGAACGCCGATGCTCGAGTATGCAACCTTCATGCCCAATCACGCCCGCATCGGCGAATACAACGCGATCCACTTCAAGGGTATCGAGGCGGTCGAGACCGGCCAGCTCGATCCCAAGGAAGCGGCAGCCTTCGTGGTTGAGGAACTTGAGGCCGAACTCGGCGACGACGTCATCATTCTCGACTGACGTCCGGGTGAGGGGCCGGAGACCCGGCCCCTCCTACGTGGCTTGACGATGACCACGAGCCAACAAGCCCGCCAGTGGCAAAACCTGGTCCTGTTCATGGGACCGGCAATTTTGCTTCTGTCTTGTTTCTTCATCGCACCGGTGGTGGTCAACATCGTCGTCGCCTTCACCGACATGGGCCGCGGGCTGCGGATCACCGAATTCACGACCGAGAATTTCGAACGCATGGTCACGCGCGACCGGCGCATCAGCCACACGCTGGCGGTGACAGCGATCTACGTCTTCTTCACGCTCGCCATCTTCAATGTCACCTTCGGCCTTATTCTGGCGCTCACCACCACCGCGGTACCGGACCGGGTCGGCAGTTTCTTTCGCGCCGACTGGCTCTTGCCTCGGATCAGCCCGTCCGTGGTCAACGCGCTGCTCTGGGCCTGGGTCGTGGGACCGACGGACAGGGGCCTGATCAATCAGGTTGCGGTCGGTATGTTCGGCCTCGAGCCCTTGGATATGAAATCCGACCATGCGCTCGTGTTAATCGTGCTCGCCAATGGCTTCATCGGCGCGTCGATGGGCATGATCATCTTCACCAGCGCGATCCGCGCCATCCCCGAGCACCTGTTCCACGCGGCTCGCTGTGACGGCGCCGGGCCGCTTGCCATCGCCTGGCACGTGACGCTGCCGGCGCTCCGCTGGCCCCTCTCGTTCATCACCGTTTACCAGACCCTCTCACTCCTGGTGAGCTTCGAATATATCTGGCTGATCACCAATGGCGGCCCGTTCTACGAGACCACGGTCTACGCGCTCTACGTCTATCAGCGGGCCTTCGGCAGCGGCCAATATGCCTATGGCGCGGCACTGGCGCTCGTGCTCGTCGCGATCGGGATCATCGCCGCCCTTGCCATGTGGCGGTTCTTCGACATGAAGCGGCTGTTGCAGCAGCCTCGGATCGAGGTGCAGTGATGGCGATTTCAGCGCTCCCGAGCAAGAGGGTTCGAGAAAGCCTTGATCAAAGCGAGGACTGGAGCGCTCTCGCCGCGAAGGGCAGGCGCGAACGCGCCGTGGGCCAGGGCCTTCTGCTGGCCTTTTTGATTACCGTCTCCCTGCCGATCCTGGTGCCCTATTTCTGGATGTTTACGATTTCGGTCTCGGCGAGAACGGGCGGGGTGGAATCCCTGGTCCTCTGGCGCGCCGTCGCGATCCTGGTGCCAATGGTGGTTGCGATCGGCCTGATGCGCCTGCTCGTCCAATCCCGCTTCGGTCAACTCCTAGGTGCGGCGGTCATTTTCGTCATCGCCGCGATCGCCATCTTCGTCTCGATCGGCCCGCATTTGCATCTGGAAAACTACGCTTTCCTAGCAACGCCGGATTTCATGCACGAAATCGAGAACCGGCGGGTGGCGACGATCGAAGCGCAGTTCCCCTGGGTCTGGACCGCCTTCTTTAACTCATTCCTTCTGGCAACCGTCCAGACGGTGATGGTGCTGACCGTCTCCACGCTCGCCGGCTACTACCTCTCCAGGTTCAATTTTCAGGGTCGGGCCAGTTTTCTGCAGGCGCTGCTGGTGCTCCACGCCTTCCCGGCCATGACCCTGATCATCCCGATTTTTCTTCTGATGTATTGGACCGGGCTTCTAGACACGCTCACCGGTGTGATCCTGGTGGTGACCACGCTCGAGCTGCCGTTCGCCATCTTCATCATGAAGGGCTTTTTCGACGCCGTTCCCTGGGAGATCGAGATGTCGGCGCTTACCGACGGCGCGTCCCGGCGTCAGGCCTTCTGGCAGGTTGTTCTGCCCCAGGTCCGGGTCGGCATGCTGGCGGTCGGCGTCTTCGCCTTCATCAAGGGCTGGGAGGAGTATGTCTTCGTCCGGACGCTTTTGTTCGAGAAGCAGAACTGGGTGATGAGCCTCTACATATTCTGGGTCGCGGACGAGATCATGGGCGTCGACTACGGCGTCGTGGCGGCGGTCGCGGTGTTCTACGTGATCCCGTCGGTCTTGCTTTACCTCTTCTGCCAGAAATATCTGGTGCAGATGAGAATCGGCGGGATCAAGGGGTAGGGCGCATGGCCAGGATCGAGCTCATCGAGGTTCAAAAATCCTGGGGTGAGGTCACCGCCGTCGAGCCCACGAGCCTCACCATCGACGACGGTGAGTTCGTTGCCATTCTTGGGCCATCCGGCTGCGGCAAGTCGACCACCTTGTTCATGCTCGCCGGCATCTACGCGCCGACATCCGGCGAAATCCGCTTTGACGGCGCCGTCGTCAACGATGTCGAGGCCCGCTACCGCAATGTCGGCATCGTCTTTCAGTCCTACGCCCTCTACCCGCATCTGACGGCAGCCAAGAACATTGCTTTTCCCCTCAAGTTCCGAGGCATCACCGGTGCCGACGCTGCCAGACGCGTGCGGGAAGCCGCGGCCCTGGTTCACGTCGAGGATCTGTTGGAGCGCATGCCATCGCAGATGTCCGGCGGCCAACAGCAGCGCGTGGCGCTCGCCCGCGCGCTGATCAAGGAACCCCAGCTTCTGTTGCTCGACGAGCCCTTGTCAAATCTGGATGCCACGCTCAGGCTCACCATGCGAAGCGAGATCCGGCGCCTGCAGCAGGAACTGAAGGTCACCACCGTGCTCGTCACCCACGACCAGCTCGAAGCGACCACCATGGCGGACCGGGTCATCTGTATGTCCAAGGGCCGGGTCGAGCAGATCGGCACGGCCGACGATCTGTACCTCCGGCCCAACTCCCTGTTCGTCGCCAAATTCATTGGGGCACCGCCGATCAACCTCGTGAAGGCTCGGGGAGACGGTGCCCGGATCACGGTCGGCCAGGGCCAGATGGCAAAAGCCGGCGTTCGGGGTGAGGTCTGGCTCGGCATAAGACCGGAGGCTCTAACAATCGAGGCTTCGGGGACAGACGAAAACCTGCCGGCCCGGGTTCTCGACAGCGAGCCCATGGGGCGGGAGACCCAGTATACCGCGGACACCCCCTGGGGAGCGCTGCGCGTCCTTGATCCCGGCTCTGAAAGGCGATTTGCTGTCGGCGATCAGGTGCATCTGGCGGTGCGGCGCGACAGTTTGTTGCTGTTCGATGCCGCGACCGAACGGCTCCTGGATGGCAAGCCAGCCGCCGAGGCTGCGTGAGCCCGGGCGGCATCGAGGGTCGGAGGATATTTGGCAGAAACGATCGTGAACACTTGGGTCCAGGAAATGGTGGTGCCGCCGGCGGATTGGCGGGCGCGAGCGCTTGCCGCAGGGACTCAGGACCACAGCCGTTGGTTCGCCGACGCGCCCAGCCTTCACCAGATCGAGTGGGGTGGCGCTGACGTTTCCACCCGACATCAAGCAACCCTGAGGATCGTTGCCTGGAACGCTGAGCGCCTCAAGTATGTGGAGGCCTCGGCGTCGTTGCTCCACGCGCTCGATCCGGATGTGGTTCTTCTGACCGAGGTGGACCGCGGGATGGCCCGTTCCGGCAATCGTCACGCCATGCGCGAGCTGGCCGATCTCATGGGCATGACCTACCGCTACGGCGTCGAGTTCATCGAGCTCGGTCTCGGCGACGACCAGGAGGCGGCGAGCAACCAGGACCAAAGCAATGTGGATGGCCTCCACGGCAACGGGGTCCTGTCCCGCGTTGCCATCGACGACGCGTGGCTCATCAGGCTCGAGACGAGCGGCCGTTGGTTTGATCCACGCAACACCAACCAACCCCGGGTCGGCGGACGCATGGCGGTCGCGGTCAAGCTGGCGCTGGGCGGACGCGACGTGGTGATCGTCACCGTTCATCTGGAAAGCCACACTGATGCGCAAGATCGCTGCCGGCAGATCGAGACGCTGGTGCGTTCCTTGGAGACGGTCGCGGGCCAAGGGCCGGTGGTGATTGGCGGCGACTTCAACACCAAGAGCATGAGCCGTGAGGATTGGAATGACCAGACCGTGCGGGCGCGGCTGATGACCGAGGACCCGAACCGGCGCCTCTTTCCCGTACCCCACGAGCCCTTGTTCGAGGCGGCTCGCCGGTATGGCTATGGTTGGCGCCAGGCCAACGCCCAGGGACCGACGGAGCGGCCTCCGCCCTCCAAGCCGCCGGCGCCCCTAGGCAAGATCGACTGGTTTCTGACCCGCGGCGTCGAGGTCAGCGAACCTGCGATCCATGCGGCGGTGGACCGGGATGGCCGTGATCTGGCCGACCATGAGGTCCTGTCGGTCCGCATCGCCTGAGCGCATCGGAGGTTGCGGCCGGACAGAGCGTTTTGCATTTCCGGTCCTTTTGTGGCACCGGTCGAAGCCTAACCTGGGAAGGAGCAACGCCATGGTGACGCGCCGCATTCTTCTAGCGGGCGGGTTAATCGCTAGCCTCACTTTCGGTTTTCTCTCAACGACCGACGCCGCGGAGCCCAACGGGATCGTGGTTTTTCAGTCGGATTTCGGCCTGAAGGACGGCGCCGTTTCCGCCATGCGCGGCGTTGCCCTCTCGGTCAATCCGGGACTGACCCTAGAAAACCTCACCCACGAGATCCCGCCCTTCGACATCTGGCAGGGCGCCTACCGCTTGAACACGACCGCACCCTATTGGCCCGAAGGCACCGTCTTCGTCTCGGTGGTCGATCCGGGGGTCGGCACCGACAGAAAGTCCGTTGTGATGCGGATCTTCTCGGGTGATTTCTTCGTCACGCCGGACAATGGCACGCTGACCCTGGTCGCCGATGATTTGGGTGTCGACGCGGTCCGCGAAATCGACGAGGCGATCAACCGGCGCCGGGATTCCGAGAGGAGCTACACCTTCCACGGCCGGGACGTTTACGCCTTCACCGCCGCCCGGCTCGCTGCCGGCATCATCACCTTCGAGGAGGTCGGCGGTGAATTGCCGAAGGAGGTCGTTCGCCTCGACTATCAACAACCGGTGATCGAGGGCGCCAGCGTTCGCGGCACGATCCCGATCCTGGACATCCAGTATGGCAACGTCTGGACCAACATCGATCGAGAGACCTTCGACCAGCTCGGTGTCGACCAAGGCGCGGTTCTCAACGTCAGCATTCAGGAAAGCGAGAAAACCGTCTTCGAGGGGCAGATGCCGTTCGTGAACACGTTTGGCGATGTGCCCCAAGGCGAGCCGCTTCTCTACATGAACAGCGTCGACAATCTGTCGGTGGCGATCAATTGGGGCGATTTCGCCGGAACCCACGGCATCAGCTCGGGCCCGGATTGGCGGATCACCATTTCCAAGCCCAGCGGCTGAACTTTTGTCAGATGACCGCCGGCTGAACGCGCCCTTAATAGGCGGTTTTCCCCTGGGCCACGGCGACCGGACCTTGAGCATGCCGGTTGGGACGATGGCCCGTCTTGATGCTGGTCAGGGCGCGCTGAGCGCTTTGAGGTGACGGTTCGGCGATCCGAACGCCTGAATCAGGCGATTTGAATGTGGCCACCGCGTAGCGCCAGGCTCGCCGCCTCCGAGCGGGTCCGCGCACCCAGCTTGCGCCGGGCGCGCAGGATGAAGACGTCGACCGTACGGGGCGACACCCGCAAGCTGCGGCCGATCCGTTTACTGGTATAGCCTCTGGCGACCAGCTCGAGACACTGCCTTTCGCGGATCGACAAATCGGTCCGAAGAAGATCAATCACAGGAGATCTCAATCTCTTGTTGCGACGCCGTTTGTCTGGCAGACCGACCAAGCACCGGTCATGACGATCAAGCCTGAGTAGCCATGGTTCGCAGTGATCAAGATCACTGTCATTCGGGAATACTGGTCAAGCTATACTGCAAATGACGTACGCAATTTGACCATGTTGTGATTACACTTTTGTTCAAGCAAGTATGCGAGCGATGAATTGATTGCCAGTCTATTTCAACCGGAGAAAGAACATGTCGGCGCCAGAGGCTCGCAACTCAGACGGATCGAACAACAATCGCGATGACCCAACCCTGGGCACGCCCGGTCAGCGGCTCAAGCGACTTGCCGGGTCCGACTATGAGGATGGCTTCTCGGCGATCGCCGGTGGACGCAACGCCCGCGATATCTCGAACCAGGTGTTCGCTCAGGAAGGTTCGACGGAGAACCAGGCGGGCGTCAGCGATCTCTGGACCATCTGGGGGCAGTTCATCGACCATGACCTCGACCTCACCCCCGACGCGTCCGGTGAGTTCGTGCCCATCGAAGGGCTGACCGTGCCGCTCCAGCGCTCGGTGTTCGATCCCGAGACCGGCGACGACGAGCCACGCGAGCAGATCACCGTGGTGACCAGTTTCATGGACGCGTCGATGGTCTACGGCTCCGACGCGGAGCGGATGGAAGCCTTGAGATGCGGCGAGGGCGGCAGGCTGCTCACCAGCGAGGGCAACCTCCTGCCGGTCAATGCGAGTGGTTTGGACAACGCCGGCGACCGGGATCCCGACAATCCTTTGTTCGTCGCCGGCGACGTTCGCGCCAATGAGAATACGCCGCTGACGACGCTCCACACACTATTCGTTCGAGAGCACAACTACTGGGCCGACAAGATCGCCGACGAGAACCCGCAATATACGGACGAAGAAGTGTTCCAGCGAGCGCGGGCGATCGTCGAGGCGGAGATCCAGCACGTCACCTACAAGGAGTATCTGCCGATCCTCCTGGGCCCCGACGGGCTCGCCCCCTACCAGGGCTATAATCCGACCGTTGATCCGTCGATCAGCACAGAGTTTTCGACCGCCGCTTTCCGCTTCGGCCACACCATGGTCTCCAGCATCATCCAGCGGCTCGCGGAGAATGGCGACACGATCGAGAACGGCAACCTCACCGTCGCCGAGGCATTCTTCAACAATGACGCCCTCAAGGAGGATGGACCAGACGTGGTTCTCCGGGGTCTGGCCGAGGGCAAGGCGCAAGAGCTCGATACCTTCGTCATCGATGATCTGCGAAATCTTCTTGTCAGCGGTGCCGGCGATGTCGGGCTCGACTTGACGGCGCTCAACATCGAGCGCGGCCGGGACCACGGTATTCCGAAATTCCTGGCGCTTCGCGACGCCATCGAGCAGACGCTCGGTATCGATCTACCCGACATCAACGATTTCGAAGATATCAGTTCCAATCCGATCATCGTCGAGCGACTTCGCGCGGCCTATGGCGATGTGAACGAGATCGACGCCTGGGTCGGCGGACTCGCGGAGGATGCGGTCGATGGAGCGCTCGTCGGGCCCACCTTCTTCCACATTCTGGCGGATCAATTCACCCGGACCCGAGATGGTGACCGCTTCTGGTACGAGGAGCGCTTCAAGGATAACCCGGAGCTTCTGGCTCAGATCCAAAACACGAGCCTGAGCGACATCATCAAGCGCACCGGCGAAGTATAGCACCTGCAGGATGACGCGTTCATCGCCCACGACCGCATCTGCGGCACTTAAGCGGCGGACACGATCATTGGCTCGGACGAAAACGATCTTCTGATCGGCTTCGCCGGCGACGATATCCTGGAGGGGTTGGCCGGCGACGATGATCTTTACGGCGGTGACGGAAATGACGAGTTGCGCGGCGGCGACGGTGAGGACGTGCTGAACGGCGGTGCTGGCCTGGACCTTTTGATCGGCGGTGACGGCGCGGATCACTTCGTCGTCGGCATCAGTGCGGAAGGCATCGACCAGATCGCCGACTTTGTCGCCGGCGAGGACACGATCGATTTTTCAGCCCTGGTCGACGCTAGCGACGCGTCTCTGGCATGGGAAGAGCTTCGCACCTTCACGGGCCGGGTCGAGGACGGTGTAAGCTCGCTACCGGATCAGGTCGCCGAGGCGGTCACGTCGATTACGGATCTGTCGATCGACGACCTGATCATCGATCAGACCGGCTAGGGCACCTTTTGTCCGATCAAACGGCTTCGCTTGTTCGGAAACCGCTCTAGCGGTCGAGTTGCCAGATCTCGTCGCCATACTCGCGGATGGTGCGATCGGATGAAAACCAACCCATGCGGGCTGTATTGAGGATCGTTTTGTTCAGCCATCCCGATCGGTCTGCATAGAGCCGATCCAACTGGCGTTGGCCGGCGTAGTAGCTCTCGAAGTCGGCTGTCACCATGAAGTGGTCATGGTGCTTGAGACCGTCGACCAGCTCACGGAACCGGCCCGGTTCATCCGGTGAGTAGACGCCCGAGCCGATGGCCTCGACCGCGTGGGCCAGGGCGTGCTGGCGCTCAAGCATGTTCGCGGGCTGGTAGCCGTCAGCTCGATGGGCATCGACCTCGCTGGCACTGAGGCCGAACATGACGATGTTCTCTTCGCCGACCCGGTCGCGGATCTCGATGTTGGCGCCGTCAGCGGTGCCGATCGTCATGGCACCGTTGAGTGCGAATTTCATGTTGCCGGTGCCGGACGCTTCCATACCGGCAGTCGAAATCTGCTCGGAAACGTCCGCCGCTGGAATGATTTTTTCCGCCAGGCTGACATTGTAGTTCGGCAAGAAAACGATCTTCAGCCGGTCGCGCATCAGCGGATCCCGGTTCACGATCCGCGCCACATCGTTGATCAGCTTGATGATCAGCTTGGCCCGGTGGTAGGCGGCCGCCGCCTTGCCGGCGAAGATCTTGACCCGGGGCTGCCAGTCAAGGTGGGGCTGGGCGCGAATTGCATTGTGCAGTGCCACGGCCTCGATGATGTTGAGGAGCTGGCGCTTATACTCATGGATCCGCTTGATCTGAGCATCGAAGATCGCCTGCGGATCGACCTTGAGCTCGAGCCGGTCGGCGATCGCCGCCGCCAACTTTTCCTTGTTGACGCGTTTGGCCCGGGCGAAACGCTCCTGAAAAGAGGCGTCATCGGCATGAGCTTCCAGAGCCTCGATCTTTTCCAGGTCACCGACCCAAGCGTCACCGATCGTTTCGATCAAGAGCTGTGAAAGTTCGGGATTGCACTGGCGCAGCCAGCGCCTGGGCGTGATGCCATTGGTCTTGTTGGTGATCCGGCCGGGGAAGAACCGGTTGAGATCGGCGAACACGGTCTCCTTCACGAGATCGCTGTGCAGCGCCGAGACCCCGTTGATCTTGTGCGCGCCGATGAAGGCGAGATTGCCCATGCGCACGCGCCGGCCGTGGGCTTCATCGATGATCGACACCGAGGTCAGGAACGGGTCCTCATTATCCGGGCGCTTGCGCAAGGTCTCGAGGATCCGGGCGTTGAGTTCGTAGACGATCTGCATGTGCCGGGGAAGAAGCTGCTCCATGAGCGGCGCCGGCCAGGTCTCGAGGGCCTCCGGAAGCAGGGTGTGGTTGGTGTAGCTGATCGCCGCCTGAGTGAGTTGCCACGCGCGATCCCAGTGCAGACCGTGGACGTCGATCAAAAGACGCATCAGCTCGGGCACGGCTAACGCCGGGTGGGTGTCGTTGCGCTGGATCGAGACCTTATCGCTGAAATTGTCCAGCGTCTTGTAGCGCTGGATATGGCGGCGCAGCAGGTCCTGGAGGGAGGCCGAGGTAAAGAAATACTCCTGCTTGAGACGAAGCTCCTGACCGGCGGGCATGGAATCGTCCGGGTAAAGGACCCGCGATATCGCCTGGGCCGAGATCTGATGCGCCAGCGAGCCCACATAGTCGCCCCGGTTGAATTCGTCCAAGCGCATGAGGTCGCCGGCATCGGCCGACCACAAGCGAAGGGTGTTCACCCGCTTGCCCTGCCAGCCGACGATCGGCGTGTCATAGGCGATCGCCAAAACCCGGTCGTGGGGCGTCCACTCCTGCTGCTCGATTGACCCGTCCAAGCCGTCCTCGACGCGCCCGCCGAATCCGATCTCATAAACGACCTCGGGGCGTTCGAACTCCCAGGGATTGCCGAAGGTGAGCCAGTCCTCGGGCCGCTCGATCTGCCAACCGTCGACGAAACCCTGGCGGAACAGGCCGTGCTCGTAGCGAATGCCGTAGCCGTAACCGGCGATGCCGACGCTTGCCATGCTCTCCATGAAACAGGCGGCGAGCCGGCCGAGGCCGCCATTGCCCAGCGCCGCGTCCGGCTCAAGCTCGCGAAGGTCGTGGAGGGACACGCCCAATTCCTCGAGCGCCTTATCACAGGTTTCGTAAAGTTCGAGATTGGTCAGCGTGTCGGTGAGCAGACGGCCGATCAGGAACTCCAGCGAGAGATAGTAGACACGCTTTTCCTCGCCCTCCCAAATCTCGTTGGTCGACGCGATCCAGCGCTGAACCACATGGTCGCGGGTCGCGAGCGCGGTCGCGATCAGCCAGTCATGATCGCGCGCTCTCCTTGGTTCCTTACCCACCGCATAGACCAGCTTCTCGAGGATCAGTGCCCGGAAGCCTTCAACATCCGTCGGTCTCAAAACATCTGTGATCTGAGTCATAGGTCGTCCGTCAGTGGGGAAAGAAGGAGCGGAGCCGATTTGCCGCTCAGCGCATCGCCTTGATCGCGTTGATCAGGCCGTTGGTCGAGCTGTCGTGGGACGAGATTTGACCGCCGCCAGCAAGTTCGGGCAAGATCCGCTTCGCCAATTGCTTGCCCAGCTCGACGCCCCACTGATCGTAACTGTTGATGTTCCAGATGATGCCCTGGACGAAGATCTTATGCTCGTACAAGGCGATCAGCTTGCCGAGCGTCGCCGCGTCCAGATGGCGGTAGAGGATCGTCGTCGACGGCCTGTTGCCCTCGAACAATTTGTGCGGCAGGAGCGCCTCGAGAGCATCACCCGAAAGCCCCTCAACGCCGAGTTCCGCCCGGGCCTCGGTCTCCGTCTTGCCGAAGGCCAGCGCTTCAGCCTGGGCCAGAACGTTCGCCAGCAGCTTGTCGTGATGATCGCCTAATGGCGTCCGGCTGACGGCCGCAGCCAAAAAGTCCGCGGGTACCAGCTCCGTGCCCTGGTGGATCAGCTGATAGAAGGCGTGCTGGCCATTGGTCCCGGGCTCTCCCCATATGATCGGGCCGGTATCGTAGTCGACCCGCTGGCCGTCGCGGCGGATGGTCTTGCCGTTGCTCTCCATATCGCCCTGCTGGAGATATGCTGCGAACCGGCTGAGATTCTGCTCGTAGGGGAGCACGGCAACATTGCTGGCGCCCAGGAAGTTGCGGTTCCAAATGCCGATCAGTCCCATTAGGACCGGCAGATTGGTCTCGAGCGGCTGCTCACGAAAATGCTGGTCCATCCGATGGGCGCCGTCGAGCAGCTCCTCGAACAGCTCGAAGCCCACCGCCAGAGCGATCGGCAGACCGATCGCGGACCACAGAGAATAGCGACCGCCGACCCAGTCCCAGAACCCGAACATGTTTTGTTCGTCGATGCCGAAAGCGGTCACGGCTTCCGCATTGGTGGAGACAGCGACGAAATGCTTGGCGACGTCGGCGTCCGAACCCAGGGCCTCGATCAGCCAGTTTCGAGCCGACGTGGCGTTGGTCATGGTTTCCTGGGTGGTGAAGGTCTTGGACGCGATTACGAACAGGGTTCGAGCCGGATCCAGACGGGCGAGCGTGTGCACCAGGTGGGCACCGTCGACATTGGAGACGAAATGAAGCCGCAGATCTGCCCGCTGATCCGGCTTCAGCGCCTCGGTGACCATGAGCGGTCCCAGATCCGAGCCGCCGATACCGATATTGACGATGTCGGTGATGGTCTCGCCGCTGTGGCTCTTCCAACTGCCGGAGCGAACCCGCCCGACAAAGTCCGACATGCGTTCCAGGATTTGGTTGACCGCGGGCATCACGTCCTGGCCGTCGACCGTCACTGGTTCGTTACCTCGGTTTCGAAGGGCCGTGTGCAGGACCGCGCGGTCCTCAGTGACATTGATTTTCTGGCCTTCGAACATGGCATCCCGCCAGCGTTCCAACTCAGCCTGGCGCGCCAGATCGAGAAGCAGCGACACCGTCTCGCCGGTGCTCCGCTGCTTCGAGAAATCGACCAGCAAACCTTCCGCCTGGAACGAGAAGGCGGCGAAGCGGTCGGGATGCGCTGCGAACAGTTCGCGAAGATTGTGGCCGCCGGTCAGTGCCCGGTGATCGTTGAGAGCGGTCCACGCCGCGCTCTGGCTCAAACTTGTCACAGGCTAACGTCCTAGCTGGTTGCGAGGGTCGCGGCGCCGGCCGCGAGCTCGGTGATCTGATCCCAATCGCCGGCCGAGAGGGCCGCTTTCGGCACCATCCAGGAGCCGCCCACGCAAACGACGTTGGACAGGGACAGATAGTCCGGTGCGCTCTGCTGGCTGATCCCACCGGTCGGGCAAAAGCGGACCTCAGCCAGGGGCGAGGCCAGGGCTTTCAGAAAACTAGCGCCGCCCGCCGGCTCGGCCGGGAAAAATTTCTGGTTCGCGTAGCCATGTTCTAGGAGATGCATGGCCTCGCTCGCGGTGGAGGCACCGAACAGGAACGGCAAGGGCGAGCGCTCGGCGGCACCGCGAATAAGCGGCGCCGTGCCTGGGCTGACGGCGAAGGTCGCGCCGGCCCGCTCAGCCTCTTCCAGCTGCTCTGGCGTTAACACCGTGCCCGCGCCGATAACAGCCTCGGGCTGGCGCGCCTTCATCCTTGCAATCACTTCGAGCGCGGCCGGTGTCCGAAGGGTGATCTCGAAAACCTTGAGGCCACCCGCCCACAGCGCGTCGGCCAAGGGCTCCGCATGGGCCGCATCATCCAGGACCAGAACCGGGACTACCGGCCCCAGGCTCACGATCTCGGCCATGAGCTCTTGCTTGCTCATGGGTTAACTCCGCCGAGGACGCCGGCGCCGGTTTCGGCACCGCCGACCAACGATCTGAAGCCGGCGAACAGCTCGCGGCCCAGACCGTCATGATAGGTCGACAGATCCGTCGATACCGCGACCCGCTCGGCCCACTCGGCCGCATCGACCAGCGCTTCGAGCTCGCCGGTCCGGCTGTCGATCCGGATCACGTCACCGTCCCGGATCTTGGCGATCGGCCCGCCATCCGTCGCCTCCGGCGTCAGGTGAATCGCCGCCGGCACCTTGCCCGACGCGCCGGACATGCGGCCGTCGGTGACCAACGCCACCTTGAAACCTTTGTCCTGGAGAACGCCTAGATTGGGCGTCAATTTGTGTAGCTCGGGCATGCCGTTGGCGCGGGGGCCCTGGAAACGGACCACGGCCACCATGTCGCCTTCCAGTTCGCCGGCCTTGAAGGCGGCTATGAGCTCGTTCTGGTCGTGGAATATGCGGGCCGGCGCCTCGACCACCCGATGCTCGTCCTTGACCGCCGAGGTTTTGATGACGGCTCGGCCCAGATTGCCGTTCAGAAGCTTGAGACCGCCATCACTAGCGAAGGGTTTGTCGACCGGTGCCAGGATCGCTTCGTCTCCCGAGGCCTCGGCGATGTCATCCCAGACCAGTTTTTCGTCCGTTAAGGCCGGTTGGCTCTTGTAACGGCTTAGCCCGCCGTCGCCCGTCACCGTGCGGACGTCGTCGTGGAGCAGGCCTGCGTCGAGCAATTCCGAAATCAAAAAACCCATGCCGCCGGCGGCGTGGAAATGGTTCACGTCCGCCAGACCGTTCGGATAGATCCTCGTCAAAAGCGGGATCGCTTCCGAAAGGTCGGCGAAATCGTCCCAGGCGAGCTTGATACCGGCGGCTTGGGCCATGGCGATCAGATGCAGGGTGTGGTTGGTCGAACCACCGGTGGCCAAGAGCCCGACGACACCATTCACAACCGCCTTTTCATCGATCACCCGTCCAGAAGGCGTGTAGTCATTGCCCAGCGCCGTAATCTCCGTCACCCGCCTGGCAGCGGCCTTGGTCAGCGCGTCGCGCAAGGGCGTGTTCGGATTGACGAAGCTCGCCCCCGGCAGATGCAGGCCCATGATCTCCATCAGCATCTGATTGGAGTTGGCGGTGCCGTAGAAGGTGCAGGTGCCGGGGCTGTGGTAGGAGTCGCTTTCGGCTTGCAGGAGCTCGTCGCGGCCTACCTTGCCCTGGGCATAAAGTTGGCGAATGCGCGACTTCTCGGCATTGGGCAGGCCCGAAGGCATGGGCCCAGCGGGCACGAACACGGCCGGCAGATGGCCGAAGCTGAGCGACGCGATCACCAGCCCCGGCACGATCTTGTCGCAGACGCCCAAAAACAAAGCACCGTCGAACATGTCGTGACTCAGCGCAACCGCCGATGCCAGGGCGATTACGTCCCGGCTGAACAGCGAGAGCTCCATGCCCGCCTGACCTTGAGTGACGCCGTCGCACATGGCCGGCACCCCGCCGGCGAACTGGGCCACCGCGCCCGCCTCGCGGCACGCCTCCTTGATCAGCGCGGGGAACCGCTCCAGCGGCTGATGCGCTGAGAGCATGTCGTTATAGGCGGAGACGATGGCGATATTGGCCTTGGCATCGCCGCCGAGCGCGTCCTTGTCGTGCGTATCGCAGGCGGCAAAGCCGTGGGCCAGATTGCTGCAGGACAGTTTTGTCCGTTGCGGCCCGCGCGCTGCCCAATCGTCGATCTTATCGAGATATCGGCTTCGGGTGTCATGGGAACGGCGAACGACCCGGTCGGTGACCTCACCGATCCTGGAATTCAGGCCAGCCATGGATGCATTGTCTCCCAATGGATCTTGGGGTTGTGCGGGCAGATCCTCGAAACGGAGGACATCTTGGTACGTCATGCCAGACCTGGGCAAAACGCTCAACGGGGCGTGGGCTTTCGATGCGAGCAGGCCGCTTGAACAGGATCCAAACGTACTGCATATACATTGTATATCTATCGCTGCGGAGTTTCAAATGAACGTCCAAGTGACCCGCTGGGGCAACAGTCTCGGTGTCCGGCTCCCCAAAGCCCTGGCAAGTCAGTTCGGTATCGTCGAAGGTGCTCGCGTTCAAATCACCGCTGAAGGTGACGGCTTGGTGATCCGCAAGCTGAAGCGCCGCTATTCGCTTGAAGAGCTACTCGAAGGGACGACACCTGAAGCAATGAGCGAAGCTTTCGATTGGGGTGAGGATAAAGGTCGCGAAATCGTCGAATGAGCGATCAGGAACGGGCGCCGGACGCTGGAGACCTGATCTGGACCGATTTCGATCCACGTATCGGGCGCGAGAAGAGTGGTCGACGGCCGGCGCTGATCGTGTCACCAGCGGCGTTCTACGTGGCAAGCCGCTTCGTTATCGTCTGTCCGATAATGGCCCGCGTGCGCCCCTTTGCATCGAGCGTTGTTCTGCCTGACGGATTGGCCATCGGCGGCGAAATTCTGATGAGCCATGTGAGGAGCATCGACACAATGGCCCGGGGCATCGAGTTGGTCGATGAAATGGTTCCGAATGCGGTACTGATGGAGGTAAGGGCCAAATTGGCCACTCTTCTGGGCATCCCCAGTTAGCCCTTACTGTCTGTCCTGAGACGGTAATGGCTTACACATTAGCGAATTACCGTCTCAGGACAGACCGGGCTCTCAACCTTTCACCGCGCCCAAGGTCAGGCCTCTGACGATGTAGCGCTGGGCGAAGAGGGCCAAGAGGACCGGCGGGACCATCGCTATGAGGGACCGGACAGCGACGAACCAGAACTGGACGCCGCGTGTGTCGACGCCGCCGGCGATGTGCACCGGCATGGTCGCCGCCTCTTTGATCGTGAGGATCACAGCGAACAGATACTCGTTCCAGGCGAAGGCGAACATGATGAGCGCCGCGGCGGTGATCGCCGGCGCCGCCAGCGGCAGGGCGACGCGCAAGAACGCGGTGAAATAGGTGGCGCCATCGACCAGCGCTGCCTCCTCGAGCTCGATCGGCAGATCGTAGAAGGTCTGGCGGCAGATCACGACGCAGAAGGGCAGGATGAAGGTGGCGTTGACCAGAATCAGGGCCAGCGGTGTGTCCAACAGCCCGATGGTGGAGAACAACAGAAAAAAGGGAACGGCGGTGGCGACCGGCGGCAGCACCCGCTGGGACAGAAACCAGATCGTAATGTCCCTGTTCGGGATGCCGAAAAACTGAAAACGGGCGAGCGCGTAGGCCGCGGGCAAGCCTAGAATGAGGGCGAGCCCGACCGATGCCGAGGCGATCATGGTCGAGTTGATAAAGGCGTCGTAGGTCTCGGGCACGGCGAACTGCCGGTTCCAATTCTCGAGAGTGGGCGTGAAGTCGACGAACGGCACGCCAAGACCGGCGACGGTGAAGGTCTCCGCCGGTTTCCTCAACGAGTTCGACACCGCCCAATAGATCGGGAAGAAGAAGATCAACGCGACGATGATGGCGACGATCGACCAAAACCCGTCGATCAGGGGATTGCGCTCTTCGCCCGGCTTCATGGTCCTGGGTTTCACCCTACTCATACTGCCTCCGCAGCCGGCGGAAGAAGAGGGTGACGATGATCATGACGACGATCAGGAGAAGGTAAGCCATGGCCGAGGCATAGCCGAAATTGTTGAGCTTGAAGCCGTTGGTGAACGCCAGATAGCTGTAACTTTGGGTCGCGATGCCGGGCCCGCCCTTGGTCAGGGTCGCGATGATGTCGAACAGCTTGAGCGCTTCGGCCAGGCGCAAGAGCAGGATGATGATGATCACCGGCTGCAAGATCGGCAGGATGATGTAGCGCCAGAGGTCCCATTCGGAGCCGGTGTCCAGCTTGGCGCTTTCGATCAGTTCGTCCGGGATCCCCTGAAGCGCGGCGAGAAAGACAAGAAAACAGAAGGGCGTCCACTGCCAAAGATCGACCAGGATCACTGACACGAGCGCCCATTGCGGGTCGCTGAGCCAGGGGATGCCTGTCCATTGCAAGGGGCCGCCCACCTCGTAGAAGACCGTGAAGAACAAATAGCCCACGGCGATCGGCGTCGCGAAGATCGGCAGGATCATCATCGATCGAAGCACCGGCCGGGCATAGATCTGACGATTGAACAGCCAGGCCAGCTCGAGACCCTGCACGATCTCGGTGGTCACCGCCGCCACAACGAAGATCGTCGTGACCGTCACCGCCTTCGAGACCTGTTCGTCCCGGAAGGCATGGGCGTAGTTGGCATAACCGTTCCTGGTGAACTCGGTTTCGAGCTCCCGGATGACCACGGTCCTGGTCCGGGGTGTTCCGTCTGCCCTCAGAATCGGATTGCCCTCGTCATCGCGCCGGGGGACCTTCTCCCGGCCAGTGATGACCACCTTCTGATCGACATTGTGGAAGCTCAGATAGAGCGAATAGCCGAGCGGGAAGATGGTGAAACAGAGCACCCAGATGACCGCCGGCATCAAGAAGAGAAACTTGGCGTTCGCGGTCCAGCGCACCGGCTCAGACCTCGCGTGCCTTAGGGTGACCGCCCTTCCGCAGGAGAAGGGCGGACCCCGGAGCGGGGCTTAGGAGGTGGGTGCGGGCCGCATGTTCCAGACGTCGCCCAGGAGCAAACGATAGCTCGCCAGAAGTTCGCCGTTGGCGTCGTATTCCTGGACACGACTGCCGGCGATCACGGCATTGGAGCCGTCGGTGCAGGTCACTCCCTCCCGGTCGGGCCAACTCTCGCAGAACTCGTCCCAGGTCGCGGTCCAGGGGCTGGATGTGGTATCGCCGTCGCTCCGCACATATTTCTCGCCATTGGGCGCGTAGTAAGCGGCCCAACCTTGGCCCTGGGCCGTTTTGCCGACCTTGAGCTGACGATAGGCTGCAGGCGTCGGAACCGGCTCCCAGCCGGCGGCCGTGGCATCGGCCAAAGTCTCCTGTCCGCCCCCTATGGTCTCGGCGTCCGTCTCGCCGCCGAGCGCCGAGCCCGCCCTGTCGGCCACGTCCGAGGCGGTATCGCGCACCGCCTGGCAGCCGCTCAAGACAATCGCCAAGGCGAAGGTCGCCAGCGTCCCCCACAGTTTCTTCTGCATCACTGCCCTCATCGATTGATTGTCGCCATGTCGTTATCGGCCACGGCTTCGATGGGGCAGCTACCACAGGCTTCATCAGCATTTCGTGACAAGACGGGGGCCGGGTGACCAGCGGATCATCCCGGCCCCGCTTCCGGTTCAGCCCTTGAAGCCGATCGCCTCTTGGTACTGCTGAAGGATTTTGTCACGGCCTAACCGGTCGGTGATCTCCTCCCAGGCCGCGGCGGTATCGTCCAGGGCCTGCTGAGCGGATTTTTCACCAGCCATGGCCGCCGACAGGTTCTTGTCCATGATGTCCCAATATTCCGGCGCGCCCTCGATCCGGAGATAGGTCAGCATGGTCTCGGCGTTGAAGGTGTCGAAATAAGCCTTGGTGTAGCTGGTGACGTCGTCCGGATGCCAGCCGGCCTCGACATAGTCCTCGACCGTTGCCTCACCGCCATCGGCTTCCAGCATCTGATAGCTGTAGCCGGGATCGACGCCGGTCCAGCCGTTCTGGGCGCTCCATTTCGAGACTTCCTTCACCGCCATCAGCGAGAAGAAATTGTAGGCCGCATCAGGCTCTTCGGCGAAGGCAGAGATGACCCCGTGCCAGGAGCCGCCGGTGGTGTTGCCCACCAGTTGCGGATTGTCGTTCTCGACCCAGGCTTCGTTCCTGTGATCCCAATATGTGTCCGAACTGGGCAACACGGCCGAGGCGCAAACGCCCTTGATCTTTGAGCGACTCTCGTCCTGGCACAGCGAGCCAACGTCACCCCAGGAAAAGACGAACACCGACTTACCGCGCAGGAAATAGTCCCAAGCTTCGCCGAGCGACCAGCCGACCTGGGCCGCCGGCCCGGTCTTGTGCAGCTCCTGAAGGAATTCGAGCGCCGCGACGTGGCCGGGACTGTTGATCATCGGCGTCATGTCGGTCGGATCGAACCAGTAGACGTTTTCGTACTGGGTCACACCCTCATCGCCCGGCGTGATCGCGAACGGCGCCGACAGCGACTGGAAATGATAATGCCCCTGCTCGCCAACCTTCAGGTGAAGGACCATGCCACTGTCGGGCTCGGCATCATTGTCATCCCAGTTCTTGCCCGAAAAATAGTTGGCGATATCGAGAAGCTGCTGCCAGGTCTGGGGCGGCACCGGCATGTCGTAGCCGGCCTCTTCCTTGAACGCGGCCTGGTGCTCCGGGTCCTCCAGCGCGTCCTTACGATAGTAGAGCACCTGGCCATCGGCGTCGTTCAGAATGCCGTAGCCCACACCCTGCCAGGTGTGCAGGTTGAGCAATGACGCTGGCATCACGTCGTAGCTCCAGGTTGGATGCTCGCCGGACTCAAGATAATCGTCGACCGGGATCATGAAGTCGCCGCCGACCAGATCGCCGTAGAAAAACGCGCCGACGATCATGCCGTCATAGAGACCCTGACCCTGGCGAAGATCGAGCATCATCTTGGCGTAAAGATCGGTGATCGGCGTCAGCGCGATGTCGACCGTGCCGCCGGTGAGCTCTTCCCAAACCGGGCGAAAGGCCATAAGCGGGCCGGAAATGCCACCCTTGGGCCCGCTGTCGAGTGTCAGCACGGTGATTTCGGCGCCTTCGAAGGGTAGATCGTCCGGACCTGTGATCAGGTCCCCCAGGCTCTCTTGGGGAACCACGATCTCGACATTGTCATAGTCCGGCCCAAGCTTGAGCGTGACGGTGCCATCGTCGTTCCAGTCGACATATTCGCCGGCGGCCGCCGCTCCGATGCCGAGGGCGATGGTGGCGGCGCAGGCCACCAAAAAGCTCTGCAACCTTTTCACGGTTTTTGCCTCCCTGATCGAACGCGCCCATGGATGGACGTCTTTTCACAATGAACGCTATGGGCGCGCCAGGAGAGTGTCAAGTTGACGGTCGCTGACCGTCCGTCAGGATACGGCTTTGAGCAGCACGTCCTGATCACGGGCGAAGCGGGTGAGAAGCGGCAGGCAGGCACCGCCGATAGCTCGGGCATTACTGCCGATGGATCCGGCCTCGATTTTGACCGGAGACAGCCCTGATCGATCCATGGTCTCTAGTCGTTCCGACACCGCCGAAACGAGCCGGTCGCGAACGGAGCTGGGAAAGGCGCCATCGATGATAACCGCCTCGAAGTCGATGACGGAGATGGCGGCGACGACCGTCGTCGCGAGGCTTTTGGACACCTCGTCGATCCATCGATCGAGGACGGGGCCTATTTGTCCCCAATCGTCGGACTGGCGCCAAAGCACGGTCGCGTCGAGCCCGGCCGCGACCATCGCCCGATCGAGGCCGGCGATAGACGCGTGCTTGATCAGCTGTTCGCCTTCCGGCCCCATCGGCATCGAGCCGAGCGCTCCCGCATTGCCTGTGCGGCCTGCGAACAATCGACCATCCAGAACAACCCCGCCGCCAACGAACGAGCCGATAAAGACGTAGAGGAAGTCGCTAAGCTGCGTGTGAGAGCCCAGCACAAGCTCTGCTGCGCAGGCGCCGGTGGCATCGTTGCAGAGCTGAACCGGCAGCGCCGTCGACAGACCGAGATCGTGGACGATGTCGATATAGCGCCAGCCCTTGAGGCTGCCGGACGGCGCGCCGATCTCCGCCTCCCAACCCCATAGTTCGAACGGTGCGGCGACACCAATACCCGCGATCCGCTGGCAGCTCTCCGACGCCAATTCGTTGACAAGCTCGCCAACGGCGGTTCGGAAGAAAGCCATCACCTCGGCGGGCTCGGGAAAGGCATGGGTTTGCCGCCTCTGTCCACGAATTCGACCGGCAAAATCCAAGAGAACGGCATCCGCGCTCCGTCGGCCGATCTTGAGACCAACACCGAACGCCCCTTCCGGATCGAGCGCGAACGGCACTGAAGGTTGGCCGACCCGGCCTTTAATCGGATCGTGGGTCAGGACCAACCGGTCTGCCTGGAGTTGGCGCATGATGATGGTCACGGTTTGTGCCGAAAGACCGGTCTGTCTGGCGATCTCGGCCTTGGACAGCCGGCCGTGCTGGCGGATCAGGGACAAGATCAGCCGTTCATTATATTGACGCACGCCTATTAGATTGGTGCCTCGAGAGATTTCCGTAGCGCGCCGTGAGCGCCGAACCCCGTCATTCACGTGTAGCTCCTGTCCCGACACCGTTGCCTGGCGCGCTGGGTTGAAAAGGCTTGGGGAGAATGGGCGAAAAAAATTAATAAATCAAATTGATTTATTAATTGACACCAACCGATCTTTGCCGTTTTCTAACCCTCAGCAGCGGATCCCCAGCGACCAAGAAGCGCTCCGGCGACCCTCCGCTGGCTCACTGCAGACAACCGGCCCCATGGCCAGATCTACTTTTCGGGAGGCTTGATATGCCAATCAATCGCATGCTCGCCAGCAGCGCCGCTATCGCGCTGATGACGACCCTCGGCGGTGCCACTGCCGATGCCCAGTCAATGATCATCGGACTGATCACCAAAACAGACACCAATCCGTTCTTCGTGAAGATGAAAGAGGGGGCGGAAGAAAAGGCCAAGGAAATTGGTGCCGAACTCCGCTCTTTCGCGGGCCGGTATGACGGTGATAACGAAACCCAGGTCGAGGCGATCGAGAGCCTGATCGCGGCCGGCGCCGCCGGCATTCTGATCACGCCGTCCGATTCCGCGGCCATCGTTCCCACCGTCACCAAGGCTCGGGATGCCGGGATCCTGGTGATCGCACTGGATACCCCGCTGCAGCCGGCCGACGCCGCCGACGCCACCTTAGCCACCGACAATTTCCGGGCCGGCGAACTGATCGGCGAATGGGCCGCGGCGACCCTCGGCGACGAGGCGGAGGACGCCAAGATCGCGCTCCTCGATCTGAGCGAGGCGGAGATTTCGGTGGACGTCGCCCGCAACCAGGGCTTCCTCACCGGTTTCGGCGTTGACGTCGGCGACCCGGCGCGGATGCGAGACGAGGACGATCCGCGGATCGTCGGCAACGACATCACTCAGGGCGCTGAAGAAGGCGGCCGGACGGCCATGGAAAATCTGCTGCAACGCGATCAGGGGATCAACGTCGTCTACACCATCAACGAACCGGCCGCAGCCGGCGCCTATGAAGCGTTGAGCGCGTTCGGTTTCGCCGACCAAGCCCTGATCGTCTCGGTCGACGGCGGTTGTCCCGGCGTGCAGAACGTGAAGGAAGGGATCATCGGCGCGACCTCGATGCAGTTCCCCTTGCTGATGGCTTCGCTTGGCATCGAGGCGATCGAGACCTTCGCGGAAACAGGCGAAAAGCCCGAAAACTCGGAAGGGCTGGACTTCTTCAACACCGGCGTCGAACTGGTCACCGACCAGCCGGTCGACGGCATCCCGTCGATAACGTCGGAAGAAGCGTTGGAGAAATGCTGGGGGTGACGGGCGAGCGTTCGAGCCCAACCACGTACAACTGCCTTAAGTTGAACGGGAGCGGGAGGCCACCCACTCCCGATACCACAAACAGAGGCGAAAGAGGCACACATAGCAGAACAGACGTCCCCGCTGGACCAGAGAATGCAGGAGTTCCAGAAAGCGCAATATA
>JBHJGP010000007.1:0-107702 GCA_050331695.1 Geminicoccaceae bacterium
TTTGTTTTTTTTATTATTTTTTTGGTTTTTGTTTTGCTCTTTTTGTTTTATTGTTTTTTAGCTTTTTATATCGCACCGGGGCCTACCCCCGGATCAGGTCAAAAGGCTAACAAGCATGCTTACCTTGCTGGACCAGGCGGAAGAACCGGAAGATATTGACCTGTTCCCCGGCTGGCGGCTGCATCGCCTCAAGGGCGACCTGAAGGGGTTCTGGAGCCTGACGGTCACGGGAAACTGGCGGTTTGTGTTCCGCATGCAAGGCGGCAACGCATTCGACGTCGATCTGCTCGACTATCACTAGCGAAGGGCGCGTGCGAGACATGATGAAGCATCCAGCGCATCCGGGCACGATCATTCGTGAGGAAGTCATTCAGCCGCTGGGCTTGAGCGTCACCGCCGCTGCTGCGATCCTCGGCGTCACCCGCCCTACCTTGTCCAATGTTCTGAATACCAACGCCGCGCTTTCACCGGAGATGGCGATTAGAATCGAAAAGGCCTTCGGGCCGAAAGCCGACCACCTCTTGCGCGTTCAAATGGCTTACGACCTCTCCCAAGCGAGGCAACGGGAAAATGAAATCAAGGTCAAACGGTATCAGGGTCCTTCTCGATAATATCTATTCGGCATTTTCGTCGACAATCTACTGTGCCATTTTGGTGAATTAAGTGCATTTAGTAAACTGTCACCAAAACCCAAACCCGAAGTTCTAGCGAGTGAGGGCAAGAACAACATTGTTCACAAGATCGGTGATCGTGTCGTCTGCCTGGGCCTGCGTGACCACGACGGTAGATGGATGCGCGACGGTGTTCCGTCGTTTCAACTTGGCTTCGAGTATCTCAACTACATTCTTGTTAAGCAGCCTGGCAGTCCTGCACGCAGCAATGACCTCGCTCTCCTTTATCTCCCCGAAATCGTCGCGAACTGAAATATTCACCAGCTTCTTAGGAAACCGCTTCTGGATAGCGTTGTTGAGGCGATCCAACCTTGTAGTGTCTGCGAGCAGCCATTCCATGAGATGGTCGTAGGCTAGGTTCCAGACCATTACAATTGTGGCGCGGTATGCCTTCACTTTGTAGCAGCTGAGCGCTTCATTGAGAAAGTCTCGCTCCGTAACGCTTGGCACTTTGCTCGGCAGATCCGACAGGAGCTTCGAAACGGCGACGACCGAAGGGTTTTTGCCGATCGTTTTATCCATCTCGCGCCGAACTGTCCCGGCAAGCCTGAATCCACCACCAGCCTTGACCACTTTTGGTGGCTTTTTATTCGCCAGACGATCCAGATACTGGCTGACGTTCGGAGGCTCGACGCCGGCCTGTCGAAACGCGGTGCGCATTTCAGAAATCGTGAAGGAAGGTTTCCCTTCAATAGCCTCGAGATACCAGCCGAGAAACAATAGCTGGTCGACCGCTGTCTTGGAGTGGAAGCCGCTGACGGAATCTGTAAACTCATACATACGATCCAAGTCATTCCTCGGCGAGCTTATGCACTTTGTCGAGACCTAAGTGATTGACCACATAGGTTCCACGCGAGGGTCCCTGATCCAGATATTGGTTCTTCTTCAGACTCCGGAGCGGTTGTGCGAAGTCTTTGGAACCAGTCGGCCAATGGAGTTTCCGAAAGCACGTATAAACATGATCGGCAGCGATCGCCTCAACGTCCCGCCGATGCTCGCAAAGGAAAGCCACCGATACGAGATACCGATCCTGATCGTTCTTTGGCTGATGCTTTTCAGCGTAGGAAGCGAGTGACACGTCGCTATCCAGGTCTATGTCAACTACCTTCCTTTTCGCTGGTCTGCGCGACCTGGAGGACGCTGGCTTCGCCGGCGCGTTGTCCAAATCACTATCGTCAGTTTCGGCCGAAGCGTCGATGACATCCTCTTCTACCTGTTCGCTTGGTCCTATCATCTGAACAGAGACCTTGGGCGCACGCGGACCGTTGACTGAAGCAGGTCTCAAAGCGTTCTGAATAGCGGTCGTGATCTGCGCAACATCGCCCTCCGGCATTTCCGCTTCCAACATAATGAAGCGGACACGCGACGTACCGCTACCTTTCGACGTTCTCTTAGCCATGCCGGCGCCCCAACTCTAAATTTGCATACGAGGCACTCCAATACCACGATAAGTTGTGTTTGATAAACCCGGTCAGGAATGAAGGCTCGATAACTCGTTGGACATTTTCTCTGTGTGTTTGCCTCAAAATTTTATCTGATTGATCAACTCAAGGGGAACGAGCAATTCGACAACGGTTTACTACATCCACTCAATTCTGCTGCACGAACAAAAAATCAATCGGCGAAGGGGTCCTGGACCAGAATGGTGTCGTTGCGGTCGGGGGAGGTGGAGAGAAGGGCCACGGGGGCTTCGACCAGTTCCTCCAGGCGCTTGACATATTTGACCGCCTGGGCCGGGAGGTCGGCGAAGCTGCGGGCACCGCGGGTGCTTTCGCTCCAGCCGTCCAGCTGTTCGTATACCGGGCGGACGCCGGCCTGGGCGCCGGTGCCGGCCGGCAGGTGGTGGAGGGTCTGGCCCTCGAGGGTGTAGGCGGTGCAGATCTGGAGCTGATCCATGCCGTCCAGCACGTCGAGCTTGGTCAGCGCCAGGCCGTCGATGCCACCCTGTTTGACCGCCTGACGGACCAGCACCGCGTCGAACCAGCCGCAGCGCCGGGGCCGGCCGGTGACCGTTCCGAATTCGCGTCCGCGCTCGCCGAGCGCCCGGCCCACATCGTCGTGGAGCTCGGTGGGAAAGGGCCCCTCGCCGACCCGGGTGGTGTACGCCTTGGTGATACCGAGCACGAAGCCGACCGCGCTGGGACCGACGCCCGAGCCCAGCGCCGCGCCGGCGGCGAAGGTGTTGGAGGATGTGACGAAGGGATAGGTGCCGTGATCGATGTCGAGCATGGCGCCCTGGGCGCCTTCGAACAGGATCCGCCGTCCGCTGCGGCGAAGCTCGTTCAGCCGCAGCCAGACCGGCTCGGTGTAGGGCAGAAGCTTCGAGGTCAGGCTTGTCAGGCTTTTGAGCAGGGCCGAAGCGTCGACCTCCTCCACGCCGAAGCCCCGGCGGAGCGCGTTGTGGTGGACCAGGAGCGCGTCGAGTTTTTGTTCGAGGAGGCGGGGGTCGGCCAGATCACAGAGCCTGATGGCGCGCCTGGCGACCTTGTCCTCGTAGGCCGGGCCGATGCCCCGGCCGGTGGTGCCGATCTTGCCGGTGCCGCTGTTCTGCCGGTCGAGCTGCAGTTCGCGGGCCCGGTCCAGCTCGCCGTGGAGCGGCAGGATCAAGGGCGCGTTCTCGGCGATGCGCAGGTTTTCGCTCGAGACGGTGACGCCCTGGGCGCGGAGCTGCTCGATCTCCTCGAGAAGCGCCCAGGGATCGATGACCACGCCGTTGCCGATGATCGAGAGTTTTCCGGGGCGGACGACGCCTGAAGGCAGCAGCGACAGCTTGTAGGTGCGATCGTCGATGACCAGGGTGTGGCCGGCATTGTGGCCGCCCTGGAAGCGGACCACCACATCGGCCCGCTCGGACAGCCAGTCGACGATCTTACCCTTACCCTCGTCGCCCCATTGGGAGCCGACGACCGCCACATTGGCCACAGGTCATGGTTCCTAGAGGGAGGGTGGAACGGTCACGCCGCTGGCATCGAGCTGGCTTTTGATCTCGCCCTTGAGCTTCCGGAGGCCGGCCTCGTCCGGGGCCTCGGCCCGGGCGACGACCACGGCCTGGGTGTTCGACGCGCGCAAGAGCCACCAGCCGCCGTCCATGGTCACCCGGACCCCGTCCAGATCGTCGACGTCCGCGTCGGTCTCCGCCAGCCGGGCCTTGATCTCCTTGATCACCTCGAATTTGCGCTGGTCGTCGCACTCGATCCGGATTTCCGGCGTGTTCACCACCACCGGCATGGCATCCATCATCTGCACCACGCTCTGGTCGCTTCGGGCCAGGACGTCGAGGAGCCGGACGCCGACATAGAGCGCGTCGTCGTGGCCGTAGAAGTTGTCTTTGTAGAAGATATGGCCGGACATCTCGCCGGAGAGCGGCGCCTTCAGCTCCAGCATCTTCGATTTGATCAGCGAGTGGCCGGTCTTCCACATCACCGGCTTGCCGCCCATGGCTTCGATCGCGTCGAACAGGGTCTTGCTGGCCTTGACGTCGGCAATGATCGGCGCGCCCGGATATTTGGGCAGCAGATCCTTGGCCAGGATCTGGATCAGGTGATCGCCGAACAGGATCCGGCCCTTGCCGTCGACCACGCCGATCCGGTCGCCGTCACCGTCGAAACCGATGCCGAGATCGGCGCCGGAACCGGTTACCGCCTCGATCAAATGCTTCAGATTTTCCGGTACCGTCGGATCCGGAAGGTGGTTCGGAAAGGTGCCGTCGACCTCGGCGAACAGCACCTGATGCTCGCCGGGAAGTTTCTTGGCCAGGGCCTCGGCCGCCGGACCGGCGGCGCCGTTGCCGGCATCCCAGACCACTTTGAGGCCGCGATCGGCGGTGTAGTCCTGAAGCAGGCGATCGATATAGGCATCGAAAACCTCGACCGCCTCGCTCGAGCCCTCACCTTCGGCCATGGCGCCACCGGCGACCCGGCCGAGCTCGGTGATCTGCTCACCGTAGAAGGACTTGCCGCCGAACATCATCTTGAAACCGTTGTGCGACGGCGGATTGTGCGAGCCTGTGATCTGGATGCCGGCATCGACGCCCAGGTGGTGGACCGCGAAATAAAGCATCGGCGTCGGGCCCATGCCGATCGTCTTGCCGCCGATGCCAGCGGCGACGAGACCGTCGACCACCGCGTCGGAGAGCTCGGGCGAGCTGATGCGGCCATCATAGCCGACGGCGGCCGTGCTGAGACCCTGGTCCTTCATCATGGTGCCGAAGGCCTGGCCGATCGCCCGCGCGTCCGCCACGTGCAGGGTTTCGCCGATGATCCCACGGATATCATATTCCCGGAGGATTGTCGGGTGGAACTGATGGCTCATTGGTGCGCTCCCTCAAGCGGCGGGTGGTTCAGCCTCGGTTTCGTTGACAAGCCCACGGCCAGCCTCGCTCAGTGAGCGATGCCGTTCATCGGTCGGCCGATGGAGGTATAGCTGAAACCGGCGGCGGCCACATCCTCGGGCCGATAGACATTACGCAGATCGACGAAGACGCCGCCCCGCATGACGCCCTTCATGCGCTCGAAATCCATGCCCCGGAACTCGTTCCATTCGGTGAGGATGACCACCGCGTCGGCTTCCTCGAGCGCCTGATAGGGATCGTCACACCAGACGACATCGGGCAGTAGCGGTTTTGCCTGGGCCACGCCTTCCGGATCGTAGGCGCGAACGATCGCGCCCTCGGCCTGGAGCGCCGGGATGATGACCAGGCTCGGCGATTCCCGCATGTCGTCGGTATTGGGCTTGAAGGTGACGCCCAAAACGGCAATCCGCTTCTCGTCGATCGCGCCGCCGCAGGCGTCGACGATCTTCCGGACCATGCGCCGTTTGCGGCCGTCATTGACGCTGACCACTGATTCGACGATGCGCAGCGGCGCACCCGCCTGCTCGCTGGTTCGCAGCAAAGCAAGCGTATCCTTCGGGAAGCAGGAACCGCCATAGCCCGGTCCGGCATGCAGGAACTTGCGGCCGATGCGGCCGTCGAGCCCCATCCCTTTGGCCAACTGCTGGACGTCCGCGCCCAACCGCTCGCACAGGTCCGCCATCTCGTTGATGAAGGTGATCTTGGTGGCGAGAAAACTATTGGTTGCGTATTTGATCAGTTCGGCGGTCTCGAGACCGGTGAACATGATCGGCGTCTCGATGAGATTGAGGGGCCGGTAGGCGGTCGACAGCACTTCTTTCGCATGGTCGCTCTCGACGCCGCAAACCACCCGGTCCGGGCGCATGAAATCCTCGATGGCCGAGCCTTCACGCAAAAACTCAGGGTTTGACGCGACGTGGATCTCCAGATCCGGGCGGTGCTTGGCGAAAATGGTCTGCAACTTGCGCCCGGTTCCGACCGGAACGGTGGACTTGGTGATGACCACGGCCGGCGCAGTGAGTGCGGCCGCCAGCTCTTCGGCGGCGGCGAAGACATAAGTCAGATCAGCGTGACCGTCGCCCCGGCGGGTCGGCGTACCGACGGCGATGAACACGGCGTCGATGCCATCGACGGTTCCCTTCAGATCGGTGGTGAAGGAGAGACGGCCCGCCGCCACATTGCTTGCCACGAGCTGATCCAAGCCCGGCTCGTAGATCGGTATTTCGCCTTTATTGAGCGCTTCGATCTTGGTCTTGTCCTTATCAACACAGACGACATCAAGACCGAACTCGGCGAAACAGGCGCCGGAAACCAGACCGACATAGCCGGTCCCGATCATCGCGATTTTCATGACGCAACTCCTCGCGCAGCTTCAAGCTGGGCCATCACTATAGAACGAAACGCCTCGCTCATCTCCTCGCGTTTGAGCGCTGCGGCCACAATCGCCTCCAAATAACCGAGTTTATCGCCACAATCGTAGCGCTCCCCTTCGAACAGGAGGCCATGGAAGGGGTGGGTGCCGATCATCTTGTCCATGGCGTCCGTGAGCTGGATCTCACCACCGGATCCCTTCTCATGCTTGTCGAGATGGGCGAAGACGGCCGGCAAGAGGACGTAGCGGCCGACCACGGCGTAGCGCGACGGTGCGTCCTCGGGCTCAGGCTTTTCGACCATGTTGCGCGCTTCGATCAGCCGGCCGTCCCGGTCGACCGGATCCAAGATGCCGTAGCGCTTGGTGTGTTCCGGTGCCACTTCCATGGTGGCCAAAACATTGCCGCCCGTCTGGTGGTGAGCCTCGATCAACTGACCGAAACACGGCTTGTCACCAAGGATCAGATCATCGACCAGCGAGATGGCGAAGGGCTCATCACCGATCACGTGGCGGGCGCACCAGACGGCGTGGCCCAATCCGAGTGGTTCCTGTTGGCGGGTATAGACGATGCTGCCGGCCGGCGGCAGCCAGGACCGCATCTCTTCGAGCTGCGCGTGCTTGCCCTTCTTCTCCAGCGTATCGAAGAGCTCGTAGGCCCTATCAAAATGGTCTTCGATCAACGACTTGCCGCGGCCGGTGACGAACACAAACTGTTCGATGCCGGCCTGGATCGCCTCCTCCAGTGAATATTGGATAATCGGCTTGTCGACCACGGGAAGCATTTCTTTGGGCATGACTTTGGTCGCTGGGAGCATCCTTGTACCCAGGCCCGCGACCGGGAACACCGCCTTCCGCACTGGCGAACTCATGGTCTCTCCATTGATCGTGATGAACCGCCGTCCGACGCCGGATCCAACGCGTGACGGCTGGCGAGGCTGCATCGCTTGGCCGCGTTTCTACCGGCAAGCATAACCGCAGCGCAATTGACAGTTGATGTCGGAACCAAACCTTTGCGTACCATGCGCCGCTGTTTACCTGCTGCGGCGCCGTCGCTCCAGCAGATGCGCCCGGGCGGCGTTAATCTGAGCGGCAAGAAAGTCAGATCCACCCCGATCGGGATGCAGTTTCGCCATCAGCCGTTTGTGGGCCGCCTTGATCGCATCGGCGTCGGCGCCCGGCTCCAAGCCAAGCACGCGATAGGCTTGGGCATCATCCATGATCGGCCCGTCGGCGCTCGACGACGCCCCGTCATCGGCCGTTCCCGCCGTACCCTGATCCGAGCGCCGGCGCTCCAGATAGGCCTCAAGAAGCGCCACCGAGTCGGGATCGTTACGGCGACACTCGGCGATCAAGGCGGCGACGGCGGCATTATCCAGATCGGCCAATCGCCGGCCCGCATGGCGCCCTTGTTTCACCAGACCATCCAGCGCCCCGGTCCGCTGATCCAGCGTCATAGCCAGATAGGCCGTGTCGATGTCGGCATTGGGATCGTCGTGATCCCGGCCGTCATCCTCCATCGGGTCCGGCGGGCGACGTCCCTTGTTGTAGGCCCGGATCGCGTAGATCGCAGCGCCGATCGTGACGATCGCGAAACCGAGTCTGCCCGCGAAAAGCAGACCGGTGCTTGCGAGCAGGGCGAAGCCTGCGGCGAACGCCCGGAGCAACTGGGCCAGGTCGTGGACCGGCGCGTTCGCGAACCATCTTAAGCCCCAAATCAGCCCGAAGACGACCAGCGCACCCAAAAACAGCGTGGTCATCGCACCGACGCTAGGATTTGGTCAGCAATCGGACCGGGCGCCTGAGTTTGGCATTGACGTTCTCCAGAGCCGCAACGCCACCGGCTGCATAGGCCGCCACCGCCCGCAACAGGTCTCGAAGCTCGCCCGGACTATGGGCTGAAAAGCTGCAGTAGGCCCCCTTCGTCAGGCTTGCGATGTTTTGAAAGGCGAGGCGCGCCTTCGCGTCCGCCCCCTCCTGGAAAACAAAGGCACGGACGCCCAGCGAACCCAGCTCTCCGGCCAAATGCCCGAGCCGGTCGACGTCTTCCTCGCAACAGTCGCCGTCATAGACCATTGCGGCGACACCCCGCGTCTTGGCCTGGGAGATGGCGTGATGCAGAACCCGCTCGATCTGGGTCCGGCCAGCCTGGCACTGCACCTTGGTCATCATCTTCACCAGATCCGCGGGCCGGTCCACCCAGCGGCTGGCACGGCATTCCCGAAAGCCGCGAAAATAGATGAGCTGAACGTCGAGACCACCCAGGAGTGCCGCCTCGAGAAACATCTGAGACTGGAGATCGCAGGCCAAATCCCAGGTCGGCTGACGCGATGCCGTCGCGTCCAGCCCGAACATCAACCGCCCTCGACTGGCACCCTCGCGGCGCGGAGTCGCCCGAACCTTTTCGATGAAGGCCTGGACGTCCGAGCGCTTGCTCGTTGGCAGGTTTTGTTCACTCATGGGCTAGATGTTTGTCGTTGGCTCCAACTTGTCCAGAGGAAGGAGGACGCACGCTGAAGGTTAGCTGCCGTCGTCTTCCAGGACACCCCAAAGACCGCCCTTCCTGACCCAACCGCGGCGCCCCTCGATCTCGATGAAGCACCAGGCCTCTTGGCAGTCTATGTAAGTGCCGACAACGCTCGGCTCGGCGTAAAGCACGACCAGATCCTCGGGATTGGGAGTCCGGTGCATGGGCTGGCGCTCACCCTGGATCATGACAGTGCGCTTGCCGGCGAGAAGCGGTGAATGGATCCAGCCCTTGGTACCGTCCCAGTCCTCGACCTGCCGCCAGTTATCGAACTCGTCGACGATTTTCACCGGCAGGCCGGCCCGCTGATAGGTGGCGATCACGTCGTAGGATCGCCGGGGACCAACCCGGAGATTGACCTCGTCGGTGCCCAGCGACACGAAGCGGGGGATCGGCAAACCGGTAAAACGGCCCACATCCGATTGGGCAAAAACCACTATTGGCGCGAGTGTGGCCACCGTCAAAAAACCGAAGATCCAGGTAATTCGGACCATCTTTTCAACTCCTGATCGATGTCCCGCACTTTAGTTCGCAGCGCTGCAACTGCAAGCGATGAGCCGGCGTTAGGGTTTGACGGCCCGAAGCGCGGCCGCTTGGCCGTAAATGCGAACTCTGCTACCTCAACGAAAGAGGCCGAATGCGGCGGCACGCCTGCCTTGTCCAGCGAGATCGACAGCGATGAGTTCCAACAAGCCAACCGTGGTGGTGACCCGCCGTCTTCCCGACGTCATCGAAACGCGGATGATGGAGCTGTTCAACACACAGCTCAATGACGATGACGGGCCGATGAGCAAGGCGGAGCTGATCACGGCGGTCAGCGACGCCCAGATCCTGGTGCCGACGGTCACCGATCGGATCGACAGCGCGGTGCTGGCGCACGCCAATCCCGAGCTCAAGCTGATCGCCAACTACGGCACCGGGGTCGACAATATCGATGTCGAGGCGGCCTACCGGCGGGGGATCACGGTGACCAACTCGCCGGGTGTCCTAACCGAAGACACGGCCGATATGACCATGGCGCTGATCCTCGCCGTCGCCCGCCGGCTCGTCGAGGGCGAAAAAATGGCCCGCTCCGGCGAGTGGCAGGGCTGGTCGCCGACGGCGATGCTGGGCCACCGGATCCACGGCAAAAGGATCGGTATCCTGGGCATGGGGCGGATCGGCACCGCGCTTGCCCGCCGGGCGCGCGGCTTCGGTCTCTCGATCCACTACCACAACCGCCAGCGGGTTCATCCCTCCATCGAACAGGAGCTGGAGGCGACCTATTGGGAAAGCCTCGACCAGATGCTGTCACGCATGGACATCATCAGCGTGAACTGCCCGCACACGCCGGCCACCTTTCATCTGCTCTCCGCGCGGCGATTGAAGCTGCTTCGGCCCGAGGCCATCGTCGTCAACTCCTCGCGCGGCGAGGTGGTGGACGAACCGGCGCTGACCCGAATGCTGCGCGACCGCGAGATTGCCGGCGCCGGACTGGACGTGTTCGAGCATGAGCCGGCGATCAATCCGAAGCTCCGTGAGCTGTCCAATGTCGTGCTGCTTCCTCACATGGGCAGTTCTACGATCGAGGGCCGCGTCGACATGGGGGAGAAGGTCATCATCAACATCAAAACCTTCGTCGACGGCCACCGCCCCCCGGATCGCGTGCTGCCATCCCAGACCTGAGCACCACCGTGCCGATGCGCGGGACATGCTAGGCCATGAATGACGACAACCTGTTTCACGCGACCGTGCCGGTATTCCGCCACTATCTGGGTCAGATCGATCAGATCCTGTCGCGGGTGGTTGATACCGGCTCGTCGGCTTTGGAACGGCGTCTCACCCCCGACATGTTTTCGGCCGGCGAACACCTGAGAACGTCGCAGGGGTTTGTGTTGCGAACGCTCTGCCCGCTGATCGGCCGCGAGCCATTCGAACCGTCGACCGATCAGCCGGATCCGGCCGGCCTCGGCCAGCGCTCCCGGGAGATACGCGTTTTTCTTCACTCTCTGTCAGCGGCCGACTTCGAAGGCGCTGGCGACCGCGATATCACCCACCGTGCCGGCCAGGCGGAGCTCAGCCAATCGGCAAGCCACTTCGTGACGACTTTCGCGCTCCCCAATTTCTTTTTTCATCTGACCATGGGTTACGCCACCCTGCGCCAGGCCGGTATCCCGATCGGCAAAGTCGATTTCGACGGCCAGCATTTTTATCCCAGCGGCTTCAGCTTCACGAGCTAGGAGGGGCCGCTGCCGGGAGCCCGATCCGCGCCCTTTCCGCCCCGTTCCTGCCGTCGCACCGTTTTGTGACGACTTGCGGTGAAAAGCGACCACGACGTGATTTGAGAGATGAATACCAAGTACACATTGCGAGGACGAATTACTCTCTGCCGTCGCCCACGCTTTCGGCAACCGCGTATCTCCGCGTCGCCCCGTCGTTGAGCCGCGCCAGAAAATCGCGCGCGAGCTCGTAGGGACAAACAGGTCCGCCCGACTTACAGACATCGTCGTGATCGACGCGCCTGGCGCCGACACAGGTGAGATCATTGTGTCCTGCGCCCTCGATGACGTGGAGAGCTTTGGGCTCAGCGGCCAACTCGAACAGCTCGCGCGAGTGACCCGCCGGTATCAGATCGTCGTCCCGCCCGTGAATGAAGAGGAGAGGCATCTCGATCCGCGAAATCTTGGCACGCGTGTCGTAAACCTCTCCCAGAAGCCATGAAGGTTTCACGGGCAACCACGGCATCAGGAACCTGACCACGGCCGAGATCGAGGTGTAAGGGGCCTGCATGATGAGGGCGGCGTGCGGGTTTCCAGCCTCACTTGCCTCGAGCGCCATCGTTGCCGCTACGCCGGTACCTAGCGATTCGCCGTACAACACGATTTCATTTGATGAGACGCCCTTCGCCGCCAGGTGGGCCAGGGCTCGTCGGGCGTCTTGATAGAGGCCCTGTTCACGGGGACGCCCTCGGTTGCCGCCATAGCCCCGATAGCTGAGGATCGTCACACCGAACCCGTCGTCCGTGAACCGATCGAGATAGCACAGTCGGTTGACGAAGCTTCCGGCATTGCCCTGCAGGTAGAGGAGGTTCAGTCGCCCTGGGCCGGTAAGCTCGTTTTGGATGACGTAGGACTGGGATGATGGATCGTCGTCCAGATGCCGAACCTGATAGCCCCCGACCGACGACCCGTCGGCCGGCCGCTCCATACCGCTCGGATGGTAGAGCAGGAACTCGCAGGCCGAGAGAGTGAATGCGGCGACCACGATCAGAGCAGCCCGTGCGAGATGTTCCGGGCTTGAACCAATGCGTTGCCTGCGGAGCCGGGCCATCGGACGCTCTTTACCGCCTTGAGAATTGCTAGTCCGCCGCGTCCGGCAGAGGCACCGGTCGGGGTCCGGGCGTCGGTGTCGGCTCGGCGACCGCGGCGTCCCGGCCCCGCCAGGACCGCCACGTTTCGCGCAAGCCCGTCGGCAAATAGAGCAGGCACGGCGTGAGCACCAGGGTCAACAGGGTGGCGAAGGCCAGACCGCCGGCCACGGCAGAGGCCAGTTGGGCCCACCAGTCGGTCGACGGCCCGCCGACGGTGATCTCGCGGGTAAACAGATTGACGTTGAGCTTCAAGACCATCGGCAACAGACCGAGAATGGTGGTGATGGTGGTCAAGAGCACTGGCCTCAGACGCTGGGCCCCGGTCCGGAGCACCGCTTCCATCGGCTCCAGACCCCGGCGACGCAGATCATTGTAGGTGTCGATCAGCACGATGTTGTTGTTGACCACGATGCCGGCGAGCGCGATCACGCCGACCCCGCTCATGACGATGCCGAAGGGCTGATTGGTGATCAAAAGCCCGAGCAGAACACCCACTACCGAGAAGATGATCGCGCTCAGAATCAGCGCCGATTGATAAAAACTGTTGAACTGGGTGACCAGGATCATCGCGATCAAGAACAGAGCCACGGCGAAGGCTTTCGAAAGGAAGGCCTGGGCCTCCTGCTGCTCCTCGTCCTCGCCCTTGAACGTCGCCTCCACACCGGCGGGAAACGTTTGGTCGGCAAGCCAGGTCCTGAGTTCCCTCACCTTGTCGTCGGCGAGAACGCCCTCCGCGACGTCGGCGCCGATGGTCAAAACCCGCTTGCCGTCGACCCGCTCGAGATTGGTCACTTTGAGCGCCGGTTGTCGTTCGATGAAGTTGCCGAGCGGAACCGTGCCGGCATCGGTGCTGATCCTCAGGCGATCGAGCGCGTCCAGACTGCGTTCGTCGAGCGGGTAGCGAACCCGTATGTCAACCTCGTCGTCGGCGTCATCCGGACGGTAGGTGCCGGCCTGCAGACCGTTGGTTACGAGCTGGACCGACGATCCGACAACCGAGATGTCGGCGGCGAAACGCTGCGCCGCCTCCCGGTCGACCCGGATCTCCCACTCGATTCCCGGGATAGGCCTGGAATCGCTGATGTTCTCCAGCCCGTCCATCGAGCGGAACTTTTCGTCCAAACGGTCCATAACCGGCGACAGCAGGGTCGGATCGCGCGAAGCGATCTGGATCTGCACGTCCTTGCCGACGGGCGGGCCTGCCTCCTCCCGGCGGGCCTCGATCCGAATGCCGGCGAGATCGTCGGTGCGCTGCAGCGCCTCCGCCAGGATCGCCCGGGCCGGACGCCTGGTCCGCCAGTCGGCGAACTCCATGCTGATGACGCCGATCACGTCATCATCCATGTCGCCGCCGCCCTGGTTCATGTTGATCGCCGTGGTCGAATAGAACCTGTCGATCCCGTCAATGCCCAAAATCCGCTCTTCGACCTCCCGGACCAGGGCACTCCGTTCCCAGATCGACAGATCACCGCGGGCATGGACCTGGAGTTGCGCCTGCTCAGGCTCGACGTCCGGGAAGAATTCGACCCCCCGTCCGAAGGTGCCGTAGGCCATGAAGACCATGATTGCGATGACCAGGGCGATAATCGGCACGCCTATCGACAGCTTCAACGCCCGGCGCAGGAACTGGACATAGGCACCGGCGATGCCGCCCAATTGGTTGAGGTCGCCATGGCGGTCCGCTGACAACGCCTTCATGGTGGCGGGATCGGTGGTTTCCGGTTTGCCGATCAATGCGCCGACGTTGGGCACGAAGATGAGCGCCATGGCGAGCGAGGCGGCGAGTGTCGCCAGGAGTGTGATCGGCAGATACTTCATGAATTCGCCGACGATCCCCGGCCAGAACAGGAGCGGCATGAAGGCGGCGAGCGTGGTCGCCGTCGAAGCGGTGATTGGCCAAGCCATGCGTTTCGCAGCGTGCCGGTAGGCGTCAAGCTTGGAGAGGCCCTCGGCCATCTTCCGGTCGGCGAGCTCGGTGACCACGATGGCGCCGTCGACCAACATGCCGACCGCCAGGATCAGGGCGAACAGGACCACGATGTTGACAGTGAGGCCCATCACGCCGAGCACCATGATACCCGTGAGAAACGAGCCTGGCACGGCGAAGCCGACCAGAAGGGCCGAACGCAGACCGAGCGCCGCGACGACGACGATCATGACCAGGATGATCGCCGACAGAACATTGTTCTGCAGGTCGCTCAGCATGTTCTCGATGTCGTCGGACTTGTCCTGACTGAAACCGACCTCAATCTGTTCGGGCCAAAACGGCTGCTCGGCCTCCACGACAGCGCGAACCTGTTCGATCGTCTCGATGATGTTGGTGCCGATGCGCTTGGAGACCTCCAGAGCCAGCGCCGGCTGACCGTCGACCCGGGCGAAGGTCACCGGGTCCTTGAAGGTTCGGCGGATCGTCGCGAGATCCTCGAGGACGACGACCACGTCACCCTCGGAGCGGATCGGCAGGCGCATGACATCGCGCGCGGTCTCGAACACGCCCGGCACCTTGATGGCGAACCGGCCCTGGCCGGTATCGAGGGCGCCGGCCGCAACAAGGCGATTGTTGCGCTGAACGATGTTGAAGATGTCCTCGGCCTTGAGATCGTAGGCCTCGACCTTGATCGGATCGATCACGACCTCGAGCAGCTCCTCCCGGTCACCGGCGATGTCGACCTCGAGAACATTGGTCAGGCTCTCGATCCGATCTTTCAGCCCGTCGGCGATGGCGAGCAGGGTCCGCTCGGGCACGGGACCGGACAGCGTCACCACCACCACCGGAAACAAGGCCAGATTTACCTCGTTGACGGTCGGCTCGTCGGTGTCGTCCGGCAGCTCAGCCTTGGCGATGTCGACGCTCTCACGAACGTCCGCCACCGCTTCGTCAATGTCGATCTCGGCGTCGAATTCGAGGGTCACCGAAGCGTGGCCTTCGCTCGCGACCGAGCGGATTTCCTTCACCCCCTCGATGCCCCGAAGCTCGGTCTCCATAGGCCTTACGAGCAAACGCTCCGCGTCTTCCGGCGAGATGCCCTCATGGTGCATCGAGACGTAAACGGTCGGTATTTGGATATCGGGATCGGCTTCTTTGGGAATGGTCCGATAGACCGTGGCACCGGCGACCAGGATCAACAAAAGCGCCACGAACACAGTACGCGAGCGCTGGAACGACGCGTCGATCAGTCGGTTCATGACGCCGGCCCCCGCCGCTCCTTCGAATCGGCGGCGCCGACCTGCGGGCCTTTTTCGGAAATCGTCCGGACCTTTTCGCCGTCCCTGACGAAGCCCTGGCCAACGGTAATCACCCGGGCGCGCTCCGGCAGCCCTTCGACCCAGATAGCATCGGTTTCAGCCCGGGCGATATCGGCTGGTACGAATTGCACGCGATCCTCGTCATCGACCAGCTTGACACCGACCCGACCCTGATCGTTGAGGCTCAGAAGCGCTGAAGAGATGCGATGGGCGCTGACCGGCGGCAACTCGATCGTGACCGTCGCACTGACCCCCGAAGCGAAGCGCTTGTTCGGATTTTCGATCCTTACTTCGATCGGGATGGTTCGGGTTCCAGGTTGGGCCTGGGTGCCGACGAAGGTCACCCGGCCACTGACCCGCTGACCGGTCGCCAGTTCCGCGTGCGCGGCCATGCCAGGCTGGACCACGTTGGCGAACGCTTCGGTGATCTCGGCGGTCACCAGAAACGGGTTCTGCTCGATCACCAGACCAACGGCTTCGCCGGTATCGAGGTAATCGCCGATTTCGACGTGGCGCCGCTCCAGGATCCCCGAAAAGGGCGCCCGGATCTCGGTGTGATCCAGGGTGATCTCCCACTGACGGACCCGGGCTTTCGCCGACTCCAGTTCGGCCTCGGCTTCGGCGATGGCCGTTTCCGTCTGAAATCCCTTCTCACCCAATTTAAGCGCGGCCTGGTACTCGATTTCCCGTTGCCGCTGCTCGGCCCGGGCGCCCTGCAGCATCGCCTGGCGTTCGCGGGTGTCGAGCGTGACGATCGGCTGGCCGGCCTCGACGAAGGTCCCCTCGTCGGTCATGACCCCGACAACACGGCCATAGGTTTCGGCCTTGATCTCGCCATCCCGGGCGGGCTCGGTCCGGCCGTAGACGACCACCTCCTGATTGATCGTCTGCGCCTCGACGATCGCCACGCGAACCTGGGGCAGAGCCCGTTCAGCCCCAGGTTCGATCTCGCCCGTGACGGTGGCGCCATCGTCGGCGGCATCGATGAACTGGCCTGAGAACAACCAGCCCAGGAATGCCACGGCAATCACCGCTGATATGATGTAGGATTTGCGCATGGCTCAGTCTCCAGCCGCTGCCATAACACCGTCGGGCCGTTGATCTTCCGGCCCGGCGATCGACCGGTCGCGGGTGGTGTGGTGCCCCTCGCGGCACGCGCTCAACAGCACCTGTTTTTGCCGCTTCATGTAGGCGAGTGCGCTGGTCAGCACCGTTCGCCCGTAGCCCAAGGCAAAGCGTTGACCGGGCGTGAGATCGACGTGATCACGCTCGTAAACCTCGAGATCCTCCCACATGATCTGCTCGAAATGGCCGATCATCTGGTCGAGGATTTCGGACAATCGGTCCTCAGGCAGCAAATGCGCGTAGTACATCAGCAGGAGAAATTCCGAACGCACCTTGTGCTTGGGCGGCTCTGACGCCAGCTCCTCCCGCAGCCTGTTGAGGCCGTCGGCCGTCAGCGTGTAGACCCGTTTGTCCGGCTTGCCCGACTGGACGATATCCTCGGCCAGCACGAAGCCAGAGCGCTCCAGTTCCGCCAGTGCCGGATAGATCGAACCGAAACTGGCGGCAAAGAAATGGCGAAAATTCGTCTCCAGGCATTTCTTGATTTCATAGCCTGAGCGCGCGCCCTCGGTCAGAACCCCGAGGCACAAGGTTTTTGTGTCCATTCCACCCTCACGATATGTCAGATTGATATATAGGAAACGGTGTTCTTATTCAATGTCGACATATGTCACACCGATATAATGGGCGGCGCGGCGCGTTTGGGCGCTAAGCTTTGGTTAACATTGGTTGTTTAAACTGCAGCATCCCAGAATCATTGGGCGCTGCCGCTGGCTATGTTTCGGTTCTTCACCAACACGCGGGTCGTCTCCGCCACCGTCGTAGGCGGTGGTTTTTTGACGCTCGCCCTGGTGTTGGCCCTCATCCATCAGGTGTCAGTCGCCGTCAGCGAGGTGGCCACGGAAAGCGCCGCCCGGTCCTATGTCGGTCTTCTCGCCGACACCCAGGATTTCTACGCCCGCGCCGTGGTGGGGCCAGCGATCCGCAACGGCGTCAGGCAGCGTGTCGACTACCAGGACCAGCCCAATTCGATGCCCTATCCGGCGACCTTCATGCACGGTCTAGTCGCCGACATCAGCCGCAAGCACGCGGAGCTGAACTTTCGATTTTTCAGCGACGATCCATTCTACGAGCGGGAAAAGTCGGGGCCCCAGGACAGGTGCGAGCGGGAAGCGCTCGATTTTTTCAAGGCCAATCCGTCGGTGAACTCGTTTGCCCGTTTCGTCACCACCGACGGGGGCGAGCGGCTCCGCTACGCCCATCCGATCCGGATGCTGCCGACCTGCGTCAGCTGTCATAACAGCCATCCCGACAGCCCGCGCCAGGACTGGTCGGTTGGTGAGCTCCGAGGCGTCCACGCCGTCACGCTGCCGCAGCAGCGCTTTTCCGCGCTCTCCCACGCGAAGACTGACCTGGCGACAACGATCCTTATCAGCTTGATCGCCGCTATCCTGCTAGCCGGCGGGTTTTGCGCGGTCGCCTTTGCCGATCAGGCGAAACGCCACCAGACCGCCAGCGATGAAATCGAAATGCTGGTCTGGCAGGACACGGTCACCGACCTCGCCAATCGCCGCCGCTTTCTCAACCGCCTGGGTGATGCTCTCGCCTCGGACGGCGAGACAGCCCCCTCGGCCTGCGTCGTCATCCTCGATCTCGACGGCTTCAAATCGATCAACGACCTGCACGGGCACGCGGTGGGCGACAGCGTTCTTCGCGTGGTTGGCGACCGCATCAGGACCTGGAACGAACAGGCCTTGTGCGTGGCGCGTCTCGGCAGCGACGAGTTCGCCATTCTCCTGGACAACAGGCCGAAGACCGAGGACATGGATGCGCTGGTCGAGCTGATCGGTCGCCCCATCGAGCTCGACGGACGGCTTATCTATACAGGCACGAGCGTCGGGGTCAGCTTCGCCCCTGATCACGGGGTTACCGTCCGCGAACTGATGGCCGCCGCCGACCTCGCCATGTACCACGCCAAATCCAACACCCAGAAATGCTGGAGCGTGTTCGCCCGGCTGATGCTGAAGAAAGCCCGGCAATCAGGCCGGCTTGCCAGCGCCGTTCGGGCGGGCCTCGAGACCGGCCAATTCGATCTGTTCTATCAGCCGCAGATCTGCCTGGCCTCTGGCCGTCTCATCGGCTTTGAGGCGCTGGCCCGCTGGCAGCACCCGAACCATGGTCTGCTGGCACCGGGTCATTTCCTGAAAGCGGCCGAAGAGCATAATTTGATGGTGCCGCTGAGCGACTATCTGGCGGACCGGTTGATCGTCGACGCCAAGACCTGGCAGGACCGCGGCCTGCCGCCGGTCAAACTCGCCTTCAACATTCATATGCTGCAGGTCAATGCCCGCCAGCATTTGAAGAGCTTCGAGCAACGGTTCCTCGACAGTGGTCTCGATCACTCCCTGTTCACATTCGAGATCACCGAGGCCTGCGTCATCGGTCAACGCAATGCCCGGGTGCCAGCTCTGTTAAGCCGATGGATGGAGCAGGGTTTCCGGGTCGCACTGGATGATTTCGGCACCGGCTATACGTCGCTGACCCACCTGAAGACCCTGGCCGTGAACGAGATCAAGATCGACCGCAGTTGCGTCGAGAAGCTCCTGGACGGCGCCGAGGACCAGGCCATCGTCCATACCATCCTCAAACTGGCGGATGATCTCGGGTTGGACCATGTCGGCGAAGGCATCGAGATCCCTGAACAGGCCAAGCGTCTGCGCGAACTGGGCGCACAGGTCGGCCAGGGAAGCCTGTTTTCGAAGCCCATGCCGAGATCGATGGTCCAGGACTGGCTTCAGCATCTGGCGAGCGAGACGTCGCCCGGGACCACGAGCCGCTCCGAGCGCGCAGCTACCAAAGCCGCACCTGTGGCCGCCGCCTGAACGCCGGAAGAGGTCCGCGCTCGAGCGAGTGCGCCCCCGATGGTCTCGGACCAAACCGTCCAGACCTTTGAAACCGGGCATCATATATCCGGTCAATTTTTCTGGTTGGTCGGAAAGCCCTCTAACATCCGTATGATCACGAGCGTGAATTCATGCTGATCAGCAGGACGATCGGTCGGTTCTCCGGCCTCTGTTCTCAAAGAGCCGGGCGTCGCCGACCTTCGGGAAACCAAAGCAAAATTTTGCTTGAGGTGGGCGCTGTCGCCCGCAATCCCGTTGACCATCAACATTCCTGCAAGAGCCCTCGGCTTGGATCGGGACGAAAGGCTCTGCTCGAAAAGGCGATGGTGCTATGGGAAAGCGGGACGATGCTTGGGATAATCCTGAACCACGGACGAAAGGACCGCCTTGTTCGATCTGACTGATCTCGAAGCGGCTTGCGCGTTGGTTCATAAGCTCCTCCCGCCGACGCCTTGCTATGCCTGGCCCCTTCTTGCCGAAGCCGCCGGCCGCCCGGTCTGGGTCAAGCACGAGAACCACACACCGACCGGTGCCTTCAAAGTCCGGGGCGGTCTCGTCTACCTGGACTGGCTGAGACGCGAGAGACCCGAGGTCGGCACGATCCTGAGCGCCACCCGCGGCAATCACGGCCAGAGCCTCGCCTTCGCCGCCGCTCGCCACGGCGTGACCGCCAAGATCCTGGTTCCGCAGGGCAACAGCCGGGAGAAAAACGCGGCCATGCGGGCATTCGGCGCGACTTTGGTGGTTCACGGCAAGGATTTCGATGAGGCGAAGACGGAGGCCCGCCGCTTGGCCGAGGCCGGCGAAGGCTTTCTGGTCCCCTCGTTCGACCCGTTATTGTGCCTCGGGGTCGCGACTTACGCCTTCGAACTGTTGAAGGTCCGGCCCGATCTCGAGACCGTCTACGTTCCGATCGGTCTTGGCTCTGGCATTTGCGGGCTCGTTCGGACGTGCGATCTTCTGGGCGTTCGCGCCAGAATTGTCGGTGTCGTGTCGGAGAGCGCCGACGCATACGCCCGAAGTTTCGAGGCCGGGCGGATGATCGAGACACAGACCGCCGACACCTTCGCCGACGGCATGGCGGTCCGCGTGCCGGATCCCCTGGCGCTCGAGATCATCCGCGCAGGCGTTGACCGGGTGGTCCGGGTCAGCGACGACAAGATCGCCGACGCGGTCAGGCTTTACTATCAGGCCACCCACAATCTGGCGGAAGGCGCCGGCGCTGCGCCATTGGCGGCGCTTTTAAAGGAGAACAGGGAGGGCGTGGCTGCCGGCGAGAGCGCGGTCATTCTCTGCGGCGGCAACATCGATGCCGGCGTTTTCAGCGCGATCTTGCAGGGGCAAACGCCCCGCTCCGCGATCGCATGACCGGAGGCGAAACCGATCTGAGCCGGCTCATTCGAGACCTCGAGCCCAGGCTTGACCCTGAGATTTTCGTCTTTGTCTGCATCCAGGACGACCCGCCGCCGAGTCTGAAACCGTTTGCCACCGTCCGTGAACGCGAAGGCTTGACCCTGGTGATCACCGAGAACGAGGCGGCGGCACTGGCGCTTGAGGGTGGTTTCCCCTGCCGCCGGATCAGCCTAGGCGTCCATTCGGCTCTGGACGCCGTGGGACTGCTGGCCCGGCTGACGACGGCGCTTGCCGCCGAGGGCATCAGCGTGAACGCCTTCTCCGGCACCTATCACGACCATCTGCTCGTGCCCACGGGCCAGGCGGAACGCGCGCTGAACATTCTGGACAACCTGTAGCGCCAACGACCGGTTCCCCTCAGCAGGCGAAGCATCAGGGCCAGAAACCGGGCACCACAAAATCCGCCGGATGGCTGACCCGGTAGCCGAAAAGGACCTCCCGACGCTCGCCGCCATCGAGCTCCAAGCTCCATGACAAAGCGCCCAGCGTATCGAGGGCATCTCGTTCATCGGGCGCTTCGCTTTCCGCCAAAAGCTCCACCTCGATCCGCTCGTCCCGGGGCACGGGCACCTGATCGATGACCTGAACGAAGCGCGGCTGATCGTGGCGATTGGTGACGGTCATCGAGAACAGACGGCGGTGACGACGGGTTTCCCGGATCAAACCACCCTGGGACCTCTCGCCTCCAAGAGACCGATAGCTGACCTCGACGCGCCGGTCATGGCCGAAGCCGAGCCGAAGCTTCTCACCGGGTGCTGTGCCGGCAAGACGGCTGCGGCCCACCAATTGACCGTCGCGGTAGAGGCTGACTGGTCCACTCAACCAGGGATCGTCACCGGTACGCGTGGCCTCCGCCAGCAGATAGGCGTTCGGGTCAACGCGCGGCCGGGTTCTGATCTTGACGGCGGCAGTCAGATTTTGATGTTCGATCTCCAAACGCTTGGTTTCGTCACCACTATCGAGCGTGGTCGGTCCGGCGATGAGATAGCTGGCGGCGAAGGGGCTGGTAGCGATTTCCGCGGTGCTCGGGCGTGCGAGCGCCTGGGGCGCCGTCCGCTCCAGCGCCCGGCCCGCCAAATCAGGCTCAGCCTCGGCCAAAGGCCGGGGAGCCTCTTCCGGATCAAACGCGTCGATGAACCAGGGAACGGGTTCGTCAATGTCCGTCGAGCCGGAAGGCCTGCCGGCGGCGAGCGTCAGTGAGATGTCCGACCACCGTTCCCCGGTCCGCTGATGAATTTGCGCGAGCCGCACCATCTCCAGCCGACCGGCCTCAGTGTCGAGTTTCGCCTCGTAGACCGGTTGCCATCCGGCATTGACAACCGGATGAACCAACAGGAGCGAAACCAGACCGGCCTCGGTCAGTTCGATGTCGATAAGAGCTTCGCTCGCCGCCTTGACACCGGTCGCCAAACCGGCGAGTTCGCGCTCAAAACGGTCGATGGTCGCCGTCAGATCGTCGCGTCTGACCTCGGCCTCCCGTATTCGGGCCAGCGCTTGTTCCGCCGACTGCCTAATTTGCCCCGTCGACGATTGCAGGCTCTCAAGGTCGAAATCGCCTTCCGCCAACCGCCGCCTTTGATCCGGGGGTATCAATTCGCCCAGGGTGGCTATCAGATCATATTGTAGCTGGGCCGCCTTGATCTCGTCATCGAGGGTCCGGACCTGCAAGCGAAGCGAACGAAGTTCCGAGGTGATCAGACGCTCCCGGGGCGAGGCCTCTTCGATCAGTTCGACCCGGCGGACCGATACCGAGCCAAGACGAAGCTCACCGCCGAACCGCTCGCCCTCGACCCGCAATGCAGAACCTTGAAGGTCCGCCGGCAGACCGGTGACGATCAAGCGATTGGTGCCCGCGGTCATCTCGGTCTCGACGGATCGAGAGACCTCAGCCTGGTTGGGATAGAGGGTAACGGCCGACACCGGCGCTTGGACGCGGTAATCGTCGGCGACCGCCGCGCCGGCGAGCGAAAGGATCAACCCGCCCAGAAGAAAAAGTCTCACCAGGGGTGAGCCTTCGCCTCGCGGGCAAGACCGTCGTGGAGGTCGAGCAGCCGATCGACATAGGCCCAGACCGGATCGTCCTTCTCCACCAAGGGCTCGGCACAGACGGTGCGGGCCCACTGAAAAGCACCGAGGATGATGTAATCGGCATAGAGAGGCGCCTCGCCACCGACGAAAGGAGCGTTCTTCAAGGACGCCCTCAAGGCTGTCAGGCCATCTCGGAAACGGCTGAGTTTGTCGGCCCGGCCCTCGTTGAACGTCTCCAGCGGTTGACCAAAGCGCGCCTCGCGGCTTTCCCGAAAGTAGGCCTGGTCCTCTTCGAGACAGTTGTCGTGGACGTCGCACATAATGATCGCGCCCAGCGGCATGTGTAGATGGGTCAGGGCCCAGCTGTTAACGAAGCCGGTCAGCGCTTCACCGCCCGGGCCGCCGAAAAGCGATGGTTTGTCCGGATAGGTGGCTTCCAGATAACTGGCGATCTCGAAGCTTTCGTTGATCAGCTTGCCGCCATCATTGATCACGGGCACCGTCTTCGAGAAACCATCGCCGATCGTCTTGATAGCGGTGAACGGCGTCGCCTGGGTCTCGAACGGCAGACCTTTGTGGGCGAGAGCCATCTTTACCCGCCAGCAAGTCGGGCTGAACCGCCGGTCGTCCTTGCCGACCAGGTCGTAAAGAAGGATTGTCATGGGAGCTCCGCTGGACCTTCCGCGTTGCTAGGAAATCGGAGTGACATGTAGGGCACAACCCATATCGAAGCCAACCACGGGTTGGCATCGAGAGACGAATGTGCCGGGCACCCTTGGGGCCAGGATTCGTTGTAAGCGCTTAAGACCAGGGCGCGGCTGCCGGAACCGGCGCTGCGGACCGGTAATCACGTTTCGACGACGACCGCATCCCGGCGCCTGGAGATAGTGTAGTGGAACCGTTTTTCGTTCTGATCTGCGTGTTCGCGATCTTCCTGCCGGCCCTGGTACTTCCGGGACCAGATTTCGTTGCCGTTGTCAGATCATCGATGGCGCGAGGCACCCGATCGGGCCTGTTGACCGCGACCGGCGTTTCGATCGGCCTTTCGTTTTACGCGACGCTCAGCCTGCTCGGTCTCTCGGCCATTCTCGTGGAATACCAATGGTTGACCTGGGCCGTCCGCGTCCTCGGCGGCGGCTACTTGATTTATCTCGGCGCGCGGCTGGTTATGACCAAGCCTCGGGAAATCGATGTCGATGCCGAACGGCGGGCTGGCCAACACCACGCTCTGATCTTCGGCTTTCTGGTCACACTCACCAACCCCAAGGCCATCGTCCTGTTCGCCAGCGTTTTCGCCACCGCCGTCAGTCCCTCGACCTCGGCGTGGCTAATGGTCATGATGATCGCACTGGTCGCCGCTTCGTCCTTCTGCTGGTACGCTTTCGTCGCGTTTTTCATGTCTTCCGGGCCTATTCTCAAGCGGTTTCGGGGTGCCCAGCACCGGATCGAGCGGGCGGCCGGAGCCTGTTTTATCGGTCTCGGCGGCAAGGTTCTGGCGGATGCCAGGAACCCGATTTCGCCCTAGTCCCCGCGTCCGGATGGCATTGATGACCCGGTGACCGACAGGTCAACGCTCCGAGAAAGCTAATCTGAGCCCGAGCAGTCCGAAGGCACCGGCGAACAAACGCTTCAGCCAGGCAAGCACCCGGGGTCGGGAGACGATGTAGTCGCGGGCGAATGAGGCGCAGGCGCCGTAGCCGATGAACACGATGAAGGTCATGACCATGAACACCAAGGCGAGACCGACCAGCGAAAGTGTCGGACTGACCGTATCGACGGTGACGAACTGCGGTAAGAACGCCAGGAAAAACAGCGACAATTTCGGGTTGAGAACATTGAGCAACAGGCCGTTGCGAACGATCCGCGCATAGCTTTCGCGTTTGCGGTCGCCGGCAACGTCCATCGCGCCGCCGTCGCGGAGAATGCACCAGGCCATGTAGAACAGGTAGGCGACGCCGGCATATTTGACGATCTGGAAAGCGAGTGCGCTGGTGTGGAAGATCGCGGCCAAGCCGACGATGCTGGCGAGCGCGCTCGGCACGATACCAAGGCTACAACCGAAGGCAGCCGCCAGCGACGGTCGGAAGCCGCGTCCGAGACCGATGGCGAGCGTGTAGAGAACGCCTGTACCGGGAAGCAAAATCACGATAATTGACGTGACGAAGAATTCTAAGCTCATGCACGCCTCCAAAGGTCCGCAACGCCTCTCGACCGCAACAGCAAACGATCACGCGGTCAAGAATGCTGGCGTACCTGGAGTGTTATCACCAGGGAGACCCCGGCCCGACCGGCCTTCACGCGGATGAGCGGGTCTTGGCAAACGCAAGGTCATCTCCGATCGAGGTCTGAGATGATACGAAAACGCAAATCTCATCTCTTTGTCAGAAGCGAAGAAGGCCAACCATGGCCACGGCCAGAGACCTTACCACCGCGCCGATACCAGGCTTGATCAGACGGCTCGCGGTTCCAGCCGGCACGGGCTTCTTCTTCAACACGCTCTACAATGTGGTCGACAGCATCTATGCCGGCATGTGGTCGACCGAGGCACTGGCTGCGCTGGCGATCTCCTTTCCCATCTTCTTTCTGATCATCGCGTCCAGCGCCGGCTTCGGCCAGGGCACCACCGCGTTGATCGCCAATGCGCTAGGCTCAAACGACGAGCGCCGCGCCCGCCATCTGTTCGCCCAGTCCCTGGTCTTGGCCTTCGGTGTTGGGATCCTGCTACCGATCCTGGCGCTGTCGATCGCCGACCCTGTCCTGGCCCTGCTCGGCAATCAGGAAACCACGATCGAGCTCGCCCTCGACTATCTGATCCCGATCATGCTCGGGTCCGTCTTGTTTCTCCTGAACAGTGGCGCCAATGCCTTTCTCACCGCCGACGGCGACACCAAGACCTACCGTAACGCGCTGATCGCCGGCACGGTCCTCAATGTCGGTCTCGATCCGCTGTTCATGTTCGTGTTCGGCCTTGGTGTTGCCGGTATCGCCTGGGCCACCGTGCTCGTCCAAACGCTGATCTTCGTCTATCTGCTCTACGTGCTTCGCCGGACGGTGCTGAGCGACGGTATTCGGCTGCGTCGCCTGATGCCTGAGCCGAAGGCCATCGGTGCGATCGTTGCCCAAGGTCTGCCGGCGGCGGGCAATCTGATGATGATCGGCACGTCCTTATTCGTCATCACCTACTTCGTGTCCCGGTTTGGCGATGCCGCGACGGCGGCCTACGGCGTCGCACTCCGCATCGAGCAATTGTTCCTTCTGCCGACCGTCGGCCTCAACGCCTCATCGCTGGCACTGGTGGGCCAGAACTTCGGCGCCAAGAAATTCGACCGGGTTCGCGAGATCTACGCCAAAACCCTTACCTACGGCCTGGCGATCATGGCCAGCGGCGGACTGATCATCATGATCTTTCGAGGACCGCTGATGGGCCTCTTCACCGATGATCCGGACGTCATCGACCATGGCAGCGGCTATCTCTTCGTCGCGGCCTTGATCCAGTGTGCCTACGCGCTGACGATGATCGGAACCTCGACGCTTCAGGGCATGACCCAGCCCATGCCGGCGCTGGTGACGGGCCTGTTCCGCTCGTTGATCGCGCCACCTCTCTTCATATGGCTCGCCCTCAATGCGCTTGGCACAGGCATCGACGGCATCTACTGGTCGGTGTTTCTCGCCAACTGGATCGCCGCCGTCGCGGTCTTCTTCTACGTCCGCTATCGGTTTCGCTGCGACTGCCCTCGGGTCCCGGCCACCGCAACCGCCTGAAGCGCCGTGCCGTTCAGATCAAAACGCGACCTTGCCGTAGAGCGTTACGATATCGATGTCGCTCTCATAGGATCCCGACAGATTGCCCCGGAACGTGTTGCCGACACCGGCCGTCGTCAGATTGATCTCACCGTCTTCGAGAAAGATCCGGCTGTAGCCGACACCGAGCGTGGCGCCGGTGAACGGCTTCCAGTCGACGCCGGCTGAAATCCAGTAACGGTTGTTTCCGGGCACTCGCGGGGTCCGCGTGGAATCGGGGATCGGGCTTTGATCGAACGCCACGCTGAACTTGAGCCCGACCCCCTCGGTGGCCTGATAGGCCGAGCCTAGAGAGACGAAGAAACTGTCGTTCCAGTTTTCCTCGGTGATGCTGTCGGGTTCCGCCGGGTTGTCGAACTCGATGACCAGATCGTCGAAGCGGCTCCAGTCGGTCCACTCGAAGGTGCCGAACAGGGTCAGGCTGTTGGTTAGGTCCTGGGAGACCCCAACGTAGAGTAGCGCTGGTACCGTGAGGTCGGCATCGATGCCGCCATCAACGAATTGGCCCGTTGCCGCCGAGAGAGCGGCGCCGATACCGGCATCATCCAGCGTGAAATCGGCGCTGCCCGAAAGCTCATGGGTCACTGACGATCGAAAGCCGACACCCACTCGGGTGCTTTCGGTCGGCTCGAGCATGGCGCCGAGCGTGAAACCTGCGGAAAAATCGTCGCCGGAAACCCGGGCGAAGCCATCCTGGGCCGTTGGTATCGCGCCGGGCACACCGGCGACGGCGCCGATGGTGCCGAAGTCAATCGCATTGCGGAGATCGGCGTCCGCATATTGGATCTGGGCGCCGGCGCCCAGCGACAGAAGCTTGTTCACCCGGTAGGCCAGATTGGGGTTCACGTTGATCGTGATCAGTTGCGAGAACGTGCCGTGGTAGCGGGTGATCCCGTCCGGCACGTTCTCGGTGGTGAGACCGAACGGTGCCGTAATGCCGAGGCCAGCGTAGACACGATCGAATTGAGCCGTTCCGTAAACCGCGGGCACGGCTGCGTCGGTGCCGATATCGTTGCCGAAAACGCCGGTGATCGGCGCGCCGGTGATGGTCGAGGCCTCGGCATCGACGAGTTCAGCGCGCGGAATGATAATGCTGAGATTGGCGTTGGCCTGGTGCCCCTCGTTGAGGACCAAGGTTGCCGGATTGAAGAACTGCCCGCTGGGATCCGGGAAAACAGCGGCACCGGCGAAGGACAAAGCTTGACCAAAGCCACTCTGCTCGCGGATCTCGAAGCCCGCCGCCCAAGCATTGGCGGCCAGCAAAAGTGATGACGCGGGGGCCAGCGCCGCGCCGGCGATCTTGTTCATTCATGCCTCTCAACCTGGAGCCCGCCGCGCTCCCGTTATAGGCGGATAGCCCTGCCGTGCTAGGTACTAAAGCGCTAAATCTTTAGGTTTCTGGGGATAAACGGGCTGAGTTTCAGTATAGAGGGTCTTGTAATTAATGAACGTGGGTTCATATTGCGCGCCATGAACGATCGCGTTCCCCTTCCTGGCAGGCCGCGTGCTTTCGATCCAGACACTGCCCTGGACGCGGCTATGAGGGCATTTCACCGCTATGGTCTGGCAGGCACCACCTACGATGTGCTGGAGCAATCCACCGGCTTGCGACGGCAAAGTCTGGTCTATGCCTTCGGCGACAAGCGCGCCTTATTCGATGCTGCGCTTCGCCGCTACGCCGATCGCCGGGTTGAGGACATCGTCATCTGTTTGACTACGTCGACCTCGCCGGCGGCCGGGATACGCGCAGCGTTTGGACTATGGCTGAACGACGCGCGCGACGGGGAACACCGGGGTTGTCTTCTAGTCAACACAGCCGGCGAAGTCGGCCCGCATGACGAGGCGGTGGCGACCATCGTTGAAGCGGCGACGGCGCGTTTGATCGCCGCGTTCGAGACAGCATTTGCCCGCGCGCGCCATGCCGGCGAGTTGCGCACCGACGCCGACATCGCTGAGCTTTCGCGCTGCGCCGTGGCGCTTGGTGACGGCGCGTTGCTACACGCACACAACGCCGGCTCCGCCGAACTGGCGGAAGCAAGCCTAAGAGGTTTTCTCACGATCGTACTCGACTAGCCGAATGATCGTGCCGATTACGTTGAGACGTGTGGAGTATATGAACACACGATCACAAAAAGGAGTCACAACGTGAGCAATGGACGCGGAATGCCAATGGGAGCTTCTCGACATGACCGAACCTTTTCCCTTGCACGACGAAACAACCTCACCCGAGGCTTCCCGTGAGGCGCTTGCCACCACCAAGCGCAATTTTGGCATGATCCCGAACCTGGAACGGGTCATGGCGACCGCACCGGCCCTGCTCGCCGCCTATAGTAGTGCCTGGAACGGGTTCGACACCACGTCTCTCTCGCGGATCGAGCAACAGGTTGTTTACCAAACCGCGAACTTCGAGAACGATTGCACCTATTGCGTGCCGTGGCACAGCTATCTCGCCAAACAGGCGCAAATCAAGCCCGGCGATGTCGAGGCGTTGCGCACCGGTGCCGAACTGAGCGAACCGAAGTTGCAGGCGTTACGCGTCTTTACACGACAATTGATCCACAACCGCGGTAAGATCGCTCACGCCGATCTCGATGCCTTCTTCGCCGCCGGTTACGAACCTCAACAAGCGCTTGAGGTGGTGCTCGGTATCGCCATCAAAGTGATGAGCAACTACACCAATGCCATCGCGGGCACGCCGCTGGACCGGGAAGTTGCGAAACTGGCCTGGCGGAAGCCAATCGTCACCACGCGCTCTGGTGATACGCCGGCATCGGACCATACCGTGTGAGCAAAGCTTGGGCGTATTTGTCGATCGCGCCAGCTTTTGAGGTTACGGGGGCGAGCGACTCATCCCCGTCGACGGCCGCCTAAAAGGTCTCGTCGGCCGGGGCCATGACGCTGGCTTTGCCGGCCATGACACGGGCGAAAAGCATGGAGGTTTCCGGCAGGACACGGGCGTAGAAGAAACGGGCGGTGTCCAGTTTTGCCCGATAGAAATCGTTCCCCTTGCCGTTGGCCTTGGGCGCCGCAACCGCCACCATACGAGCCCACATGAAGGCCAGCGCCACGAGCGCGAACAGCCGAAGATAGTCGGAAGCGGCGGCACCGGCTTCTTCCGGGGCGGCCAGACCCCGCTGGGCGATCACTACGGTGGCCTGCTGCAAGCGGCCGAAGGCTTTCGCCAGAGCGGGCGTGAACTCGCCGAGCGTGGCGTCGCTCTGATGGATGTCGATGAAGCCCTGCACGGGATGAAAAAACCGCCGGAGCAAGCGCCCCATGCCCTGGCCCATCTTCCGGCCGACGAGGTCCAGTGCCTGGATGCCGTTAGCACCTTCGTAGAGCTGGGCGATCCGCGCGTCGCGGATCAACTGCTCCATGCCCCACTCCCGGATGTAGCCGTGACCGCCGAAGATCTGGACGCCTCGATTGGCGGCGTCGGTGCCGTGATCGGTGAAGAACGCCTTGATGATCGGGGTCATCAGTTGGACCAGATCATCCGCCTGTTGGCGTTCCTTCGGATCGGTGTGATGCTTGGCGACGTCGATTTCGAGGCCGATCCAAAGGGCCAACGCCCGGCTCGCCTCGTTGATCGCGCGCATGGTCAGGAGATGATTGCGCACGTCCGGGTGGACGATGATCGGATCGGCCGGTTTGTCCGGCGCCTTGGGCCCGGCGAGTGAGCGCCCCTGATGGCGTTCCTTCGCGTAGGCCACGGCCGACTGGTAGGCGGTCTCGGCGAGGCCCAAACCCTGCATGCCGACCAGAAGGCGGGCCTCGTTCATCATGGTGAACATGGCCTTCATGCCGCCATGACGCTCGCCCACCAGATAGCCGATGGCCTCGTCATAGTTCATGACGCAAGTCGACGACGCCTTGATCCCCATTTTGTGCTCGATCGAGCCGCAGAAAACGCCGTTGCGCGCACCCAGGCTGCCGTCCTCGTTGACCAGGAACTTTGGCACCAGAAACATAGAAATGCCCTTGGTGCCCGGTGGCGCGTCCGGCAGTTTGGCGAGCACCAGGTGGATGATGTTCTCCGTCAGGTCCTGCTCACCGCCGGAGATGAAGATCTTGGTGCCGGTGATCCGATAGCTGCCATCGTCCTGTGGCTCGGCCCGGCTTCGTATCAGACCGAGATCGGTGCCGGCGTGGGGTTCGGTCAGGTTCATGGTGCCTGCCCACTCGCCGCTGGCCAGTCGCGGCAGGTAGGTGTTCTTCAGTTCATCATCCGCCCAGTGCTCGATCGCGTCATAGGCTCCGTGGGTGAGGCCGGGATAGATACCGAAACTCAGATTGGTCGAGCACATCAGTTCCGAAAACGCGAAATAGACGCTGTTCGGCAGACCCTGGCCGTCATAGTCGTTGGCCGCCGAAACGCCGACCCAACCGCCCTCGGCGAACCGGCGATAGGCGTCCTTGAAGCCTTCGGGCGTGTAAACGACACCGTTCTCGAAGCGGCAGCCCTCCTCGTCACCGGAACGATTGAGCGGCAATAGCTCCTGTTCACAAAAGCGAGCACCCTCCTCGAGGACCGAATCCACGAGATCGGCCGCCGCTTCACCGTAGGGCGGCAGACTGGCGACGCGGGCGTCATAGTCCAAGAGGTCGAACATGACGAAGCGGATGTCGTCGAGCGGCGCTTGGTAGGTCACCATCGGTCCATCTCCCGGCCGGCGGCTCGGCGCCGCCGCGCCTGGTCTAGTTGCGCAAGGGCTTTCCGGTCTCAAGCGTGTGCTGCATGCGTTCGAGGGTCGGCTCGGTCCGAATGAGGTTCATGAAGGCCTGGCGCTCAAGCTTGAGCACTTCGCTCTCGCGCAAGGGCGCCGTCATGTCGGCCGTCTTGCCGCCGGTGAGAACAAGTCCCAGTTGCTCGACCACCTTATGGTCATGGGGCGTGATCTGCCCCTTGAGATCGAGATCGTGGACCGCGAGCTGAAGCGCCGAGCGACCGGTGGCTCCGGGCAGGGTGAAGCTCGGCCGCTCCGGTGGCGCATAGCCGTCGACCATGGAGAGCGCCTTCACCTTGGCGGCGGCCAGCACCCGATCGCGGTTGAAAACGATCTCATCGGTGCCCGCGAGGAAACCCATCTCCTTGGCCTCGAAAGCGGATTTGGCGACGCTCGCCATGCCGATGGTCTGAAAGGCCTGGGCAGGCCCGGCCATCGGCCCCTTCGGCCTTCTCGGATCGCTCGCCATGCGGGAAAGGAGCTCGGCACAGCCGCCCCAGGCCGGGACCAGGCCGACGCCCGTTTCGACCAGGCCAATGTAGGTTTCAGCGTGGGCGACTACCGCGTCCGCCGACATCACCAACTCGCAACCGCCGCCGAGCGCCATGCCCGAGGGCGCCGCCACCACCGGGAACTTAGCGTATTTCATCGCCCGGTAGATCGCCTGGCCCTTGGCGACCATCTCATCCACCTGCTGCCAGAGGCCGACATTGGCGGCGAACAGCGCGAGCCCGATATTGGCGCCAGCGGAGAAATTGCTGCCTTCATTGTGGATGACGAGCGCTTTTCCGCTCGAAGCCGTGATGCCGATCGTGTCGTTCAGAAGCTCGAGGACCGCCGTGTCGATCGTATTGAGCTTGGTGTGGACCTCGAAGCAAAAGACGCCGTCGCCCAGATCCCACAAGGAGGCCGAGCCGTTCTTCTTCAAAGGTTTCGAGCGCCGCTTGAGATCAGCAAGAAGCGTGACGCCCTCAGGACGGATGACCGGCGTGTAACCGCCATCGAAGGCGAGATGCTGAAGGGTGCCGTCGTCAACCCGATAAAACCCTTCGGCCGAGGCGGCGGCTTCAAGCATGGGAGGCACAGGCTGGCCAGCTTCGGCGCACATCTTGGCGAAGTTCTCGGCACCAAGCTGGTCGATGAGCTCGAACGGTCCCTTCTTCCAATTGTAGCCGAGCCGCATGGCGGCATCGATCGACGCGCAGTCATGGGCGATTTCCGGCGCTATGGCCGCGGCGTAAGCGAGCGTCTGGCCCAACACGCGCCGGGCATATTCACCACCCCGGTCCTGACCCTGGAGCAGTGCCGCCGGCCCGCCATGCTTGACCGCTTCGAGTGAAGCGAGTGCTGGCTTCTTGGCTGGCGCGAAGTCGCCCGTCTCGAGGTCGATCGCTTCTTTAACCCTGCCGCCTTCGGCGCGGTTCAGCCGGTAGAAGCCGCCCTTGCCCTTGCGCCCGGTATAGCCCTGTTCGATCAGGCGCCCGAGCAACGGCCAGTCGCGGCGAACGCGGTTGTAGCCATCATCCGCCGGCAGCGCCTTGGCCAGGCTTTGATCGACATAAGGGATCAAATCGAGGCCGACCAGATCGATGAGACCGAAGGCGCCGGTCTTGGGAAAGCCGAACGGCCGGCCCATGACGGCATCGGCTTCCTCGACGCTGAGGCCGAGATCGAGAGCCGCGGTGATCGCCGCCTGGATCCAAAAGCTGCCGATCCGATTGGCGATGAAGCCCGGCGTGTCCTTGGCTTCGACCACGGTCTTGCCCAAACGCCGGTCACAGAAATCGGTGAAAGCCGCCACCAGCTCGGGCTCGACCTCGTCGCCAGCGACCAGCTCTAGAAGCCGCATATAGCGGGGCGGATTGAAGAAGTGGCTGATGAGGAACCGCTTGGCCAGCGCCGGCGCCATCGATTTCATCAGTTCCGCCCGAGGCAGGGTCGACGTATTGGAGGTCAGCACGGCTTCCGGCTTCGCGACCTCGGCGATACGTTCGTAGAGCGCGTGCTTGACGTCCAATCGCTCGACCACCGCCTCAAGGATCCAATCCGCACCCGCTAGCCGGGTGAAATCATCCTCGAGATTGCCGACCTCGATCCGCCGGGCAGCGGCCTTGGTCATGAACGGTGCCGGGTCAGCCTTCAGCATGCGGCTGACGGCGGTGGCGGCGATGGTATTGCGGCTCGACGCTTCCGGCGGAACGATGTCCAAGAGCAAAACCTCGAGACCGGCATTGGCGCACTGAGCCGCGATCTGCGAGCCCATCACGCCGGCACCGAGGACGGCGACCTGGTTGATGGTCATAGGTCGGTCTCCTCAGACCGCTTCGAGAACGGTCGCAATACCCTGGCCGCCGCCGATGCACTGGGTGGCCAGAGCCAAGGATTTCTGTTCGCGCTGCAGGAGCTGGGCGGCTTTGCCGGTGATCCGTGCACCAGTGGCGCCCAAGGGATGCCCCAGAGCAATGGCGCCGCCGTCGATATTGGTGCGTTCCGGATCGATGCCGAGCTGGTCCATGCAGGCGAGCGCCTGGGAAGCGAACGCCTCGTTGATCTCGACCAGATCGATATCGGCCATGGTGACGCCGGCCCGGGCCAGCGCTTTCTGGCTGGCGGCGACCGGCCCGATCCCCATCACCTCGGGCGCGCAGCCGGCGACCGCCACCGAGCGAACCCGCGCGAGCGGCTTGAGACCGGCCTCGCGGGCGAAGCTTTCGCTGGTGACGAGGGTGGCGGCGGCGCCATCGGTGAGCGGCGATGAGGTTCCAGCCGTGACGCTGCCGCCCTCCATGAAGGCCGGCTTCAGACCCGCAAGCGCCTCTGTGGTCGTATCCGCCCGAATGCAGCCATCGAGCTTGACCGGCTCGCCGCCATTGGTGATCGCCACGATCTCGGGATCGAGTTTGCCGGCGGCCTGGGCGGCGGCGGCCTTCTGATGGGAGGTGAGAGCGAACTGTTCCTGGCGCTCGCGCGGGATCTGATGTTTCTGGGCCACGTTTTCAGCCGTCTCGCCCATCGACATGTAGGCCTCGGGCTTATGCTGCATCAGGCCCGGATTGGGCATCGGATTGAAGCCTGGGATCGGCACCCGGGTCATGCTCTCGACACCGGCACAGATGAAGGCGTCGCCGGCGCCCAGCGCGATCGCGCCAGCTGCCGTGTGGATCGACTGCATCGACGAGCCGCAGAACCGATTGATCGTGGCGCCAGCCACCTGGATCGGCAGATCGGCAAGCAGTCCCACCAACCGTGCCAGGTTCATGCCCTGCTCGGCCTCGGGGAAGGCGCAACCGACGATCACATCCTCGATGCTTGCGGGATCGATCTTGGTCTCAGACAGCAGCCCTCTGATCACCTGAGCCAGCAGATCGTCCGGCCGCACCCGGCGTAAATCGCCCTTGGTCGCGAAGTGGAAGGGTGAGCGGGCGTATCCGGCGATCACCGCATGGCTCATTTAGAGGCATCCTTTCAGTCTTCGCCGGCGACCGCGTGGAGCGACGGCATGTTTCGGGTCATCAGGTGACTATCGACGAGACTGCGGACCTCGCGCAGTTCGTCGAGTGTCTCATCCAGGGCGACGCGTTGGTCTTCGAGTTCGGCGATCCGATGGTCGATCTTCTTCCTCAGATGAGCCGACTGGGCGATCTGGTTGGTGTCAGCGTCATAAAGATCCAGCCATTCCCGGATCTCACGTAACGAGAAACCCAGCCGCTTGCCCCGCAGAATAAGGACGAGCCGGCCCCGCTCCCTTCGACCATAAACCCGCTGGCTGCCGAAACGGCGCGGGCTGATCAGTCCCTTATCCTCGTAAAATCGAATGGCTCGGGGTGTCATCGCCAATTCTCTGGCCAGTTCGCCGATGGTACAAAAACGATCGGTCATAGGTGTCCTCGACAAGTTTGTTCTTGTTGGCAGCGGAGACGCTGCGCATGGGCGACACGGGCGAAAAACCCGCCTCGAAAGGCACGATAGCGCCTTCGGTTCGTCATAACCCCCGGGACGCTCACGGCTGGCCGTCGGCTAAGCCACGGTCTCGACGGTCGCAGGCTCGATGGCGGGGTCGCGACTCCGTTCCTCGGCCACCAGTTCTTTTTTCGAGAGTTTGCCGATCATCGTCTTCGGCAACTCATCGCGAAATTCGATCTGTCTCGGTATCTCCATCGGCGACAGCTTGGGCTTGAGGAACGCGAGCAATCCGGCCTCGTCCAGCGCCCCTTCCTTCTTCAATCGGACGAACGCCTTCGGCACTTGGCCGCGATCCGGGCAATCAACGCCGATCACGGTCACCTCCGCCACCTCTTCATGGGCGTAGATCGCATCTTCAATCGTGCGCGGGTAAACGTTGTAACCGTTGACGATGATCAAATCTTTGATCCGATCAACCAAAAAGGTATAGCCGTCCTCATCCAGATAGCCGACATCCCCGGTCCGCAACCAGCCGTCGACAAAGCAATCCTGGGTCGCCTCAGGGCGCCGCCAATAGCCCGGCATGACCTGGGGGCCCCGGACGCAGATCTCTCCCAGTTCTCCTTCGACCACCTCCCGCGTCGGATCTTCCAGATCACGGAACGAAAGCCTGGAACCGTCTAGGGGCAGGCCGATTGATCCGGCTTTGTTTTCGCCGGAGGTGGGGTTGCTGGGCACCACCGGCGAGGCCTCGCTGAGGCCGTATCCCTCGACCATGACGCAACCGGTCTGCGCCTCGAAGGCGCTCTTCACCTCCACGGGCAGCGGTGCTCCGCCGGAAATGCAAAAACGCAGCGACGTCAAATCGAAACGGGCGACCTTGGGATGCTGGACGATGGCATTGAACAGGGTCGGCACGCCCGGGAAGATGGTCGGCTTCTTACGGGCGATCGTGTTCAGAACCTGCTGCAGGTTAAAACGGGGCAGCAGCACCATGGTCGCGCCGAGCTGGACCGACATGTTCATGACCACGGTCATGGCGAAGACGTGAAACAAAGGCAGCACGCCCAGCATCCGTTCTTCACCCGGCACCAGATCGTCGCACCAGTACGCCACCTGCGCGGCATTAGTGACCAGATTGTCATGGGTGAGCATCGCGCCTTTGGGCCTGCCGGTCGTGCCTCCTGTATACTGCAGGACCGCCAGATCGGACTTCGGATCGATGATAACCTCGGGCAAGGCCGCGTCCCGGCCGATATCGAGGAGCCGGCCGAAGGTGATGCAGGGCGCCTGGGCCGGCGGCGAAAATCGTTCGGTGCGCTTGAACAGACTGTACATCATGCCGATCGAGGTGGGCATGGCGTCACCGAGCGGGCAGACAACGATCTTGGCGAGATCGGTCACCTCGACCGCCTTCAGCACCTTGGGCAACATCAGTTTCAGATCGAGCGTGATCATGAGGGAGACGCCGGAATCCTCGACCTGATGGAGGATTTCTTCCTCGGCGTAGAGCGGGTTGAAATTGACCACGATCGCGCCGAGCCGGGTGACCGCGTAGAAACTGATCACATAATAAGGCGTATTGGGCAGCAGCAGGCCGACGCGGTCGCCTTTCTTAACGCCGATGGCGGCGAGGCCCCTGGCCAGCCGGTCGATCTGGTCGACCAAATCCGCCCAACTGGTAACCCGGCCGAGAAAGTCGATGGCCGGCTTGTCCGCGAACGCTTCGGCGACCCTCGCCAAAGGCGCCGTCAAAGGCTCATCCAGGCCGGAACGCAAACGGGTCCGCAGCTGATGGTCGATCATCAAAACGGCCTCCGACCAAAGGTCCACGACACAACCTGAAAACACAATCCCCTGACTATGTTCGGATTTGACGTATACGTCAAAATCTTTTCCATAAGGGTATGTGCGTATGCCTTTTTCGCGCTGTGCCGAAAAAGGCGCACTCTCACTTGCGTGACCCACAACTCACGCGTTCGTGTGAGATAGGGCAGTGCTCTTCGGTCGCAGCCTGCTATGTGCGTCAGCGCCACAGGCACATCCCGCGGTCTGCTCAATCGCGGTTATGTCTGGGGCGATGCGCCCAACACCAATCGTTGGATTTCTGGGCTTTTCCACGATCTGTCGGATGAGGTCAGAACCGTCAGATGGGGCCCATAAAGGAGAATAAGATGACACGTTCAGGACTTATCTACGGCTTGGCCATTGCGGCGCCGCTTCTTGCCGGTTGCGCCCAACTCACCGGCACAACGCCGGCGCCAGCGCCGACGGCAGCCAGCTTGACCCCCGCCTCGGTCAGCGGCCAGGAAACGGCGCGGGGCAGCTTTGTCGGCGCCAGCGATCACATTACCACCGGCACGGCCAGCGTTTTCCGAACCGATGCCGGCTGGGTGGTGGCGCTCGGGCCGGACTTCAGCTTGGACGGCGCGCCCGATCCCAAGGTCGGTTTCGGCGACGGGGAATTCGTCGAGGGCACGCTGCTTGGGCCACTCAACTCGCTGACCGGCCAACAGGTCTACACGGTGCCTGCCTCGCTCGATGTCGGTGACTACAATCAGATCTACATCTGGTGCGAGCAATTCTCCGTGCCTCTGGGCGTGGCGGATCTAGAATTGCTTTAGTTCTTGCACCTAGCGGTTTATCGATCGCGCAATTGCCGTCGGATGTCGCGAAGATCGGCTTCCGACGGCGCCGCGATCAAGAAGCGCAAATCAATCCGGCGATTGCGTCTCAACACGTCCTCGTCGATGCCGATCGCGACCGGTCGCAGCGCCTCGTAGGCACTGACGCTAAGGAGCGCTTCACCGCTGCTGTTCTCGAAACCTTCCAATTCAGGCGCGGCGTCGAGAAGAGCCCGAAAAGTATTGATCGCTCGGGCCGACGCCAGCGCCCAATTGTCTGGAAAGCTCGGAAGACGGATCGGGATCTCGTCCGTGTGGCCTTCGATCAGGATCGTTTCCACGAGCGGCTGCCATTCGGCGCAGTCCGTCGACGACGCGCCGTCCTCTCCGAAGCAGGCGAGCGTGTCAGCCAACACCTCGGCCAGGATGATCAGCGCCTGCTCGCCGCCGGCGCTGAGAGAAGCGTCGGCGGAAGCGAACAATAGGCTCTCCGGCAATCTGAGGATGCCGCGGCTGGCATCGATCCGAACCTCGACACCGCGACGCCCCAGCTCCGACCTCAGCCGCTCCAGCAAGTCTTGACGCTTCGCTTCGCGCGTGCCCAGCCGTTCGATCAGCTCATCGAGACGATCGCGCTCAGCTTGGAGGAGGTCGCGCTCGGCCTGCAAGAGATCGCGATCCTCCCGGATCGCATCCCGTTCGCTTTCCAAAGCGTCGCGTTCAACGGCGAGCGCCGCCACATCGTCCTCGAGCTTGACCTCTCGCGTTTCCAGATCGGCGTTCTGTCCGGTCAACATGTGCAGCGCCTGGGCAGCCTGATCTTCGGCGACCCGAAAATTCAGCACGAATGCCATCAGGACCAGGATGAAAAGGAACAGAAGGCCGCCCAAAAGGTCGCTCAGCGAAACCAGATAGGCCTCGTCGCCGGTCGCCGAGACAGGTCCCTCCTGGCGGCTCGTCAGGCGATCGCCGCGTCTCACGTCCGCAGGGATCCGCCGTCACGGCCGCCCTTGGCGACCCGCTGGTCGGCCCGGCGCAGAAAGCCGCGGACGGCCCCATTGAAAGCCTCAAGGCGGGCGGCCAGCCGCCGGCCCTCGGGCGAGCCGCCGGCGGCATCGTCCAGTTTGAGCTCCGCCAGAAATCCCCTGAGCTCGGCCGTGAGGCGTCTGAATTCGAGGGCGATGGCATTGATCTCCTGGCGGGAATGGGCGCCTTCTTCGAGGCTCCCTTGTTTTGCCAGCGCCTGCAGCCTGGTTTCGGCGTCGAGGGCGAGGCTCGCACCTTGGTCCATCATCGCCAGAAACCGTTCGGCCAGGCGAAGATCGTCGTCGGTGATGATTTCGCCGTCAGCGCCGCCAAGGACAGCCGGCGAGCTCGCAAAAGCCGGCATGCGCTGGCGTCTCATCTCGTCCAGCTGGGCCGCGGCCAAACTTTCGAGCGTCACCAGCGCCACGCGGGCGTCGACTTGCTCCGCCAGCCACGCCAGCCGGACGCGGGTGCCGTGCACCGCGCGCTTTTCCGCCCAGGAGAAACCGATCGAAGCGGCGAGGCCCGCAATGGATGTCACGAATTTGAAGGTGGCCGCCGACAGAAGGCTGGCCAACGCCACCTGGGCATCCTCGATATCGGGAGCGCTAACGCCGGCGCTGGCGACGTAGAGGGCGGCGACCAGGCCCAGAAAGGTGAAGATCAACCCGGCACCGACGAAATAGCCGGGCAGCGCCTGGTAGAGGCGCAGGTTCACATGTCCGGTCAACAGATGGTCCAAACTGAGACTGTCGACGGCCGGCTCCGGGCTGGCGAGCAGGTCGTCTTGCGCCCGGCGGATGAGCGCCTGGGTATACCGGCGCCACCAATGGCCCAGCCAGGGATCTTGGGCCAACTGACGATCTATCGTCGCGAATTGTTCGCTGAAGGCATGGGCGCCGTCGGTCTCGCCGATCAGTCCGGCGGCGTTGTCGATGGCGCGGTTGAGCCTGATCAGGACGCCGTAGCGAAGGTGCACGCCGACGACGATCGCCAGCAGGATAATGAACAAGCCGATCAGCCACGGCAGCCAAGGCTCGGCGAGTAGGGCGACGAGGGAGCTCAGGACGGACGACAAGGGTTACGGGTTCTGAATGGAGGACATCTTGTCGCAAAAAATGCAATAGGGAGTCATTGAACGCTAGGCCATTGTTCGATCTGCTTTCGTTCCTCCGTTCATAATGTTCGCAGCGCATCAACCGCAAGGCGTATCAATTTCCCGGCATAATCACCTAAAACTTGATCGATCGTTCTAATTCCTTTAGCAGAAAATAGGTTGTCAAGGTTGAGCATCGAGATCTGTCGCGGTGTGACATTAACTTGGGCTCAGCCGACGAAGGATGAATGCGTGTCGCGAGGGTACAGCACCCGGGTTTTCGTGGTCGACGACCGGGTCACCAACCGGAACATCCTGACAAGGCTCGCCAAATCGGTTGAAGAAGGATTGCAGGTTGCCTCCTTCGCGACGCCGACGGCAGCGCTGGATGCTGCTCGCGAACAACCACCGGATCTGGTGATCACGGACTACAGCATGCCGGGCATGGATGGCGCGCAGTTCATCGCCGCGTTCCGAAACCTCGACGGCTGCGCTGACCTTCCGATCGTCGTGATCACGGTCTACGAGGAGCGCGATTACTGTTATCGCGCGCTGGATGCCGGCGCCACCGACTTCCTGCTCAGCCCGGTTGATCACATGGAGTTCCGCGCGCGAGCGCGGAACCTTCTCACGCTCCACCGGCAGCGGACCATCCTGGAGCGCCGGGCGCAAAGTCTCGAATACACCTTGCCAAGCGCCAATGGCGCGGCGGCCGCCCCCTGGCAGATGTTGATCGAGGAGGCGCCGAACCCGATCGCGGTTACCGACATCAATGGCGTCGACCGGTTCGCCAATCGCATCTATCGGGAGACCTTTGGCGCCGGGCCGGGCCCTGGTCTTTCCGAGGCCGAGCGTCAGGTGGGACAGATCAAAGAGGATCTGCTCAACGCCAAGGTGTTCGACACCGCCCAAGGGATCGACGGTATTGAACGGGATCTCCTGACCGCTTCCGGGGAGCGCCGGCGGTTTCTCCTGAACAAGGCGCCGGTGATCGACGGCAATGGGGAAGTCGAGGCGGTGCTGACGATCGCGCTCGACATCACCGGCCGGGAGATCACACCCGCCAACGGTGCGGTGGACGATCGCCGGGACCGGCTGACAAACCTCCCCAATCGGGAACTCCTTCTCGACCGCCTCGGTCAGGAAGCGACCCGCGCCAAACGCAGCGGTGAATTGTCTGCGCTGGTCATACTCGACCTGGATCGCTTCAAGGGCGTGAACGACCTGCACGGCTCGGAGACAGGCAACAGCCTCCTGCAACACGTCGCCGGCAAACTCGCGGCGACGCTGCGCGATACCGACACCCTGGCCCGACTCGATGGCGACGCCTTTGCGGTTCTGGCGCCGGCGATCAAGCGCCCCGACGACGCTGTCGAATTGGTCCATCGACTGCGCGAAGTCTTCGGCGAGCCCTTTCTCATCGACGATCACGAAATCCATTCGAGCGCAAGCTTCGGCATCGCGCTTTTGCCCCAGGATGGCATCGAGGGGCACCAGCTGATCGGCAATGCCGAACTCGCCATGTTCCAGGCGAAACAGGCCGGGCGCGATGGCTATCGGTTTTTCGCCGAGGAAATGAACTACAGCGCCCGTCGACTGATGGCGCTCGAACGCGATCTACGGGACGCCCTCGCCCGGGAGCAGTTCGTCGTCTACTTCCAGCCGCAACTATCGCTCGACAGCCGGAAGATCGTCGGTGTTGAAGCGCTGGTTCGTTGGCAACACCCGGACCGAGGTCTGGTCCTGCCGGGCGAATTCATTCAATCGACCGAGGAACTGGGCCTCATCGGCGCGCTTTCGACTTTCGTCTTGCGCAGTTCCTGCCGACATATGCGTGGTTGGCAGGAGCGCCACGCGGTCGATTTTCAGTTTGCGGTCAATGTCTCGCCGGCCCAGTTCCGGACGCCCGGCACGGAACTGGCCGTGGAACGGGTGTTGCGGGAGGAAGGCATTCAGCCGAACGCCCTCGAGATCGAACTCACCGAGAACATGGTGATCGAGAACAGCGAGGTTGCGCTCAACAGTTTGCACCATCTCCACAGCCTCGGCGTTGCCTTGGCTCTCGACGATTTCGGCACTGGATACGCGTCGCTGTCACACGTTCGAAGCCTGCCGGTTCGACGCTTGAAGGTGGACCAGAGTTTCGTCCACAATATTGAAACCGATTCCGACGATCGGGCGATCGTCAAAAGTATCGTCGAATTGTGCCACAATCTGCGCCTCGACGTGGTCGCCGAAGGTGTGGAGACGCGAGGGCAGCTCGAGCTGTTGCGAAAGATGGGATGTGACGTCATTCAAGGCGAGCTGATCGGACCGCCCGTTCCGGCCGAAGAGTTCGAGCGGCGTTTCCTGGCTCCAGGGTCCCTGCGCGGCCTGGCCACCGGCTGAGGCGGCCATGCCGTCATCGTCCAACGCCCGCTGGTTCCCATCCTTCCGGCGCCTTCCGGCGCTCATCCAACAACGCCTCTCACACCGGGGTGACACCGAACACGAACAGGCACTGATTCGCGTCGGCATCGTGTTCTTCGTTGTCGTCTACGCCTTCAGTTTGCGGATCTCGGGCATCGAGACGCACTGGCCTTCCCTGATGGTCGTGTCCGCGATCACCTGGTTCTGCGCGCTGCTGCTGTTCGCGCATATCGTCTGGCGACCCGCAGTCAACCCAGTGCGCCGGTACATCGGCATGGTGCTGGACCAGGGCGGCTGCGTTGCGGCGATGGCGGTCGGCGAGGAGCTCACCGCCTTTATCTATCCGCTTATTCTCTGGACAACCTTCGGGCACGGTTTCCGCTTCGGCCGGCGCAACCTGTTCGCTGCCGCGGTTTCGTCTTGGGTGCTGTTCAGCCTGCTTCTGATCTTCAGCCCCTACTGGCGGGAGATGCCGATCCTCGGTGTCGGCCTGCTCTTGGGCTTAATCTTGCTGCCGGCTTATGTATCCCGCCTGTTGCACCAATTGCACTTGGCGATCCAGCGGGCAGAACAGTCGAGCCGCGCCAAGAGCCAGTTTCTCGCCACGATGTCCCATGAATTGCGGACACCGCTCACCGCGGTCATCGGCATGGGTCAGGATCTGCGCGGCACCCGGCTCGATCCGGAACAGCATGACATGGTCCGGGTCATCCACACCGCCGCGAACGCGCTTCTGAACCTGATCGAGGACCTGCTGGACTTTGCCAAGATCGAGGCGGGCGAACATGATCAGGCGGTGGTCGCCTTCGATTTTCAAAAACTGATCGTGCGGGTCCGCGACATTCTCCGCCATCAAGCCATGACCAAGGGTCTCGAATTCCGGATGGCGATCGACCCGGCGATACCGCTCCGGGTCGTTGGACCCGAGAAAGATCTGCAGCAGGTCCTGATCAATCTGGTCGGCAATGCGATCAAGTTCACTGGCGAGGGCTATGTGTCGTTGCGTGCGGACCTTGCCGAGGCTGATGACGGTACCCTGCGGGTCGAGTTGAGCGTCAAGGACACCGGTATCGGCATTCCGAAAGACGCCCAAAAGCATGTCTTCGAACATTTTGCCCAAGCCGATGCCAGCGTGACCCGCCGCTATGGCGGAACCGGTCTTGGTCTCGCCATCGCTAAACGAATGGTCGAGGACGCTGGCGGCAGCGTGGCGCTGGCCAGCACGCCTGGCGAAGGCAGCTTGTTCACCGTTCGCATCCCGCTCACGGCTGCTGAGAACGAGAGCGAAGGCGAGGAAACGCCCCGGGGAACGGTTCGCTTCATCGGTGACATGCCGGAACATATGCGTCTCGCGATAGCCGGTCAGGGTTGGGCCGTGATCCCCGCCGGACAGTCTTGGCTGCAAATCGACAGCGGCGAGCCAACCCGCCAGGTTCTCCTGATTCTGGCCGAGCCGACGCTCGAGCAAGATCTACTGCAGATGGCTTTCTCGGGCCGTGACCGCGCCGCCCGGGACGTGGTCGTCGTCGGCGCCGAGCCGTCGGCAGCGCCCTGGGCGTTGGCGGTATTGCCGGCTGACCCTCCCATCGATCTCGTGGTCAACGCTCTTCGCGCGGGATTGATCGACGCCAATGCCGAAGGCGGAAGCAGCTTTGCCCGGGTGGCACCGATGGCGCGCTCCCTCGATCTGCTGGTCGCGGAGGACAACAAGGTCAACCAGAAGGTCATCGCCAGCACGCTGAAACGCGGCGGCCATCGGGTGACGCTCAAAGGTGATGGTCTCGAAGCGCTGGAAACCTTGCGCAACGGCCGGTTCGATGTCGCCATCATCGACGTCAACATGCCGCATATGGGAGGCATGGAGATCGCCCGCGCCTATCTCCGGGACGGCGACAAGGCATCCCTAACGCCCCTGATCGCGCTGACCGCCGACGCCACAACGGAAACCCGCGAGGCCTGTCTGCGCGCCGGTTTCGACAAATTTCTGACCAAGCCGATCGAAAGCTTCGATCTCCTCTACACGCTTCACGACATCGCCGGGGGTCCGGTCGAGCTTGGAACCGCCGGGGGTGCGCAGAGGCCTTCGTTGCCGGCGAGCAGAGAGGCCATGGCCGGTGAGCCAGAGCCAAATCGCGCGGAAATCCTACCGCACCCGGCCCTCGGGGCGTCGGCAGTGGTGCTCGACCAAAAACGGCTGGAAGAGCTTCGCATTCTCGACGATGATGAAGGGTTCGTCCGCGAACTCCTGGACGAATTTCTGGATGAAGGCGGCCAGTTGGTCGACGAGATGGCGGAGGCCGCCGCAGCCGGCGACAGCAAGCGTTTCAGGGATGCGGCCCACGCGCTCCGCAGCAGCGCTGCCCATGTCGGCGCGACCTCGCTGTTCGAGTGCTGCATGTCGTGGCGCAACATCAACGACGCGAAGCTGAAAAAAGAGGCGGATGTGGTCACCGCTCGTCTTCGCTCCGAGTTCGAGCGCCTCAAACGGGCCCTGTCCGATACCGCCATGAGCGCCGCCGGCTGACCAGGGGCCGAAGGCGTCGCCCACCGGCTTGGCCACAAAGATCAGGACAGCCACCGCGGCCAGAAGAACCAAACATCCCATTTGTGGTGGCAACGCGTGAGAGGGTTCGGATCACACGAGAGCGGCTTGGGTTTGAGGAAATGGCGAACAGCCTTGCTTCAGCGGCGCCGAGAAGAGCCCATCTGCTTCTCTCGAAGAACAGGGTCGGATCATGAACGGTGAACCTGTCGAGACGGAAAGGCTCAGACTTCGTCGGTGGAGCTCCGCAGACCGTAACGATCTCGCCCGGATCCTGTCGGATCGGGAGGTCATGGCTTTCAGCGACCGCGGACCGTTAAGCTCGTCGCAAGTGGACCGATGGCTCGCGCAAAACATCAAAGAGGCGCCAACCGGAAGCGCTCTCGGCAGTTGGGCCATTGAGCTGAAAGCGCAGCGGACCGTTGTCGGATATCTTCGGCTTTCCGTGACCGAAGGACGAATCGCAAACAATGAAGCGGAAATCGGGTTGCGCCTGGCGAAAAGCCATTGGGACCAGGGCTTCGCAACGGAAGCGGCGCGAAAAATGGTCCATCAGGCGTTTCGCGATCCAACCGTTGCCCGCATCATCGGCATCGTCGATCCGGGTAACCGCCGGTCCGTCCGAATGCTGGTAAAACTTGGGATGGTTCGGGAGCGGGACGTCGCATTCGAAGGATATGATCACCCCGACCGTCGGTTCACGTTTTCCAGAGCGGCGGCGCTGGCCTCCGGCAATCTGCGCTCGAGCGAACGCGGATAGGTCGCTCCAGCTCGCTGCTGGCGCGACTTGCGACAAACCACCTGAGCGGACGGGGTCCGGAATCACAAAGGGCGCCCCGGAGAGAGCGCCCTTTGGAACAGCCGCCTCGTGATAAGCGGCCGCTGACCGAGAACCTTAACTGGCCATCTGGAAGTCAGCGAGCTTGCGCTGGCCGGCCACCAGCTTTTCCATCTTGCGCAGATCCATCGGCGTCAGGTTCATCGCCGCGTCGACCCACATATCGGTGATCTTGAGCATCTCTTCCTTGGTCACCGGGGCGCAGGTCTCGCGGACCTCGCGGAGAACCCCGCGAATGCTGTGGCGACGGTCGAACCGGCGCAAATAGGTCTTGAGCGCTTGCTCGGTTTCACCGGGCTCGCAGACGATGTCGACCAGACCCAGCTCTTTCATCTCTTCGGCGGTGTAGAGCTTACCGCTGTAGATCAGCTCTTCCGCCTTGGCGGTACCGAGCTTGCGGGAGAGGAAGCTGAAGGCACCCATTCCAGGGAACATGTTGAACAGGATCTCGGGTAGACCGAACTGGGCGTCGCGGCTGGCGATGACGATGTCGTCGGAGAGCATCGCCTCGAAACCGCCACCGAGCGTGTCACCCTCGATCAGGGCCACGGTCTGAATGGGCAGATCCATGGCCGTGTGGTTGGCGTAGAGAACGTCGATGCAGCGATGGGCATATGCCCGGAGCATCTCGCGGTCCCGTGAGCGGATCAGCTGGGTGAACAGCTCGAGGTCACCACCCAGGTTCCAGGCGCCGGGCCGCTCCGTGCCCCACACCAGATAACGAACCGGCATCGGCCGATCGACCATGATCAGGCCTTCCGCCTTGGCCAAACGCTGCTGCAGGTCGGCGATCTCCTCGAGAAGCAGCGGCGTGTAGCAGGGCCGGTCCGGGTGGCGCATGTCGGCGCGGAGCAGACCCTGGTCCGCGTCAAAGCTCAGCTTGATCTGCTGGTAGTTGAGGCTCGCCAGATCGAGCGCGCCGCCACCCTGCGGAAACGGAACGATCTCGGCGCTGCGGACTGTCTCGGCAACCGCCTTCTCCAAAGTGGCCATGGCAGCCTGTTGGGCTCGCTCTTCACTCTGAGCTTCCAGGGCTTGGATCTTGTCTTCGTAGGTTGCCATCGTCTTCTCCGGGTCCGGCTGTGCCGTTCTGTTCGTTGGTTAATCTCTGTCTATGAACGAAACGTTAATCGAGCCCTAAGTCGCCGTCAAGTAAAACGGCAAATTTTTCGCATGTATATTATGAAGTGTTCTTTTTTATTTTGGTTTTACTTTTGGTAGAAATCATCTTTATTATGAAAAGAAAAAAAGTAAAAAGCCCGACGAATCCGCCGGGCAAAAAAAAACCGGGCCGAAGCCCGGGTTTCCGCAGAAAAGTAGGGTTTTTGGAAGGCTACATCGCCATGGACCGCCCGAATTCGGGATAGGCATCCATGCCCAGTTCGACCTGATCGATGCCGTCCTCCTCGTCCTCTTCGGCGATCCGAATGCCGAGGGTGCCCTTCAACATGAGCCAGAGAACGAGACTGACGGCGAAGGTAAAGGCACCGATGGCGACGATGGCGATTGCCTGGGTCGCGAAGCTCGTGTCCGGATTGGTTATCGGCACGGCGATCGTGCCCCAAATGCCGCAGACCAGATGGGCCGGAATGGCGCCGACCACATCGTCGATCTTGAACTTATCCATCATCTGCACGGCGAACACGACCAACACGCCGCCGATCGCGCCGATCATGATGGCCGCGATCGGGCTGGGCATGAGCGGTTCCGCCGTAATCGCGACGAGACCGCCGATCGCACCGTTGAGCGCGATCGTCAGATCGATTTTCTTGTAGAGAAGCTGCGTCAGTACAATCGCCGCGACCACCCCGCCGCAGGCCGCCAGATTGGTGTTGACGAAAATGTTGGCGACCGCGACCGCGTCAGCACCACTGCCCATCGCCAGCTGCGAGCCGCCGTTGAAGCCGAACCAGCCGAGCCACAGGATAAAGGTGCCGAGCGTGGCCAGGGGCAAAGAGCTGCCGGGCATCGGCACGGTCCGGCCATCGGCGGTGAACCGGCCTTTGCGGGCGCCAAGGATCAAGGCGCCGGCGAGCGCCGCCCAGCCACCGACCGAGTGGACAATGGTGGAACCGGCGAAATCGCTGAAGCCCATCTCGGAAAGCCAGCCACCGCCCCACTGCCAGGAGCCCGTGATCGGATACAAGATGCCGGTCAGGACGACCGTGAAAACAAGAAACGGGATAACCTTGATCCGCTCGGCGAGGCTGCCCGAAACAATCGAGGCGGCCGTTGCCACGAACACCATCTGGAAAAACCAGTCAGACGAGGTCGCGTAGCCGCCCGCTGAAAAATCCTCGCCGTCCGACGGTCCCCAAACGCTGAAGCTGCCGAGATAGCCGCCGTCGACCCCGTCATACATCAGATTGTAGCCGACGAGATAGTACATGATGCCGGCGATGGAGAAGAGCGATATGTTCTTAAGACATTGAACACCAACGCTCTTTTTTCTCACCAGCCCTGCTTCCAGCATGGCGAAGCCGGCCGCCATCCACATCACCAAAAAGCCGCAGATCAAAAACAAAAGGGTGTTGAAGATGAAGGCTGTTTCCGGCGTGACCCCCGCCGCCGCTTCCGTTTCCTGGGCCTGGAGGCCACCGGCGAAACTCACGCCGATCAGGGCCGCGACCGCCAGGGCCCTTCCCATTCTCATTATCCTTGCCATGCTGTTCTCCTTGTCACCGACGACATAAGGCGTGAACCGTTGTTTGGGGTCCGATTGGACCACCGCTTCCGCAGATGCGCTGCAAGGGATGTGCCAGCGCGGCAGGCCAACAGAGGTCCACCATCGATCGATGAATAGGTGAAAAGATGTGCAGCACCCCTGTGTTCGCCCAAAAAATAAGCAAGTCCCCCAATGGATAAGCAAAGCGCATCGGCGCCCGCGGATGTCGACGTCGTCATTATCGGCGGGGGGCTGACCGGGCTCGCCACCGCGGCGGCGCTGGTTTCCGGCGGCGTCGAGACCGCATTGTTGGAACGCCGGCCCTTAGGCGAGACCCGCGCCGCAACCTTCGATGGGCGGGTTACGGCCGTCGCCTACGGCTCCCAGCAGTTCCTCCAGCGAATCGGCGTCTGGGCCGGGGTCGAGCCGACAGCCGAGCCCATCATCGATATCATCGTGGAAGAGCCGGGCACGCCGGGGCGGGTCCACTACGATCACCGGGACATCGGCAGCGATCCGCTCGGTTGGATCGCCGAGAACCGACATTTACGGGCGTCCCTGATCGACAGGCTGGAGGGCGACCCGAGCGTCAGCATGGTGGCCCCGGTCGAGATCACATCACTGGACCGGGACGTAACGCGCGTCCTCATCGAAACGGATCGGGGCATGATCCGAGCCCGATTGGTGATCGCGGCCGACGGCAAGTTCTCGGGCGTTCGGGATGAAGCGGCGATCGCCTTTCGGGATTGGCGCTACCACCAGACCGGCATCGTCTGTACCTTGAAGCATGAACGGCCGCATCACGGCCGGGCGACCGAGCGTTTCTACCCAGACGGCCCGTTCGCCCTGCTCCCGCTTCCGGGACGGCGGACCTCGATCGTCTGGGCTCTCGCCAACGACACCGCCGAGGCGGTCACCGCCCTCGACGACCAAGGGTTTCTTGAAGAGGTTGGCGCCAGGGTCGGCGACCGGCTCGGCGAGCTCTCGCTGGAGGGCCCACGTTACGCTTACCCGCTCAATCTCGTCTGGTCGGAACGGTTTACCGCTCGCAGGCTGGCCCTGGTGGGCGATGCCGCGCGGGGTATCCACCCGATCGCGGGCCAGGGCTGGAACCTGGCTTTGAGGGATGTCGCGAGTTTGGCCGAACTGGTGAGCGAGCAGGTGGGGCTCGGGCTGGATCCAGGAGCGCCCCACGTTCTTGAGCGCTATGAGCGATGGCGTCGGTTCGATGCGACCACGCTCGCGCTCGTGACCGACGGCATCAACCGCCTTTTCGCCAATGATCTGACGCCGGTGCGCGTGGCCCGCTCGCTCGGCCTCAGCGCGGTCGACCGACTGCCGCCGCTAAAGCGGTTGTTCATGCGTCACGCCACCGGCGCACTCGGTGATCTGGCCCAAACCATGAGGTAGTGGGGGCCCTTCCCATTGGTCTCATGCCTCCGCATGGCGCCAAGGGGAAGGAAGCGGAGCGGGACGGCACAGCGGGCGAGCTTGGACAAGCGAGCGCGTGGGGCGACAGCACCACAGTCCTAAGAGCGAGCGCGTGCCGCTTCAGCACCACACTCGCAAAGCTTCAATTCACCCAGGCGATCCGTAGCAGATTGGTGGCGCCGGGCGTGCCGAACGGCAGTCCCGCTGTGATCACGATCGTCTGACCGTTGCCGGCAAAGCCTTCGGCCTTGGCGAAATGGCACGCCTTGGCGACCATGTCGTCGAGGTCAGTGGCGTCATCCGTCACCAGTGCATGGATGCCCCAGGCGAGCGCCAGGCGACGGGCGGTGCCGAGGCGCGTAATGAGGCCCAAGATCGGCGTGCTCGGCCGTTCGCGCGCGGCCCGGAGCGCGGTCTGTCCCGACGTTGTGTAGGTGACGATGGCGGCCGAGCCCAGAGTGTTCGCCACCTGGGCCGCCGCCAGCGAGATGGCGTCGGCTTGAGTGTGTTCGGCCTCGGTATGATAAGCTTCGACGTAGCTTCGGTAGAGCTCGTCCTGCTCCACCTTGACGATGATACGGTCCATGATGCTGACGCTTTCGACCGGATAGTCGCCGGCGGCGCTTTCGGCGGACAGCATCAGAGCGTCGGCTCCGTCGTAGCAGGCGGTCGCACAGTCGGACGCCTCGGCCCGGGTGGGCGGCGGGCTCTTGATCATGCTTTCCAGCATCTGGGTCGCGACGATCACCGGCTTACCGGCCGCCCGCGACGCCCGGACGATCCGCTTCTGAATGCCCGGCACGTCTTCTGGCGGCAGCTCCACGCCCAGATCGCCCCTCGCCACCATGATCCCGTCGCAGAGGTCGATGATTTCCTCCAGGCGATCGACGGCCGAGGGTTTTTCGATCTTGGCGATCACCGACGCCCGACCCTGGATCAGCTTGCGTGCCTCGGCAATGTCCTCCGGGCGTTGTACGAAGCTCAACGCGACCCACTCGAAGCCAAGATCGAGGCCGAACCGGAGGTCGTTTCGGTCTTTACCGGTTAGGGGCGAAAGCGGCAGGACAACGTTGGGCACATTGACGCCCTTGCGGTTGGAAAGGCTGCCGCCGACCGCCACCGTCGTCTCGAGCCAGTCCTCGCCCTTGGCCTGAATCTCGAGCTTGATCTTGCCGTCGTCCAACAAAAGAAACATGCCGGTCTCGACAGCCTGGAGGATCTCCGGATGGGGCAAATTGACCCGCCGGTTGTCGCCCGGCGTCTCGTCGAGATCGAGGCGAAACCGCTCGCCTCGGGTGAGCCCGACCCGTTCACGCTCGAAGGAGCCGACCCGGAGTTTGGGCCCCTGCAAATCCATCAACGTGCCGATCGGACGACCGATCTTCCGCTCTGCCTCACGCACGGCATCGTAACGGGCGGCCTGTTCGTCGTGACTGCCATGACTGAAATTGAAGCGAAAGACGTCCGCCCCCGCCCAGGCCAATTCCAAGATCTTGTCGACACTAGTGCTTGCCGGACCGAGTGTGGCGACGATCTTGGCGCAGCGCTGCCTGCGCATCGGCGAAATCCCCCTTGGTGTCTCGGCTCGCGGTCGCTGATGGATAAAGGGCGCCGTGACCCGACGAACGCTCGATAGAGCAGGACCGCTACATTGTCACCTTCGCAGCCCCGGCGCGCCCACCGGCACGCTAGGAATTGAACAGGCTGCTTGATAAACCTGAACGATAACTTTTGCCGATGGTTCGGAGGTGTCGATGATCAAGCGCCTGGCGGTGTGGTTCGTGCTCGTGTCGATCGGCGGTCCGACCGGCGCCCTCGCCACGACCTTGACCATCGGCACGAGCCAGTTTCCGAGCACGCTCCATCCGAACCTCCAGCTCTCCGTCGCCAAAAGCTACATCCAGCAGATGACGATGCGCCCGATAACGGCATTCGACCCGGAGTGGGAGCTCGCCTGTTTCCTGTGCACCGATCTGCCGACCCTGGAGAATGGCGGTGCTGTCGCCGTCGACCTCGATGATGGCACCAAGGGTGTTCAGATCACCTACAGCCTGCACCCCGACGCGGTCTGGGGCGACGGCACTCCGGTCAGCACCGACGACGTCCTGCTCACCTGGGAGATCGGCCGCCATCCCAAGATCGGTATAGCCAACCAGGAATTGTACCGCGATATCACCGACATCGATGTTATCGACCAAAAGACATTTCGTCTGCATGTGCGTGAACTCGATTTCCGCTACAACGCGATCAACGATTTCCGTCTGATCCCCGCCCATCTCGAACGGGAGATCTTCGAACAGGATCCAGAGCGCTACGCCGAGCGGACAACGTTCGACAGCGATCCCACTCATCCGGGTCTGGCGTTCGGGCCCTACCGCATCACCGAAATCGAAACCGGGGCTTACGTGGTCCTGGAGATCAATCCCACCTGGTGGGCCGAACCGCCCGCCTTCGAGCGGATCATCATCAAGACTATCGAGAACACCTCGGCTCTCGCAAGTAACCTGGTCTCGGGCGATGTAGACATGATCGCGGGCGAACTGGGTCTACCACTGGACCAGGCGATCTCCTTCGAGGCACAGTATGGCGAGGACTATAACTTCCAGTATGAACCGGGTCTTATTTACGAACATTTGGATCTTAACCTCGACAATCCGATCCTCGCCGATCGGCGGGTGCGCCAGGCTCTTATCCAAGGTGTCGATCGCGCGGCCCTTTCAACGCAATTGTTCGATGGGCGCCAGCCGGTGGCTCACACGAGCGTGCATCCGCTCGATTGGGTCTACACGGACGACGTTCCGGTTTACGAGCGCAATGTCGACGAGGCCATAGCGCTGCTCGAGCAAGCCGGCTGGAAACTCGGCGCAGACGGTATCCGCCGGAACGACGCCGGCGACAGCCTCAGTCTCACATTGATGACGACGGCCGGTAATCAAACGCGCGAACGGGTTCAGCAGTTCTTGCAGAGCCAATGGAAAGAGATCGGCGTCGAAATACGCATCCAGAACCAGCCGCCGCGCGTTTTCTTTGGCGAGACGGTCAGCCGGCGCAAATTCTCCGGCATGGCCCTGTTCGCTTGGATCAGTTCACCGGAGAACCCGCCCCGGTCGACCCTGCATAGCGAAGAAATCCCGACCGACGAAAATGGCTTCGCCGGTCAGAACTACACCGGCTACTCAAATCCGGAGATGGATGAACTTTTGGACGCAATCGAGCTCGAGCTGGACCCGGAAGCCCGAAAGCAATTGTGGCACGAGATTCAAAGGATCTACGCCACCGACCTACCGGCCATCCCACTCTATTTCCGGGCGAACGCCCATATCTGGCCGCACTGGCTGGAGGGTGTCACGCCGACCGGTCACCAGAACAGCTCCAGCCTGTACGTGGAAAACTGGCGCCGAATAAATTGATGCCCCCGGCTTTATGACCAACTTCATCCTTCGGCGCTTGATCCACGCCGGCATCGTCATGATTGCGATGTCCTTTTTTATCTACCTCCTCATCGGCCTGATGCCCGGTGATCCGATCGATCTTCTGGCCAACGCCAATCCCGAAATCACCGCCGCGGACGTGGCCCGTCTCAAGGCGCTTTACGGCCTCGACCGTCCCCTCCTCGAGCGCTACGGCAATTGGCTGGGCGCAACGATCCAAGGCGACTTCGGTTACTCACGGCTTTACGCGAAACCGGTCTTGGAGGTTCTGGCAACGCCGATCCTGAACACGGTAATTTTGATGGCGTCCAGCCTGATCCTGGCCTGCCTACTCGCCCTGCCGCTCGCCCTCGTCGCCGCCCGTTTCCGCCGCACTTGGCTGGACCACGGGGTCAACTGCCTCGCCTTCGCCGGCATGTCGGTTCCCAGTTTCTGGCTCTGCCTGCTCATGATCCTCCTGTTCGCGGTCGAGCTTAGATGGCTGCCGGCGGGCGGCGTCTACAGCGTCGGCGACGGCTCCTTCATCGACCGGCTGGAACATGCGGTGCTTCCGGTGGCGACGCTTACCGTCCTCACCCTGGGCACGATCGTCCGTTTCGGTCGCGGCGCCCTGATCGAGGGATTGGGTGAGGCCTATGTCCGGACCGCGCGAGCGAAGGGCCTTGGCCGCATGGCGGCGATCAATCGCCACGTCCTGCCGAACGCGCTTCTGCCGGTCGTGACCGTCCTCGCGCTTAACTTCGGCACCCTGCTTTCTGGCGCGCTCGTCATCGAGACCATTTTCGCCTATGGCGGGATGGGCAAACTGATCTATGACGCCGTGCTCGGCAACGACTTCAATCTGGCCCTGATCGGGCTTCTCGCGGCGACCATCCTGACCCTGTTGAGCAGCCTTTTCGCCGACATCCTCTACGCCTGGCTGGACCCGAGGATAACCTATGGCGACGGCTAGGCTAAAGCTGCGCCCTGTCGGCCGGACGCCGATGAGCCCGGTCGCCTGGCTGGCGGCGACGGTTCTGGCCTTGATAACCCTCGCCTGCCTGGCGGCACCTTGGATTGCAGGCCTCACCGGCGTCGGCCCGGACAGTGTCGATATCCTCAACCGATTGGGGCCGCCCAGCGCCGCCCATCCGCTTGGCACCGACGATTTAGGGCGGGATCTGCTCCAGCGTCTTCTCCTCGGCGGTCAGGTTTCGCTTATGGTGGGTGTGCTCGGCGCGGTGGCGTCGGCGCTGGTGGGCGGTGTCATAGGCGTTCTCGCGGGCTACGTTGGCGGCCGCACGGACGATCTCCTGATGCGCTTCACGGATTCGGTGATCGCGCTGCCGGCCCTGCCAGTCCTGATCGTCTTAGCGGCGGTCGACTTCACCGAAGTGCCGGCGCTGGCCTGGCTCGCCTCGAGCCAGGCGGATACGGCGAGGATCGTCTTCTTGGTGACGCTCTTTGGTTGGACGACGGTGGCGCGCGTGGTTCGGGCGCAAACCTTGAGCCTGCGCCGGCGAGAGTTCATTCGGGCCGCGGAAGCCCTGGGCATGTCGCCGATCAGCATTATGGCGAGGCACATAGCACCGAATGTCCTGGGCCCTGTGATCGTTGCCACAACCTTGGCGGTGGGCAACGTGATACTGCTCGAAACGACGTTGAGCTTCCTCGGTCTCGGGATACAACCACCGACGCCGAGCTGGGGAGGCATGCTCAGCGCGGCTCAGGATCTGATGTGGCAAGCGCCGCATCTGGCGGTGTTTCCGGGCCTCGCGATTTTCGTGTCGGTGGTGGCAATCAACCTTGTGGGAGACGGCTTGCTCACGCTGCTGGACCGAACCGACGACGCCTTAACCTGAAAGATTCGATATTTCTGGCAAACAGCTTCCTGTCTGTTCACCCAGAAAGTCATAACCCAGGATGGATCTTCAACAGCCGGCATGACCTTCGGTGACGCCTCCGCTATAGAGAGGTACCCCACCGTGGTGTCGGCTATAGACGACGGACGGTCAAACCACCACTTGAGCGCGGAAGCCGCCTGCAGCCACTGAATTGGGAAGACAAGATGGCGTACTACCCAGCATATGATTCGATCGCGGACCAACCGTCTTCTGACGAACTTGATCTGCGCGAAATCTGGCGGGCGGTTTGGCGGCGCAAATGGCTGCTCGTGTTCACAATCGGCGTGTTCGTCGCTGGTGCTCTCTTCTATGTCGAGCGGGTAACGCCCCGCTACACCGGCAAGTCCGTCGTCCGCCTGATCCAACCCCAGGAAGCGGAAACAGTCGATCTGCCTTTGCTGGGCACGGCCTTCGAATCCGGCGGCCCGACCCTCGAGACAGAGCTGGAATATCTCCAGTCGCGAGCCTTCGCCGCGCGAATGGTCGATGAACTCGGCCTGATGAGTGATCCCGAATACAATTCCAGGCTGCAGCCGGAATCGGCTCCTTTCTGGGAAAGCTGGGGGCTCGGCGAGTATGTTCCCGAAGATTTGGTCGCGACCGTCAGGGGCTGGGTTGGCCTCGGCGGCGATGCCGAGAGCCCGGCCGATCCGTTCCAGGAAAGTGGTGCGGCCACCAATCCGCTATTCGAAGGTGTGAGCGAAGAAGAGCTGACGCGCTCGAAGGTGATCAACCGCTTTCTCAGCGCCTTCTCGCCCCAGGCCGTCGGCAATACGCTTATCATCAGTCTCGGCTTCGAGTCCGAGAGTCCGACCAAAGCGGCCCGAATCGCCGGCGCGATCGCCGAAACCTACCTGCAAGCGCAATTGGAGCGAAAATACGAGAATTCGGAACGCCTCGTCACCTGGCTGAACGAGCGGACCGAGGAGCTGCGGGCCGACGTGGCCAGCGCCGAGCAGGCGATCGTGAGTTATCAGTCCGAGCGGGGTCTCGCCGGCGAAGGACGGCAATCGTCGATCGAACTTCAGCTTGCCCAGATGAATGCCGAACTCGCCCGCGCCCAGACCGCGCGCGCCCAGGCCGAAGCGCGCTTCAACCAGACCAGCGCCGTCCGCAGCAATCCGGCCCTCGCGGCCGATGTTCTCGGATCGCCGCTGATGCAGAGCCTGCGCGAACAGGAAACCCAATTGCTCCGGCGCTTGTCCGAGATGCGCTCGACATTCGGCGATCGGCATCCGACGATGCTCAACCTGCAGGCGGAGCTCGACAGCATCTACGCCAAGATGAACCAAGAGGTGGAACGCATCGTCAGCGATTTTCGCAATGAGGTCGCGGTGGCCCGCGCCGGCGAGCGAGAATTGCAGAACCAGATCGCGGCGCTACAGGGCCAGGTCGCCCAACAGGACAGCGATTCGGTTGAATTGCAGGCGCTGCGCCGGGACGCCGATGCCACGCGTCAGGTATTCGAAGCCTTTCTCCTGAAGGCCCAGCAGATTATCGAAAGCCGGGCCATCATCCGCCCCGACGCCGAGATCATGTCCAACCCCGAGGTGCCGGGCTCGCCCTCGTTCCCCAACAAGAAGCTCATCTTGATCATCGCGATCGGAGCCTCGCTTCTGGTCGCATCCGGATTGATCTTCGTGATCGAACGGCTCGATTCCGATTTCGGCTTCCGCAGCTCCGACGAGGTGCTTGCGGCGACCGGCTTGAGGGCTCTCGCCCTGGTGCCGGATCTGAGCAAGCGCGAGACCCGGGGCAATTCGGCCGAAGACTACATCCTGCAAAAGCCCAATTCGGCCTTCGCGGAAGCGTTGCAGCGGGTCCGAACGAGCCTGTTTCTGGGTGACCCCGAACAGACGCCCAAAACCATCCTGGTAACCTCTTCGGTGCCGTTCGAAGGCAAGACCTTGCTCACGGCATCCCTGGCCCGCCAGTCGGCACGCTCGGGTCTTCGTGTGCTGCTGGTCGATGCCGATCTGCGCCGGCCGCGTTTGCACGAGATCATCCGGGTCGCCAACACCGATGGCCTCGGTGATGTGCTTCAGGGCAATGTCGACACCGATGCCGCCGTGCGAACGGACGGCAAGTCGGGCCTCGATTTCATCCCCGCCGGCAGCATGGTCGCGAGCCCGCCCGACCTCTTCCGCTCGGAGCAGATGAAACAGTTCCTGGAAGATGCGGCCGACGTCTACGATCTGGTGCTGATCGACAGCCCGCCCGTGGGCGCGGTCTCCGACAGTTTCATTCTGTCAGGCCTGATCGACCGGACCCTCTACGTTGTCCGCTGGGAGGAAACACCCCGCGACGTGGCCATGGCGGGGATCCGGCAGACGGTGGAAGCGGGCGCTAATCTCGCGGGCGTGGTCCTGTCCCGGGTCAACGTCAAGAAGCACGCCCGCTACGGCTATACGGACTCCGGCTACTATCGCGGTCAGTACAGCCGCTACTACGTGAACTAATCTCCCGGGCCGCCGAGGCCGGAGCTGGCCGTCTTTCAATTGAAAGTCGAAATAGATTGTCTATTTAACAATCTATGGTTTTCGACCTTTCCTGGAGGCCAGCGCCAGCCGAGTGGTTTAAGCGTGGCCTCGATCTGGTTTTGCCGCCCCGCTGTCACGGCTGCGGCTCGGTCCTCTATGGCGATGACGGGCTGTGCGGCGACTGCTGGGGCCGGCTGACCTTTATCGCCCCACCCTTTTGCCGGATCTGCGGTTTTCCCTTGCCCGGCAGCTCGGTCGATCAGCCTTTGTGCGCGGGTTGCGCGGCGAAACCGCCCGTGTTTGACCGGGCCCGGGCGGCCCTCCGCTACGACAATGCCAGCCGCCACTACATCCTGCGCTTCAAGAACCAGGGACGGCTCGCGGTGCAGGGGCTCTTCGCCCGCTGGCTCCATCACGCCGGCACCGAAATCTTGGCGGAAACCGACGTCATCGTCCCTGTGCCGCTACACCGGTGGAAGCTGTTTCGAAGGGGCTTCAATCAGGCGGCGCTACTCGCCCAGAGGCTGGCTTCCCGAACCGGCCATCCGGTCGAGGTCAATGCTTTCCGGCGTATCCAGGCGACCCAATCGCAGAAGGGCCTGGGCGGTAATCAGAGATTGACGAACATAACCGCTCAAGCGTTCGGCGTGGCGCCTGAGAGGCCGGCGTCCTTCCTCGACCAGCGGGTCCTGCTGATTGACGACGTGCTGACCACCGGCGCCACGGCCAGCGCCTGTGCGAACGCCCTCAAGCGCGCTGGCGCTCTATCGGTTGACGTGCTCAGCCTAGCGAGGGTGGTAAGGAGTGGCTGAAACACCATATCACGCAGGCTGCTTAAAATTTGGAGTTCGTCTCTTGGCCCAGGTTGAAATTTATACAACGCCGTTTTGTGGGTTCTGTGCGCGGGCCAAGCGCCTTTTGCAATCGAAGGGCGTGAACTTCGACGAGATCGACCTCAGCAAGCAACCGAACCGGCGTGACGAGATGATCGAAAGGTCTGGCGGGAGGCATACCGTACCTCAGATCTTCATCGATGGCCGTGGTATCGGCGGTTCTGATGATCTCCGCGCTCTGGATTCCAGTGGAGAACTCGACACCCTCCTTAATGGCACGCAAAACGCGGGTGAAAGCGCAGCTCAATGATCTGCTTTACGCTCCAGTGCGCCGATCTTCATCGCTTTGAAGCCTGGTTTCGCAATGGCGAGACTTATGACGAGCAGGCGGCGGCCGGTCAGATCGAGTGCCCCGTTTGCGGTAACCGGACGATCGAGAAAGCGCCGATGGCGCCTGCGATCACCAAACCGAAGGCCGAGCGGTCCCAGTCCATGGCGCTACAGGCCAGACAATTCGCGAGGGCGCTGAAAGCCCATGTCGAGGCCAATTTCGAATCCGTTGGCGAGCGTTTCCCGGAGGAAGCCCGAAAGATCCACTACGGCGAAGCCGAAGAACGATCCATCTACGGCCAAGCCACGGTCGAGCAGGCGAAGGAACTGGTCGACGAGGGCATCAAGGTAGCACCCATACCGGATGTGCCTGATCACGACGCGTGAGCGATTTGATCAGGAACGAGCAAACGCCAGATAGTTTACGCCCACGTCTTTGCTCAGGACGAAACGGTCCTGGTCCGCGACCCAGCTCATTCCGGCCAGCCGCTCGATCATCAGACCACTTGCCCGGCACCACCGCGCAAGCTCGCTCGGCTTAATCAACCGACTGTAGCTGTGGCTGCCGCGAGGTAGCCATCCCAGCAACCATTCGGCACCGACGATCGCCTCGGCGAAGGCTCGGGGCGTTCGATTGATGGTCGACAGGACCAGGCATCCTCGGGGTTTCAGGCCCCGGGACAAGGAGCGGACGAAATGATCAGGCTCGGCGACATGCTCGATCACCTCCATCGCCGTGATCACATCGAAACGGGCTCCCTCGTCGACCAGCGCTTCGAGGCTGGTGGCACGATAGTCGATAACCAACCCGCCCAATTCGGCGTGGGCTTGCGCCGCCCGGATCGCCTCATGAACCGGGTCGATCGCGGTGACTTCGGCGCCCAGACGGCAAAGCGGCTCGGCTAGAAGACCTCCACCGCAGCCGACATCGAGAATGCTCAACCCTTTGAGCGAAGCTCGGGCGGGTCGATCACCTAGACTAAAATATCTGTGCAGATTGTCCTTCAGAAAGGCGATGCGTGGCGGATTGAGCTTATGCAGAGGCGCGAGCGGCCCGTTCTCGTCCCACCAGCTATCGGCCAACCGGCGGAAGCGCTCAGCCTCGGCCGGATCGACGGTGAGCGCCCGTTCGGTCATCGCATCCATCCCTCGCCCTACACGCTCCGATTGTCCGTCTGGGCCACTAAGCGCTCTACTTGCTGTTGCAGCAGGCGACGACTACAACACCTCAATTCTCGCGAGACAAGGCTGGGTTGTTGCGACCGGTTGGCGGCCGGGCGGCGCACGGGCCTACGGATCAGGAAAGCTTCTCTGGTGTCGATCGTCGTCCAGAAATTCGGCGGGACGTCCGTCGCCGACATCGATTGCATACGCCACGTCGCGTCCAGGGTGGCCGAAGCCGTGCGTGCCGGCCACCGGGTGGTCGTGGTGCCATCGGCGATGGCAGGCACCACGAACAAACTTGTCGGCTGGACCGAAGCGCTGGCTGGTGAGCACCGATTGCGCTCAGAATATGATACCGTGGTCGCCGCGGGCGAACAAATCACCTCGGGCCTGCTCGCGCTGGCGCTGGATCAGAGGGGTATCAGGGCCCGTTCATTTCAGGGCTGGCAGGTCAGGATCATCACCGACGATGCCCACGGCAAAGCCCGGATACGAGCGATCGAAACCGATGCCTTGCGCGTCTGTCTCGAACAGGGAACAGTGGCGGTCGTCGCCGGTTTTCAGGGCGTGAACGATCAGGATCGAGTGACCACGCTCGGCCGGGGCGGTTCCGACACGTCGGCCGTCGCGCTCGCGGCCGCCTTGGGAGCCGAACGATGCGATATCTTCACGGATGTCGACGGTGTGTACACAAGTGATCCTCGCATCGTCACCAAGGCGCGCAAGCTCGATCTGATCACGTACGAAGAAATGCTGGAGATGGCCTCGCTCGGCGCCAAGGTTCTGCAAACCCGCTCCGTTGCGTTGGCGATGGCAAAAGAGGTAAGGGTCCAGGTCCTGTCGACGTTCGATGACCGACCCGGGACATTCGTGGTCGGGGAGGAGGACGTGGTGGAACAGCAGGTGGTGAGCGGCATCGCTTACAGCCGTGATGAGGCCAAGGTCACGCTTGTCGGCGTCAGCGACCGACCGGGCATCGCCGCGACCATATTCGGCGCGCTGGCGGAGGCTGGCATCAATGTCGACATGATCGTGCAAAGCGTCTCGCCCGATGGCGCGCGCACCGACCTCACCTTCACCGTCGGTCGAACCGACATCGAACTCGCGAAAAACCATCTCGAAGCGATCGCCGGCGAACTCGGCTGCGAGCGCATCGACGCGGACGCCGGCGTCGTCAAAGTCTCGGTCATTGGCGTCGGGATGCGCAGCCACGCGGGCGTCGCTCACAAGATGTTCACGACACTTGCGGATCGGGGGATCAATATTCAGGCGATTTCCACCTCCGAGATCAAGGTCAGCGTCTTGATCAGCGAGGATTACACCGAACTTGCGCTCCGTAGTCTGCACACCGCCTACGGCCTGGATGCGGTTTGAGGGGACACGTCGTGAGCCCAGCAGTGAAAACATTGGCCCGGATGCGCCGTGGTTCGTCCTTTCTCGGATGTGACGTGGCGATCATGGGCGGCGCCATGACCTGGGTCTCCGAACGCCATCTCGTGGCCGCCATCTCCAATGCCGGCGGCTTCGGTGTGTTGGCCTGCGGCTCGATGGAGCCGAATCGCCTGACCGAGGAAATAGGCGCGACGCGCTCGCTCACCGACCGGCCGTTCGGCGTCAATCTCATTCTTCTGCACCCGGCTCTGGAAGCATTGATCGACAGATGCTGTGACGCCGGCGTCGGTTACATCGTACTCGCCGGCGGCCTGCCCAATCGGGCCATTCTCGAACGCTGTAAGAAAAACGGCGCCAAGGTCATGGCGTTCGCGCCCACAGCTAGCGCTGCCAAACGCCTCATTCGCAACGGTGCCGACGGTCTGATCATCGAGGGCGCCGAGGCCGGTGGCCATATCGGCCCGGTCGCCACCAGCGTGCTAGCCCAGGAAATCCTGCCCGAAATCGATGAGGTGCCGGTCTTTGTCGCCGGGGGCATCGGCCATGGCGAAGCGATTGCCGGCTATCTTTCGATGGGCGCGGCCGGCGTCCAGCTCGGCACCCGGTTCGTGTCGGCCACCGAATGCGTAGCCCACCCGCGCTTCAAGGAGACCTTCATCCGGGCCCAAGCCCGGGACGCCATGCCGACCGTGCAGCTTGATCCCGAGTTCAAGGTCATCCCGGTCCGAGCACTCGTCAACCAAGGCACCGACGCCTTCCACGCCAAGCAGCGTGAGGTGATCGGCCAGTTCCGCTCCGGAGAAATGGATTATCAGACGGCGTCGCTGGCGATCGAGCATTTCTGGGCCGGCGCACTCCGCCGGGCGGTAATCGACGGTGACGTGGAGACAGGTTCGTTGATGGCCGGCCAAAGCGTGGGCTTCGTCAAGAAAGAGCAACCTGTCCGGGAGATAATCGAGGAGTTGGTCGCCCAAACCGAGACGGCCCTGACACGATCGGCGAAGCCATGATCAATCCAACCAGCGTTGGCTGGGGCGCGGGCCTCGGTGCTGGAAGCGAACGCAAGAGCGCGGATTTGAGCGCATCCAGGCGACTGCTGAGGCGCCTGACGGAGATCGTGGGCGCACCGATCTCGGCCCAGCACCGCCTTGATCGGATCGTCTCGGTCATCGCCGCCGACATCGTCGCCGAAGTGTGTTCGCTCTACGTGCTCCGCTCCGGCGATCTCCTGGAGTTGTTCGCCACCGAGGGCCTGGCGCCAACGGCGGTGCACCAAACCCGGCTGCGGGTCGGCGAAGGCCTAGTCGGCCACATCGCCGCGCAAGGGCAATTGATCAACACCGCTGACGCCCAGCATCATCCGAGTTTCGCCTACCGGCCCGAAACCGGCGAGGAGCGCTTTCAGTCCTTCCTCGGCGTGCCGATCCTCTATGCCGGCCAGGTGACCGGTGTGCTTACGGTTCAGAACACGGCGCAGCGCACCTACCAGGAAGACGAGGTCGAAGCGCTCGAGATCATCGCCACCCTGCTGAGCGAAATGCTCGCCGGCGGCACCCTGCTCGACAAAAGCCGTTACGCCGATCTCAGCGGTCTCTCGGCACCTCGCCGGCTCGAGGGTCGGCGCCTGGTCGAGGGCGTCACGATCGGCCACGCGGTCTTCCATCAGCCGCCGCCCGTGGTCACCCAATTGGTCGCCGACAACCCGGATTTCGAGTTGGTCCGTTTGGAGCAGGCCATCGACGATCTCAAATCGTCCGTGGATCGGCTGGTCGCGGCGATGGACGTGCCCGACGGTGAGCACAGCGAGGTCCTGGAAGCCTATCGCATGTTCGCTCATGACCGCGGCTGGTACCGGCGCATCCGGGAAGCGATCGAGACCGGCCTCACGGCCGAAGCAGCCGTCAAACGGGTACAGGAACAGACCCGTTTGCGTCTGGAACGGACTCAGGACAGCTATCTGCGCGAACGGCTGCTCGATCTCGACGATCTGGCTTATCGGCTGCTGGGCCATCTCACCGGCCGGCCGCTCCGCCATGATCCGTCGACCCTGCCGAGCGACGCCATCATCATCGCCCGGGCGCTCAGCCCCGCCGATCTCCTGGAGTATGACCGATACAAACTGCGCGGTGTCGTGCTCGAGGAAGGTTCCCAGACCGCCCATGTGACGATCATCGCGCGAGCCATGGAAATGCCCATGCTGGGACGGGTCGAGCGGGCCACGACGCTGGTCAATGAAGGCGACGTCATCGGCCTCGACGGCGACAATGGGCAATTGTTCCTGCGCCCGAACAGCGACGTCATTCGCGCGTTCTCGCGGTCGGTGGCGTCCCGGCAAACGAGGCGCGAGCGCTATCGCGCGCTCAAGGATCTGCCTTCGGTCAGCCGGGACGGCATCACCATCAACCTCAACATCAACGCCGCGTTTCTGGCCGATCTGCCGGCGCTCGAGGAAACCGGAGCCGCTGGCATCGGGCTTTATCGGACCGAATTGGGTTTCATGGCCCGGGGGCGGTTTCCACGGATCGACGAGCAAACGGCTCTCTACAAGCAGATTTTAGACGGTGCCGGCGATCGGCGGGTTGTATTCCGCACGCTCGATGTCGGCAGTGACAAGACCCTGCCCTACTGGCAGTTCCCTGAAGAGGAGAACCCGGCCATGGGCTGGCGGGCCATGCGCCTCGCCCTCGATCGCCCGGCTGTTCTCAGGGGCCAGCTCCGGGCCCTGCTCTACGCCGCCGGTGGCCGGGATCTGGCGGTGATGTTTCCGATGATCACCGAGGTCGCCGAACTGGAACAGGCGCGCCGCCTTCTGACCATGGAGGAGGACCGCTTACGCAAACAGCGGGTGGCCTTGCCCAAGAGCCTGCAAGTGGGAGCGATGTTGGAGGTGCCGGCGCTACTCTGGCAATTGGACGCGCTCTTGGACCGGGTCGATTTCCTGTCGGTCGGTAGCAACGACCTGCTTCAGTTTCTGTTTGCGTCGGATCGCAGTAATCCCAACCTCCACGGCCGCTATGACGCCCTGTCGCCGGCCGTTCTGTCGCTGATGCGAATGCTGGTTCAACGGTGCCGCGAGAAGGGGGTGAGGCTCAGCGTTTGCGGCGAGATCGCCGCCCGGCCGTTGGACGCGATGGCCCTCATCGGCACGGGCTTGCGCGACCTTTCCATGTCGGCAACCCAGCTTGGCCAGGTCCGGGCCATGGTCCGGAGCGTCGAGATCGGTGAGTTGTCGCGCTTCATGGACCGGCTCTACGAATTGCCGGATCACTCTGCTCGTGCTAGCCTTTTGGCCTACGCGCGGGATCACGATATCGATTTGGGTGACCGCGACGACGCTGGTTAGGCTGAGCTAAGCCCGGCATGTTCTTCAGAAAGTCTCAAGCGCTCAGACCCGATGCCGCGCTGGCTGCGATGCGCGAGACCGGAACCATTCTTCGCGCGCTACGCGAGGAGAATGGCGAGACGATCGAGGACGTCGCCGCAGTTCTCAAAATCAAACCGGCATTCTTGCGGGATCTCGAGGAAGGCGAGTTGGGCAACATGCCCGGCCGCACCTACGCCCTCGGTTTTTTGCGTACCTACGCCAACCATCTCCGTCTCGATGGCCGGGAGGTCGTTGAGCAGATCAAGAAGCAAAGTACCGCCCTGCCGGACAGCCCGGATCTTCACTACCGAACGCCATTGTCGGAGAACCGCAGGCCTACGGCGATCGCACTTGCCACCTCCGCGCTCATGATCGCCGCCATCTATCTCGGCTGGAGCCACCTCCAAAAAAGTGCCGAGATCAGCCGCGATTTTATCGCGTCCATCGCACCCGGCGAACCGCCGGCCGTACCCACCCTAGCAAGTCCGACCGCCGGGGAAGCCACAAGGTCAGCGGACAGCGCTCAGGGAGAGCCGGCCGAGGGCGAGGTGACGGAGAATAACGAACCGGCGCCCAGCGGCCGGAGGCGGCCGGCGGCGGCCGGCAATGCGATCGCAAGCCCTTCCGAAACCGAAGAACAGGGCACAAGCACCAACCCACCACAGGGCGATGAAGCGGCCCAGACCCCGGCGCAACCGACCAATGCCAACGAGGTGACCTTCGCGACCCCCGTCGACGAACTTCTGGAGACACAGCCCGAAGCACCCAGCACGCTAGAGCTCGCGGATCAGCCCGAGATCCTGGAGACAGCGGCGTTGGAAACGGAGCCGGCCGAGCCCGCCTTCGTCACCTTGGTGGAACAGCTCATGGTCGAGCTTTTGCCCGAGGAAGCGGACTGGGAGGCGCGAACGCTCGGAGCCCAACCGGGCGATGGCCGGGTTGCGCTGGTGGCGAGTGAGGAAAGCTGGATAGAGATACGCACGGCTGGGGGCGAGCGGGTGATCTCGGACGTTCTCCAGGCGGGTGATGTGTTTTGGGCGCCCGGGTCAGATCAGCTTCTGCTCTGGACGGGCAATGCGGGCGGCTTGGAGATGGTCGTCGACGGCAATCGCCTTCCTCGTCTGGGAAGCTCAGGTCAGGTGCTGCGCGACGTCTCCCTGAACGCGGATGATTTGATCGCGCGCAGAAGAACCCCTAATTAAGGGGCGCAATCCCGACCCACCCCAGACAGCTTCTCGAGGACGACATCCATGGTCGCGTTAGCCGCTATCCAGCGCCACACAACCCGTGCCGTGAACGTTGGCGCGGTCCAGGTGGGCGGCGAGGCGCCGGTGGTCGTCCAGTCGATGACCAATACCGATACGGCGGACGTCGATGCGACCGTTGCCCAGGTGCGAGACCTGGCCCAGGCGGGCTCGGAGATCGTTCGGGTGACGGTCAACACCCATGAGGCCGCGCGCGCCGTCCCTCATATTCGCGACCGGCTGATGGTAACCGGCCACGATGTCCCGTTGGTCGGCTGCTTTCACTACAATGGTCACACGCTCCTCAAGGACGAGCCGGCTTGCGCCGAAGCGCTCGCCAAGTACCGGATCAATCCCGGCAATGTCGGCTTTCGTGAGAAGCGCGATCGCCAGTTCGAGATGATCATCGAGCAGGCGCTGGCGCACGGTAAACCGGTCCGGATCGGCGTGAACTGGGGCAGCCTGGACCAGGAACTGGCGACGAGCCTCATGGACGAGAACGCTCGGAGCCCGGAGCCCAAGGACGCCGACAGCGTCATGCGCGAGGCGTTGGTCCGCTCGGCGCTCGACAGCGCGGCCAAGGCCGAGGCGATCGGTCTCGGTCGCGACCGGATCATTCTTTCGGCCAAGGTAAGCCGGGTTCCGGACCTTCTGGCCGTCTACCGGGAACTCGCCCGCCGATCGGACTATGCCCTGCATCTGGGCTTGACCGAGGCCGGCCTCGGCGCCAAGGGCATCGTCGCCACGACGGCGGCGCTCTCAACCCTGTTGCAAGAAGGGATCGGCGATACCATCCGGGCGTCGCTGACACCTCGTCCGGGTGAGGCTCGGACCACTGAGGTCCAGGTCTGCCAGGAGATCCTCCAGTCACTGGACATCCGCTCCTTCGCGCCCCAGGTGACCGCCTGCCCCGGTTGCGGACGGACCACAAGCACCACGTTCCAATCCTTGGCCGAGGATATTCAAGGGTATCTGAAGAGGCAGATGCCGGTCTGGAAAGCGCATTACCCAGGGGTCGAGGAACTCAAGGTCGCGGTCATGGGTTGCATCGTCAATGGCCCGGGCGAGAGCAAGCACGCCGACATCGGCATCAGCCTGCCCGGTACCGGCGAGCAACCGGCGGCACCGGTTTTCATCGATGGCAAGAAAGCCGTGACGCTCCGGGGTGAGCATATAGCGAGCGAATTTCAGGCGTTGGTGGACGACTATGTGGCCCGGCGCTTCGGCGAAGAGGGCCGCCGTCCCGCCGCGTGAGATGACGAAGCGATCGGCAAGCCGCTTTTCAGCACCGACAGCTTGAGCCATATCTCCTGATCATCGCCTGCCGGCGACCCACCACTGACCGATACGAGGCTCCTGATGAAGCCGCTTCAGAGCGTGCGCGGCACCCATGACGTCTACGGCGACGCGGCTCGTCACCATCGTTATGTGGTCGAAACCGCCCACCGGGCGGCCGAGGTCTATGGTTACGCCGAGATTGCCACCCCGATCTTCGAGTTCACGGAAGTGTTCGCCCGGCCATTGGGTGAGACCTCCGATGTGGTCTCGAAAGAGATGTACACGCTCAATGACCGGGGCGGCGAGGCCCTGACCTTAAGACCCGAGAACACGGCATCAGTGATGCGGGCGGTCCTCTCGAACGGTCTTCTGCAGCAAATACCGCTGCGTTTTTTCTACGCCGGACCGATGTTTCGGTACGAGCGACCACAGAAAGGCCGGCTTCGCCAGTTTAATCAGATCGGGGTCGAGCTGATCGGCGCAGCCGAACCACTGGCCGACGCCGAGGTGATCGCGCTCGGTTATCAGATCATGGATGAGCTCGCGATCGCCGGCCAGATTTCCATTCGTCTCAACAGCCTGGGCGATCCGGCATCCCGAGCGGCCTATCGCGAGCAGTTGGTTGCCTATTTAAACCCTTACAAGGACGACCTCTCTCCGGACAGCCAGGACCGGCTGGGCCGCAACCCGCTTCGCATCCTGGACAGCAAGAACGCCCGCGACCGGGAAATCATCGCCGGCGCGCCGTCCATGACCGATGCGCTCAATGACGACAGCAAGCGGTTCTTCGACACCGTTCAACAATCACTCTCCGAGCAGGGCATTCCGTTCGAGATCGACCGAAATCTGGTCCGGGGCCTCGACTACTACACCCACACCGCCTTCGAGTTCGTGACCGAGGATCTCGGCGCGCAAGGCACCGTTCTCGCCGGTGGGCGCTACGACGGTTTGATGGAGCAATTGGGCGGACCGGCGACGCCGGGCGTAGGCTGGGCCGCCGGCATCGAGAGGTTGGTCATGCTCGCGGATCCGCCGACCGAACCGGTCAGGCCCGTGGCCATCGTGCCGATGGGCGAGGAGGCCGAGCGAGCCTGCCAGGCCCTCGCCGCAAGATTGCGCCGCCGGCACGTCGCCGTCGACATGGCGTTTAAGGGCAAGGTGAACCAGCGAATGAAGCGGGCCAACAGGATCGAGGCAAAGTTCGCGCTGGTGATCGGCGACGATGAGCTGGCAAAGAACACGGTACAATTGCGCGATCTGGACACCGGCGACCAGATCGAACTGTCTCAAAACGACCTGATGGACCGATTGCCCGGTGCCTGAGACGAAGAACTGAGTCTGTGACCTCGCTCGACCAAAAACTTGACGCGATCCTAGCGCGCCGGGACGAGCTGGCGGCGCTCATGAACGACAGCTCAACCGGCTTCGATCCGGATTTGGCGAAGGAGTATGCCGAGCTCGAGCCCGTGGCCGAGGGTATCTTGGCCTATCGCGCCGCGGTCACCGAAGTGCAGGATCTGGGCGAGATGATCGCCGATCCCGACGCTGACAGCGAGATGCGCGATCTGGCTGAAGAGGAATTTCATGAGCTGAAGGCCAAGCTGCCAGTCATGGAACGCCAGGTCCAGCTTTCGCTTCTGCCGAAGGACGCCGCGGACGACCGGAGCGCCATCGTCGAGATCCGCGCCGGCACCGGCGGTGACGAGGCCAGCCTGTTCGCCGGCGATCTGTTCCGCATGTATCAACGTTACGCCGAGCTCAAGGGCTGGCGGTTCGAGGTCCTGGACGGCAATGAGACCGATCTCGGCGGCTTCAAGGAGGTTACCGTCGGCATCACCGGCCGAGGCGTTTTCGCCCGGTTCAAATTCGAGGCCGGGGTGCATCGGGTCCAGCGGGTGCCGGTCACCGAGTCAGGCGGCCGTATCCACACCTCGGCGGCGACAGTCGCTGTGCTGCCTGAGGCCGAAGAGGTCGACGTGCCGGTCGACGAGAGCGATCTGCGTATCGACGTCTCCCGGGCCAGCGGCGCCGGCGGCCAGCACGTCAATCGGACCGAGAGCGCGGTACGAATAACCCACCTACCAACCGGCGTCGTGGTCGCGATCCAGGACGAAAAATCCCAGCATAAGAACAAGGCGAAAGCGATGAAGATCCTGCGCTCCCGCCTGTACGAGGCGGAGCGCCAGGCCCGGGATGCCGAACGGGCGGCCGACCGCCGCGGCCAGGTCGGCTCCGGCGACAGGTCCGAAAGGATCCGAACCTACAATTTCCCGCAAGCACGGGTCACAGACCACCGGATCAATCTGACGCTCTACAAGCTGGATCAGGTGATGGCTGGTGAGGCGTTGGACGAAATCATCGATGCTTTGATCGCCGACGACCAAGCAGCCAAGCTCGCTGAGGCGCTTTGAGCCGATCGACGGCAACGGTCTCGGATCTTCTGAGAGCGGCGGCCGCCAGATTGAACGAAGCCGGTTGCGAGAGCCCGAAGCTGGACGCCCGTCTGCTCTTCTGCTTTGCCGCCGGCTGGTCGCGAACCGATTTGGCCGTGGCCTCGCGCGAGCCGATCGACCAGGAGACGAGCAGCCGCTTCGCAGCACTCATCCTGCGCCGATGTTTGCGGACGCCGGTCGCTTATCTGACCGGTCGCCGGGAGTTCTGGTCGCTCGAGTTCAATGTTGGCCCCGGCGTGCTCGTGCCCCGGCCCGAGAGCGAGCGGCTTGTAGAACTCGCGCTAAATCAGGTATCGGATCCAGCGGTCGAAATCCGCGTGTTGGACATGGCGACCGGAACCGGATGCCTGCTCGCCGCACTTCTCTCCGAGCTGCCTGCCGCCACCGGCATCGGCACGGATGTTTCGCAACCAGCGCTTGCCTACGCCCGAACCAATATCGATAGGCTCGGCCTGGCGGGCCGGGCGCATCTCGTGTGTTGCCCTTGGGCTGAGGCGCTCGCTCAGCGGTTCGATCTCATCCTCTGTAACCCGCCCTACATTCGGCGTGGCGTGTTTGCCAATCTCTCGCCCGAGGTGACGGACCACGAGCCGGCTCTAGCACTGGACGGTGGCGAAGACGGTCTGGAGGCTTACCGGCAGCTGTTGCCCGAGATAAGCGGCCACCTGACACCGGCCGGCGCGGCGATCGTCGAGATTGGCTGTGATCAAGGCGGAGCGGTCGCCGCGCTCGCACGCCACGCCGGTTTCGCTGCCGAAATCCACCCCGACCTGGCCGGGCTAGATCGCGCTTTGGTCCTGCGCCACGCCTGACCCCTTGCAGCCGTCACGACAACTTGTGCATGGCCGCAAGCCTCACCACATCCACGGTGTCGCGGTCACCGATGCCGCTTGAGGGTCGGTTGATCACGCGCTCGCCACAGGCTTGGGAGCAAGGAGGAATCTAGGCGATGAACTTCGATCGCTATACCGAACGTGCGCGCGGTTTCATTCAATCAGCGCAAGGTCTCGCCCTTCGCGAGAACCATCAGCAGTTTCAGCCTGAGCACCTCCTGAAGGTGTTGCTAGACGATCGCGAGGGATTGGCTGCCAATCTGGTGGCCGCTGCCGGCGGTGATCCGCGAATCGCGCTGGAGCGCACCGAGCAGGCGCTCGCCAAACTGCCCCAGGTCGAAGGCGGCGGTGCCGGTCAGCTGTATCTGACACCGGCCTTGGCACGCGTGTTCGAAGCCGCCCAGAAGTTAAGCGATAAGGCCAAGGACAGTTTTGTCAGCGTTGAGCGGATCCTCGAGGCGCTGGCTTTGGCCCAAGACTCAGGCGCGGGCAAAGCATTGCGCGACGCGGGCGTGACACCCCAGGCGATGGAGCATGCCATCCAGGAGCTGCGCAAGGGCCGCAAGGCCGACAGCGCCGGCGCGGAAGACGCCTATCAGGCGCTGGAGAAATACACCCGTGACCTCACCGCTTCGGCCCGGGAAGGCAAGCTCGATCCCGTGATCGGCCGCGACGAGGAGATCCGGCGGGTCATTCAGGTCCTGTCCCGCAGGACCAAGAACAATCCGGTCCTTATCGGTGAGCCGGGCGTCGGCAAGACCGCCATCGCCGAGGGTCTCGCGCTTCGGATCGTCAACGGCGACGTCCCGGAATCCTTACGCGACCGCCGGCTTCTAGCCCTCGATCTCGGCGGCCTGGTCGCCGGCGCGAAATATCGTGGCGAGTTCGAAGAGCGCCTGAAGGCACTGCTTCAGGAGGTGACCCAGTCCGACGGCGAGATCGTACTCTTCATCGACGAGCTTCACACCCTGGTCGGCGCCGGTAAGGCCGAGGGCGCGATGGACGCGTCCAATATGCTGAAGCCCGCTTTGGCTCGGGGCGAGCTCCACTGCGTCGGCGCGACGACCCTGGACGAATACCGCAAGCATATCGAAAAGGACGCCGCCCTCGCCCGCCGGTTTCAGTCCGTTTTCGTCGGCCAGCCCACGGTCGAGGATGCGATTTCCATTCTCCGGGGTCTCAAGGAAAAATACGAAGTTCACCACGGCGTCCGCATCACCGACAGCGCGATCGTGGCAGCGGCGACCCTGTCGGATCGCTACATCACGGACCGTTTCCTGCCGGACAAGGCGATCGATCTCGTCGACGAAGCCGCAGCGAGGAAACGGATGGCGGTGGACAGCAAGCCCGAGCCGATCGACGAGCTCGACCGGCGGATCATCCAGCTCAAGATTGAGCGCGAGGCGCTGAAGAAGGAGGATGACGACGCGTCGCGGGCGAGGCTGGAGAAGCTCGAGACCGAGTTGGCCGACCTGGAACAGCAGTCGGCTGAGATGACCGCCCGCTGGCAGGCCGACAAGAGCCGTCTCGCCCGGGTGCAGGAGCTGAAAGACCAGCTCGACCGCCTGCGCAACGAGTTGGGCCAGGCCCAGAGAGGCGGAGACCTGGCCCGTGCCGGCGAGCTGGCCTATGGCGAGATCCCGAAGCTTGAGCAGGCGCTGGCAGAGGCTGAAGAGGAAGAGGCCCAGGCCCTCGACCATGAGGAGGTCACAGACCAGGATATCGCCAGCATCGTCTCGCGCTGGACCGGCGTGCCGGTCGAGAAGATGCTCGAGGGCGAGCGGGACAAGCTACTTAATATGGAAGAGCTGTTGCGGACCCGGGTGGTTGGTCAGGATCCAGCGCTGTCTGCTGTCTCGCTGGCGGTGCGCCGGGCTCGTGCCGGGTTGCAGGATCCCCACCGGCCGATCGGCGCGTTCTTGTTCCTGGGCCCGACCGGCGTCGGCAAGACTGAGCTGACCAAAGCGTTGGCCGCGTTTCTGTTCGACGACGATCAGGCGATGCAGCGCATCGACATGTCCGAATATATGGAGAAGCACAGTGTCGCCCGGCTGATCGGCGCTCCTCCCGGCTATGTCGGTTATGACGAGGGCGGCGTTCTCACCGAGGCGGTTCGAAGGCGGCCCTATCAGGTGATCTTGTTCGATGAGATCGAGAAGGCGCACCCGGACGTGTTCAATCTGCTGCTGCAGGTGCTGGATGACGGTCGTTTGACCGACGGCCAGGGGCACAGGGTCGACTTCACCAACACCCTGATCGTGCTGACCTCGAACATCGGCGCTGAATTCCTGGCCGCTTTGCCCGACGGCGCCTCGGCGGAGGACGCCCGTGACCAGGTGATGGAGGTGGTCCAAGCGTCGTTCCGACCGGAATTTCTCAATCGCTTGGATGAAATCATCCTGTTCAACCGGTTGAGCCGAGAGGACATGACGGGGATTGTCTCGATCCAGTTGCGCCGTCTCGACCAGCTTCTTGCGGGGCGCGAGATCGCGCTCGAGGTCACCGATGCCGCCGAACGCTGGCTGGCGGAGGCCGGATATGATCCGGTCTACGGCGCGCGGCCGCTCAAGCGTTTGATCCAGAAACGGGTTCAGGATCCGTTGGCGAGCCTTATTCTGGAGGGCCGGCTCCAGGATCGGACCACGGCTCGTGTCGATGCCGGAGAGGGCGGGCTGGTCATCCAGCCAGTCGGCGAGCCCTCGGCGGAGGCTGCCTAAGCCGGCCGGCGCTAAACGCTTCGAAGGACGGCGTTCGCCGCCGTCCTTCCCGAGCGAACGGCACCCTCGATCGTCGCGGGCAGACCGGTGTCGGTCCAATCACCGCCCAGCATCAGATTGGTGTACCTCGTCGCCGGTTCCGGCCGCGACTTTAAGGCTGGGGGTGTCTGGTGGAATGTGGCACGGCGTTCCCGGACCACGCGACAGGGCGGCACGGCCTCCACACCCAGATCCAGCGCCCGATTGATTTCCGCCCAGATCATCGCCGCCAGGTCGGGATCAGGAAGGCCCATGAGCGCGTCATCGGCGGCACTGATCGTCACCGAGATCAGTCCTTCGCGCCAAAACAACCACTGGGCCTTGCTACCGATCAGGCCCAGAAAAGGCGCGTCCTGGTCGAGGCGATCCGTGTCAGCGAGGAAATGAAGGTTGAGAATGGCGGATTGATCAAGCGGGACGTCGAGCCCGTCCACGAGCTTGGCGGTCACCGCCGGCGGCGTCGCCAGAACGACCCTGTCACCATTGTCCAATTCCACATCTCCGTCACGAAAAAGAAGGCGGCGGGCCGTGGTCTCGTCGAACTCGATCGCCCTAAGCCGCTGACCGAAAGCGATTTCCGCGCCCAGCGTCCGGAGGTGGTGAGTGAGCGGGTCGATCAAACCGTGGCCAAGGCCCTCGCGGGCGATCAAGGGCCGACAAAAGCGTTCGCCCCGGAGAATGGTCTCGCGAATAACCCGACCCATGAGACCGGCCGCCCCTTGCGCCGGCGCGGCGTTGAGCACGGCCAGGCAGAGCGGTTCGATCAGGCTGTGATGGAGAGCCGATCGCCTGGGAACCACATCCTCGACCGTCGCATCGGCGCCCGCAAACAGGAATTTGACCAACGCCAAATAGTCGGTCGGTCCGGTGTCCGGAACCCGGCGGTGTTTCGAGAAAATCCAGCCCTGCCACAATCCGGGCGATGGCGCGAACCGCCAGGCGGTCGCGCTTCTGACATCGAGAAACGGAAAGCGCGCCGGCGCCACCTCGATCCAGCGTTCCCGGGCGCCGATCCGGTCAAGCACGGCCAGGACCGCATGATTGCCGGACAGGATCAGATGGTTGCCATTGTCCAGGCTTCGCCCGAGCTTGGTGTCGGCGAACGAGCGGCAGCGACCGCCGGCACCGGGCGCCATCTCATGGACGAGGACTTTTCTGCCCCGTTCCGCCAGCTCCAGAGCGGCGCTGAGGCCCGCGACACCGGCGCCGACCACATGAATCGTTGGTTGTTGGTTCAGGAGAAAGCGTGTCTGAGCGCGATCAGAAGTTTCTCCGACCGCCGCATGGACGGCCGGGTGTCGAGATCGGACCAGCCTCTTTGATTGAGCCCTTCAAGGGTCCGCTCGTAGATCGCCCTCATCATCCGAGCTGGCCGCATCTTCGAGCGATCGCATTTGAGCATGGCGCGCTCGGCATCGGCAAACGCACGCAACGCACGCTGGCTGACATTCTGGCAAACAACATCCAGTTTCGGATGACTTAGGACCCGTGTCGGCTGGCGTTCGGTGATCCCCGCCCTATCCAGCTCGTCGGCCGGCAGGTACAACCTGCCGAGCGACGCATCCTCGCTCAGGTCTCGCAGGATGTTGGTCATCTGCAGCGCGCGGCCCAACGAATCGGCGGAGTCGCGCCCCGCAGGCCCCGGTTCGCCAAACACCCGGACCGACAATTGCCCGACCGCGCCCGCCACCCGGTCGCAATATTGTTCCAACACCGTCCAACTGGGTGCCACCACCGGTCCCTCGGCATCGGTCCGCATACCTTCGATCAGGGCATCGAAATCACGACGGCGAAGGGTGTAGCGCCGAACGGGGTCAATTAAAGATTGGGTGATCGCGCAGGAAGCACGCCCCCGATAGAGCTGGGCGATCCGGCCGCGCCACCGGTCGAGGGCAGCGAGCTTGTCGTTCCTGGACGATGGTCCGTCGGCAATGTCATCCACCTCGCGACAGAAAGCGTAGATCGCGAACATGGCCTGGCGTTGGCGCCTCGGAAGAACACGCATGGCCCAGTAGAAGGAGGTTTTCGACCGCCGGACGATGCGTTCGACATGCTCGCGCGCGGCCACCAAATCGACGTCCGAGAAACCGTTTTCCGCACCAAGTACGCTGATCGCGACCATCGCCACCTCTATGCGAGATTAACCCATTAATACGTTTGCCGTCGCGACACCCGAGACCTGCCAAATTGCCTTCAAAAACATGGCATATCAATGATTTTCGCCCGACGGTTTTGCAAAAAGACCATGACCTCCAGCGCCTGCCGGAGACCGGGCGCCTGCCAAACGCCTCCAGAAGGTGGAGCCGACCGCCTGAACCGCACCGACGGCCCTCTCCTTGCGGCTCACCCGGACCCGGCCGGCCAGGGGATCCTCGACCCGAAGCTTCGCCAACAGCGCCCAGGCCCAGGCGTCGACCACGGCTGTCTCCAAGGCCATGCGCCGATTGCCCATGGCGACGGCCAAGCCCTTCGCCTCCTCAAGCAACGCCGCGGTTTTGTCCAAGGTTTCGTCAAGAATCGTCCGAAGTTCGGGCGAGCAGCGGGGCTCGGCGAGCTCGTCGACGGCGATACCGAAGCGCTCGAACGCGTCGGTCGCCAGATAGACGCGATCCAGCGCCTGAAAATCGGCACCGCAATCCTGCGTATGGTTTAACACCTGAAGGGCGGCGCACAAAGGATCGCTGAGGCGAGCAAGCGCCGGATCCTCGCCATGGACGTCCAGAAGGAAACGGCCGACCGGTGCCGCCGATCGGCGGCAATAGCTCATGAGCCCATCCCAGTCGGCGTATCGCCGCTGGTCGACATCCTGACGAAACGCGCTGAGCATGGTGAGCGCATGGGCTATGCCCACTTCGTCCCGCAGAACCGGCGCCGCTAGCTTGGCGATGTCGGGCGCCACGTCGTTCCGCTCCGCCAGGATCAAAGATCGCTCGAAAGCGTTTAGCCGCTGATGCTTGGTTTCCGGATCAAGCACCGGGTCGTCGGCGACATTGTCCGCGGCACGAACGAAACGATAGAACGCCATCACCGTTCCCCGATGACGGGCTTCCACGAGCCAGGACGCCACCGGAAAATTCTCTTTTTTCGCGTGGCTGTCCAAGTTCTGTTCAAGCATCGACGAATGACCTCGGTCGCAAAGCGGGGGTTCTGGAAACCTGACGACACCGCTTCTACAGTCTTAGTAATGCAACCAACAAGCTAGGCTCAGCCATGACGACGTCACCGGCGGATCTCATCGAGCGACTGCGGACAACGGTCGGCGCCGATCACTGCATCACCGGCGATGAGAGGCTGGGCTGGTTCACAACCGATTGGCGCAAACTCTGCGACGGAAGGGCGTTGGCGGCAGTGCGCCCGGCAAGCACTGACGAGGTCGCCGGCATCGTCCGCCACTGCGCGGAAGCCGGCGTTCCGATCGTGCCTCAAGGAGGCAACACCGGACTGGTCGGCGGCGGTGCGCCGCATGGTCCCGAACCGGCGGTCGTCGTCAATCTGGTGCGCATGAACCGGGTGCTCGACGTGGATGCGACCGCGCAAACCATCACCGTCGAGGCCGGCTGCGCTCTGGAACAGGTTCAACATGCCGCCGACGAGGCCGGCTGCCTTTTTCCACTGGCGCTCGGCTCCCAGGGCAGTTGCCAGATCGGCGGCAATCTCTCGACCAACGCCGGCGGCAACACGACGATCCGCTACGGCAATGCCCGGGAGCTGACGCTGGGGCTCGAGGTCGTCCTGCCGGACGGCCGGATCTGGAGCGAGCTTCAGGGCTTGCGCAAAGACAATGTCGGCTACGATCTGAAGCAACTCTTCATCGGCGCCGAAGGCAGTCTGGGGATCATCACCAAGGCGGTGCTCAAGGTTGTTCCGAAGCCGACCCAGACAGCGACGGCCATGGTCGGTTTCGACGGGCTGGAACGGCTTCCCGATGTCCTCAACGCCGTTCGCCGGGCCGCGGGCGATCACTTCACAGCCATCGAACTGATGCCACGGGAAGCGATCGAGATGGCGCTCCACTACCTGGAAGCCATGCGCGATCCGTTGGAACAGACTGTCGATTGGTACGTGCTGCTCGACCTAAGCTCGGCGCAATCGGAACCCCAACTCGATGGTCTCCTTGAGGAGGCACTGGCACCCTTGTTCGAGAACGGTGCGGTCATCGATGCGGTTGTTGCCAAGACCGAGGCCCAGCGCCGCCAGTTATGGTTCGTGCGGGAAGCGATCGACGAAGGTCAGCATCAACACGGACAAGCGCTGAAATACGATGTCTCAGTGCCGATCGCCCAGATCGTGCCGTTCATCGAAAAGAGCAAACGGCGCATCGGCGAACTCACCGACGGCATCGTGCTCGCATTCGGCCATGTCGGTGACGGCAACATCCATCTGAACGTCTGCCACGCCTACCATGACCCGGAAGGCCAGGCACTGACCCAGGTCAAAGCCGAGGTGAACGAACTGGTCCAGGATGGAGCGGTCGAGCTCGGAGGAAGTATCAGCGCGGCGCACGGTGTCGGCCGGATCAAACAGGATCTTTTCTCCCGCCACCGCCCCCTCTCGTTCGAACTCTGCCGGAAGCTGAAGAAGGTCCTGGATCCCGACGGCATCATGAACCCGGGTGTTCTGGTCCCCTGATCCAGGATTGAGGCCCGATCGCGCAAGACCGCCGGTCCTTGCCGGTTTCTCGTTACCTGTTTGGTTTTTTCGCTATCATGTCAGCCAAGTGCGCGGTTGTGTCCGCAAGAGGGCGCCTTCGGCGTTTGTTCAGACGAGGTTCACAGTCGGCAATGTACCTCCACGCTATGATCCGCGTTAGTCTAGTCGCTGCTGTCCTGGTAACGGCGCCGGGTGCTCTTGGCCTCCAAGACCAGGATCGTGCGCGCGATGCGGTTCGGGACGGCAAAGCCAAGCCGTTGGAAACATTGATCGACGGTCTCGGGCCCAAGGCTCAGGGCAAACTTCTCGACGCCCAGATCGTGCCCAGTGACGGCCGGCTGCGCTACCTCCTGCGAACGCTTGATGAAAATAACCGCGTGCATGAAACCCTGATCGATGCTGAATCCGGGAAAGTGTTAAAGCGGGATTGAGTTCATGCGGTTGCTCATCGTCGAGGACGATCCAGAGCTTGCCGACCAGATCGATCGCGCGACCCGTCGGGCCGGTTACGCCGTCGATCAGGCCGACAACGGGATCGACGCCAAGCATTTCGGTGAGACGGAGCCCTATGACCTGATCGTGCTCGATTTGGGCTTACCGGAATTGGATGGTCTGAGCGTCCTCGAGAGCTGGCGCCGGGGCGGCGTGACCACGCCTGTGCTGATCCTGACCGGTCGGGACAGCTGGAGCGAGAAGGTGCGTGGGATCGACGCCGGCGCGGACGATTACTTGGCGAAGCCGTTCCACATGGAGGAACTGCTGGCACGCCTTCGGGCCCTTTTGCGACGCTCGGCCGGTCATGCGTCGGCGGAACTCGTCCTGGGGCCGATCCGGCTGGACACGCGTGCCGCCACGGTCACGGTGGCGGGATCCCCCGTCCGCCTCACCGGCCATGAGTTCCGATTGCTCGCTTACCTCATGCACCATCCGGGCAAGGTCTGCTCTCGGACCGAACTGACTGAGCATATCTACGACCAAGATTTCGATCTCGACAGCAACACCATCGAGGTGTTTGTCGGGCGCTTGCGGAAAAAGATCGGCGCGGACCATATCGAAACCGTCCGCGGCATGGGCTATCGGCTGATCGAACCCTCGATCGACCCATGAACCTGTTCCGCTCGCTGACGGCCCGGCTGGTCCTCCTGGCCAGCCTCTGGTGTCTGTTTCTGCTTGCCGCCGGCGGTGTCGCGCTGCAAGCCATATTCGCTTCCAGCGTTGCGCATAATTTCGACAGCCGTCTGGAGGTGCTGGTCAACACCGTCATCGCGGCGACCGTGGTCGACGGTGATACGGTGACCATGCGCGAGGTCACGGGCGAACCTCGGTTCGATCAGCCGCTCAGCGGCTGGTACTGGCAGATTGAAAAGGCTGCCGGCGCGGTCGCCCGTTCCCGTTCGCTTTGGGACCAGCAGCTTGGTCTGGCCGAGCAGGACATGGCGACCATTGATGGCCCCCAGGGCCAGGTGCTGCGTATGCTGACCAAAGAAGTGGAGATCGGCGACGACACGCTGACCTTCCGGGTCGCCGGTGATACCGCCGAGTTGGTTCGCGATCGCCAGCGCTTCGCCCGTACGCTGTTCGTGGCTCTGGCCAGTTTGGGCGTTGGCCTGGTCGGTGCTGTACTCATCCAGGTTTTGATCGGCCTCCAACCGCTCCAGCGGATGCGCGCCGAGCTCGGTGAAATCCGTGCAGGCCAACGCTCGCGGCTGGACGAAAATGTGCCCGCCGAGCTCAGCTCGCTCGGCGCCGAGTTGAACGATCTTCTGCAGCATAACGAAGATGTGATCAGCAAAGCGCGCAACCATGCCGGCAATCTTGCCCACGCGCTGAAGGCCCCGCTGACGATCATGGTCAATGCCGATGCTGACGGCGATACGGCGCTGGCCGAGGCGACCCGTCGTCAGCTGCCGCGCCTGCGGCGACTTGTCGACCACCATCTGAGCCGGGCTCGGGCGGTCGGCAGCCTGCGACACGTGCCCCACCGAACGCCCCTGGAACCGGTCGCCGACGCTGTCATCCGAACGATCAATCGCCTGCACGAGGCGAAAAACATCGACATCGTTACCGGGCCGCTGGAAGATCGCCTGTTCCGGGGCGAGCAACAGGATCTGGAAGAGCTGCTCGGCAATCTCGTGGACAATGCCTGCAAATTCGCCCGCTCTAGGGTCGAGCTCCATGCCTCCTCCCGGGCCGGATGGTTGGACGTCGTGATTGATGACGATGGACCTGGCCTTTCCGAGGCCGAACGGGCAGCGGCCGGCGAAAGGGGGGTCCGTTTCGACGAGAGCGTTCCGGGGACGGGTCTGGGCTTGGCGATCGTCCAGGACATCGCGTCACTTTATGGTGGCGGGCTGCGCTTGAATGAGAGCCCGCTGGGTGGGCTGCGCGCGCAATTGGTGCTGCCCGGCGCCTGAACTAGACCGATCAGCTACATTCACCGAACCTTCATCGTTCATGGTGCGTTCAACCTGACCCAACGATAAGCCAGAAAGCGGCATTGGAACTCCCGGGAGGAAGCCCATGTCTCATTTGCCGAAGATCACTCTTGCGGCACTTGTCGCCTTCACCGCGTGGTTGACGCTTAGTCCGCCCGCCTTTGCATTCGATGACGCCCGCCGCGACCGCGCTTCGGTGGACATCGAAAGCACCATCGAGATCATACTGGACCACCGCCATTCGCGCCTGTTTGCAGCGCCGCGCAAGCATCGCCACGGCTTGAAACGGCGGCATCGCGCCGGTCCGCCCACAATCATCATCGTGAACCCAGACCGCACGCGCGTTCACCCGTCGGTCCGGCGTCACTTTCGTGACGGCCGCTACCCCGGGCGCAACCATTATCGGCGGTGGAACCACCTGAGGCTGAAGCACGAATCCCGGACCTCGTAACAGGTTTCTCGGCCACAAAGCCCGATCCGCGCTCAGATGAGCGGAAAGGTTGTTTTAACTTCTCGCCGCTATAGCCGATCCGAACCCTTGTCCAACGAAGACGAGATCAGGATCGGCCTTGCGCGACGCGACAGCACCACCCGACCACGCTCGGGGTCGGGGGGAAACCTCAGACCGCGTTGTCGCTCGGCCCTGCCGATCCCCGGTCCCGCGCGACAAGCCTTGTGAAAAACCGTTCTTCGAGAGCCTGACCGAGCTCCATGAATGCCACGGCGAACGAACTGTCTTGCTGTTGGCCCAGGTGGTCGATGTCATTGCCGGCAACGGCGCCGATGTCCCGTTCCGGGCCGTCCATCGGCCGCTAAGTGAAAGATTGGCCGAACTGCCGGGCGTTGTCACCCAGGGCCAGGTGGCCGGCACCCTTCTTTTCGCCATCCTGAATTGTGCGTTGGACAAGGCGATCGAGCCACTTCTCGCCGAAGCGGCAAGCCGGCTGAGTGACAAGGTGGAGATCAACGGCTGCCACGCGCGCACCAAACTCGCCTTCGGTGCCGCACGGGCCGAGGCCCTCGATCAAACGGACGCCGATTGGGTGCTGGAACGCGCTCAACGGGCGCTTCGCCAAGCCCTACAAGACGACACGCACCCGGTTCGCGTCTATGAACCGAGCCAGGCGCAAGCGGAGCGCACGGAAGCGGCGTTGGCCGCAGATCTGAGCCATGCCATCGAGCGCAACGAGCTGAGCCTCGTCTACCAGCCTCTGATCGACGCCCGGCTCGGGGCGGTCGCCGGCGTCGAGGCGCTGATGCGCTGGCACCATCCGGTTCATGGGCCGGTTTCACCCGGCTTTTTCATTCCGCTCGCCGAACGGACCGGATCGATCGAGGCGCTCACCGCCTGGCTGATCGAGCGCGCTTTCCAAGATATGGCGCCCTTGTTCGCCCGCCACGACAGCCTTCGCCTCAGTTTCAATCTGTCGGGCGCCCAGGTTCACGAACGGGGCCTTGAAGCACTGACCGAGCGGCTCGACCGCCAGGACCTTCTGAGTCTGGATCGGCTGACGATCGAACTGACCGAAGGCGTTTTGTTGAGTGACGACGAGAAGGTCGGTCGGTCTCTCGACCGACTTCGGAAACGCGGCATCCGCCTGGCCATCGATGATTTCGGTACCGGCTATTCGAGCCTCAGCTATCTGGATCGTTTTTCGTTCGACTTGCTCAAGGTCGACCGGGCTTTCGTCCAAAATGTCGACCAAAAAGGCGTCAGACGCCGTCTGGCCGAAGCCGTCATCGGCATGGGCCGCATTCTCGGCCTGCAGATCGTCGCTGAAGGCGTCGAGACCATGGAGCAGGCGGCCTTCGTCTTGGCCCATGGCTGCCGCTACATTCAGGGCTTTTTGTTCGGACGGCCCTTGCCGGTCGAGCAGGTCGGCCCTTTCATCGATGGGTTCGTGTTTCCCAAAAGCTCCATCGACGCGCTTTACTGGAGTGATGGCGGCGGCCTGCCCCAGGTCTTGAGCGACCATCACGAGCAGGCCCTTAGGCTGTTCGTCGACAATGTTCCGCTGGCGGTCGTCATGATCGACCATGAAGGCCGCTGTTTGATGGCAAGCCGCCGCTGGCTCGAGGATTTTGGCCTGGCCGATCAGAATATCGTGGGCCGTCAACTGGCGGCCTTAGTGCCGAACTATCCCCCGCTAGCGGCATTACCCGACGTGGCCGACGGCGCGCTCGAGCGTCCCCGGCAGTCAGTCGACCGTTTTCAGACTACCGACGGCCGAACCGAATGGGTGCGCTGGGAAGTTCACCCTTTCGAGACCGGGTGCCGGGCGGTCACGGGCTGGATCATGTTCAGCGAGCTCGTCACGGACCGGATCGAGGCGGAGCAATCGGTCCGGGACCGGACGCGAACCCTGGAACTCGCCAGCCAGATCGCCAAGCTCGGCTATTTCCGTGTCGATCTCGTCGAGCGCAAGATCGAGTGGTCGAAGCAGGTCTTCGAAGTGCTCAATCTGGATCCCGCCAGCGACCAGCCGCGTTTCGATGATCGCGCAGCCTGGTGCCACCCGGACGACCGCTCCTGGGTCAAGCGGGAGATCGAAGCGGCGGAAGCGGCGGCCCGAAGCTTCGACTACCGCGCCCGCAAGATCGAACCGGACGGCAGCATCGGCTGGGCCAGGGTCATCGGTGAATGCCAGACCAACGACCGGGGCGAGGCGATCGCCTATTTCGGCATCATCCAAGACGTCACCGACTTCGACAGCGCCCGGAGCCGGCTGCAAATCTACAAGGCGATGGTCGATGCCCTGCCGGACCTGATCTACGCCAAGGATGAGAAATGCCGGTTCGTGATGGCCAACCTCGCTACCGCCCGCCACATGGGCGCGAGCAGTGAGGACGAGCTGTTGGGCCTTACGGATTACGATTTCCACCCGAAGGACATGGCCGATATCTACGCCAAAGAGGAAACGAACCTGATGGCGAGCGGCCAACCGGCACTGGTCGAAGAACCCTTTCGGCGAAAGGATGGCAGCAGCGGTCGGTTGACCAGCCTCAAGGTCCCTCTTTTGGACGAAGATGGCGGCGTGATCGGCCTTGTTGGCCACACCCGTGACGTGACCGAGCTTTGGCGAGCCAAACGAGCGATCGCCGAACGGGAAGCCGAGAACCAAAGTTACAAGACCATTCTCGATCTCCTGCCCGACACGGTTTATCGGAAGGATTTCAAAGGTCGGTTCACTTACGCGAACCAGGCGACCTTATGTCAGCTTGGCGTCGACGAGCTCGGCCAGGCGCTCGGCAAATCGGACGCGGACTTCTTTGCCCCGCAGATGGCCCGACGCTATGCCGACGACGAGCAGGCAATTCTGGCGCAGGGCGAAACCAAGGAGTTCGTCCAGCCGTGTCGCCGGCCCGACGGTGGCATGGGCACGGTGTTGGCCCACAAATCGCCGCTGTTCGACGAACTCGGCAATGTGGTCGGACTGATCGGCGTCAATCGCGACATCACCGACATCACATCGATCCGCCACGCTCTGACCAGCGAACATGCCAAGGCCGTTCTCTTGCGGCAGATTTTGGAAGCGATTCCCGACTGCATTACCGTGGTCAACGCCCAGGGCCTTTGCACGTTGGTCAATCCTGCCGCCGCGTCGCGCGCCGGCGCTTCGTGCGAAAGGGACATCGAGGGCCTGGCAGTCGAAGACGTGCTCGACGCCGGCCAATTGGCCGACTTCCGCAAACACGCCGAAGCCATCCACGCCGATCGGCAGCCGATCTCCCACACCTACTATACCAAGGACGCCGACGGGCGGAGCCGATGGTGGTCCAGCCTGCGTATGCCGGTTACCGATCCCGAGGGCCAGATTGTCGGCGTCGCCAGCCACGATCGCGACATTACCCAGCTCAAGCTTCTGGAGGCCCACCTCCAGGAAGAAAAGCGCCGTCTCGAACACCAGACGGTCGAGCTGGAAACGCAGGCCGATGAGATGTCCCGTTTGCTCGACCAGGTGGAGAGGTCGCAGGAGGCGGAAGCCAAGGCGAACTTGTTGCTGCACACAGCGGCCAATGAAGTCGAAGCCGGCTTCGCTGTCTGCGACGCGGATGACTACATCGTCTTCTGCAACCAGCCCTTCGCTGCGATCTATGGTTTGAGCGCCGAGGATTTTGTGGGCCTGAGCTTCGAGGATTCGATGGTCATGGCCGCTTCCGCCGGCTTCAACGCCGGCGCTGACGAGCCATCGGAAGACTGGTTGGAACTGAGACGAGAGCGGCACCGGAAGGCGGACGGGGTCCCCTGGGAGTTTCGGCTCGGGGACGGGGTGTTCCTGGTCCGGGAAAGCCGCACGGCGACCGGCATGACTGTGCTGATCCGCTCCGAGATCACTCATCTGAAGAAGATCGAAGACGAGCTTAGGGAGCTGGCCACGGTCGATCCGCTGACGGGTTTGTTCAATCGCCGGTTCTTCACCGAAAAATGCCAGCGTTTCCTCGCCAGGGCGGAGGGCGCCGACAGTATCGCCGCGCTGATCTTGTTCGATATCGATCATTTCAAACGGGTCAACGACGAGTACGGGCATGCGGCCGGCGATCACGCCTTGAAACAAGCTTCACAGGTCCTCGAATCGACGCTTCGGCCCACCGATCTAGTGGCCCGCTGGGGCGGCGAGGAGTTCCTGATTTTGCTGGAAGGCAGTGACGAGAAACGCGCGCGCTCCGTGGCCCAAAGGCTGAACCGGGCGATGGAAAGCCTGACGGTCGACCATGGCGGGCGTTCCTTCGGCATCACGGCGAGCATGGGCATCGCGTCGACCGAGACGCTTGGCTTCGACATGGACGATCTGCTTCATGCCGCCGACCGGGCGCTCTATCGGGCCAAGGCCCTCGGCCGCAATCGCTGCGAGGTGAGCGGGCCGGACGATCTGAACCGTTCAATGAGCGCAGCCTGAGGGGCGCGGACAGGAGACCAAGCGTCGCCTAAGCCCTGAGCGACGGCAAAGAACTTTCCGCAGGGTTTTCAGGCATTCCAGGAAAGCGACCGAGCGTTTTTCGGGCGACGCCGTTTCTTTGCCATTGGTTTGACGCTGAAGGCGCCAGTCGCAAGAGAACTGAGCACGCCGTCGCTGGTCCTAAGCCACTAGGTCGCGAGCCGGTCGAAGACCGGTGTACCCTCAGGCATATCAACCCAGTGGTGCTTATTTTCAGCCCAGACCATGCGCGCCGGTGCTCCAAAGGTCGGCTCGGCAAAGCAACCCACCGCGACGCCGATGTGATCGGGGCGCATGTCGAGGATCCAGTAGACCGACGTGCCGCAGGCGGGGCAGAAATGGTAGGTGAGCCCGCGGCCGGAAGCAGCCGTCCGGCCAAAGGTCCTGGAACCGCCCTCGATCGACAGGATCTGGTTGCGGCGGAAATAGGCGCCGACACCGAACACGCTGCCCGTCCTCCGCTGGCAGGCCAGGCAACTGCAGGCGACGATAACGTCGGGTTCGCCCCGGGCGATGACGTGTAGTTCGCCACAAACACATGCGGCTTTTCGACTCTTGCCTTCGTTCATCGTAACCCCTCGATCGCCCCTTTCACCGGATGAACACGACCAGACGGCAGGTCAACGCCGTTGTTTGGCTCTGTGCGCGCGCCTCGCAAACATCCCCTAGCCGACACAATCGAAGATCTCGTTTTCACCCTTCTTCGATGGGTCTGAAGAAAGCAGCGAAACCACTCAACGCTTGGCCGCGATCACCACGACTTCCACCAAAAATTCCGGACGGGCAAAACCCTGGACGAGCAGCAGGGTCGAGGCTGGCGGCGGGCTCGCGACGAAGCGGGCGCGGGCCGCCATATAGGCCGGCAGATGCGAGCGCTCCGTGAGGTAGGCGTTGAGCCGGACGATGTCGGCCATTGCCATGCCGGCGCTCTCGAGAAGGGCTTCGATCGTTCGAAACACCTGCTCGCACTGGGCATCGATGCCATCAGGCACCTCACCCCGTTCGGCGAGTGCCACCTGCCCCGACAGAAACAGAAGTTCCGTGTCGGCGGCAACCCGAACCCCGTGGCTGTAATTGGCCAGAGGTGCCGGAACCATGTCAGGATTGAGATGGGTCAAGGGCGTCATGGGCCTAATCTCATTCTTGGTCGTCGGAGAAGGCGTGGTTCCAGCCACGGCGCGTCGGCGTGAGATCCTCGCCTTCGGCGCTCAGGACCCGGACCCCGCTTCCGGCCTCAACCTCGCCGATGCAGGAAAGCGTTTCGTCCAGGCGGACGCCGATCTCCGCCAAGGTCGAGGTCGCATCCGCCGGCGCCGTGAACAGGAGCTGATAGTCGTCACCGCCGGTGAGCGCCAGCTCAACCATCTCCGGCACTTGGCGGAAGCCGGGCCATAGGGGAATGGCGGGACCATGGATCACGAGCGCGACACCGGAAGCGCTCGCCAAATGGCCGGCGTCCTGAACCAGCCCGTCGGAGACATCGATCATCGCCGTCGCCACGCCCGCGAGCGCCCGGCCGAGCTCGGTTTTCGGTTGAGGCGACCGATAGCGGTCGATGGCATAAGCCTTGGCGTTCTCGCCCAAAGCCAGGTTTTTTTGTAGGAGACGAAGGCCGAGCGCGGCGTCGCCGAGGGTGCCACTAACCCAGAGCTTATCGCTCGGTCGCGCGCCCGAGCGTCGAACCGCTCCTGACGGCGGCGCCCACCCAACCGCGGTGATCGACAAAGCCAGAGGGCCCGGCGTGGCCACCGTATCACCGCCGATCAGGCTCAAGGAGTGGCGCTCCTGCATCGATGCGAGACCAGCGACCAAATCGCTCAACGCCTCGTCGCCGAAAGATCGCGGGCGCATTAGCGCCAGCAGATAGACCAACGGCTCGGCGCCCATGGCGGCGAGATCGGAGAGATTGACCGCGAGCGCCTTGGCGCCGATCGTTGCCGGCGGATCGCTCTCCAGAAAATGGACGCCCGCGACCAGCGCGTCCTTGACGATGACCAATTGCCGGCCGCTGTCCGTTGGCGGCAGCAGCGCACCGTCGTCCGTGAGGCCGAGCGCCGCGTCGGAGATGGCGAGCGGCTTGAAGCAGGTCTCGATGAGCTCGAATTCACCCCAAGCCATTACCCGGCTCCGCCAACGCCGAAAGATCGTCCGGCGGCCGGCGTAAACGCTTGGCCATACGGTCGAGGACCGCGTGGACGAAGGCGGGCTCGCGCCCCTGAAAGAACTCCCGCGACAACTCCACATATTCGCTGATGACGACGTCGACATCGATGGTTGTGAAGGCGTGGAGCTCGTAGCCGCCCGCGCGCAGAATGGCTCGAAGCGTGAAACCCACCCGCTCCAGGCTCCAATCCTCGGCCAGACTGGCCCTGATGGCGTCGTCCAACTTGTCTCGGCTCGCCGATGCGCCGGCGACGGTCCTCTGGAAATGATCGCGATCGACGGGCAATGGTTGTTTGCCAGACCCGTCGGCCTCGAACAAATCCCCTAGGCGATGGCGCTCGAACTCGGCGATGATCTCGACGCCGGAGCGCCCGGTCAGCTCGACTTGGTAGAGTGCCTGGACCGCCGCGAAACGGGCCGCCCGTCGGCGGCTCATGCGATGGCCGCCTCGGGTCTCATCAGCCATTAGCGACGAAACGCTCCGCGAGCGCGACCAAGGCGAGGGCCGCGAGCGCCGCGTCCCGGCCCTTGTTCTTTTTCTCAGGATCCGCGCGGACCAGGGCCTGAGCCTCGTTCTCGACCGTCAGGATGCCGTTGCCGATAGCGCAGCCGGTCTGGACCCCCAGATCGATAAGACCACGGGCGCTCTCGCCGGCGACCAGATCATAGTGAGAGGTCTCGCCGCGGATAACGCAACCCAACGCCACGAAGCCGTCGAATTGATCCGAGGAGTCCGCCAGCGCGATCGCCGTGGGGATCTCCAGAGCACCCGGAACAGTAATCGTTTCGTGGGTGGCGCCGACTTCATCCAGGGCCTTTCGGCAGCCCTCGAGCAGGAGATCGGCGACATGCGCGTAGTACCTCGCTTCGACAATCAGAATGTGGGGCGAGCCACCGCTCATCTGAGGGTGCCGTCCTGGGGCAACGGCCTTTGTTCGACGATATGGAGGCCGTAGCCATCGAGGCCAACGATCACGCGGTCGGTGTTGGAGAGCAAAATCATGTTCGTGACATCGAGATCCCGGAGGATCTGGGCACCGATGCCGTAGACCCGAAGCCACCCCCTGTCGTCCGGCTCGCCGGCCTGGCCCAGTTGCCGGCGAATGCTCTCGGAGATCGCTGTCGGCGAGGGCTCGCGCAGTACGACCACGACGCCACGCCCGGCTCGGCCAATCATGTCCATGGCCGCGTGCAATTGCCCGGCCCGGTCGCTTTCGCCGTCACCGAAAAGGTCCTCGACGATCCGAAGCGCATGCATCCGAACGAGAACCGGCTCCGGCGTCGAGAGATCACCCTTGATGAGGGCCACATGCTCGACGCCCGACACCGCGTCCCGGTAAACCTGGATCCGGAACTGCCCACCGTAGCGCGCCTGAAAAGGCGTCGCGATCACCCGCTCGACCAGGCGATCGTTCCGGAGCCGGTGGGCGATGAGATCGGCGATCTTGCCGACCTTGAGGCCGTGGAGCTGGGCGAAGGCGACCAGATCCGGCAACCGGGCCATGGTCCCGTCATCGTTCATGATCTCGCAGATCACGCCGGCTGGTGTCAGGCCCGCGAGGCGGGCGATGTCGACCGCCGCCTCGGTGTGTCCGGTCCGCACCAACACGCCGCCATCCCGGGCCGCCAGCGGAAAGATGTGACCGGGCACGGCCAGATCGGCCCTGGTTGACGCTGGATCAATGGCAACCTTCACCGTGAGTGCCCGATCCGCCGCCGAGATACCGGTGGTGATACCGCGGCGCGCCTCGATACTGACCGTAAAATTGGTGGACAGCCGGCTTTCGTTGCCGGGACTCATGAGCGGCAGATCGAGCGATTCACAGCGCTCGCGGGTCAGTGCCAGACAGATCAGACCGCGGCCGTGCTTGGCCATGAAATTGATCTCATCAGGACCGCAAAAATCGGCCGGAATGACCAGATCGCCTTCATTCTCCCGATCCTCGTCGTCGACGAGGACGAACATCTTGCCCTGGCGGGCGTCCTCGATGATCTCGTCGATGTCGCTCAGAAAGGCGACCTCGCTTGGCTGGATCGTGCGCAACGGTTCACGCATCATGAGCTCCGGTGAACAAAGTCGAGTTGCCGAGCCACGTAGCGCGCCAACATGTCGGCTTCGGCGTTGAGTTTAGCACCCACCTGGAGCGAACACAGCGTGGTGTGTGCCCAGGTGTGCGGCACGATCACCACCTCGAAGGTTTCCCGGCTTACCTGGGCGATGGTGAGTGACACACCGTCCAGCGCGACCGATCCCTTGACCGCGACCAGGGACGCGATCGTTGACGGCAGGGTAAAGCGAAGACGATAGCATTCACCTTCCGGCTCAACGGCCACAAGCCCGACCGTGGTGTCGACATGGCCGAACACGACATGGCCGCCAAGTTCGTCGCCGAGCCTGAGGGAGCGTTCCAGATTGACGGTGTGGCCCGGTCCCCAGTCACCCAGGGTCGTCCTGGCCATGGTTTCACCGGACGCCTCCACCACATGCTGGTCGCCTTCCACATTAACGACCGTGAGACAGATCCCGGCATGGCAGACGGAAGCCCCGATCGGCACCTCGCCAAGCGCCGGCGTGGAGCGCACGGTCAGCCGGCGTGTTCTACCGTCTTCGACGACGACCACCTCTCCTTGATGCGTTACGATGCCTGTGAACATGGGCGATCCCTTCCGTCTGCCGGCGCGCTATCCTGACACCGGCGGCAACGATTTCAGCGCAGACGCTCAAACCGATGGAGGCGGTCCTCGCCGCAAACGACCTCGTCGATGTGACGGAAGAGACGCGCATCGGCAAGGGTTTCGATGCCGAAGTCGTCGACCGCGGACACGCCGTCGCCGCCGATGATCGAGGCCGCATGAAACCATTCGACACGATCGACCATGTCCGCCCGCAACGCCGCCGCGGCAACCTTCCCACCACCTTCGATCAAGAGGTCATTAACGCGACGCTCGGCCAGAACCGCCATCGCGCCACCGAAAAACCTGTGGTCATCGCCCTCCTCCAGGGTGATGATCGAAACACCGGCGTCGCTTAAAGGGGCGAGCCGCGACGCCCCTTCGGCAGATGTGACGATCCAAAGCGGCGTTCTGGCGGCGCTTCGCGCTAACCGGCTGTCCGCCGGCAGACGGCCGCGCCGGTCCAGCACGACCCTGATCGGCGAGCAGTTCTCAAGCCCAGGTAACCGGCAGGTCAGTTCGGGATCGTCGGCCAGCGCCGTGCCGCTGCCGATCAGAATTGCGTCGTGTGACGCCCTCAAAAGATGGGCGCGCTGGCGGGCCGCGTCGCCGGTGATCCAGTGACTGTCTCCGGTTGCCGTCGCGATGCGGCCGTCGAGGCTGGTCGCCAATTTGATCGTCACGGCTGGACGAGCCTCCGTGAGGCGGGTGAGAAAGCCGGCCATGGCGAGTTCCGCCTGTTCGGCCATGACACCGAGCTCGACCTCGACGCCGGCGGCCCGAAGTGTGGCAAGGCCGCCACCGTCCACGCGCGGGTCCGGATCGGTGACGCCCACGACCACCCGACGGATGCCGGCCACGATCAAGCCGTCGGCACAAGGCGGGGTCTCTCCGGTATGAGCACAAGGCTCCAAGGTCACATAAGCGGTGGCGCCAGCAGCCAGTTCGCCCGCCTGGTCGAGGGCGACCCGCTCGGCATGGGGGCGGCCTCCGGGCTTGGTCCAACCGCGGCCGACGATGCGGTCACCCTGGACGATCACACAGCCGACATTGGGATTGGGCGCGGTCAGCCCCCGGCCACGGGCCGCCAGGCGAAGCGCCAGGTCCATGAAATGGCGGTCGTTTTTGGAGCTCACCAGGACAGCTCCCAAACGGTTCCGACGTTGAAGCGACCGCAGGCGCTGCCTAAATGCCGCACAGGCCCGTTCTCGCGGGCGGTCGTCAACAGCTGCTTCCGGTTTTCGTGATCCATGTCTGAGCCCCTGAAACCTTTTGAAGCCGAAGTCGGGCGCGTGCTCGATTTGGTCATCAACTCACTTTACACCAACAAAGAGATCTTTCTGCGTGAGCTGATCTCGAATGCCTCCGATGCCTGCGACAAGCTGCGCTACGAGGCCATCGCCCATCCGGACCTGTTGGGCGACGAGGCTGACCTCACCATCCGGATCAAGCCGGATGCCACGGATGGCACGCTGACGATTAGCGACAACGGCATCGGCATGGACGGCGCCGACCTCGAGAGCCATCTGGGCACGATCGCTCGCTCGGGCACGGCCAAGTTCCTGGAAGCCGCGAAGAGCCAGGAGAAAGGCAACGTCAATTTGATCGGTCAGTTCGGCGTCGGCTTTTACTCCGCGTTCATGGTCGCCGATCAGGTCACCGTTATCAGCCGCAAGGCGGGTAGCGCCGAGACCTGGTCGTGGCAGTCAGACGGCAGTTCCGGCTACCGGGTCGAGAAGCTCGACGAAAGCGGTCCGCGCGGGACCACGATCACGCTGAAACTGAAATCTGACGAAAAGGAGTTCCTCGAGGAGTTTCGTCTCCGGCATATCGTTCGGACCTACTCCAACCACGTCGCCTTTCCGATTTTGCTGGAGAAGCAGCCTGAGCCCAAGGAGGGCGAAGAGGATGAGAAACCGGCCGAGCCCGAGCAGCTGAACGATGCCGGCGCTCTCTGGACCAAGCCGAAGAGCGACATCACCGACGACCAATACCGGGAGTTCTACCACCACACGGCGCACGCGTTCGACGAGCCCTTCACCCGGATCCATTTCAACGTCGAGGGGCTCTTGTCCTACACGGGCCTCCTATTCGTCCCCTCGATGAAGCCCTTCGATCTGTACGATCCCAAGCGCAGCCATGGCGTGAAGCTGTTCGTCAAACGGGTCTTCATCAGCGACAAGCTGGAAGAGTTGTTACCCCGCTATCTGCGCTTCGTCTCCGGTGTCGTCGACAGCGAAGACCTGCAGCTCAATGTCAGCCGCGAGACGCTGCAGCACAATGCGGTCGTCGCCAAGATGAAGAAGGCCCTGGTCAAGAGGTTGCTGGACGAGCTCGCCCGCAAGGCCAAGGAGCCGGCTGAGACCGAGCAAGCCAGCGATGACGATAGCGAGGTGGCTCAAAAGACAAGCTACGAAGCGTTTTGGAACGAGTTCGGTCCGGTCCTGAAGGAAGGCCTTTACGAGGACCATGACAACCGCGACCGGTTGCTCGAACTCGCCCGTTTCCGCAGCACGGAGAGTGACGGCTGGGTTTCCCTCGAGGACTACGTGTCGCGGATGAAGGAGGGCCAGGAGGCGATCCTGACGATCAGCGGCGAAACGATCGACGCGCTCAAGGGCAGCCCGCAACTGGAGGCGGCCCGGGCCAAGGGCGTGGAAGTCCTTCTTTTGACGGATCCGGTCGACGAGTTCTGGACCGGCACCGTCGGCCCGTTCAAGGAGAAGCCTTTCAAGTCACTGACCAAGGATGAAGTGGATCTCGACCAGATCGGGTCCGCCGACACTCAATCTGACGAGGCTGAAAACATGTCCGGCGAGGAGGGCGCGATCGACCGGCTGATCGCCAAGCTAAAACTGTCGCTGGGAGACGCGGTCAAGGATGTTCGGAGCTCGAAGCGCCTGACGGAGAGCGCGGTCTGCCTGGTCGCCGAACAGGGCGGCATGGACATGCGCATGGAGCGATTTCTGAAACAACACAATCAGCTCGATGCGCTCTCCAAACGGGTGCTCGAGATCAATCCCAAACACGGACTGGTGACTAAGCTCGCCGAATTGGCCAAGAACGACGGTCAGACAAAAATGTTCGACGACATGGCGCAACTGCTTCTCGATCAGGCGCGGATTGTGGAGGGCGAACCGCTACCCGATCCGGGCGCGTTTTCGAGGCGCATGAGCACCTACCTGGCCCAGGCCGTCTAACAGACGCCGAGGCTCGCGTCTCGAAAGAGCAAGCAGCTTGCGTTCGAGGTTCGTTTCGTGACAGTTCCGCCCGGGCGGACGAGTTTCAATTGCGAGCAATAGAATGGCGTCGATCACGATCCACGAAGGCCCGCCGGCTGGTAGCCCGAGACCTCTCGAAAGGCTCATCCATCCGGGCTCGGGTCGGCGCAAAGCGCCGGTCGTCGGGAAAGGACGGCAGCTCGACGACCAGGCCTTGACGGAGGTGCGGGCTACTCTCGGCGCGATCCCCCGCCGCCGCGACCTCCTGATCGAACATCTTCATCTGCTGCAGGACGAATTCAGGGGCCTGTTCGCCCGCCATCTCGTGGCACTCGCTGACGAACTTCGATTGCCGATGGCCGAGGTTTTCGAGACCGCGTCGTTCTACGCCCATTTCGATATCATCATGGACGAGGAGCCAGCACCGGCGAAGCTCACGCTCCGGGTATGTGACGGTATCACCTGCGAGATGATGGGCGGACAACGGCTACTTGGCGGTCTTCGAGAGAACTTTCGGGAAAGCGACGTTCGGGTGGTTCGGGCGCCCTGTATGGGACGCTGCGCGGTGGCGCCAACCGTCGAAGTCGGCCACGCCTATGTCGATCAAGCGACGGTGGGGAGAGTCGCTCACGCCGTGGAAACGGGCTGTGTCCGACCGGACATCGCAGCGTATAAATCCTTCGAAACCTATTTGGACGAGGGCGGCTACGAGCTCCTGGAGGCCTGCTACCGGGGAGAGCGGAACGCCGAGGAGATCGTCGCTGAGCTCAAATCGTCGGGGCTCCGCGGCCTCGGAGGCGCCGGCTTTCCGGCCGGCAAGAAGTGGGAAATCATCCGGGAGCAGCGCCGGCCTCGGTTGCTCGCGGTCAATGGTGACGAGGGCGAGCCGGGGACCTTCAAGGACCGCTTTTTTCTGGAGAGCGATCCCCATCGATTCCTGGAAGGCACGCTCTTGGCCTGCTGGGCGTGCGAGATCCAGGAGGCCTATCTCTACGTCCGTGACGAGTACCCGGGGGTCATCGAGATTTTGCGCCGCGAGATCCCGCGTCTCGAATTCGAAGGCCTGACCCGCAATGTTCGCCTACATCTGCGCCGTGGCGCCGGAGCCTATATCTGCGGCGAGGAAAGCGCGATGCTGGAGAGCATCGAAGGCAAGCGCGGACTTCCGCGGCACAAACCCCCCTTTCCGACCGAGGTTGGCCTGTTCGGCAAACCCACCCTCGCCCACAATATCGGGACGCTCTACTGGGTCCGGGACATCGTCGAAAAGGGGGCGGACTGGTTCGCGGGCCAGGGCCGCCACGGCCGCAAGGGCCTTCGTTCTTTTTCCGTCTCTGGGCGGGTCAGGGAACCGGGCATCAAGCTGGCTCCGGCCGGCATCACGCTGCGTGAACTGATCGACGAATATTGCGGCGGTATGGCCGAGGGCCACGTTCTGAAAGCCTATCTGCCGGGCGGCGCGTCCGGCGGGATCCTGCCAGCGCATCTGGACAATGTGCCCCTCGATTTCGACACGCTTCAGGAGCATGGCTGTTTCATCGGCTCGGCGGCGATCGTCGTGTTTTCCCATCAGGACGACATGAAGGCGGTGGCTCTCAATCTCATGCGCTTCTTCGAGGACGAGAGCTGCGGCCAGTGCACACCCTGCCGCAACGGCACGGAAAAGGCCGTGAAGCTGATGGAACAACCGGTTTGGGACACAACCCACCTAGAGGAGCTTTCGGCGACGATGATGGACGCGTCGATCTGCGGGCTCGGTCAGGCGGCGCCCAATCCGGTTTTGTCTGTGATCAAGCATTTCTCCGAAGAAGTGACGGGAGGCCGTCCGTGAGTTCGAACGGCCACGCTAAGACCGTCACCTTCACGCTCGACGGCGATCTGGTGACCGCTGCGCCTGACGAAACCATCTGGCAGGTGGCGAGGCGTGAGGGCACGAATATCCCGCATTTGTGCTATGCACCGGAGCCGGGCTACCGCGCCGACGGCAATTGTCGCGCCTGCATGGTTGAGATCGAGGGCGAGCGGGTGCTCGCCGCGTCCTGCATCAGAAAACCGCGCGACGGGATGACGGTCATGACGGCCTCGGAACGCGCGAAAAAAGCCCGGGCGATGGTGTTCGAGCTGTTGGTCGCGGATCAGCCCGCCAAAGACCAAAGCCCCGACCCGGACAGCAAATTCTGGCGCTGGGCCCAAACGATTGGTGTCGAGACCAGCCGTTTCCAGGCGAAAGACCGGATTGAGCGCGACATGAGCCACGTGGCAATGGCGGTCAATCTCGATGCCTGCATCAATTGTACTCTCTGCGTGCGCGCCTGCCGGGAAGTTCAGGTCAATGATGTGATCGGCATGGCCTACCGGGGGCCGGGCGCCAAGGTGGTGTTCGACTTCGACGATCCCATGGGCGAGAGCACCTGCGTCGCCTGCGGCGAATGCGTCCAGGCCTGCCCCACCGGTGCCTTGATTGAAAAGAGCCTGGTGGATGTCGAAACCGGTAGGCGCACTCAATGGGCCGATCGAACCGAGGACACGCTTTGTCCTTTCTGTGGTGTCGGCTGCCAGACCACGGTCCATGTCCAGGACGACAAAATCCTGATGATCGACGGTCGCGACGGGCCCGCGAACGAAAAGCGGCTGTGCGTCAAGGGTCGCTTCGGCTTCGACTACATCAACCATGAAGGCCGGCTGACCACGCCCTTGATCCGCAAGGAGGGCGTCGCCAAGCGCTGGGATATGACGCTTCGGGACCAGGATTGGCGGGAGGTGTTTCGCGAGGCATCCTGGGATGAAGCGCTCGGTATCGCGGCCGCCGGTCTGACGACAATCCGCGATAGCCATGGACCCAGCGCCATGGCCGGCTTCGGCTCCGCCAAGGGCTCCAACGAGGAAGCGTATTTGTTCCAGAAGCTGGTGCGGACCGGTTTCGGCACCAACAATGTCGACCACTGCACGCGGCTTTGCCACGCGAGTTCGGTCGCGGCGCTGATCGAAGGGATCGGTTCCGGCGGCGTCTCCGCCCCGTTCACCGCCGCCAACGACGCCGACTGCATCATCGTCATCGGCGCGAGACCGACCCAGAACCATCCGGTGGCGGCGACCTATTTCAAGCAGGCGGCAAAGCGCGGCGCCAAGCTGATCGTCATCGATCCCTCGAAGCAGCCGCTCGCTCGCTACGCCTATGCCAGCGTTCCGTTCAGGAACGGCACCGACGTGGCTCTTCTGAACGCGATGATCCACACGATCGTCGAGGAAGGCCTCTACGACGAACAATATGTGCAGGCCATGACCGATGGCTTTGATACGCTAAAGTCGCGAATCCAGGCCTTCTCGCCTGAACGGATGGCGCCGCTCTGCGGGGTCGACGCCTCGCTCATTCGAGATGTTGCCCGGGTCTACGCAACCTCACCCCGCTCGATCATCTTCTGGGGCATGGGCATCAGTCAGCACGTCCACGGTACCGATAATTCCCGCTGCCTGATCACGCTGGCTCTGATCACCGGTCAGATTGGCCGGACCGGCACCGGTCTCCACCCGTTGCGCGGCCAGAACAATGTCCAGGGTGCGTCCGACGCCGGGCTTATCCCGATGGTTTATCCGGATTACCGCCCGGTCCAGGACGAAAAGGTCAGGACGGCGATGGAGACCTTCTGGGACACGGATCTCGATCCCCAGAACGGGCTGACCGTGGTCGAGATCATGAACGCGATCAACGAGGGTCAGATCAGGGTGATGTACGTCATGGGCGAAAACCCGGCCATGTCCGATCCCGATCAGACCCATGCCCGCCAGGCCCTGGCCTCGCTGGATCACCTCGTGGTGCAAGACATCTTCCTCACCGAAACCGCCTGGCATGCGGATGTCGTCCTGCCGGCATCGGCCCACGCGGAGAAGCTGGGCACCTACACCAACACCAACCGCCAGGTGCAGATTGGCCGACCGGTGGTGCCGATGCCGGGTGACGCGCGCCAGGACTGGTGGATCATTCAGGAACTGGCGAGGCGCATAGGCCTGGCCTGGGACTATGGAGGGGTTCCGGAGGTGTGCGCCGAGATGGCGCAGGTGATGCCGGCGCTCGATCATATCACCTGGGAGCGGCTGGAGCGCGAGGGCTCGGTGACCTATCCTTGCGAGGGTGATGACCTGCCCGGCAACGAGATCGTCTTCGCCGAGCGTTTTCCGACCCGATCAGGCCGGGCCCGGATCGTACCCGCCGATCTGATCCCGCCGGACGAACAGCCGGACGCGGCGTTTCCACTGATCCTCACCACCGGCCGCATGCTGGAGCACTGGCATACCGGCGCCATGACCCGCCGCGCGTCCGTCCTGGATCATCTGGAGCCGGGGCCTGTGGTTTCGATCAATCCTCGCGAGTTGAGGAACCGGAGGCTGGAGCCGGGCAACGCGGTCAAGGTTGCCACCCGGCGTGGCGAAATCGAACTCACCATTCGCGCGGACCGGGACGTGCCGCCTGGCGTTTTATTCATCCCCTTCTGCTTCGCGGAAGCCGCCGCCAATATTCTGACCAACCCGCAACTGGATCCTTTCGGCAAGATCCCGGAGTTCAAATACTGCGCGGCTAGGCTTGAGCCGGTTCAGAAAGCGGCGGTCGCCGCTGAATAGACCTTCAGCTTCGCCGCTCGATGGCTGACGAAAGCTGTGCCGGGTTCGCCAGGGTCTGCAACACCACGCAGTAGCGCTCGGTGAGCTTGAGCAGCGTTGCCAGTTGATCCTCGCTCGCGTCCGTGTCGACGTCGAAGCTGAGCCGGATTGACTTGAAGCCGACCGCCGCATCCTTCGCCACCCCAAGCGTGCCACGAAAATCGAGATCACCCTCGGCTCGAACGGTGGCATCCCGAAGCTCGATCTCGAGCGCCGTCGCCACCGCGTTCATGGTAACGCCGGCACAAGCGACCAAGGCCTCGAGCAACATGTCCCCGGAACAGGCGAAGGTTCCGTCACCGCCCGTCGCCGGGTGGAGACCGGCCGCGATCAGAGCCTTCGAGGTTTGAACCGAACAGCTCACGCCCTCGCTCAATCGGCCTTCCGCCTTCAGCGTGATCGTGGCCGTCTCAGGCTGGTCCCGGTAACGCTCCTTCAGCGGCGCCTGCATGGCCTTGAGAGCGGTTGCGTCCATCCGTGTCGTCCTTTTTTCAGGGATCCGTTCGCCCTCGATTACGCGATGGCTTTGGGCTCGTCATTCACGTTTCGGTAAGCCTGCCGGAAAGGCCGGGTCCGACCCCCGGTCCCCCGGTGAACATGGTTCGATCCGCTAAGGTTTCCTTCATGTTGTCGGGCTAACCTTCGGGCCATTCGGTGATCACCAGGCCCCCACTTGACGCACGGCAAGGCCCCTTCGCCATGATCGATGCCCCTATTCCGGTGGACGCGTTCCCCTTGCTCGAACGTTTCGTACGCCGGTTGAACGTCCCGAAGAACCGCGCTTATGCGGACCTCGCCAGCTGCAACGCCCCCCTGCTCCGGCAGATGGCCACCTGGCTCGGCTCGAACCGCGTGGTTGCCGTCGAGCCGCGGCTACCGGCGTCTGAACGAGATCACTGGCGTTGTCCGCGGCTCGAGTTTCAGGACCGGAGGTTTCATCAGCCGTCGCCGGATGCCGAGAGATTTGCCGTCGTCAGCTGTTTCGACGTCCTCAGCATTTCCCGCGATCCGTTTCTGATCGTCCAGCGGGCATTGGGATCGCTCACGCAAGGGGGCACGGCCATCATCGTCGTGCCCGATCCAAGCGGCTGGCGCGGTTGGTCGAAACGCGCCGCTCGAGCCTTGTCGTCGAACGCCATGGCTCTGGGCGATGACCGCGCCGTCGACCGAACCACGCTGGATGCCATTTTCGACGCTTTTCCGGTCGAGCTGAAAAGCCGCAACGTTGGTGGCTTCAGGGCGTATGGCGCCAAGCTTCTGGCGCCGGTGCGCGTCTCCAACGAACCGGTGACGGTAGCTGATCGGCAAACCTCGACCGGACGGGAAAGCAATCCCGTGTTCTCGTGACGGGCTTTGACGGGACCGGGCGCGCCAAAACGATGATCCGTCGGGCCAAGCCAGGAGATCGGCCAGTGGCCTCCGTCCGGACCTTCGCAGAGCCGCTGACCAAGGGGACTCTCCGAAGTCGTCAGCTAAGCACAAGTCCCGGGAAAAGCGGTTGCTCTACGGGCGTATGGCCTATCGACATACCGTTCCGCCATCGGTCCGATCGGACCTGAGGAAGCCCCTAGAGCGAAAAGGCGGCGGAGAGAAGCATCAGAAGAGAGAGACCAGCAAACACCAGTGCGCGGGTTGCTGCCGGATCGAAAAAAGCGAACCGCTGTCCGTGGATCCCACCTCTGACCATCGCTTCTCTCCGCCACAAGTTCGCGTGTTGAGGGACAACAAGGAGAACGCCTCCGCGTTCACGAGTTGAGATTAGCGGATCACTGAAAAGCCGATGTATCGGCGGTCACAAAAGGTCCCGTTTCCAGACAGAGCCGCAGCTCGCAAGAAATTCTTCAACCGGAATTTAGAGACCTGTAATACAACTCGAAGTTTAAGAATCGGCACCGTCACGAAATTGTTGCTCACGCTCGGTAACGGACCCGCCAGCAATGGGGAGGACGTGATGGCCGAGACTGACGTCTATCGTGCGGATCCGAAACTGCTCGAACGCGAAGCGCAAGGGAGTTGGCTCCAATGGCTCGCCGTACTGGGTCTTGTTTACCTGCTGATATGCGCGGTCGGCCTGATCGGATCAGGCTTCAAGGCCGCCACAGGTGATCAGGCAGAAGAGTTATTCGCCTTTGCCGTCAACCCCTTCGCCGGGCTAGTCGTCGGCACGGTCGCGACCGCGCTCATCCAGTCCTCGTCGACGGTTACATCGATCATCGTCGGCCTGGTCGCCGGCGGTCTGCCGGTCTCGGTCGCCGTGCCCATGGTCATGGGCGCCAATATCGGTACCTCGATCACCAACACGATCGTCTCGTTGGGCCATGTGCGCGAGAAAAAAGAATTCTCGCGCGCCTTCTCCGCCGCGACGGTTCACGACTTCTTCAATCTCCTGTCGGTCTTGGTCTTTCTGCCGTTGGAGATAGCGTTCGGCTTTTTGGAGACTATCAGCAAAACCCTGGCCGCTCCTTTCTACGGCAGCGCCGATGCTTCCGTGTCGAGCCTTAACTTCGTGAAAGGCGCCACAGCGCCGATCGTCGACAACACCAAGGGGGTGTTGTTGGCGATGGGCGATCAGATCGGCGGCATCGCGCTGATCGTCGTCGGCATCGCGCTGATCTTTCTGTCGATCACCTATATCGGCAAGCTCCTGAAAAGATTGATGGTCGGCAAGGCCCGCGAGATCATGCACACAGCCGTCGGCCGCGGCCCGGTCTCGGGTATCTTCTCGGGCACGCTGGTGACCGTGCTGGTGCAGTCCTCGTCGACCACCACGTCGCTCATGGTGCCGCTCGCCGGGTCCGGCGCGTTCGGCCTCAAGCAGATCTATCCGTTCACGCTCGGCGCCAATATCGGAACTTGCGTCACCGCGGTGCTCGCCGCGACCGCGGTCACCGGCAATGCCGAGGCCGCCTTGCAAATCGCCTTCATTCACCTGACCTACAACGTGTTGGGTGTGATCATCATCTACGGCTTGCCGTTCCTCAGATTCATTCCGGTCCGAATGGCCGAGTGGATGGGACACACCGCTGCCAGCAACAAGATGGCAGCTCTCGCCTACATTCTCGGCGTCTTCTTCGTGGTCCCGGGCGTCTGCCTGGTTGTTTCCAACATGATGGCCTGAGGAGGAGATCAAATGCCTGAAACCGTGAAATCCCTGTCGACCGACCATCTGCGAAGTCTCATCGATCAGACCGAAGGAACCTTATCGGAACTGAAGGGCGAACTCGATCGCCGGGACGAACTGGCCCAGCACCAGGAGATCGACAAGCTAGAAACCCACATGAAGAACGCGGAGCTAAGTCTTCAGACCATCCGCGATTTTCTGGCCTACCTGTTGGAAGGCCGCCGCTCCGGTAAGGGCTGACCGTCGCTTGCTTACGCTCGAGGGGAATGATCTGCTAGGCTGAAGACCGCCTTATAGATCAAGGATGGTGGTCTTGCCCTCGACCGAGCTCCTACTCGCCTTCGCCGCGGCGACCTTACTGTTTGCCTACATGCCGGGCCCGGCGTTGCTCTACACCGCCGCGCAAACGGTGGCGCGCGGCCGGCGGGCGGGGCTGATGGCGGCGCTCGGCATCCACGTAGGTGGTTATGCTCACGTCATCGCCGCGACAACCGGACTGTCGGCGATCTTTCACGCGGTGCCGACGCTGTACCTGGTCGTGAAGCTCGCTGGTGCCGGATACCTGATCTGGCTGGGCATCGGCCTGATCCGGACCAAGGAGCAGCCGCTGACGCCCGCGACTGCGGTCTCCGCCAAATCCGCTCGGCGAGCGTTTGCGGAAAGCGTCGCGGTCGAGCTCCTGAACCCCAAAGTCGCGCTGTTCTTCATCGCTTTCCTGCCGCAGTTCGTCGATCCCGCGGCCGCCTTTCCGATCTGGGCGCAGCTGCTTCTGCTGGGGGTGATCGTCAACCTGACCTTTTCCTCGGCCGATCTGGTTTGCGTCGTGCTCGCGAGTTCCGTGATCGACCGACTGCGCCGATCCGGTTCCGCCCAGCGCCTCGCCCGGCGCGCAGGCGGCTTGATCCTGGTGAGCCTTGGGGCTCACCTGGCGCTCCAGCGAAACTGAGCCGGTTCAGATCCGGCCCTCCTCCACCGCATGGCAGGCGACCAGACCGCCATTCACCGGGATCTGTGTCGGTTGCTCGCCCCGGCAGCGGTCGTTGGCGAACGGACATCGCGGATGGAATGAACAGCCTGTGGTCGGGTCTATCGTGCTCGGCACCTCACCCTCCATGGGCGCGCGGGCAGCACCGATATTGTCCAGGCTAGGCACCGCCTCCAAAAGCAATCTTGTATAGGGGTGAGACGGCTCGGCAAACAGGATCTCGGCATCACGAATCTCGGCCAACAGGCCCAGATACATGACACCCACCCGGTCCGCCATCTGGTAGACGACCGACAAATCATGGGTGATCAGGAGATAGGCGAGGCCCATCTCGCGCTGAAGCTCCTTCATCAAGTTCAGCACCTGGGCTTGAACCGAAACGTCGAGGGAGGAGGTCGGCTCGTCGGCGATCAGGATCTCCGGCGTCGTCGACAGAGCCCGGGCGATGGAGATCCGCTGGCGCTGACCGCCCGAGAATTCATGCGGATATTTTTTCGCATCGCTCGGCGAAAGGCCCACGATCGATAGGAGATCGTTGACTCGGCGGGTCACCTCCTCGGGGCCGCTGGCGAGATCGTGGGTCCGCAGAGGCTCGGCGACGATGTCCGCGACCCGCCATCGAGGATTGAGGCTGGCATAGGGGTCTTGAAAAATCATCTGCATCCGCCGCCGGGCGCTGGCGCTCCGCTCGGTGGTGAGGTCCAGGCCGTCCAGGCGGATGACGCCGGATGTTGGTTCATGCAGACCGACCAGACATTTGGCGACGGTCGACTTGCCGCAACCGGACTCGCCTACAAGCGCTAGCGTCTCGCCTTTCTCAAGCGAAAAATCGATACCACGCACGGCGTGGAGGATCCGCTTCGTTTCCGTTCCCAAAACCCGTTCCAGCCAAGGCGCCGAAACGTCGAAGGACCGGACCAGGCCCTCGACCTCGAGCAGCCCGCTCATGCCGCTTCGCCGGCGGCGATGGTCTCCGGCTCCTGGTCGTAGAGCCAACAGGCAACGGCCGAGGCACCGACGTTGATCGGCTCCGGACGGTCCCGCAGACAGCGTTCGAACGCTTGAGGACAGCGGGGGTTGAACGCGCAGCCCACCGGGATCGAATCAAGTCGCGGCATGCTGCCCTCGATCTGGGCCAAAGCGTCCAGACGCTCGCCCATGGTCGGGATCGACGCCATCAGCCCCTTCGAATAGGGATGGAGCGGTGTCTTGATAACGTCGGCGACGGGCCCGATTTCCGCGAGCCGGCCCGCATACATCACCGCCACCCGGTCGGCCGCTTCGGCGATCACGCCCATATCATGGGTCACGAGGATGGCCGCGGCGCCATGTTCGCGACAAAGGCGCTTCAGGAGCTGGATGATCTGCGCCTGGATCGAGACATCAAGGGCGGTGGTCGGCTCATCAGCGATGATCAAATCGGGCTCGGCGGCGAGTGCCAGCGCGATCACGACCCGCTGGCGCATACCGCCCGAAAGCTCGTGCGGCCAGGCTCGAAGCCTTTGCTCGGCAGCCGGCAAACCGACGTCGCGCAAGAGTTCCAGCGCCCGGTCGCGAGCCTCGCTTTCACCGAGATCGGTGTGGGTCAGCACGGTCTCCACCAGCTGATCACCGATCTTGAACAAGGGATTGAGGCTGGTCAGCGGATCCTGAAAGACGAAGCCGATTTTCCGGCCCCGGACCCGTCGCAGCGCTTCGCCCTTGAGCATGTCGATCCGCTCGCCATTCAAGACGACGCTGCCGCCCGTGATCCGGCCCGGCGGCTCGATCAAGCCGATGATGGCCGAGCCGGTGACCGACTTTCCGGCGCCGGACTCGCCGACAAGGCCCAGGATCTCGCCTGCCGACACATCGAAGGAAACGTCATCGACGGCCACCAAAGGTCCGCGCCGGGTCGGAAACTCGACCCTCAGATTGCTTACGCTCAGAAGCGGTTGTTCATCAGACAAGGAAGCGTTTCCTCGAGACCTTGGCGACTTCCGCGAAAAGCCTAACAGCCAGAGCCGCTTTGTCGATAATATCGCGGAGCGAAAGACCCTTCCGAGCGGGCGCGGTCACTCGCGGCTCAGGGGAGTCTGACCCGCTCTTCCGTCTCCGGATCGAAGAAATAGGTATGCCGGGGATCGATCCTGAGCCCGACGGTCTGGTCCATGGCGACATCGAGATAGCGGTCGCCCTTGGCGATCAGCCGCTGATCGCCCAGTTCCGCCGTGACCAGCACGCTCTCGCCCGTGTTCTCGAAGGCGTAGACCGTGACGTCGAGATCGCCCTCGCCCGCCGGCAGGATCGAGATGTCCTCGGCGCGGGCGCCCATAATGACGTTTGTATTCGAACCCGCTGAGACCGGCACAACGCGAGCGCCGTTCTCGGCCCAAAACCAACCCGCCTCGATCCGCCCCCGGAGCAGGTTCATGGCCGGCGAGCCGATGAAGCCGGCGACGATCAGGTTCGCCGGGGCGTTGTAGATGTCGGTGTGACGCCCCAATTGTTGGATCTCACCATGGTTCATCACCGCCACACGGTCGGCGAGCGTCATCGCCTCGATCTGGTCGTGGGTCACGTAGACCGTGGTGATCTGAAGCTGATGCGAGAGGTGCTTCAGCTCGGCGCGCATCGATACCCGGAGCTTGGCATCCAGGTTGGACAGAGGCTCGTCCATGAGAAAAACCTTGGGCGTGCGAACGATCGCCCGGGCCAGCGCCACCCGTTGACGCTGACCGCCGGAAAGCGCCTTGGGGCGTCTGTCCAGGAACGCCGTCAGTTCGACCTGCTCGGCGGCGCGCTCGACCCGAGGCCGGATTTCCGTCTTTGCCGTGCCCCGCACTTTCAGCGGATAGGCGATATTGTCGAACACGCTCATATGCGGATAGAGGCCATAGTTCTGAAAGACCATGGCGACGTCCCGGTCCTTCGGCAGATCGTCATTGACCATCCGATCACCGATCCAGATCTCGCCGGCACTCGGCTCCTCAAGGCCAGCGATAATCCGCATGGTCGTGGTCTTACCGCAGCCGGACGGGCCCAGAAGGACAAGAAACTCCTTGTCGGCAATCTCCAGCGATTGGTTATGCACGCCGACGAAACTACCCCAGCGCTTGGTCACGTCCCTAAGGGCGACACCGGCCATCAGCGCACCGCGCCCATGGTCATGCCCTGGACGAAGTAACGCCGGATCGACAGCGCGAGGACGAACATCGGCACCATGATGATGATGCCGGCCGCCGAAAGCAGGTTCCAGAGATCGCCTTCCTCGCCTTTGAACAAGGCAAGGCCCACCGGCAGGGTCACCGCATTCTTGTTGGTGAGGATCAGAGCGAACAAAAACTCGTTCCAGGCGATTATGAAGCAAAAGATGCCGGCGGTGATCAGGCCTGGTGCCGCCATCGGCAGGACGATATTGCGGATCACCTGCAGGCGCGAAGAGCCGTCGACCATCGCCGCCTCCTCGGTGTCGATCGGGATGCCGTCGATGAAACCTTTAATCATCCAGATCGCGAACGGCATGACGATTGCCAGATTGACCAGGATCAGGCCGGTCCGGGTGTCGAGCAGACCAATGTCCCGGAACATGACGAAGAACGGCAGGATGATGACCACCGCGGGCACGAACTGGGTCGCCAGGATCATGACCAGCATGGTGGTCTCGCCGGCAAGCCTGAACCGGGAGAAGGAATAGGCGGCGCAGGTGGCGATGGGGATGGCGATCAACACCGTAGCGCCGGCGACGATCGTCGAGTTGAACAATTTCGCGCCGAGATCATAGGGCTGCTCGAACACGGTCCCAAAATTTTCGAGGGTCGGCGTAAAGAACAGCTTCAATTGATAGACATCGACATGGGTTTTGAAGGCGGCCAGAAAGATCCAAATGATCGGCACCAGCATGATGAAGGTGGCAACCAGGATCAGCGTCACCTGCACCGCGTTCCAAAACTGCTTCTTCTGGGGGCCGGTCATGGGCGTCAGGCTTTGCGGAACACGAACTTCGCGTAGGCGAAGGTCAGTGCCACCATCGGGATCACCATCAGCCAGGCGACCGACGCCGAATAGCCGATCTGGCCGTACTTCATGCCGTTGAAATAGATGTAGTGGGAGAGCGTCTGGGTGGCAGTGCCGGGGCCGCCATTGGTCAGCATGTAGATCTGATCGAAAGTTTTGAGCGAGAAGATGGACTTCAGGATCACGACCACGGCCAGCACCGGCGCCAGCTGCGGCAGGGTGATGTCGCGGAACACCCGCCAGCCGGACGCGCCGTCAACCTGAGCCGCCTCAACCGTGTCTCGGGGAACGGACGCAAGCCCGCCGATCAAAACCAGGGTCAAGAACGGGATCCAGCCCCAGACATCCGCCATGACGCAGACAGCAAACGCAAGATTGGGTTCAGACAGCCAGTTGATCTCGGCGAGCGGCGGAAAGACCAGCCCGAAAAAAGCGTCGAACAGACCGAACTCCGGATTGAACATGAACCGGAAAGAGACCCCGATCAGTGCCGGCGACATGGCAAAAGGCAAGATCAAGAGCGTCTGCACGCCACCGCGCAACCGGCCGCCTGGCGCCAGCAGCAAGGCGAGGCCCAGCGCGAGCAGGGTTGTCAGGAGCACCGTGACGATCGTGTAGACGCCGGTCACATAGACCGCGTTCCAGAAAGCCGGCTCCTCGAGAAACGCCCAGCCATAATTTTCGAAGCCGATATAGGCTTGCGGGAAATTGGGCCGGGTCAGGCGGCCGACGGTGAGCGACAGACGAAACGATTCGATGAGCGGCCAGATGGCGGTCGCGAACACCGCCGCCACCGCCGGCAGAACCAGAAGGTATTTCAGCCGGTCGTCACGCATGGCCGCCTCCGAGGGACGCGGGCGGTCCGGTGTCCGCCCTCGCCCAGCCTATTGGATACGACCAGCGCGTTTCAGGATCCGGTTCGACTGATCGGCCGCGTCGGCCATCAATTGGCGCGTGTCACCGCCAGCGGCGGCTTCCGCGATCGCCGCAGACAGGATGTCGCCCACTTCCGGCCATTCCGGGATCTGCGGCATGATGTCGGAATTCTCGAGCGACGCCCAAGCCGCCTCCTGGATGCCGTCATTGGCGGCATTGACCTCAGGATCGGTGAGGTTGCCGATGTGGGTCACGACATTGTTGATGATGGTCGTGCCTTCGACCTCCCGCTCAATCGCGTTCTTCTTCTCCAGCTCCGGATTGGAAAGCCACTTCAAGAACTCCCAGGAAGCCTCCTTATTGTTCGAATATTCGGAGATCGAGAACGGCATGGAGATCGCATAGGTGACGGTCTCACCCTGTTAGGAAGGCATGCCGGAGAAAGCGACCTGCTCGGCCGTGAGCTCCGACTGCTCCGGGTTGATCATCGGCGAATATGCCGACCACCAGACCGTGAGCATCGCCTACTTGCCCTGTTGGATCGACTGGCGGTCATCCTGCTCT
>JBHJGP010000008.1:0-72439 GCA_050331695.1 Geminicoccaceae bacterium
CCGATGCGCCAGCTTGGTCCCGGCGTCTTTCGCAGTCACGCGGGGCGTTGCCCGAGCGGTCGATGTCTTCGCCATATCCCTTCCTCCTCATCAGCACTCTGGAACCATCCAGAACGCAAGACAAGAAGCTTAAGTGGACACATGAAGCGCAGCCGGTTCAGCGACGAGCAGATCATCGCCGTCATCAAGGAGAACGAGGCGGGAGCGCGTGTTGACGAGTTGTGTCGCCGGCACGGCATCTCGAGCGCCACTTTCTATGCCTGGCGGAAGAAGTTCGGCGGCATGGAAGCGTCGGATGCGAAGAAGCTCCGGGACCTCGAGGCTGAGAATGCGCGCCTGAAGCGGATCGTCGCCGATCAGATGCTGTATATGACGGCGATGAAGGAACTCCTGCAAAAACATTGGTGAGCCCATGGCGAAGCGCAAAGCCGTGGGCTTCCTTATGACCGAGCTCGGCCTGAGCGAGCGGCGCAGCTGCCGCATCGTCGGTCTCGCGCGATCGGTGCAGCAGTATCGGCCGGTCGAGCGCGACGATGCGGCCGTCCTCGAGCGGATGCGCGTTCTGGCCTCGGAGAACCGGAGATACGGCTATCTCCGGCTCCACGCCATGCTCAGGCGCGAGGGTCTGGTCGTGAACCGCAAGCGCAGCTGGCGGCTCTACTGCGCCGAGGGCCTGCAGGTGCGCACGAAGAAGCGGCGCAAGCTGCCGCGCCGCGACCGGATCGCCTCGCAGATGCCGGAGCGGCCGATGCAGCGGTGGTCCCTCGACTTCATGTCGGACCAATTGGCCGACTATCGGCGTTTCCGGGTGCTCAACATCGTGGACGACCACAGCCGGTACTGCCCGGGCCAGATCATCGACCTCTCGATCACCGGCGCCAGGGTCGCCCGGTATCTCGATGAGCTCGATGAGCGGTTCGGGCTGCCTGAGGAGATTGTCCTGGACAACGGCCCCGAGGGCACGAGCCGAGCCATGTTCGAATGGTCAGAGCGCACTGGCGTCCGCCTTCGCTTCATTGAGCCAGGCAAGCCCGTCCAGAATGCCTTCGTAGAGAGCCTCAACGGGAAGCTCCGCGATGAGTGCCTGAACTTGCATTGGTTCCGATCGCTCCGCCACGCACGCGAGGAGATCACCGCGTGGCGCCACCACTACAACGCCGTGCGCCCACACTCGGCGCTCGGCTACCGCTCACCCAAGGAGTATCTCAGCACAACCGCCGCGCCGTCGCTTGAGCCTCTTGCGGGCTCCGCGCCGTCGCTCACCGCAACTCAGCAACCGGAATTTCCCAGTTCAGCGCGGCCCTAATCCAGGGAGAAGGTCAATCTGAGAACACTCAAGCTGTAATTGACCATTAAGTTGGACACGACCTCACTATGGACGAAAGAGCCACTGGAGCGTTCGAGAAAAATTTCTGCTCGACGAAGCGGCACCGAAAACTCATGGAGCGGTGCCCACCTCGAAGGCCCGACTTGCCACCACCTCTCCGCGCTCTACCCATAATTTTTTGGCGGTCGGGAACCTTGAAAAAGTACTTCGCTGGCCGAACAGGGGTTCGTGCTTCATTTTGGTGAAATGGCATCCAAGTTGGGAACCAACTACGCCGTCAGACAAATCTATGAGGGTGCTGTTTCAACGCGCTTCCCCCCCCCCTCGGATGCGGCATGGGCACGGTGCTCTTACACGGCTGCTCCCGCTTAGACGATGTTCGGATAGTGGAAACTGCCCTACGCCGGCAATGGACAACCTTCACTCCGCCGGTGGCGGACCGTTCTCCAGGGCGTCGAGGCTCCGGCGGATCAGTTCGGCATTGGGATCGTCAGGCGGCAACAGGGCGAGAACCTGGTGCCAGGCCTCCTTGGCCCGCCCGTGGTCACCGGTCTGGACCGCGTGGAGGCCCAGATACCAGTGGATCTCGGGATCATCGGGCGCGAGTTGGGCCGCGCGTTCGAACAGGGCGGCCGCCTCGGGATCGACGATCGGCACGCCCGCCTCTTCGCCGAGCTCCGTGCGGGCCATCGCCACCGCCTTGATCGTGCTGGCATCCTCGGGCAGGTGCCGGGCCGCCGTCGCCAGGGCGTCTCTCGCCGCATCGGCCTCGCCCAGAACGGTGCGGGCCCGGGCCAGCCGCAGCCAGCCCTCGATATCGTCCGGCTCGTCCTCCAGCCGCGCGGCCAGACCCTCCACCATCGAGCGGATCTGGGCGTTTCGCTCATCCTCCGACAGACCGGCGAAGCGCTCGACGTCGGCGGCGCTGGGACGGCCAGGCGGGCTGACACCTGGCCTTTCGGCGAGCAAGGCTTCACCGTCCTCACCCAATTGGTCCGCGACGGCCAGATAGGCCTCGGCGATGGTGTTTCGCCACGGCGCGTCGCTCGGCGCCCGGGCCAAAAGATTACCCCACCGCTTGAGAGCCGCCTCGGGCTGACCCTCCTGGTTCTCCGCGAGGCCCAGGAGATAGTGGGCCTGGGGTTGGTCCGGTTCCTGCTCCAGCGACCGGTTCAGAAAACGCTTCGCCTCGGCCGTCACCACCCCCTCGGCCCGCTGGGTGAGCGCCTCGCCCATGCCGCTCAGAAGACCCGGCTGGTCGGGAAACGCTTCCAGGCCCCGTCGCAACGCCAGAATGGCGCTGTCGGGACCTTCGAGCACCAGCTTCAGCCGAGCCAGGATCTGCCAGCCCTCGACGTCGAGCCCGTCGCTATCCGCCCGCTCCTCCATCTGGGCCAGCTGCCGGACCAAACGCTCCCGCTGATCCCTCTCGGTGCCAGTGTCCCGGGCGGCGAAGGGCTGGTCGGGAAGACCGGGCCTGCCGAGATAGAGGTAGGTCAATCCGGCCGCCGCCGGCAGCAATGTGGTCAGAACAATCGCCGTGAGCCAGCGTTTCTGACCCTGGACGGATGCGTCCTTCGTCCGCGAGGCTTGCAGGAGGCGGCGCTGGATCTCGGTGGCGGCGGCGTCCCGTTGATCCGGTGCCAGGACGCCCCGCTCCACGTCCCGGTCCAACTCGGCCAGTTGGTCCTGGTAGACAGCGAGCTCATGCTCGGTGCGTCCAGCGGCCCGTGACCGCCGCACCAGCGGCAGGACGAGGACGACCATCGTGATCAGCGTGACCAGACCGGCGGCGAGAGCGAAACCGCTCACCGGCGTTCGGTCTCGGCGTCGGGCCGCCCCTCGATCAGCCGTTCAAGCTCGGCGCGCTCAGCGACTGTTAGCGGATTGGGCGGTAAGGCGGTCGCCTGCCCCCGCCGTTTCCAAACCAACGCCAACAGGCCACCGCCAATGATCAAAAGCACGAGCGGTGCGAACCAGAGAAGGTAGGTGCCGGGGGCCATGGGCGGTTTCAAAAGCACGAAATCGCCGTAGCGCGCGGTGAGAAAGGCTTTGATCTCGGCATCGCTGTCGCCGGCGACCAGACGCTCGCGCACCAGCGCCCGGAGGTCTTGGGCCAATTCGGCATCGCTGTCGTCGATCGATTGGTTCTGACAAACGAGACAGCGAAGCTCCTTGCCGAGCGCCCGGGCGCGCGCTTCCAACGCCGGGTCCTCCAGAACCTCATCGGGCGAGGTGGCGGACCAGGCGGGCGTCATCGGCGCGGAACACGCTATGGCGAGCAGGATTAAAAGCGCGCGGATCACCGGCCCAGCTCGTCCAGGAGCGGTTGGATCGTCGTTTCCAGATCGCGCAGCATGATCGGGCCTGCGTGCCGGTAGCGGATGCGCCCATCGCGATCGACGACGAAGGTTTCCGGCACGCCATAGACGCCGAAATCGATCGCAACGCGGCCTTCCGCATCAGCGCCAATCGCCTCGAAGGGGTTGCCCAACTCCTCCAACCAAGCGCGGGCCGCCTCCGGCTCGTCCTTGTAGTTGATGCCGTAGATCGGGACTCCCTCGGAGGCGAGCCTGCCCAAGAGCGGGTGCTCGACCCGGCAAGGCGCGCACCAGGACGCGAAGACGTTGACCAGTGCCACCTCGCCGCCGAGGTCCGCGTGCTCGAAACCGGTCTCTTCTTCGTTGCCGATGACGGGCAGTGCGAATTCAGGCACCGGCTGATCGATCAGCACCGACGGCAAGCGTGACGGCTCGCGCCCCAGCCCCAAAGCCAGGGCGAGGCCGACGCCGGCGAACAGAACAACCGGCAGGATGAAGACCAGGCGGTGGATCATGAGCTCAAGCCGTTGCCTCGGCTTTACCGGCAATGGGTTTTTTTCGAGATCGTTCCGGCACGCCCACCCGCAAGCGACGATCACTGAGCGAGATCAGGCCCGCGAATGCCATGATGCCGGCGCCGCCCCAGATCCAAAAGACCAACGGGTTGTGGTAGAGACGCACGTTCCAGCGATCCTCGGCCACCTGATCACCCAACACCATGTAGAGATCACGCAACAGACCGGTGTCGATGCCGGCCTCGGTCGTGTTCTGCCGCTCCACCGGATAAAAGCGTTTCTCGGAAAAGAGCTGCGCCACCGGCTCGCCGTCGCGAAACACTGAAAAGCCGCCCTGCTGTGCGGTGTAGTTCGCCCCATCGGTGTCGGCGACACCGTCGAAGACGACCTGATGGCCGGCCAGCTCCACCTCGTCACCAGGCGCCATGGTCAGGATCCGCTCGCTTTGCCAGGCGCTGGAGGCGGTGATGCCCGCGATCATCACGCCGAGGCCGATATGAGCGATCGTCATGGCGTAGGCGCTCCGAGGCAATCCCTGGGCCCGCGCCCAGCTCCGGGAGAGCTCGATCCTAAACAGACCGACCCGTTCCGCCCAATCGACGAGCGAGCCCAGGAACACCCAGGCTGCGAGCGCAAAGCCAAACAAAGCGCCAACCTCGGCGACACCGCGGATCCAGCCGACACCCAGGACAACCGCCAGCGTCAGCAGGACAGCGATTTGGAGTCGGCCTAGCACGGCGCCGATGTCGGCGCGCTTCCAGGCCATCATCGCGCCGATTGGAACTAGCACCATGAGCGGCGTCATCAAGGGAACGAAGGTGGCGTTGTAGTAGGGCGGGCCGACCGAGATTTTGGCGCCGTTCACCAGCTCCAGAAACAACGGATAGAGGGTGCCGAGGAACACCGTCGCGGTCGCGGTCGCCAGGAACATATTGTTCAGCACCAAGCCGCCCTCCCGGGACACGGGCTGAAACAGTCCACCGCCCTGAAGGCGGGGCGCCCGCCAGGCGTAAAGCGTGAGCGAGCCGCCCACCGCGATGGCAAGAAGCATGAGGATGAAGACACCTCGCTCCGGATCCGTGGCGAAAGCGTGAACCGAGGTCAGGACGCCCGAGCGCACCAGGAAGGTACCGAGCAAACTGAGCGAGAAGGTCAGGATCGCCAGAAGGATGGTCCAGCTCTTCAGCGCATCGCGCTTTTCCACCACAACCGCCGAATGAAGCAGAGCGGTGCCGGCGAGCCAGGGCATGAAGGATGCGTTTTCCACTGGATCCCAGAACCACCAACCGCCCCAACCGAGCTCGTAATAGGCCCACCAACTGCCGAGCGCGATGCCGAGTGTCAGTGAAACCCAGGCGGCGAGCGTCCAGGGGCGGACCCAGCGCGCCCAGCTGGCGTCGACCCGGCCCTCGATCAGAGCGGCGACGGCGAAGGCGAAGGCCATCGAAAACCCGACATAGCCTACGTAGAGCATCGGCGGATGAAACGCGAGGCCCGGATCCTGGAGGATTGGGTTAAGGCCCTGGCCGTCGAGCGGCGCCGGATCGAGCCGCAGAAACGGGTTCGAGGTGAACAGCATGAACAAAAGGAAGCCGACGCCGATCGAGGCCTGGACCGCCAGCACACGGGCCCTGAAGGCGGGCGGCAGATTTGCGCCGAACACCGCGACCGCTGCGCCAAACAGGGCCAGGATCCAAACCCACATGAGGAGTGAGCCCTCGTGATTGCCCCAGGCGCCGCTCAATTTATAAAGCATGGGCTTGGTCGAATGGGAGTAGCGGGCCACCGCTTCGACGGAGAAGTCGGAAAGCGCGAATAGGCTGAGGAGCGCGCCGAACGAAACGCTCAGCAACAGGAATTGGGCGCAGGCGGCCGACCGGCCGACGCCAATCAGGGCCAAATCGTTGCGGGCGGCGCCGATCAGCGGGACGAAGGTCTGGGCCAGCGCCAGGGCCAAGGCTAGGACCAGCGCATAATGGCCGAGCTCGGCGATCATCGCTCCGCGGCTCCGAGCGTTTCCTCACCCTCCTGCCAAACGCCCTTGTCCTTCAAGGCGTCGGCGAGCTCGCGCGGCATATAGTTTTCATCATGCTTGGCCAGCACCTCTTCGGCCCGAAACGAGCCATCGGGCAGAAGGCGGCCCTGGGCGATGATGCCCTGGCCTTCGCGGAAGAGATCGGGAAGAAGGCCTGTATACACCACCTGGACCTCAGCTTCGCTGTCGGTGAGACGGAAGCTAACCTCAGCATCTTCGCCACGCTTGACGCTGCCGTCGACAACGAGACCGCCGAGCCGAAATTGCTGGTTTTCGTCCGCGGACTTTTCCGCCAGATCCGCGGGCGAAACGAAAAACGAGACATTGTCGCCGAGCGCATTCAACACCAGCGAGGTCGCCGTGCCTAAAAGAAGCAGCGCGCCCAGTACCAGATACAGACGCTGTCGCTTACGCGATGTCATCGGCTCTCACTCAGCTCCGGCGCCTTGCCGGCGGCCACAGATTTTCGACCCTGCCGCCGGCGTTCCCGCCACTGGTCCAGTTCGCGATCACGCCGCCGGCTTTGCCGAAGACTGATCAGAAAAAGGGTGAGCAACAGGCACAAGGTGAAGCCGACCGCGCTCCACACATAGGCACCATAGCCACCCATTGCCAAAATTTCGCTCACATTCATCAACGCATGAGGCTAGCTTTCCCGGCGCCAAAGCGCCAGCTACGGAAACCTAATGTCTTTCATTGACCCGGCAATGCGTGAAACCGGCTATGGCCGCTCCCAATGGTCGATGTCGCTTAAGCTAGCGGTGACGGCGCGCGCTCGCTGATGGCGACGCTTTTGCGCGAAACCACGGCGGGAGCGGCGCAGGGCGAAAGCGTCCGGGAGACCCTGGCGGCGGTTCGGGACAAAACCGCGCTGCTGCCGATTGCCAAGGAGACCCTGGCCCGCGAACGTCAGGCTTTGAGACAAGACTTCGAGGCCGGATTGCCGGCGACCGATCTGGTTCGCCGTCAGGCGGACCTGATTGACGATCTGGTGTGCGGTCTCCTCGATCAGGCCGATCAGTGGCGGTTCCACCATTCGAACCCGACCGCCGGCGAACGATTGGTGGTGCTCGCCGTTGGCGGCTATGGGCGAGCCGAACTGGCGCCGGGCTCCGATATCGATCTCCTGGTGCTCTACCCCTACAAGCGGACGCCCCGAACCGAGCAACTGGTAGAGGCGCTTCTCTATAGCTTGTGGGATCTGGGTCTCAAGGTTGGCCACGCGACCCGGTCGCTCGAAGAATGCGTCCGCGCCGCCCGCGATGACGTCTCGATCTGCACCTCCGTTCTGGAAAACCGGCTGGTCTGGGGTGATGCGGCCATCGCAGGAACCTTTCGCGAACGTTTGCGCGAAGAGGTGGTTCAGGGCCGTGAAGCGAGTTTCATCGAAGCCAAACTGGCCGAGCGCGACGAACGCCATCGGCGGACGGGCGACAGCCGCTATCTGCTGGAGCCCAACGTCAAGGAAGGCAAAGGCGGCTTGCGCGACATCCAGAATTTGATGTGGCTCGGTCATTTCCTCTACGACATCCGCTCAGTCGACGAGTTGGTCACGCACGGAGTCTTGGATGCCGGCACCAAACGGCAGTTCGTTCGCGCCCACAATTTCCTGACCGCCGTACGTTGCCACCTCCACTATGAGACCGGGCGCGCCGAAGAGCGATTGACCTTCGATCTGCAGCCGGTCATTGCCGAGCGCCTCGGCTTCGCCGGCCGTCGGCGGCAGCGGCCTGTCGAGCGCTTCATGAAGCGCTACTACATGGTGGCCAAAGAGGTCGGCGGTCTCACCCGCGTCGTCTGCGCCGCCCTCGAACAACAATTTCAGCGGACCTCGCGCTTCCAGTTGCCGACTTTCGGTTTCGGCCAGCGCCGCATGGATGGCATGAGGATCAGCGCCGGGCGGGTCGGGTTCGTCGGTCCCGAGCAGCTTCGGAACGATCCGATTTCGATCCTGAAACTGTTCCATCTGGCCGAGCAGCGCGGTCTCGACATCGAGCCAACAGCGGTGCGCGACGTCCAGCGCAACCTGGCCAAGATCGACCTCGATCTGCGTGAGGACCCCGAAGCCATCCGCCTGTTTCTGGAGATGCTGACCTCGGACAAGACGCCCGGGAGAGTGCTAACCCGTCTCAATGAGGCGGGTGTGCTCGGCAAGTTCGTGCCCGAGTTCGGCCGGATCGTCGCCCAAATGCAACACGACCTCTATCATGTGTACACGGTCGACGAGCACACCATCCGAGCCATCCGGGTGGTCAGGGCGATCGAACAGGGTGAACTCGCCGACGAATTGCCAATGGCCACGTCCCTAATGCCGAACGTGGTCTCACGCGACGCCCTTTTCCTGGCTCTGTTCTTCCACGATTTGGGTAAGGGCCGCGGCGGCGATCACAGTGTTATAGGCGAACAGATCGTTCGCACGGTCGGCGAGCGCTGGCGGTTGCCCGGTGAGGAAATCGAAACCGTCGCCTGGCTTGTGCGTCACCATCTTCTGATGAGCGCGACCGCCTTCAGCCGCGATCTGGAGGATCCGAAAACCGTCCAGGATTTTGTCGAGGTGGTGCAATCACCCGAGCGCCTGCGGCTGCTTCTGATCCTCACCGTCTGCGACATACGCGCCGTCGGACCCAATGTTTGGAACGGCTGGAAAGGTCAGTTGCTCCGCTCGCTCTACAATGCCAGCGAAGCGCTGATGATCACCGGCGACGTCAACGCCATGCGCCGGCATAGCGTCGGACGGGCGAAATCCGCGTTGCGGGAAGCGCTCCTCGCCAGTGACGCCATTCAGTGGTCCGATGAAGAGATCGAGACCTATCTCGAGCGCCACGATCTTCGCTACTGGATGGGCTTCAGCGAAGCAGCCCACCTGCGCCACGCCAAACTGGTCCATGACGTCGAGAGCAAGGGCGAGCCCCTGGGCCTCGGCTTTCAAATGGATACCTTCCGTGCGCGCACCGAGTTCTTGGTGTTCACGCCGGACCATCCGGGTCTTTTTATGAAATTGGCCGGCGCCCTCGCGCTCAGCGGCGTCAGCATCGTCGACGCCCACATCTTCACCACCCAGGACGGCATGGCCATGGACAGTCTTGGCATTCAGAACGCCGAAAATCTCAGCGCCGTCACCGACCCCCGCCAATTGCAACGGATCCGCAAGAACGTGGAGGAAGCGCTGGCCGGTAAGCTCTGGCTGGACAAGGCCCAGGAGGGACGGACCAGCCTGCCCAGCCGGGCGGCAGTGTTCCAGGTGACGCCGCGCGTGCTGTTGGACAACAAGGCGAGCCGCACCCATACCGTGATCGAGGTCAACGGCCGAGACCGGCCAGGACTGCTCTACGAGTTCGCCAAGGCGCTCAAGGAGCTGGGCCTGGTTATTTCCAGCGCGCACATCACCACCTTCGGCGAGCGGGTGGTCGACGTCGTCTACGTCAAGGATGTGTTCGGCATGAAATTGACCCGGCCGAGCAAGGTGAAACAGGTCAAGACCGCTTTGCTTGAGGTGCTGGCCACCGACAGCGAGCAGGCAGCCTGAGACCGTCCGGCGTCAGTCGCTTGAACTTGATCCGCGCCGCGAGCACGGTCGGATCATTCACGATGATGTCCCGGGTCGCGGGCTTCGTCCGGGACGTACTGATCGCGCAGGTGCTGGGCGCGGGCGCTCTGGCCGATGTGTTCTTCGCCAGTTTCAAGCTCGCGAATTTTCTAAGGCGCCTGTTCGCCGAGGGCGCCTTCAACGCGGCCTTCGTGCCGATGTTCACCAAAACCCTGGAGGGCGAAGGCACCGAAGCGGCGCGGCAGTTCGCGGCCAACGCGTTCGCCGCGCTGGCGACGGTGCTGCTGGTCATCGTTCTCCTGGCCGAGCTATTCATGCCCTACGTGGTTCGGGTCATCGCCACCGGTTTCGAGCCTGGAGGCGAGCGCTACCAGCTGACCGTGGAGCTGAGCCGCATCACCTTCCCTTATATCTTCTGCATTTCCCTGGCGGCGCTCCTGAGCGGGATGCTCAACGCCATCGGCCGGTTCGCGGCGGCAGCCTTCGCGCCAGTGCTTTTGAACTTCACCCTGATCACAGCGCTCCTGGGCTTCGGCGACCGGCTCGAGACGCCGGCCCATGTTCTGGCCTGGGGTGTGGCGCTGGCGGGGCTCTTACAATTGACATGGGTTGGCCTCGCCGTTCATCGCCAGGGTTTTGGCTTCCGGCTGCGGCCACCTGTTTGGACGGCCAAGCTGAAGCGACTTTTGATATTGATCGGACCCGGTGTCGTCGGCGCAGGCGTCGCCCAGATCAACATGCTGGTCGATCTCTGGTTCGCCACCGGCCTGCCGGCCGGTGCCGTGGCCTACATCTTCTATGCCGACCGCCTAAACCAATTGCCCCTCGGTGTGATCGGCATCGCCATCGGCACGGCGCTCTTGCCGCTTCTCAGCCGCCAGCTTCGCCAAGGCGCGCTCGACGCGGCCCGGCACAGTTTCAACCGCGCGATCGAATTCGCGCTGCTCCTGACCCTTCCCGCCGCCGCCGCACTCATCGTGGTCGCCGAACCGGTCATCGCCGGCCTTTACCAACGGGGTGCTTTCAGCGCCGAGGACACGACCAATACCGCCCTGGCACTCCAAGCCCTGGCGTTGGGCCTGCCGGCTTACGTGCTGATCAAGGTGTTCGTACCCGGCTTTTTCGCCCGCGAGGACACGCGAACGCCGGTCGCCGTCGCCGCAATTTGCCTCGCCGCCAATATCGGCTTCATCCTGATCCTGATCGAGCCTCTGGCTCATGTCGGCATTTGCCTGGCGACCGCGCTCTCCAACTGGCTGAACGCCGGGCTTTTGTTCGCGCTACTGATCCGCCGCGGGCAATTCCAGGCCGACCGGCGCCTGATCGACCGGGCGGTTCGCTGCGGCCTGGCCTGCGTGCTGATGGTTGGAGCCCTGTTCCTGCTCGACCAGGTGTTACCGCCGATGACCTTTGTGGTGCGACTTCTTCCCCTGATCATTGGCGGAGCCTTTGTCTATGGCGCCTCGGCGTTCCTGGTGCGGGCCGTCACCCGCGCGGATATCGCTCAATTGAAGGGCCGCAGCAGCACGCCTCCGGCCACCGGCTGAGCCCGCTTGACGAGGCCATGCGCCTGTGCGCTTTTCCCAGCCTACTCCATCAAACGCACTAGGATTTGGGCGAAGCCACTATGAAGGGGCGCATCTTTTCGGGCGTACAGCCGACCCATGGCCTGCATCTCGGCAACTATCTGGGTGCCATCAGGAACTGGGTCCGCCTGCAGGACGACTATGAGTGCATCTATTGCGTGGTCGATCAGCACGCTCTCACCACCATGCACGATCCGGGCGCGATGCGCGCCAACAGCCGCGAGGTCGCGGCCGCCTTGATCGCAAGCGGTATCGATCCGAAGCGGTCGATCCTGTTCGTCCAGAGCGCGGTCCCCGGCCACAGCCAGCTCGCCTGGATCTTCAATTGCGTCACGCCGCTCGGCTGGCTCAACCGGATGACCCAGTTCAAGGAAAAGGCCGGGAAACAAAGGGAAAACGCGCCCGTCGGCCTGTTCGCCTATCCGGTTCTTCAGGCCGCCGACATTCTGGTCCACAAAGCGACCCACGTTCCCGTCGGCGAGGACCAGAAGCAACATCTGGAACTGTCCCGCGACATCGCACTGGCCTTCAACCATCGCTTCCAAGAGGGGTTCTTTCCCACGCCTGAGCCCTTGATCCTAGGCGAGGCCAGTCGGGTCATGTCCTTGCGCGATGGGACCAAGAAGATGAGCAAATCCGACAGCTCGGACATGTCTCGCATCAACTTGACAGACGATGCCGATCTCATCGCGAAAAAGATCCAGAAAGCGAAGTCCGACAGTATTGAAGGTTTCGCCGACAATCTTGACGAGAGGCCCGAGGCCGCCAACCTGTTGACCATCTACGCAGCGCTTGCGAACCGAGATCGAGCGAACGTGATCGACGAGTTTTCGTCCGCGCAGTTTTCGACGCTGAAGAAGGCCCTGGCGGACCTGGCGGTTGACCGTCTGGCACCCTTGGCCGACGAGATGCGTCGGCTGATGGCGGAACCGGATCACCTCGATCGGGTTTTGGCGGAGGGTGCTGAGCGGGCCGACGCGAGCGCCAGGCCGGTTGTTCGCGAAGCCTATGAACTGGTTGGCTTTCAGAACCCGGCCGGCTGACGAGGAGACCTGGCAGTGGCGACCGAAACCCAAGATTCAGTCCATCGTTCGAGCCTGCGCGTGGTGCGGTGGCTGATTTGGTTCCCGGCGCTTCTGGTTATTATCGGCGTCCTCTACTATGGCGTGGGCGCCCTCATCATCCATGAGATCGATGACGATATCGCCTTCGGTCTGGAGGCTAGCCCGCCTCAGGGCGGTAGTCAGACGGCTGCCGTGATGGCCGACCTGATCGAGCGCGAAATCGACCAGAACGGCTGGATCGCCAATTCGCCGCCTTTTTATCCGGGCTATGTTCTGGACAATATGCCCAACTTCCAGAACGGGATCATCGACGCGCTGTCCCGTGTTTCGATCGAGTTGCTAGACCAGATCGCCCGCTCACGGGGCTCGAGCAGCGCTGACCGCGACCTCGAGATCGTGACCGGCAGGCTGAAGTTTCCCGGAGACCAGTGGGTGTGGGATCCGAGCGTCTCCTGGGCCCCTCAGCGGCCCTCGCAAAGCTACTACCGTGAAGCCGCGACGGCGCTCCGGCGCTATAATGACCGGTTGGCGGCCGGCAACGCTGTATTCGAACGCCGGGACGACAATCTCCTGACCACGCTCGATCGGATCTCGAAAGATCTCGGATCGACATCCGCCGGGCTCTACCAGCATATGGATGACTATTCAGGGCGATGGCTCGATACTGAGGCCGACGATCATTTCTACCGAGCCAAGGGTAAACTCTACGCCTACTTCATCGTTTTGCGGGCCTTCGAGGATGATTTCGCGGAGCGAATTACCGATCGCAATCTGACCACGCCTTGGCAGCAGATGCTCGGCAGTTTCGAAGAAGGTGCGACGCTATATCCCTGGATCGTCGTCAACGGCGTACCGGACGGTCAGCTCACGCCCAGCCATTTGGCGGCCCAGGGTTTTTATCTGTTGCGCGCCCGGACCCAGCTTCGGGAAATCAGCGATATTCTTCTTAAGTGAAGGCGCGCTTGAAGCGAACGCGCAATTGACCCATCTTCTTGTCACACATCGATCAATTGCTCGCCCGAGGATCCGTTATGTTCATCCAAACAGAAGCCACGCCGAACCCAGCGAGCATGAAGTTTCTCCCCGGGCGGGACGTTATGGACCAAGGTGTCGCTGACTTCACCGAACAAGACACGGCCCAGGCGGGCTCGCCGCTGGCATCGCGATTGTTCGCCGTCGATGGCGTCGCCGGCGTCTATCTGGGTCAGAATTTCATCACAGTGACCAAGACGGAAACCGAAGACTGGCAGAGGCTCAAGCCTGCGGTTCTGGGCGCGATCATGGAGCATTATCTGTCCGGCGATCCGGTTGTTCATGCCCACGCGCTCGCTGACGAGGCAGGCAGCGAGGATGAAGACCAAATCGTCACGCAGATCCGCGAGTTGATCGACACCCGCGTACGCCCGGCCGTGGCGCAAGACGGCGGTGACATCGTCTTCCACGGTTTCGAGCGGGGCGTTGTTTATCTGCATATGCGCGGTGCTTGCGCCGGCTGTCCAAGCTCGGTGGTGACGCTCAAAAACGGTATCGAGAACCTGCTCCGCTACTACGTGCCCGAAGTGGTCGAGGTTCGCGCGGTCTCCTGATCGAGAGGTTCTTCATTACTGCGTGAGATCGTGTCGTCCGTCGCCGTCGCCATCGAATGTAGCCAGGATACCCGTTCAGCCGCCGTGACCTTGGCTGGAACCGTGGTCGCGATCAAAAGCGAACTGGGCTTTCGCCAACATGGCGAACGGCTAGGGTCATTGGTCGAGGAAGCACGGCTTGAAGCGGGTGTCTCCTGGTCGCAAGTCGACCACCTCTTCGTCGGTGTCGGGCCCGGAAGTTTCACAGGCATCAGGGTGGCGGTCGCGGCCACCCGCGCCTTCGCGCTGACGATCGATCGGCCGGTGCACGCCGTTACCACCTTCGAAGCGCTCGCTGCATTCCAAGAGGGGCCGAGCCTTTGCCTTGTCGATGCCAGGCGGGATCGCTTCTACGGTCAGGAAATGGACGATCATGGGCTATCGGTCGGGGCGGCAAGGATCGCCACGGTCGAGCAATGGCTGTCGCAGCATCGCGGGCCCGATCAGGTTTTGGCGGCCGATCCGATGGAGCGGCTGGACGATCGTTTCTGTCGACGGATCGAACTGGATGCGAGCCTCGTCGCCGCGGCCGCCCTCCGTGGCATTGACCGCGGGTCGGCCGCGATCGCAGGCTCCGCAGTCCAACCCTATTATCTGCGTGCCCCCGATGCCACGCCGATGGCGGTCTGACCGTTGGCCGTGCAACTAGCTCCATCGGAAATCGACGTCCGGCGCATCAGCGCGTTCGAGATAGGCCGTCTGGCGCGATTGCACGCCGCTTGCTTTGACGAACCCTGGAGCCGGGCCGATCTGCTTCAGCTTCTAGCCATGCCAGGCGGCTTCGGCCTGGTTGCGGCCATCGCCGAACGCAGTCTGGTTCGCTTCGGCACCCAAAGGCTGGTGGGCTTCGCGCTCTGCCGCACCGTTCGCGACGAATGTGAGCTGCTTTCGATCGGCGTCGTCGTCGATCGACGGCGGGAAGGTGTTGCCACCAGGCTCGTGGCCCGGAGCATCGCCACATGCCAAGCCCAGGGCGCGCGCCGCATGTTTCTCGAAGTCGCCGTCGACAACGCGTCGGCTCAAGCGCTTTACCAAGGGTTCGGTTTCGTCCAGATCGGCCGCCGCGAGTCTTATTACCGACGGCCGAACGGTACCCGGATGGCCGCGCTGACCATGCGGCTAGACTTTAAAACGCCACGGCCTCGACTGGTCACGCACACCCATCCGTGACAATTTTTAATCTCGCATCTTGCGAATAATCAGGCGATGACAACCGTCTACGTCATGGGCTCGCTCGACGATTTGATGGCCGTGATCCTCGACACTCCGGGGTACGTTGATCATCGGCTCGCCGCCGCGCAGGCGCACCGTCAACAAGTCACCCACAGCGATTTCTTCGAGCTTCAGCTTCGTTTTTACGAAGGTAATTGGGCAGGTGTCCTCCGTGATATCAAGATTGTATTCGGCCATAGCTCTCTTTCATTGCAAGATATCCACAAAAATTTGCAGAAATCTCTTGCTCCCGGCTTGACCCTAAATATATAGGGCAAATAAGAAAAACATTGGGCAAGTCCGAAGGTAACTGCAAATATGACCGAACAGTTAGATCAAAACGAGCTCTTGACGCTCACCACCGAAATCGTGTCGAGCCATGTCTCGAACAACGTGGTTCCGGTAGGTGATTTACCTGAGCTGATCCGCCAGACCTACGCGAGCCTCGCTGGCTTAGGTCATGTTGAACAAGAGGAAGAACCTGAGAAGCTAACGCCGGCCGTTCCTATCAAACGCTCAGTTGCCGACGATTACATCGTTTGCTTGGAAGATGGCAAGAAGCTGAAGATGCTCAAGCGCCATCTGAAAACCCGCTACGATATGTCGCCAGAGGAATATCGTAAACGTTGGGGTCTTCCGGACGACTATCCGATGGTTGCGCCCGCATACGCCAAGCAGCGCAGTCAATTGGCCAAGAAAATTGGCCTTGGCACCAAAGCGCGTACCACGACGGGGCGTCGTCGCTAGAGGGCGGCCCGTTCAAGTGAAGCCAGTTGGCCGGCAAAAGTTGCTTTATTCCGAAGATTTGAAGCAACTTGGCAGATTTTGTCTCAACGCTGGTGGCTGTGGACGAGTGTCTGAAGGCGGAGGGGCAGCCTAAAGTTCAGCCCCTCCCACGCCTAATCGTCTTATTTGCTCAAAAAGCGATCGGTCGCGTGGCTTGTCCCTTCATTTTAGGGTGGGATTCAAAGCCGGTTAACGCTCAATACTTCTTTGAATACCGTTTCGCTTCGAGCGAAAAAACAGGGCGGCCAGCGGTCTTGACGAGTGCGCCGGTTCGCGACCATAAGCGAGCCCCATAACTGACCGCGCGTGAGCCGGGTTGGCCAAAAACCTTCATATCAAGACCTATGGTTGCCAGATGAATGTCTACGATTCCCAAAGGATCGTGGACCAGTTGTCGTGTCATGGTTTCACGGCGACAGATGATGTCGACGACAGCGAGCTTATCGTGCTCAATACCTGTCACATCCGGGAAAAAGCGGCCGAAAAGATTTACTCCGAGCTCGGCCGGCTGCGCTTGATCAAGGACCTGAGACGAAGCCAAGGCAAGGACACGACGATCGTCGTTGCGGGATGTGTTGCACAGGCAGAAGGCGCGCTTCTGGCAGAACGAGCCCCGTGCGTCGATATCGTCGTCGGCCCCCAGACCTATCACCGGCTTCCGGAACTTCTTGCTCAACAAGGTCAAGCGGGACGGGCTGTTGTCGACACCGAGTTTCCGGTCGAGAGCAAGTTCGATCATCTGGCGCCCGGCGATCTGCCCTCTCCTGTCAGCGCATTCGTGACCATTCAGGAAGGCTGCGACAAGTTCTGCACCTTTTGCGTGGTGCCTTACACCCGGGGCGTTGAGGTCAGCCGACCGGTCGACGACGTCATCCGCGAGGTGACCCGCCTTGTTCGCCAAGGCGCGCGCGAGGTCACATTGCTCGGCCAGAACGTCAATGCCTACCACGGCGTCAATCGTCTTGGCCGCGAATGCTCGCTCGGTGACCTCATCCGTGACCTGGCCAGTATCGATGGCCTATTGCGCATTCGCTACACGACGTCTCATCCGGCCGATGTCGACGAAGATTTGATCGCGGCGCACCGGGATGTCGACATGCTGATGCCTTTTCTCCATCTGCCGGTCCAATCGGGATCGAATAGTGTGCTGAAGGCGATGAACCGGCGGGGATCGATCGACGACTATCGGCGTACCGTAAATCGGCTCCGCCAGGCCCGGCCGGACCTAGCGCTGTCATCCGATTTCATCGTCGGCTTTCCCGGCGAAACCGAAGCGGATTTCGAGGCTACCTTGTCATTGGTGCGTGACGTCGACTACGCCCAGGCCTTCTCCTTCAAATACAGCTCACGGCCCGGGACGCCGGCCTCCGTGATGCGTGGCCAGGTTGCAGACGAAGTCAAAGCCAACCGTTTAGCTCGCCTGCAGGCTCTGCTCTCCGACCAGGCCGACGCGTTCAATCGCGCCATGGTCGGTCGCGTGATGCCCGTGCTTTTCGAGAAACCGGGGCGTCACCCCGGTCAACTGGTCGGACGAAGCCCTTATTTGCAGCCCGTCCACGTCCAAGACGCAGGACTGTCAATCGGCGATCACGTAAGGGTGGTTATCAGGGACTGTCACCGCCACAGCTTGGCAGGATGTCTTGTCGATCAACACCAGGACCGACGTTCATCCGACCAACGATCCAGGGAGGCGTGCATCTGACGCCGATGAGCTCCGCGTCGGTTCTCAACCGGCATTTGACCTTTCCCGATAACCGCCTGTGCATGGCGCTTTTCGGCCAACACCATGAAAATCTCGCTCGAATCGAGCAACAGCTTCAGGTCCATGCGCTGGCGCGCGGCAACGAGGTGGTGCTCGAGGGCGACGACGCCGCTCCGGCCGAGGCGGTCTTGCGCGATCTCTACGCCCGGGTCGAGCAAGGCCACGATATCGGCTTTCACGAGGTTGACGCCGCGGTCCGGCTGGTGTCGAGCGCGCCCCCGGCCAGCGCCGGCAGTTTCTTGGGCGAAACCGTTAGCGTCCGGACCGAGCGCAAGCTCATCGTTCCTCGAAGCGCCAACCAGGCGGCCTATCTGGAACAGATGGCTGGGCTCGAGCTGGTCTTTGGTCTGGGACCGGCGGGCACAGGTAAAACCTATCTCGCCGTCGCCCAGGGCGTTTCCATGCTCAAGCAGCGACAGGTGGAGCGGCTGGTCCTGTCGAGACCGGCGGTGGAAGCCGGTGAACGGCTGGGCTTTCTTCCGGGCGACATGAAGGAGAAGGTCGATCCCTATCTCCAGCCGCTGTACGATGCGCTCTACGACATGCTGCCCGAAGGCAAACTGCAAAACCGGATCGCGACCGGCCAGATCGAGATCGCGCCGCTCGCCTTCATGCGCGGCCGGACCCTTGCTAACGCTTTCGTCATTCTTGATGAAGCTCAGAACAGCACCGTCGCCCAGATGAAGATGTTCCTCACCCGCCTGGGCGAAGGGTCGCGGATGGTGGTGACCGGTGATCCACGCCAAAGCGACCTGCCGCGCGGTGTGGGCTCGGGATTGGTTGAGGCGACGAGGCGTCTTTCGGGTGTGCGCGGTATCGGCTTCACCCACTTCGATCGCGCCGATATCGTCCGCCACCCACTGGTAGGTGCCATATTGGAGGCTTTCGAGGATCAGCCCGACCCCCCTGATCCCGAACATGACAGCACGAGTTCGGCAAGGACCAATGGACGACGACAGCTCACCTAGAAACAGCCTCGCGGTGGCGGTCGACTGGCCGTTGAGCGAGGCTGCTCTTGAAGCCCTGTGTCACCGCGCCCGCGAGGCATTGGAAACAGAGCTCGATCTGAGCGACGACCTTCGACAGACGCAGATTAGTTTTCTGTTCACCGATGACGCGGCCATTGCCGACTTGAATTTCACCTACCGCGGCAAAGAGCGCCCGACCAATGTCCTCTCGTTTCCCCTTCTGGACGGGACCGAGGATCAAAACGCCCGGCCGGGCGAACGCCTCCTCGGCGATATCGTTCTAGCGCTCGAGACCGTCAGCGCTGAAGCCGCGGCGTCCAGCCGGCCCATCGACGAGCATCTGAGCCATCTTCTGATCCATGGGCATTTGCATTTGTTGGGCTACGATCATGGGCAGGCCGACGATGCGTCGGCCATGGAGAGGATCGAGATCCGGGCCCTCGGCAGACTAGGTATCGCCGATCCCTACGCCACCGGCGCCGAGCCTGTCGAGGTCGGAGCGCCGAGCCATGCGTAGCGAAGGCCAGAACGGCCGGCCGGAAGAGGGCGAGAGCCGCCCGTCCGGTATGCTCGCCGGCTTGTTCGATCTGCTTCGGACCATGACCGGCCGCAAGAACGGCGACGCCAATTCGCTCCGCGCCGCGCTCGAGGAACTGCTCGAGGAGAATGACGAAGACACGCGCACGCTGACCGACGACGAACGTACGCTTTTGCTGAACGCGCTCAGTTTCGGCGAGTTGGAGGTGCGCGACGTCATGGTGCCGCGGACCGACGTCAAAGGGATCGATATCACCAGTGACCTGGATGAGGTCATCGGTGCGATGCGCGATGCCATGCACACCCGTATGCCGGTCTACCGGGAAACCCTAGATGACGTCGTCGGCATGGCGCACATCAAGGATATGCTCCGGTTCTGGGGCGATGGCGAGACCTTCGCGCTTACCGACGTGATCCGCAAGGTCCTCTACGTCCCGCCATCGATGCGGGTTCTCGATCTCCTGTTCCAGATGCGTGACACGCAATCGCACATGGCGATCGTGGTCGACGAATATGGCGGTACCGACGGTCTGGCGACGATCGAGGATCTGGTCGAGGAGATCGTCGGTGAGATCCAGGACGAGCATGATCGGATCATCCCGCCACAAATGACCGGCGGCCCAGAGGACAGTCTCGACGTCGATGCGCGCATGCCGGTGGAGGACGTCGAAGAGCGCCTCGGCCTCAACCTGATCGACGACGAGCGCCGGGACAATGCCGACACCATGGGCGGCCTGGTCTCGATGCTGCTGGACCGTGTGCCGGCCCGAGGCGAGATCTTCCATCATCCGGCGGGCGTCGATGTCGAGGTGCTGGACGCCGATGCGAGGCGGGTCAAGCGCCTCCGCCTGCGAAGCACGAAATCCGAGACCAAGGCCGGCGCCTCTTGACCTCAGGACTTTCGCTTGCCGGCCGCCTGCCCTGGTGGCTGGCCCTGATCGCGGGCGCGATCTCGGCGCTAAGCCTGGCGCCGGTCCACTTTCTGCCGGCGCTTTTGTGCTTCGGGGTTCTGATGATCGGCCTCATCGACGCCGGCTCCTGGCGCCGGGGTCTCTGGCTCGGCTGGCTGTTCGGGCTCGGTCACATGCTGGCCGGTCTCTACTGGATCGCGGTCGCGTTCTACGCGGACGCCGAACGCTTCGGTGCCCTAGCCTTCCCGGCCGTCTTCGCTCTATCCGCGTTCCTGGCACTCTTCATTGCCGTGCCGTCGGCATTGCTGGCCGCGAGACCCTGGCGAAGTCCGGTAGCGGCGGCGCTGGCCTTCACCTGTCTTTGGATGGCCAGTGAGCTGATCCGTTATTGGTTCACGCCCTTTCCCTGGAACCTCATCGGCTACGCCTGGGTCGGCGCCCCGGCCTTCTCCCAAATGGCGGCGCTCGGGGGTGTTTGGCTCGCCGGCGTGGCCGCGCTGATCGCTGGAACCCTTCCCGTCGCCGCCGTTCGTCAGGCGGGCGGCACAGGGCTGGGTGCCGTTGGATTGACCGTGGTGATGTTGCTCGCGACCTGGGGCTTTGGCGCCCACAGGTTGGGACAGGTGCTGCCCTCGGATCATGCCGAAATTCGCCTGCGCCTGGTCCAGGGCAATGTCGAACAGTCGCTAAAATGGGACGCCGAGTTGAGCGAGCGCTGGTTCAACCGCCATCTCGACATGAGCGAGACGGACGTGGACCAGATCACCCATATCATCTGGCCCGAGAGTGCCAGCCCCTATCTGCTGGCCCGTGACGATATCGCCAGGCAAGCGGTGGCGGCGGCGGCACCGCCGGGCGGTATCATGCTGGTCGGTGGCAACCGGCTGTTCGATGATCAACGACCCGCCTATGCCACCAACAGTCTGTTCGTGATCGACGGCGAGGCGCAGATCCTGCACCGCTACGATAAGGTCGATCTGGTACCTTTCGGCGAGTTCATGCCGTTTCGCGAGCTGTTCGGCCGTCTGGGTTTGAGCGCGCTTGCCGCCGGTAGCCTCGACTTTCGGCCGGGACCAGGGAGACAGATCGTCCGCGCGCCGGGCTTGCCGCCCTTCAGTCCCCTGATCTGTTACGAGGTCATTTTTCCGGGTCGGGCCACGCCTGCAGGCGAACGGCCCGATTGGCTGCTCAACGTCACCAACGATGCGTGGTTCGGCCCGACCTCCGGTCCTTACCAGCATCTGGCGATGGCCCGGATGCGGGCCGTGGAACTAGGGCTGCCCCTGATCCGTGCCGCCAACACCGGCATCTCCGCCGTGATCGACGCCCACGGGCAGATCCGAAGCGCCCTGGCGTTGGGACGCCAGGGCGTGATCGACACGAGCCTGCCAGGCGCGCTGTCCGCACCGACTCCCTTCGCCCGCTTTGGCTATCTGGCGGTCGCGCTGGCCCTCGTTGTCGCCGCCTTTTTGGCGATCTTGTGCGAGAGACGCACCCAAACGCGACATCTTGTGCACTCGAGCCTTAACAAACGAACGATCGCGGCCCATAACCGGTAAGCGCCTCAAAACGACAATGATCTAAGCCGAAACATGGCGGACCGGCCTCACGAAATCGACATTCATGTCGGCCAGCGTTTGAAGCTGCGCCGAACGCTGATGGGAATGAGCCAGGAACGGCTCGGCGAATTGCTCGGATTGACCTTTCAGCAGGTTCAAAAATACGAGCGCGGTGCCAATCGCATCGGCGCTAGCCGGCTCTACGAGATCGGCCAAATCCTGGAAGTGCCCGTTAATTACTTCTTCGAGCAGGTCCACGTGATCGACGGCTATGGCGGGCCCGGCGTCGCCGAAGATGGCGTATCGTTTGATTTCGGCCCCGAGAGGACCAACGGCCAGGTCGACCTGCCTCCGGGAGGCACCGACCGCCGCGACACGCTCGAGCTGATCCGCGCCTTCGATCGCGTCCGTCATCCGGAATTGCGCCGGCGCGTCCTTGATCTGGCCAAGGCGCTAGCCGCGTTCGAAGACGATCGTGGAGCTCACATGGGCTGATCCGCTGCTGTTACTCAGAGTCGTACCGGAGCGTCGTTCAACAACCCAAACTGCCCCCAAGTGGCGGATAGCGCAGCTTGACCAGCACCGGCCCGTCGTGTTGAAGACCGCGGTCGTCAGCCAAGCGCCAGGCCACCATCACTATTGATAAAGCGAGGATTTGGAGGATGTCGGCATCCGACTACCTGTTCACCAGTGAATCCGTTTCCGAAGGACATCCCGACAAGGTTTGTGATCGGATCTCGGACGCGATCGTCGACGCCTATCTTGCGGCCGACCCCGAGGCCCGTGTCGCCTGTGAGACGCTCACGACCACCAACCGCATCGTCATCGCCGGCGAGACCCGGGGCCCTCGTGAAGTGACTGAGCGGGCCGAAACCCTCGCCCGTGAGGCGGTCAAGGCCATCGGCTACGAGCAGGAGGGTTTTCACTGGGACAAAGCCCAGGTGGACATCTTGCTCCACGCGCAGTCGGCCGACATCGCCCAGGGCGTGGATGCTGCCGGCGAAAAGGAAGAAGGAGCCGGCGACCAGGGCATCATGTTCGGCTATGCCTGCACCGAAACGCCGGAACTGATGCCGGCACCCATTCTCTACGCCCACAAAATCCTGAAGATGATGGCGGAAGCGCGCCATAGCGGCCAAGTGCCGGAATTTGGTCCGGACTCCAAAAGCCAGGTAACGCTGCGCTACAGCAACAACAAGCCCGTCGGCTGCACCTCGGTCGTGGTCTCCACCCAGCACCAGGAAGGCGTAAGCCAGGAGAGGGTCCGCGACCTGGTCAGGAGCTTCGTCGGCGATGTCCTGCCCGAGGGCTGGATGTGTGACGAGGAAAGCTTCTACGTCAATCCGACAGGAACCTTTGTCATCGGCGGGCCCGACGGCGACGCCGGTCTTACGGGTAGGAAAATCATCGTCGATACCTATGGCGGCGCCGCGCCCCACGGCGGCGGGGCGTTCTCCGGCAAGGATCCGACCAAGGTCGACCGATCCGCGGCCTACGCCGCCCGTTATCTGGCGAAGAACGTGGTGGCGGCGGAACTAGCCGACCGCTGCACCATTCAGCTCGCTTACGCGATCGGTGTTTCGAAGCCCTTGTCGATCTATGTCAACACCGCCGGCACCGGCCGGGTCGACGAGGCCAAGCTGGCCTCGGTCCTGATGGAGGCCGTTGATCTGTCGCCTCGGGGCATCCGCGAACGGCTGCAACTGAACCGTCCCATCTACGAGCGCACGGCCGCTTACGGCCATTTCGGCCGGGAGCCCGACGATCGGGGCGGTTTCTCCTGGGAAAAAACCGATCTCGTCGACGAGCTCAAAAGGGCCTTCTGACGGCGATAAGCCGCGGCGTATTCTCTACGGTCGCCGCCAGGGGCCGAAGCTCCGGCCGCGCCAGCGAGCCCTTCTTGAGACGGTGTTGCCAGCATTGCAACTCAGCCTGGGGGGCGGTGGCTCACTGCGGAAGAGCGATCTGTTGCGCAGCCAAACCACGGATCTCTGGCTGGAAATCGGTTTCGGCAGCGGCGAGCATTTTTGCGCCCAGGCGTCATCCCATCCCGAGGCCACTCACATCGGCGTTGAACCTTACGTCAACGGTGTTGCCAGTTGCCTTAGTCAGATCGAGGCCCAAAGGCTTGGCAATGTGTGGCTGGCCATCGACGATGCCCGACTTTTGCTTGATCGGCTGGAACCAGGATCGCTCACGCAGATCTCGGTGCTGTTTCCCGACCCGTGGCCCAAGACCCGCCACCACAAACGTCGGATCGTCAACCGCGACACCGCACACCGCTTCGCCGATCACCTGGAGCCGGGCGGCGACCTTCGCCTCGCCAGCGACGATCCCAGCTACATCGCCTGGATGCTGGAAGCGCTGGCCCTCGAACCTCGGTTGGCCTGGACGGCGACGAGTGTTGGGGACTGGCGGGAGCGCCCCAGCGACGTCGTTGCCACCCGCTATGAGCAGAAAGCTCTGATCGCCGGTCGACGGTGTAGCTATCTGACATTCCAGCGTATCTAGCGGTTTATGCGCGGCTCCGCGTTGATGGTTCTTGCACTCGATGGCCGATGCCGCCATATTTCGATAGTCATGAGAAATGCTTGAGTTTGAGCAAGTGGGCCCCCGGCCCGCTTTTTTGTTTGCGATGAGTGACGAGGCGAAAGGACTGGACGCGATCGGCCGGATTTTGGAACCGAGCTTGGATGCCATGGGCTATGATCTGGTCCGGGTACAGCTTGGCGGTCGGCCGGTGACGCTGCAGGTGATGGTGGAACACAAAGACCGGTCGACGATGACGGTCGACAGTTGCGCCGAGGTCAGCACCGCCATCTCCGCACTTCTCGATGTCGAAGACCCGATCACCGGCTCCTATCAGTTGGAGGTCAGTTCGCCCGGGCTTGACCGGCCCTTGACCCGGCTCGGCGATTTCAATCGCTTTGCCGGTTTCGAGGCTCGACTTGAGACGGTCGACGCCATCGACGGCCAAAGGCGGTTCAAAGGCGTGATCGACGGCGTCGCCGACGAAAACGTCGTGCTGCGGTTGGAGGATCGTGTTCTACGCGTAGCGTTCGACCGGGTGAAGAAAGCAAAATTGGTTTTGACCGACGCCCTGATCGAAGCGTCGAAGAAGTGGGCGGAGACGGGACGGTCGCCTTGAGAGGGGCGGGCGCCGGCGACGGAGGCAGATGATGGAAGCGACAGGCTTCGGACGAATGGAGCTTTTGCGGGTGGCCGAAACGGTCGCTCAAGAAAAGGGTATCAGCGCCGATGAAGTGATCGAGGCGATGGAGCAGGCCGTGCAAACGGCCGCCCGGCGCAAATATGGCCTCGAGCACGAGATCGTGGCCGAACTCGATCGCCAGACCGGCGACCTTCGGGTCTACCGCCAGCTTGAAGTGGCCGAGCCTGTGGAAGAGGTGGCCACGCAGATTGCGCTCGAGGATGCTCGCCGGCAGAACCCGGCGGCCGAGTTGGGCGATCACATTCTGGAGCCCTTGCCGCCGATCGATCTCGGCCGCATCGCCGCACAGAGCGCGAAACAGGTGATCGTCCAAAAGGTGCGGGAAGCCGAGCGCGAGCGCCAGTATGAGGAGTTCAAGGACCGGATCGGCGAAATCATCGTCGGCGAGGTCAAGCGGACCGAGCACGGCAATGTTCTGGTCGATCTGGGCCGGGCCGAGGCGATCGTTCGCCGCGAGGACCTGATCCAACGCGAGATGTTCCACAACAAGGACCGGATACGGGCCTATATCTACGATGTCCGCCATGAGCTGCGGGGGCCGCAGATCTTTCTGTCTCGTACCCACCCGGCGTTCATGGCGAAGCTGTTCGAGCAGGAGGTGCCGGAAATCTATGACGGCATCATCGAGATCAAGTCGGTGGCCCGGGATCCGGGCTCGAGGGCCAAGATCGCCGTGATCTCCAAGGACAGCTCGATCGACCCGGTGGGCGCCTGCGTCGGGATGCGCGGCTCGCGCGTGCAAGCCGTGGTCGGCGAACTGGGTGGTGAGAAGATCGACATCATCCCCTGGTCGCCGGACGATGCCACTTTCGTCGTCAATGCCCTGGCACCGGCCGAGGTGACCAAGGTCGTGCTCGACCCGGAGACCAATCGGATCGAGGTCGTCGTGCCCGACGACCAGCAGCACATCGCCATCGGCCGGCGGGGTCAGAACGTGCGGCTCGCCGCCCCACTGACCGGCTGGGATATCGATATCATCTCCGAGACAGAAGAGAGCGGCCGCCGGCATCAGGAGTTCCGCCAGCTGACGGAAATGTTCACCGACCGCCTCAATGTCGAGGAAATGATCGCGCAGTTGCTGGCGACCGAGGGTTACACGTCGGTGGAGGAGGTGGCGGACTCGCCGATCGAGGAACTGGCGACGATACAGGGTTTCGACGAGGAGATCGGCGCGGCTATCAAGGAGCGCGCGCAACAGACGCTTGAGGACGAGTTCGAAACGCTCCGCCAGTCCTGCATCGATTTGCAGATCGGCGAGGATCTGGCGCAATTCGAAAGCTTGGAGCTTCCGCAGATCGTTCGGCTCGGCGAGCAGGGTGTCAAAACGCTGGATGATCTGGCTGATTTGGCCGGCGACGAATTGATCGAACTGTTGCCGGAGGCGGGCCTTACGGCTGACCGAGCCGGCGAGATCATCATGGAAGCTCGGGCACATTGGTTCGCTGATGAGCCGACACTCGAGGAGGTCGCCGACGGCAAGGCGGACGAGGAAACGATCGCAGCCGCCGCCGAGCCGACGCTGGAGGGGGGCGCCGACGACGAGGCCCACGAGGAAACGGTCGCGGTCGCCACCGAGACGGTCGGGGATGAGGAGGAACGGGCACCATCTTGAATGATGAGGCCGCCGAACCATCTGACGACGACTTGGCCAACCCGAGACGATGTCTGGTCGACCGGACGGCAAAACACCGGGATGCCCTGATCCGTTTTGTTATCGGCCCGGACGCAACGTTGGTCCCCGACTTTGACGAGCGATTGCCCGGCCGTGGTCTTTGGTTGAGTGCCGACCGGGAAGTGGTTAAGAAGGCAGTGGCGAGCCATGTGTTCGCACGTGCGGCGAAGCAGAGGATCATCGTACCCGCCGGCCTTCTCGACCAGCTGGTCGAAGGTCTGCATGGGCGATGTCTCCAGTTGCTTGGCCTTGCCCGTCGTGCCGGTGAATTGGACATGGGTTTCGAACAGGTACGGCGCGGCGTGAAGGCGGGATCGTACGAACTTTTGGTTATTGCGAGCGATGCCGCGGACGACGGACTGAGCAAGCTCTCCGGCGTCGCGATCGATCGCGTGAGCCTCCTCGACAGAGAGGCAATGGGACGTGCCGTGGGCCGGGATAAGCTGGTTTACGCAGGATTGGCGACTGGCGGCTTGGCGCGGCGGTTTCGCGTTCAGGCGGTCAAGCTTCATGGCTTGGCGCCGAGTATGGGTACGATCGAGGTGCGGACGCCGCGATCGAGCGGAGAAATGTTGGCAGGATGAGCGACACAAAGAGTCAAGACCGTGGTCAGCGCCTGTCACTGCGCGGAGGCACCCGGACTGTCGACCGTGGCAAGGGCGGTGACACGACCGTAAGGCAGAGTTTCAGCCACGGTCGGAGCAAGGCGGTTGCGGTCGAGGTCAAGCGGAGCGCGCGCCGGACTCCGTCGCGGCCGCAGGCCTCGGAGACGCAAACCCCTGACGTCGAGCGCGTGCCTGCGGCGAAGCCGGCTACGGAAGCCCGGAGCGAGACCAAGCGTCCCAGCGGGTCCAGACGTCCGCTCGTGCTCAAGCCGCTGACCGAGGAAGAACGCAATACCCGTGCCCGGGCGTTGGCCGATGCCAAGCGCCAGGAGGTCGTGGACCGCAAACGCGCCGAGGACGACGCGAAACGGCGGGCCGAGGAAGAGGCGCGGCGTAAAACGGAAGAAGAGGCGGCGCTCAAGCGCAAGGCCGAAGAGGAAAGCCGGCGCAAGACCGAGGAAGAGGCGCGGCGCAAGGCTGAGGAGCAGGCCCGCAAGCTTCTCGAAGAAGAAGCGAAGAAAGTCGAAGCCCAGGAAAAGGAAGCGGCGGCAAAGGCCGCGGCGCCCGCAGCCGAGCAGCAACAGGTCGAGGAGGCGCCGAAATCGGCGCCGTCGGCAACGCCAACGCCTGCCAAGCGTGTTGGCCGTGAAGAGGAAGCCGCCGAAGAGGAACGGGGCAAAGGCAAAGCGAAGCGCGGCAAGGTTGCCGAGAAGCGGACGAGCCGGCGTGACGAGGGCCAGCGGCGCAACAGCGGCCGGATTGAGCTCGATGTGGTCGAAGGCGATGTCATCGAGCGGCGCGGTCCCAGTCTCGCCGCCTGGCGCCGGCGCCAAGAGCGGGAAAAGCGCCAGCAGCAACACGTTCAGAGCACCGAACCTCAGCAGCGCGAAGTCGTGCTGCCGGAATCCATCACGGTCCAGGATTTGGCCTCGCGCATGGCCGTGCGCGGCGGCGAAGTCGTCAAGACGCTTATGAAGATGGGCGTGATGGCGACCGTCACCCAAACGTTGGATGCCGACACCGCGGAGCTGGTGGTCGCCGAATTCGGTCATAAGGTGAAGCGCGTGGCCGAATCGGACGTGGAAGAGGGCCTCGATGGTCCGGACGACGAGGCGGGCTCGCTCCTGTCGCGGGCACCGGTCGTCACCGTCATGGGCCATGTCGACCACGGCAAGACCTCGTTACTGGATGCTTTGCGGCAAGCCGACGTGGCCGGTGGCGAGGCCGGCGGCATCACCCAGCATATCGGCGCCTATCAGGTAGACATCGGCTCCGGCACGCCGGTCACCTTCATCGACACGCCGGGCCATGCGGCGTTCACCGAGATGCGGGCCCGCGGCGCCAAGGTCACCGATCTGGTGGTGCTGGTGGTGGCGGCCGATGACGGCGTCATGCCCCAGACGATCGAAGCCATCAGCCATGCCAAGGCGGCCGAGGTTCCGATCATCGTCGCGATCAATAAGGTCGACCGGCCCGAAGCCGATCCGACCAAGATCAAGAACGAGCTGCTCGAGCATGATCTGGTGCCGGAGGACTATGGCGGCGAGGTCCAGTGCATCGAGGTCAGCGCGGTCGCCAAAACCGGTCTCGACCAGTTGATCGAAGCGATCCAGCTCCAGGCGGAACTGCTGGAGTTGAAGGCCAACCCAGACCGCGCGGCCCAGGGCGCGATCATCGAGGCCAAGTTGGACCGGGGCCGGGGTGTCGTCGCCACCGTTCTGGTCCAGCGGGGCACGCTCAGGGTCGGTGACATCTGCGTCTGCGGCGGCCAGTGGGGCCGTGCCCGGGCGCTGGTCAATGATCACGGGCAACAGATCGATGAGGCCGGCCCCTCCGTCGCCGTCGAGGTTTTGGGTTTGGACGGTGTTCCGATCGCCGGCGATCCGCTTGTCGTGGTCGAAAGCGAGAAGCGGGCTCGGGATATCTGTGAGTACCGGCAGCGGCAGATTCGGGAGAAGGGCTCTGCGGCGCCGCTTATGCGGGGCAGCGTCGAGGACATCTTCAACCAGTTGAAGACCGGCGTGATCGACGAACTGCCGATCGTGGTCAAGGCCGACGTGCATGGCTCGCTCGAGGCGATTACCGCCGGCATGACCAAGCTCAACACGGACGAGGTCGCGGTCCGCATCCTGCATGGCGCCGTCGGCGGCATCACGGAATCGGACGTTACGCTGGCGGGCGCGTCGAACGCATTCATCATCGGCTTCAACGTCCGCGCCAACGCCCAGGCGCGAGAGATGGCGAAGCGCGACGGCGTCGATATTCGCTACTACTCGATCATCTACGAGCTTCTGGACGAGGTGAAAGCGATCCTCTCCGGGATGCTCTCGCCGGATGCCCAGGAGACCATCATCGGCCATGCCGAGATCCGGGAGGTCTTCAACATCACCAAGGTCGGCAAGGTGGCCGGCTGCCGGGTGGTCGACGGGCTGGTTCGTCGCGGCTCCAAGCTGCGCCTGCTGCGCGACGATGTCGTCGTCTATCAGGGCGACATGGGCACTCTGAAGCGGTTCAAGGACGATGTCCGCGAGGTCAAGGAAGGCTTCGAGTGCGGCCTGTCCATCGCCGGCTACAACGACATTCGTCAGGGTGACGTGATCGAGGCGTTCGAGGTCAAGGAGGTGGCGCGCTCGCTCTGAGCGCCACCTACGCCATGGACCTGAAATGAACAAAGGTGGACGTCCTCCCAGTCAGCGCCAGCTTCGCGTCGGTGAAGCCTTGCGTCATCGCCTGGCCGAGGTTCTGCTCAGGGGCGAGCTGCACGATCCGGTCATAGAGGAGGCCAATCTGAGTGTCGCCGAGGTCCGGACCAGTCCGGACCTACGTCACGCGGTGGTCTACGTTTCGGCGCTGGGCCAGCCGGACGTGCCGGCCGACGTGCTCGAGGGGCTCGAACGGGCCGCGCCCCGGGTTGCGGGACGGATCGCCCGGGATATGCACCTCAAGCATGCGCCGAGATTTCGGTTCGTCGCCGACAACGCCATCAACGAGGCGGCGACCATCGACCGGTTGTTGCGGGAGGCCGGTATCGGCGGGCGCGATCATGAGCCATAGGCGCTCGCGCGGCCGCCCCATCAATGGCTGGCTTGCCGTCGACAAGACCCAGGGTCTGACCTCGACACATGTGGTCAATCAGGTCCGCGCGATCACCCGGGCCGCCAAGGCTGGCCATGGCGGAACGCTCGACCCCCTGGCGACGGGCCTGCTTCCGATCGCCCTGGGCGAAGCAACCAAGACGGTCGCTTACGTGATGGACGCGCCCAAGGCCTATCGGTTTGAAATCCGCTTCGGCGAGGCGACCGACACGGACGACGCCGAAGGAGAGGTCATCCGCACCAGCGATCATCGGCCGGGGGACAGCGAGCTGAGAGCCGCACTGGGCCGATTTGTCGGCACCATCGATCAGGTGCCGCCAGTCTACGCCGCGGTGAAGGTCAATGGCGAGAGAGCTTACGACCTGGCAAGACGCGGCGAGCCGGTAGCCCTGGAACCTCGGACCGTCAGGATCGACAGTCTCGAGCTGATCGAGCGCTCCGACGCCGAGCGGGCCGTTCTTGAAATGGTGTGCGGCAAGGGCGCTTATGTTCGCGCGGTCGCGCGCGATCTCGCCCAAGCTTTCGGCACCGAAGCCCACGTTCGGGTGCTCCGCCGGTTGGCGGTCGGCCCGTTCCACGTCGACGACGCCTTGTCTGTCGACACTCTGGCAGCGCTGGCGAAGGACGACAGCCTGCCCCAAGCCCTGGTTCCGGTTGCGACGGCGCTGGCCGACATCCCGGCGTTTGCCCTGACCGAACCTCAAGCCCAGCGGCTCAAAGCCGGCCAGTCGATCATGGTGTCCCGGAACAGCATGATCGACGAGGGCAGTGCCATTCAATCCGACGACCTGCAGACCGTGAAGGCGATGCAGGCTGGAGAACTGGTGGCGCTGGCCCGATTGGACGGGGCGGAATTGAGCCCGCTTCGGGTTTTTCATCTGTAACCGTCGGGGTCGAGGCGGCCCGTTGAGGAGTATGCGATGTCGATTACCCTCGAGCGAAAGCAAGAGCTGATCGAAGCCTTTGCCACCAAACCCAAGGATACGGGTTCGCCGGAAGTGCAGGTGGCTATTTTGACCGAGCGTATCGCCAATCTGACCGAACATATGAAGCTGCACAAAAAAGACTTCGGCTCGCGCCGGGGCCTCTTGATGCTGGTGGGTCAGCGCCGTCGTCTGCTCGACTACCTCAAGAAGAAGGAAGAACCGCGCTACCAGCAGCTGATCGAGCGTTTGGGACTGCGCAAGTAGGAAAAGGGTCCAGGACGCCCTGTGCGGCTCGAAGCCCGGGGGTCTTGGTTCGCCGGCCGATCGTCGGCCGGTGTCGCGAAAGGTAGAAGAACGCAATGTTCACCGTAACAAAACGTGAAATTTCATGGGGCGGCCGTCCTCTTACATTGGAAAGCGGGAAAATCGCACGTCAAGCCGACGGCGCGGTGCTTGCCACCTATGGCGAGACCAGCGTGCTGTGCACCGCGGTTGGCGCCAAGCAGATCAAGCCCGGCCAGGATTTCTTCCCGCTGACCATCAATTATCAGGAGAAGACCTTTGCCGCCGGCAAGATCCCGGGCGGCTATTTCAAGCGTGAGGGACGGCCGACCGAGAAAGAAACCCTCACCTCGAGACTGATCGACCGGCCGATCCGGCCCTTGTTTCACGACAGTTTCAAGAACGAGGTGCAAGTCATCTGCACCGTCTTGTCCCACGATCAAGAGAATGACCCTGACATCGTCGCCATGGTTGGCGCCAGCGCGGCGTTGACGATCAGCGGCATGCCGTTTTTGGGGCCGATCGCCGGCGCCCGGGTCGGTTTCATCGGCGGTGAATATGTGCTCAATCCGTTGCTCCAGCAGATGGACGAGCAAAATCACCTGGATCTGGTGGTTGCCGGCACCCAGGACGCCGTGATGATGGTCGAGAGCGAGGCGGGTGAGCTGAGCGAGGAGACCATGCTCGGTGCGGTGCTGTTTGCGCACAAGGAGATCCAGCCGGTCATCGACATGATCATCTCGATGGCTGAGGCCTGCGCCAAACCGATGTGGGAGCTGGAGATCCCAGACCACAGCGAGCTCGAGACCAGCGTTGCCGAGGCCTACGAGGGCCGGCTTCGAGAGGCTTACGCGGAGCAGGAAAAGCAGACCCGCGTCGAGCGGGTGAGCGAATTGAAGCGCGAGGCCGTCGAGCAGTTCGGCCGCGAGGACGACCCGAACCACAATCTCGCGGTCGCCGGCGCCTTCAAGGACCTCGAAAAGAAGATCGTGCGCAACAATATCCTGGATACCGGCGGTCGGATCGACGGCCGGGATACCAAGACCGTCCGGCAGATCAGCGCCGAAGTGGGTGTTCTGCCGCGGGTTCACGGCAGTGCTGTCTTCACCCGGGGCGAAACTCAGGCGATCGTGGTGGCGACCCTCGGCACGGGCCAGGATGAGCAGATCATCGACGCGCTCGAGGGAGATTACCGCCAACGCTACATGCTGCACTACAATTTTCCGCCCTACTCGGTCGGCGAAGCGGGCCGCGTGGGCTCGCCCGGCAGGCGCGAAATCGGCCACGGCAAGCTTGCCTGGCGGGCGACCAACCCGTTGTTGCCGAGCAAGGAGACGTTCCCTTACGCCATCCGAGTGGTATCCGAGATCACGGAATCGAACGGCTCGTCCTCCATGGCAACCGTTTGCGGCACCTCCCTGGCCCTGATGGACGCGGGCGTCCCCCTGCCCCGGCCGGTCGCCGGCATCGCCATGGGGCTCATCAAGGACGGCGAGCGCTTCGCGGTCCTGTCCGACATTCTCGGCGATGAAGACCATTTGGGCGACATGGACTTCAAGGTCGCGGGCACGATCCAGGGTGTCACCTCGCTGCAGATGGACATCAAGATCGCTGGCATCACCGAGGAGATCATGCGCATCGCCCTCGACCAAGCAAAGGAAGGCCGGGTCCACATTCTGGGCGAAATGGCGGAGGCTTTGGGCGAGCCGCGGCCGGAAATGCGCGACACGGTTCCCCGGGTCACCACCATCCAGATCCCGCAAGACAAGATCGGCACCGTGATTGGCCCGGGCGGCAAGATGATCCGCGAGATCGTCGAGGGCACCGGCGCCAAGATTGACATCGAGGACGACGGCACGGTGAAGATCGCGTCGGCCGACGCCGAGGCCAGCGAGAAGGCCGTGGACTGGATCCGCGGACTGACGGCGACGCCGGAGATCGGAACGATCTACAATGGCAAGGTCGCGCGGATCGTCGATTTCGGCGCCTTCATCAACTTCCTCGGCAACCACGATGGCCTTTGTCACATCTCAGAGCTGGCGGACCGGCGGGTCGAGAAGGTGACCGACGTGATCAAGGAAGGCGATCAGGTCAAGGTCAAGGTGCTCGCGGTCGATGAACGGGGCCGGGTCAAGCTCAGCATGCGCGCGGTCGACCAGGAGACCGGCGAGGAACTGGAGGTCGCGCCCCGGGAACCGAGGGGAGAACGCACCGATCGCGGCGAACGCGGTGCCGGAGATGGCGGCCGCCGTCGCAGGCGGGCGAGTTGAGCTGCTCGCTCGCTCTCGAAAAGCCGTCGATCCGCTAATTCAAACTGACCGGCTTCGACGAAATGATGTTTGACGCATGCCGACGGCACGTCCACGCTCACACGTCTGTGTAACGGAGATCAGCATGAGCATCGTTCAGCCCATGACCCTTTCGGGGGCCGAAGTCCTGCCACTGGTCGAAGGCGGGAAGGGGGTCGCGGTGTCGAACGGCCGGAGCGCCGGCGCTTGGGCGGCCGCCGGCGGCGTCGGAACCTTTTCCGGCGTCAATCCGGATCTGGTCGACGAGCACGGTGACTATGTACCCCTGGATTACAAGACCAAATCCCGCCGCGAGCGCCATGAGGAGCTGATCGACTATTCGATCAAGGGAGGTATCAGCCAGGCCCAGATCGCCCACGATATGCGCCGCGGCGAAGGCCGGGTACACATGAACGTGCTCTGGGAGATGGGTAGCTGCGAGCGGGTGCTCCACGGCGTTCTCGAGGGCGCGAAGGGACTGATCAACGGCGTCACCTGCGGTGCCGGCATGCCGTACAAGCTCGCAGAGATCGCCGCCCACTACAATGTCCACTACCACCCGATCGTGTCATCCGCCCGCGCCTTTCGCGCGTTGTGGAAGCGAGCCCACAGCCGTTTCGGCGAGTGGCTGGGCTCGGTCGTGTATGAGGACCCCTGGCGCGCCGGCGGCCATAACGGCCTGTCCAACACCGAGGATCCGAAACAGCCGGGGGACCCCTTTCCCCGGGTCCTCGAGCTCCGCAACCTGATGAAAAGCGTAGGCTTGGACCGGGTTCCGATCATCATGGCCGGGGGCGTTTGGTGGTTGCGTGAGTGGAAGGACTGGATCGACAATCCGGATCTGGGACCGATCGCCTTTCAGTTCGGCACCCGCCCGCTTTTGACCAAGGAAAGCCCGATCCCCGAGACCTGGAAGCAGCGTCTTTACCAATTGAACCCGGGTGATGTTCTGCTCAACCGCTTCAGCCCGACCGGCTTCTTCTCGTCTGCGGTTAGGAACAATTTTCTGAAGGAGCTGGAGAAACGCTCGGATCGTCAAGTGCCCTTCACCGACGAGGTCGACCATGAACGAGGTTTCACCGAGGCACTGACGCTGAACAATCGCGGTCGGGCGGTGTTCTTGCAGATCGAAGACATGCACCGGGTCGCCGACTGGCACGAGGAAGGCTTCACCTCTGGCATGCGCACGCCGGAGCACACGCTTGTCTTCGTGACGCCGGAACGGGCGCGGGAGATCAAGCGCGACCAGGCCGACTGCATGGGGTGCTTGTCCCAGTGCAAGTTCAGCAACTGGTCGGATGAAGAACCGTTTACGACCAATCGCTTGCCGGATCCCCGGTCCTTCTGCATCCAGAAAACCTTGATGAGCATCGCCCATGGCGGCGACATCGATAACAATCTGATGTTCGCCGGCCACAACGTGTTCAAATTTAAGCAGGATCCGTTCTACGCGAATGGTTTCGTGCCGACGGTCCGCCAACTGGTACAGCGGATTGCCGCCGGTGACTAAGCCAGTTCGCGGATCAATCTTGACAGGTTTCGGTATCAGAACCATTTTAGTCCTGATTGTGGAAAACTACTTGCATAGGCGGCGGTAGGGTCGAACGGGGCATTATGCGCGGATACGGCGACATTGCGGAGCAACTCAAAGCAAGCGGCTTGCGGCCGACTCGTCAGCGCGTGGCTCTCGCCAGGCTTTTGTTCGGCCGAGGCGATCGGCATGTGACGGCGGAAGATCTTTTTCACGAAGCGCGCGCGGCGTCGATCCAGGTTTCGCTGGCGACCATCTACAACACGCTTCACCAGTTCACAGAAGCCGGGCTATTGCGCGAGGTGCCGGTCGACATGGGCCAGAGCTATTTCGACACCAATGTCAGCCACCATCACCATTTCTTCGACGGCAAGAATGGCGAACTGATCGATATCCCCAACGATCAGATCGCGTTTTCCCGCCTTCCCGAGGCGCCTGAGGGCTGCGATATTGAAAGTATCGAAGTCGTCGTCCGTCTGCGCCCGCAAGGCGGCGCATAAAGCTCACCGGCTACCTCAAAAACAGATTCATTGTGCCGAGCCAAGCTGGCTCTGGTGGCGTATACGCCATTTGTCGCAAAAAAATCTTCCCGCCAAAGGTGCAAACAAGTGACCTAAACCGCAATATTCGAGTGAATAGCGGTGTAAACTATATTGATGATTGAAATATTATGATATCACAACGCTCATGAGTTGAGATCAGTCAGCCATCTTCCACCCGCGAACGGACGGATCCTACAGGGCAAAAGCCATGCTCAGCGGACATCGTGCATGCAGGGAGTATCTTAAGACTGCCCTTCCCAGGGAGTGGCAACTGGCCCATGACCAGGCCTTAGGCATCGTCCGTCGCATCGAATTTTTGCCCTGGGCCGGTCGCGCAGGTGCCATCGACGCCTTCTTATGGGACCGGGCCCAGTTCGGACTGGACCAGGCCGACGTAACGGCCGTCATCAACCGCCAGCTTGATCAGGTTCAAATCTCAGAAGCAATTCTTCGGTTTGGTTGCTACTGCCGCCACACGGTCGCGGCCACAATGATGATCTTGGAGGAAACGACGCCCATCACTTGTGCCGATCAAGCGCTGGTGATGAGCGTGTCCGGGCGGCAGGCGGACCGTCAGGCGGCGGACGCTTGGATTACCAACTCCGGTTTTGACGTCATTGCCGAGCAGCTCCACCTTCGACCGGGCCACGCCTTCTTTTTGCTCGCGACAACGCCCGCGGATAGCCGCCAGAGTTTCGTTGCGCGGGACGCCTTTTGGCAGTCGATGCTGGGACAACTGCCCGCCGCGTAAAGCGTCGCAAGACGAGGCTCAGGCGCCCTCTTTCGCCATCCGACGCATCGCTTTCTTGCGCTCATTGGGGTCGAGTTCGCGCTTCCGCAAGCGGATCGATTTCGGTGTTACCTCCACCAGCTCGTCGTCCTGGATGTAGGCGATCGCCTGCTCCAGGCTCATGACGAACGGCGGGCTCAGCTGAACCGCATCGTCCTTGCCGGCGGCGCGGATGTTGGTGAGCTGCTTGCCTTTAAGCGGATTAACCTCGAGATCATTGTCCCGGCTGTGCTCGCCGATGACCATGCCGCCATAGACGGTCGTCCCGGGGCTGACGAACAGACGGCCCCGGTCCTGGAGGTTGGCGAGCGCGTAAGCGACCACGTCGCCCCGCTCGGGCGAGACCAATACGCCCTCCCTCCGGCCGGTGATGACACCGCGGTCCGGTGCATATGCATGGAAGGTGCGGTTCATGATGCCGGTACCCCGCGTCATGGTCAGGAAATCGCCGTGGAAGCCGATCAGCGCCCGGGTCGGACAATGAAAGATCAGACGCTGCCGACCGATGCCGCTGGGGCGCATATCGGCCAGTTCGGCGCGCCGCTGGGTCAAGGTTTCGATGACGGCCCCCGCGTAATCGTCATCGAGATCGATCACGACCTCCTCGACCGGCTCCAGCCGCTGACCGGTGCTTGGATCGTGGCGAAAAACCACCCGCGGCCGGCTGATGGAAAGCTCGAACCCTTCCCGGCGCATGGTCTCGATCAGGACCGATAGCTGCAGCTCTCCCCGCCCCGCCACGTCGAACGCGTCGCCCACATCCGCCTGGCTGATAGTGATCGCAACGTTGCCCTCGGACTCGCGGGCCAGTCTTTCGCCGATCAGACGCGAGGTGACCTTGGAGCCTTCTGTACCGGCAAGCGGGCTGTCATTGACGCCGAAGGTCATGGCGAGCGTCGGTGGATCGATCGGCTGTGCCGGCAAGGGTACATCGACCGCGGGCGCCGCCAGGGTATCGGCCACCGATGCCTTGGCCAGGCCGGCGATGGCGACGATATCTCCTGCCGTCGCGCTTTCGACCGGAACCCGCTCCAGCCCACGGAACGCCAGAACCTTGGTGGCCCGGGCTTGCTCGATCACGCGGCCGTCCCGGCTGAGAACGCGGATCGGGTCATTGAGCTCGAGCCTGCCCCGCTCGATCCGACCGGTCAAAACCCGCCCGAGAAAAGCGTCCCTGTCGAGCGTGGTCGCGAGCATGGTGAACGGGCCGGCCGCCTTGACCGACGGCTCCGAGACGTGGGCCAGAACCAGGTCCAGCAAAGGCGCCATATCCCGACGCTCTGCCGCAAGATCGTCGGCCGCCCAGCCCTGTTTGGCCGAGCTGTAGAGCACCGGGAAATCGAGTTGATCCTCATGGGCATCGAGACTGACGAACAGATCGAACATCTCGTCCAGAACCTCGCCCGCCCGCTGGTCCGGCTTGTCCACCTTGTTGATCACCACGATCGGGCGCAGACCGAGGCCCAGCGCCTTACTTAGAACGAACTTGGTCTGGGGCATCGGCCCCTCGGCGGCGTCGACCAGCACCAGGACACCATCGACCATGGAGAGGATGCGCTCGACCTCGCCGCCAAAATCAGCGTGGCCGGGGGTGTCGACGATGTTGATTCTTGCATCCCGCCAAACCACGGATGTGCATTTGGCAAGAATCGTGATGCCGCGCTCGCGCTCCAGATCGTTGGAATCCAGCGCCCTTTCGGCGACCTTCTGATTGTCGCGGAACAGGCCCGACGCGCGGAGCAGGCAATCGACCAGGGTCGTCTTCCCATGGTCGACATGGGCGATGATGGCGATGTTGCGAACGGTCACGGGGAAGCCTCGGCGCAAAACAGGTCCGGCCAGACTTCTAAACGATTCTCCCGGTGCTGCAATGCACGAAGGCCGGCAGGCTCCTTACCTCGTTTAGCAAAGCTGCAGGACTGGACGTCCACATCCGTTCAGTCAAGAATATGCCAACTGCACGCTCTGTGAGTATTCTCACAGTCAGTTACGCTCATTTCTTCGATAATACAAGAATACACACAAACGGAGCTCATTCAATGCCACAGAGAGATCTCGAAATTGAAAGCTATACTGTCAGCGTTTACAACTATCGCCGACAGATCTCCGTCGGCAATGTTTCGCAAACACGAAACCGGAGAATTACGCTGGCGAGTCGGGTTCTGGCGCATGGAATCCAGTCGACCGTCAATCTAAACTTCGTGCCAAATGCTAATACCGGCAACATCGGCTTCGTCACGACCCCAAACTATTTTCAACACACAATCTACGCTTGGCTGCCGATCGGCGAATTCGACGAAATCTATGACATTGTGAGAAACGAGCAACCTATAACCGCTTCCTACTGGGCGGAAACCAACGATCCCTGGGATATTACGACTCCATCGAGATCGAGCCAGATCCGATGGGTGCGTGTCGGCACCGAAACCGAGCCGGTAGGTGAAGGCTCAGACGACGACAGTGGCGACATCAACGCGATCTTGCAGGCGCTGGCACCTGAACTCGTCGACTTGGCGAAATCCTGAATATCCCCAAGATTAGAGGAGGGCGACATGTCCGCTAGCGATACCTATCGTTCACCATCGAAGACGTTTTCGGAAGATGATTATTTACGCGTTTCGAGACTACGTGAAGAAATCATTTCCCGAGCCACGAAACTATCGCTGATCATGGCGCGAACGCTCGACGTGGCGCCGCCCCAAGACATCAGGGAATTCACTCTCACCGACGGGCCGCGAGGGGAGCCGCTGGATGTGTCGGTACTGAGGAGCACTGATCCCGGCAGCAGCCAGGGCGGCACGGTCGAGATCATCACCTGGGGATGTACCTGCCACACAAACAGGGTGTGCTGCGCTGATCCCGATTGTCCGCCCTGTCCCTAAAACACAGTGATCTGGATTGAACGGAGGTGCGTCCTCCGTTCAATCCAAGCGCTCAAGCCGCCAGGCGCTGGCCCGTGTCCTTGGCGAACAGGTGCACCTTGTCGAGATCCGGTTGCAGCGCGATCTCCTTGCCCGGCGCAAACTCGTGGCGCTCCTTGAACACCGCCTGGATCTCCTTGCCCGCAAGATGACAGACGACCATGGTCTCGGCGCCCGTCGGCTCAACCACCGAAACCTTCGCCGCGACGCCGTCCGCCAGGGTCAAATGCTCAGGCCGGATCCCGTAGACGACGCTCTGGCCCTTATCAACCTTGGCTGTCTGGGGAATCGGCAGATGGGTGCCGTCATTGGCCACCGCCACGCCGGTACCGTTCTGGTCCTCGATCCGGGCATCAATGAAGTTAATCGCGGGCGAGCCGATGAAACCGGCGACGAACAGATTGTTGGGCCGATCGTAGAGGTCGAGAGGTTCGCCGACCTGCTCGACGTTGCCACCCTGCATCACCACGATCCGGTCGGCCATGGTCATCGCTTCGATCTGGTCATGGGTGACGTAGACCGAGGTGGTCTTGAGCCGCTGGTGCAGTTCCTTGATCTCGGTCCGCATCTGGACCCGGAGCTTGGCATCGAGATTGGATAGGGGTTCGTCGAACAAAAAGACCTGAGGATCACGGACGATGGCCCGGCCCATGGCGACACGCTGGCGCTGGCCACCGGACAGTTGCCGGGGATAACGGTCCAAAAGCTCGTCGAGGCCGAGAATGCGCGCCGCGTTGCCGACCCGTTCTTCGATCGCAGCCTTCGGCGCGCGGGCCAGCTTCAGGGAGAACGCCATATTGTCCCGCACTGTCATGTGCGGGTAGAGCGCATAGTTCTGAAAGACCATTGCGATATCGCGATCTTTGGGCGGAACCTTGTTGACCACCTTGCCGGCGATGGCAATTTCACCCTCGCTCACCGCTTCCAGGCCGGCGATCATCCGCAGCAGGGTCGACTTGCCGCAACCGCTCGGACCCACCAGCACGACGAACTCGCCATCGATGATATCGACGCTGACGCCGTACAACACCTGCGTCGAGCCGAAATATTTGTCGACCTTACGGATATCCACCGACGCCATGCCCTACCCTCCCCATCGCTTTCGGACCGCCTCATTGACCAACACCATGGCGGGATTTTTGGCTGTCTTCAATTCCCAAGCGCTCAAGCCGGCCGTCGCCGCGCCCAAGGTCGCCTTGTCATGACCGGCACGCTCGAGGGCGAGGCGATCGAGGTTGGCCGAAGGCTTTTTGCCGCCGAATCCCGGTTCCTGCGCGGTGTCGTGGCCCTGGACCAACTACCGCCCTTCGATCTCCCGGAAATCTGCTTCGCCGGCCGCTCCAACGTAGGCAAATCCAGCCTTTTGAACGCGCTGACCGGCCGCAACAGCCTGGCACGGACGTCGAACACGCCGGGCCGCACCCAGGAACTCAATTTCTTCGAACTTGGCGGCCGATTGATCATGGTCGACCTGCCGGGCTATGGCTTCGCCAAGGCGCCAAAGCCCAAGGTCGATGCCTGGACAGCGCTTCTCAAAGCCTATTTGCAGGGGCGGCCGTCCTTGCGCGAGGCCTGCCTCTTGATCGACAGCCGCCACGGCTTCAAGGAGAATGACCAGGAGATCATGGCGCTCCTCGCTTCGGCGGCGGTTCCGTTCCGGGTCGTGCTGACCAAGATCGACCTGATCAAGCCGTCGGCCCTGGACCGGTTGACCGACCAGATCTCGGCCGATCTGGCGAAACGGCCGGCGGCCCTGCCCGAGCCGATCGCCACCAGCGCCGCCAAGGGTCGAGGTGTGCCGGAGCTTCGAGCCGTGCTAGCGATGCATGCCACACGAAGCGCCGAAAGCGAGACCGACCATCCATGACCGCTCGTGACGACGAAAGCCACCATCAGGTCGCGGCGACGCTCATCGAGGCGCTGCCCTACATGCGCCGGTTCAAGGGCGAGACCTTCGTCATCAAATATGGCGGGCACGCCATGGGCACCGCCGAACTCGCCCGCGACTTCGCCCGTGACGTGGTCCTCCTGAAGCAGGTCGGGATCAGGCCGATCGTCGTCCATGGCGGCGGGCCGCAAATCAAGACCATGCTCGACCGGTTGGGGATCCAAAGCTCGTTCGTCGACGGGTTGCGGGTCACCGACCGGCCGACCGTGGAGATCGTCGAGATGGTTTTGGCCGGCAAGATCAACAAAGACATCGTCAATCAGATCCACCAGGCCGGCGGCAAAGCGGTCGGCATCTGCGGCAAAGACGGCCAGGTCATCCACGCCCGAAAACTCCGGGGCAGACGCCGGGATCCGGACAGTTCGATCGAGAACGTCCTCGATCTCGGGTTCGTCGGTGAGCCCGAGACCATCGATGCGCGTCTGCTCGAACTGTTGGCGGGGTCGGAGTTCATACCCGTGGTCGCGCCCGTGGGCGCGGGCGAAGATGGCGAGACCTACAACATCAACGCCGACACCGCCGCCGGTGCCATCGCCGCAGAGCTCAAAGCCCGTAAGCTCTACATGCTGACCGACGTCGAGGGGGTTCTCGACGCCGACAAGAGTTTGCGAAAACGCCTCAGCGCCACGGAAGCAAGGGCCATGATCGAGGACGGCACGGCGACCGGCGGCATGATCCCCAAGCTCGAAACCTGCCTAACCGCGTTAGCCGGCGGCGTCGAGACCGCCTACATCGTCGACGGCCGGGTACCCCACGTGATCTTGCTGGAGGTATTCACCGAACAGGGCGTTGGCACCGAACTGTTCGACGCGGATCGTGCCGGCGAGCGAGCCTAGGAAGCGCTGACGGCCATGGCGCTGATCTGGCTGGTGGTTCTGGCGGGTCTGGTTCTAGGCCTGAACGCCCTATTCCCCGGGGTCTTGGCGGTCGAAGGCAATCAGATGCGCCTGGTCTACGGGATCATTCTGCTGGCCTTTTTGGGCGGCGGCCTGCTCTACGCCTATCGCGGCCGCCATCACCAGGCTTTGAAACACGGGCTCGGCTGGATCGCGGTCGGCCTTGCGCTCGCTTTCGTCTATCTGATCGCCGAACGATCGGGCTTCGTCTCGGCACCAGCCGATACCGCCCCCTCGCCCCCGCGAACGACCGTCACCGGCTCCGGCGACGTGGAGCTCGCGGTCGCCCGCGACGGTCATTTCTATGCCGACAGCCGGATCAACGGCACAACGGTGCGCCTTCTAGTCGATACGGGCGCGTCGCTCGTCGCCCTTTCCAAGAGAGATGCCCGGCGGGTCGGTATCGATACCGAAACCTTGAATTACAGCCACCAGATCATCACCGCCAACGGTCCCGCCTCCGTCGCCATCATCAATCTGGACGTGATGGAGATCGGCGACATCACCGCCCGCAACGTCCAGGCGACGATCCCCGAGGACAATGTGCTGGACCGCTCGCTGCTCGGCATGAGCTTTCTCAATCGTCTCAGCGGCTTCGAGCGGGCTGGCGACCGTTTTTTTCTGAAGCCCTAGGTTCAGTTGACTTTGGGCGCGTAGGTCGAACGATCCAGGCTGTCGGGCCGGTCCGGGAGATGAAGCTTGGCACGCGCCGGCGGGGTTTCGGCGATGACCTTGCCCGCGCGAATGACGAACAGCCGCTCGGGGTGAAGCCGGATCGCCTCGATCGGATTTTCCGCCTGGAGCACCACCAGATTGGCCGGATTGCCGACCTTGATGCCGTAATCGTTGAGGCCGAACGCCCGGGCGGCGTTGGTGGTCACCGCCTCGAAGCAAAACGCCATGGCGTCCCGGGCGCTCAGATGACCGACATGGACCGCCATCTGGGCGACCTCCAGCATGTCGGCGCGGCCCAGTGAGTACCAGGGATCCATCACGCAATCATGGCCGAACGCGACGTTGATCCCCGCCTCTCGCATCTCGGCTACGCGGGTCAGACCTCGGCGCTTAGGATAGGTATCGTGGCGCCCCTGAATGAGAATGTTGATCAGCGGGTTGGCCACGGCGTGGATCCCGGCCTCGGCGATCAGGGGCAGCAGTTTCGAAACGTAGTAATTATCCATGGAGTGCATCGAGGTCAGGTGCGACGCGGTCACCCGGCCTTCGAGACCGAAGCGGGTGGTTTCGCGCGCCAGCGTTTCGATGTGACGCGAGTTCGGATCGTCGGTTTCATCGCAGTGCATGTCGACCGGAAGGCCCCGCTCGGCCGCCAGTTCGCAAAGCGCCGTCACCGAACGGGCGCCATCCGCCATGGTCCTCTCGAAGTGGGGGATGCCGCCCACCAGATCGACACCCCTGTCGAGTGCCCGTTTCAGGTTCTGTTCGGCGTTTGGCGAACGAAAGAAACCGTCCTGCGGAAAGGCGACAAGCTGCAGGTCCAGATAGTTTTTGGTCCGCTCCCGAACCTCCAGCAGCGCATCCACGGCCAAGAGCCGGTCATCGCAGATGTCGACATGACTTCGGATCGCGCCGATGCCTTGCGAGACCGCCAGATCGATGTAGCGAAGAGCCCGCTCGACGACCGCCTCGTGGCTCAGCATCGGCTTGAGCTCGCCCCAGAGCTGGATGCCCTCCAGAAGCGTGCCCGAGCGGTTCAGCCGCGGCATGCCCAAGGACAGGGTCGCGTCCATATGGAAGTGGATGTCGACGAAGGGCGGGCTCACCAGGCGGCCGCGGGCGTCGATTTCGCCTGTCGCCTGGGCTTCCAGTGCGCCCGTTATCTCAACGATTTTCTTGTCTTTTATCCCGATATCCTGCGCTTCTCTGCCGTCCGGCAGATTGGCGCCCCGAATAATCAAATCGAGCATGGCTTCAGCGTTCCCCCTTGCGGTAGGGCACCATCAGCGCCTTGGGATAGCTGGCCCGGCGCGACATGACGATCAGGGCCAGGATCGACAAGATGTAGGGCAGCATCAGGAAAACCTGATAGGGCACGAGCGCGCCCACTTCCTGCTGAAGGCGAACCTGGAAGGCGTCGAAGGTGCCGAACAAAAACGCGCCCAGCAGAGCCTTGCCAGGCTGCCAGGAGCCGAAGACGACGAGGGCGATGCAGATCCAGCCCCGGCCGTTGACCATCTCGAAGAAAAAGGCGTTGAAGGCAGACATAGTGAGAAAGGCGCCGCCGACGGCCATGAGCGCCGAGCCGACCATGACGGCGCCGATCCTGAGGCCGTACACGTTCAGGCCCTGGGCTTCGACGGCGGAAGGGTTCTCACCGACGGCCCTCAGCGCCAGGCCGAGGGGCGTGGCGTTGAGAACGTAGGCGGTGAGAGCCACCAGGATCAGCGCCAGCATGGTCAGCGCTGTTTGCCGCGCCAGAACCTCACCCACCAAGGGCACGGCTTCGAGCCACGCCCAGCCCAAAGGCGCGAACGCGTCGATGCGCGGCGGTGACGAGACGTCCGGTAGCACCATGCGATAGATGAAGTAGGCGAGGCTGGTGGCGAGCAGGGTGATACCGATACCGGTGACGTGCTGGGACAGGGCCAAGGGCACCGTGAAGATCCCGTGGAGCAGGCCGAAGGCTGCACCGACGAAGGCCGCCACCGCCACGCCGGTCCAGAGATCGGCGCCGCCATAGACCGCCAGCCAGCCGCTCATGGCGCCGGCGGTGAAAATCCCTTCGATGCCGAGATTGAGAACACCCGCTCGCTCGCAGATTAGCTCGCCGAGCGTGCCGAAAATCAACGGCGTCGCGATCCTGAGAGCCGCCGCCCAAAAGCTGACCGAGAGCAGAATGTCGATCAGATCAGCCACGGTCGATGATCAGCCTGTAGCGGGTAGCGAGACCTGCCAGCAACATCATCAGGAGCGAGGTGGCGACGATCAGGTCGGCGAGATAGCTGGAGACCCCAAGCGCCCGGCTCATGGAATCGGCGCCGACGAAGACGGCGGCGACGAACAGCGCCGCGAACACGACGCCGAGACTGTGCATCTGCGCCAGCATGGCGACGACGATCCCGCTGTAGCCGTAGCCGGGCGACAGATCCTGGGTGAGATAGCCTTTGAGGCCGACCACCTCGCCGACGCCGGCGAGACCGGCAAAGGCGCCTGAGAGAAGCGCAACCTTGATGGTCACGCGCGTCACGCCGATACCGGCATAGCGCGCGGCCCGGGGATTGCCGCCGACCGCACGCATCTCAAAGCCCGTGACAGTGCGATTGATCAGGAGCCAGACGATGACGGCCGCGCACAGCGCCACCAAGAGCCCCGCGTGCAGCCGGGTCTTGGCGAGCAACTTGGGCAGTTCCGCTTCGGCCACCACCGGCGCCGATTGCGGCCAGCCCATGCCCATCGGGTCCTTCAGCGGGCCTTCCAGCATCATGCCCACGAACAGCAGCATGACGAAGTTGAGGAGAAGTGTCGTCACCACCTCGTCCACGCCCAAACGTTGCTTGAGCAGGGCAGGGCCGAGCAGGAGCAAGGCGCCAGCGAGCGCGCCGGCGACCATGATGAGCGGGAGCAACGCCACGGCCGGCAGGGCGAGCCAGCCGGTGCCAAGCGCGACCGCCGCGAGCGCGCCGGCATAGAGTTGCCCCTCGGCGCCGATGTTCCAAAGCTTCGCCCGGAAGGCCACGGCAACCGCCAGCCCGGTCAGGATCAAAGGCGTCGCCCGGGTAAGCGTTTCGGTCACCGCGAAGCGCGAGCCCAGAGCGCCCTCGATCATCAGCGAAAAGGCCTGAGCCACCGGCGCGTTCGCCCAGGCGAGCGGAATGGCCGCCAGCGCCAGCGATGAGAATGCTGCGAGGATCGGTGCTGTGACGACCAGCCAGAAGGGCGGCGCCGCTCGCGCTTCAAGCCGCAGCATCGCTTGTCTCGAAGCCGCTCCGGCCGGCCATCATCAAACCCAATCGCACCCGGTCGGCGCGCTCCCGGGCGACCGGTTCGCTCAAGGCGCCTCGAAACATGACCGCGACGTCGTCGGATAGAGCGAAAAGCTCGTCCAGATCCTCGGAGATCAGAAGGATCCCGGCACCCTTATCGCTGGCCGCTAGAAGCTGTTCATGGATGAAGGCGACGGCACCGACATCGAGCCCGCGGGTCGGCTGGTGAGCGAGAATGACCCGGGGGCCGGCGTCGAGTGTCCGCGCCAGGATCAGCTTTTGCATATTGCCGCCCGAGAGGAGCCGGATCGGCGCGTCCGGCCCCGGACAGCGTACGTCATAATCCTCGATCAGCCGCGTCGCGAGCCGGCTGACGCTCGAACGATCGAGCCAGCCGAAACGTTGATGACGGCGCGTCCGAACCCGTTCCAGAGCCGCGTTGTCAGCCACGCTCATATCGGCGATCACGCCCTCGGCCTGGCGATCCTCCGGTATCCGCCCGATGCCGGCGGCGACGTGGCCGGCGGGACCACAGCGCTGGAGCGGCATACCGTCCAGCGTGAGCGAACCCTCCCGCGGTTCGATTTCGCCAGCGATCAAGGCGGAGAGCGCGGCCTGGCCGTTACCGGAAACACCGGCGATTCCCAGGATCTGACCAGCGCGAAGCGTAAAGGAAACGCCGCGCAACGGCGTGCTCAAAGCCTCGTCGCCAGCATCGATCCGATCGGCCTGAAGCACGACCCCGCCGAACGGCCGGGCCGCTCGTTGGGGTTGTGTCACGGTCCGGCCGACCATCACCTCGGCCAGCCGGCGCTCGTCCGCTTCCCCGGTGCTGGTCTCAGCCACCTTCCGTCCCGCGCGAAGGACGGCGATCCGGTCGCTGACGGCCCGTACCTCCTTAAGCTTATGGGAAATCAGCACAATCGCCAGACCGGCAGCGGCGAGCCGGCGCAGATTGCTGAACAGGGTTTCCGTCTGCTGCGGCGTGAGCACGGCGGTCGGCTCGTCAAAGATCAGAATTCGAGCGCGGCGGTAGAGCGCTTTCAGGATCTCGATCCGTTGGCGCTCGCCTACGGACAGCTTGTGAACCGGCTGGTCGAGGCCGACCTCGAGGCCCGCATCCGCCATGGCCTCTTGGATCCGACGCCTGGCTCGCTTGCGGTGGCTGCGGAGCCGCCAGAGAGGCTCAGTGCCCAGCGTGATGTTATCGAAGCCCGTCAGACTGTCGGAAAGGGTGAAATGCTGGTGGACCATGCCGATGCCGGCGGCCAGCGCCGCTTGCGGCGATCCCCGCTTGAGTTCTGCAAGCGCGGTCTCCTCACCTCTGACGAAGATCCGGCCGCTGTCGGCGACATAATGGCCGAAGAGGATGTTCATCAAGGTAGTCTTGCCGGCGCCGTTCTCGCCCAACAGCGCCAGGATCTCGCCGGCACGAAGCTCGAGATCGATGGCGTCGTTGGCGAGCAACGCGCCGAACCGTTTGGAGACCGCCTCGATGCGCAACACCACCTCGCCCACCGGCGAGGTGGTCGTTTCGATCACAGCTCGGGCCGGCTACTGAGTCGAGACGGGCTCGCTGTCATTGACATTGACCCGGAACAGGCCGCCCAGGATTTCGTCCTGTTTAGCCTCGACCTCTTCGACGACCTCGGCCGGCACGACTTTTTCGTCCATCACCAAAGAGCCGCCGCCATGGGCCATGTAGCTGAACGTGCCGTAATCGATCGGCTCGAAATTTTCGTCTTTCACCGCCTGGATAGCGCGGTCGATCGTCGGCTCCATGTGCCAGAGCGCGCTCGCGACCACGGTGCCCGGATAGTCCTCTGCCGTGTCGATAACGTTGCCGATCGCCAGTACGTCTCGCTCGACCGCCGCGTCCGACACGCCGAAACGCTCGGCGTACATGATGTCCGCGCCGGCATCGATCATGCCGAACGCCGCCTCCTTGGCCTTGGGCGGGTCATACCAGGAGCCGATGAAGCTGACCAAAAACTGGACATCTCCATTGACCTCCCGGGCGCCGTCCATGAAGGCATGCATCAACCGATTGACCTCCGGGATCGGATAGCCGCCGACCATGCCGATGGTGTCGCTTTCGGTCAGATGGCCGGCGACCATGCCGGTAAGGTAGCTCGGTTCGTGGATCCAATTGTCGAAGACGGCGAAGTTGGGCTGGGCCGGGCCAAAGGATGAGCCCATTAAGAAGGCGATATCCGGATAGTCCGCCGCCACCGCCCGGGCGGCGCGTTCGACAGCAAACGCCTCGCCGACGATCAGGTCCATGCCCTGCTCAGCATATTCGCGCATCACGCGCTCATAATCGGTGTTGGCGACGTTTTCGGAAAAACTGTAAGTGATGTCGCCTCGGTCCTGGGCCGCCTTGAGCGCCTTGTCGATCCGGCTCACCCATTGCTGCTCCACGGGAACCGTGTAGATCGCCGCCACCTTGATCGCTTCTGCCGAAGCCTGGAACGGAGCCAGCAGAAGCGCGGCGATCAGCCAAAGGCCAAGCCGCCGGGTGATCTTGATTTTTCTCATTGAGGTCGTCCTCCGAAACACCAGCGTTGCCGATATCTCGTAGCAACGAATATGCCAAGCGGCTACCGCCGCGCTACGCCCCGGCGTCTCATCAGTGCCGCGCCCCGCGCCAGCTTCACCTCATCTCCGCGCTTCGCGCCACCAGGCAAGCGTGATCGTGCCGACTAGCAGCAGGAAAGCCAGCCAGGCCGGCAGCAGGTCGACCCGCTGACTGCCGGTGATTTGGGCCCGCTCATTGGCCACGAGGCCGAGCCAGCCCCGGCCGTGATAGGAGCGGTCCTGGCCGACGCTCCGGAAGCTCGGAAGTCCTTCATCACCCAACCAGACAATATCGCCGCCGCTGGCCTCGACCCAGGGCTCCAGCTTGGCGGCAGACGCCCTGAGATCAGCTAGTTCGCGTGGCGGCATCGGCCTGACGGCGGCAAATGCCCGGCTAGCACCGTCATCGATCTGAAAAAGACCGGCCTGATCAACCTCGATCTCAGCCGACGCAATGCCCGGCTCGTCGGTGGGCTCGAGCTCGACGGCACGCACATCCCCATTGGGGTGGGTGATCGTGACCTCGAGCGCCTGAGGATCGAGCGAACGCTTGGTGATCTCGAGCCGATCCTGATCGTTGGCAAAGGCTGATAGCCGCTCCTCGTCCAACTCCGGCTCCTTCATCAGCCAGTGGACGAGGCGCCGGAGCAACAGCGCCTGGGGTCCGCCATCCTCAAAGCCCCGGGCCCAAAGCCAGGCATGATCGGAGAGCATGAGTGCGGCCCGGCCCTCGCCGACCCGATCGAGCACCAGAAGCGGCCGGTCGGCGACGCCTTCCATGACCACAGGCGCGCCGTCAGCCTCGACGTCGACCATGCGAAACCAGCGTCCCCAGCCGGGGCCGTCGCCCTCGCCCGACCGGGTGCCTTCATCGAGGCCGTGCGTTACCGGGTGGCGCTCACCCAGATCGGTCAGGCGTGGCATAAATCCCTGCTCGTAGACCCGGCCGGATGGCCTCGCCGGTAGCGCCCGCTGAAGTGGCGTGCGCACCAGGCTCAGGGGATTGGCGAATTCCGGGCCGGCCGTGATCAGCACGCCACCGCCCCGCTCCACATAGGCCGCGACATTGTCCAGGTAGTGGATCGGCAAAAGCCCCCGGCGGGCATAGCGATCGAAAATCACGAGATCGAACTCGTCGAGCTTGATCTCGAACAGCTCACGGACTGGAAAAGCGATCAACGCCAACTCGCTCACCGGCGTGCCGTCCTGCTTCTCCGGCGGGCGCAAAATCGTAAAGTGAACCAGGTCGACGGCGGGATCGGCCTTGAGCAGGTTGCGCCAGACCCGGAGACCGGGGTGGGGCTGGCCTGAAACCAGGAGAACCCGCAAACGGTCGCGGACGCCGTTGATCATGGCGACCGCCCGGTTGTTCAGCCCGCTGATCTCGCCGGCGCGCTCAGGCACCTCCAGCTCGATCACCGTCTCGCCGGCGTGATCTAGCTCGAACGGCACCGTGGCCGGCCTGCCCGGTTCAACCTGGATCCGCTCGATTAGTTCGCCATCGCGTCGCATATCGACGGTGACCGGCTGCTCGACATCGTCGTCGACCCTGAGCGTCAGCTCCTGGGGCTCGCCGACCATCGCGTAATGAGGCATGCGTTCGATAATCAGACGGCGGTCGCTCTAGCCGGGCTCACCGGCGAGAAGGGCGTGCAGAGGGGTTTGCTCCAACCAGGCCGGCATTTGTTCGGGCAAGGTGTTTTGTCCGTCGCCCAGAACCATCACGCCGCCCAGCCGCCGCCGGTCGACATCGGCGAGCGCTTCCTCCACGACGCTGGTGAGGGTCTGATTACCATCGGTTTCATCGAAAAGGACTTCTCGAAGGTCGATGTCTGCCCGGTCGCCCAACCGATCCTGGAGGTGGGCCCGCGCCTCCTCGACAAGCGGCCGTCGGACGGGCAGGTCCATGCTCGGGCTCTCGTCGACGACCGTGACCACCACATCCGGTAGGGGCTCGCGCCGCTCTTCCTGCAACACCGGGCGCAAGAGCGCCGCGATCAGCACGGCCAGAGCAAGCGCGCGCCAGGGCGTGCCGGCGGCGCGCGCCAGTGCCGACAGCACGACCGCCGCAAGGCCGACGAGGGCCAGCGAAGCGATCAGCCACAAAGGCAGCCAAGGTTCGAAGACGAAGGTCCAGCCGTTCATTGGCCCAGCCGCTCCAGTAGGGTCGGAACATGTACTTGGTCGGTCTTGTAGTTGCCGGTGAGCGCGTACATCACCAAATTGACGCCGACGCGCCGCGCCATTTCGCGCTGGCGCTCGCCTCCAGGCACCACAGGCAGGATCGGGTTATTGAATTCGTCCCGCGCCCAGGCGCCGACCCAGTCGTTGGCGCCGATGACGATCGACGACACGCCGTCATTGACCCCCGGATTGGCCCGATCGACCCAGAGCGGCTGGCCGGCGAACCGGCCCGGAAACTCCTGCAGCAGGTAGAACGCCCGGGTCAAAGCGTGATCTCCCTGGACCACCTCCAAAGGCGGCACGCTAAGACCGCCCAGCAAGTCCTGAAGGCGTTGCATGCCGGGCCCGCCAGCGCCCCCTGGGACCGCCAGATGGGCGTCGCGGGTGTCGAACAGGATCATGCCGCCCTGACTCAAATACTCACTGATCCGCCGGCTTTGCTCGTCACTGAGCCGGATGACGTTTTCACCCACCGGCCAGTAGATCAGCGGGAACAATTCCAGCGGATCCCGGTCGAGATTGAGGGCGACCGGATCACCAGTCACCACCGAGGTTCTTTGGGTCAGAACATCGCTCAAACCGACCAGACCGGCCTCACTCAGCCGGTCGAGCTCTCGATCGCCCGTCATCATGTAGGCGAGCCGGGTTTCGGTGCTGAGCTCGAGGACACGGGCGTCGTCACCCTCCTGGGCCGCCCCCAGGCTCGGTATCAGTAGGAGGAAGGCCAATCCGGCTGCCGGCCGCAACCGCGCGAGGCTCGCCAGATTGCCCCGCATGACCAGGCTGACGACCATGTCCAGGAGAAATAAGATCAGCGCGAGCAGGAGCAGCCAGGGAGCCATGGCCCTTTCAGTGACCTGCTCCAGCCGCTCTACCGCAGTGCCCAGCACCGTGGGCGTCAAAGCCCGGAGCTCAGCTTCCGGGGGTGCCAGATTGAGCGCCCAGCGGGCACCCTGATCTTCGGCGTCGGCATAGAGGCCCGGCGGATGGATCGAAGACACCCGGGTTTCGTCGAGTACCGCCGCGTCGACGGCCTCGACGCCGTCCGGCGGATCCACCAAACGCCCGGCGGCGTTTAGGGTCGCAACGGGCGTGACCGGCCCGCTCACCGCTTGCCCCTCGCCCTCCGCCAATTCCAGGAGCCGACCGATCATGCCGACGAACATGCCGGACAGCGGCAGATTGGACCACTGATTGTTCGCCGTCGTGTGGAACAGCACCAACCAGCCGTCACTGCGGCGATCGGCTGTGATCAGCGGCGTGCCGTCGGTGAGCCAGGCCAGGGTCTTGTCCGCCAGATCGGCCGATGGCTGAGCCAGCACCTGACGCCGGATGCGAACGTCTTCGGCGATCGCAAGCCCGCTGAGCACGCTTTCCGGCGCCATCCGGTCGAGAGCCAGCGGTTCGCTCCAGGTGAGGGCGCCATCGAGCTGGCGGCCGCCGCCGCGCAGGGGGACCGGCACGAGCGGGTCATTGGGCGCAGCGGCCAGATTAGGGCCAGCGAAACGAACAAGCACGCCGCCCGCTTCCACCCAGTCGGCCACGCGCGTGGTGTCCGCCTCGCTCATGCGATGGGCGTCGACCCAAATCAGTGTCGGCAGGTTCAGTTCGACAAGTTCGTCGATCGAGCCCCGGTGCACGCGCGCCTGACCGGCAAGCGCACGCTCGACGTAATAATATTCCGACAGGAGCGGCTGCGGGTCCGGTTCCTCAGGCGCTCCCAGTAGCCCGGCCTCGGACCGACGCCAGCGTTGATCGGCAAGCGCCACGCCGGCAACGCTGAGGCTACCCTCGAGTTCGAACCGCCGCAGCTCCGTCCAGGCCGTGGGTGGCATCTCCATGGACGCGGTCACCCGCTCCTCGTCCGGCGAGAAGGTCACGGACTCCCGGCCCACAACAGAACCCGCTTCGCCCAGCGCCAGCACCACCGCGTTCTCAACGCGGCCCGTCGACGACCGGTGGACGTCAAGTGAAATCTGATCGCCTTCTCTGCTTGGTCGTCCCAGGAGATGATGGCCGCCACCACTGGCATCCAGCACACGAAACGCGCCCGCCTCGCCCAAGAGCGTCGCCAGATCGAAAGCCTGGTCCTCGTCGGTCTCGTCGATGGCGACGGCCGAGCCGATCCAGATGCTGGTGAGCGGTTCTTCGTCCGTTCGTGTGGCGAGAAGGGTTCGAACCGCCTCGGTGGTCGAAGCCCGGTCCGGCAACCAAGGCCGCGGCTCGAGCGCCGCAGCGATGTCCGCCGCTTCGGCGGCGGAGTTGAAGCCGACCTCCCTAACGGTGGCGGTTGGCACCAACGCGACCGGCCGGCCCTCGCGTTCCGCCCGCTCGATCACGCTCACGAGGAGATCTTGATGACGCGGCCAGTCACGGGCCGAGTCCCAGCCATTATCGACGACGATCAAGACCGGCCCGCTGCCGTCAAGCGCTCGCGTCGGGTTCCAGATGGGTTGGGCCAAGGCGACGATCACCGCGGTCACGATAAGGATCCGGAGAAGCAGGAGCCACCAGGGGATCCGGTTCGGCGTTTCCTCATTGACCGGGACCAGGCGCAAGATCTCGATCGGCGGGAACGAAATGCGCCTCGGCGCTGGCGGCAGCAGGCGGAGGATGAGCCACAAGGCCGGCAAGGTGAGAAGGGCGGCGAGCATCCAGGGTTGGGCAAAGCCGATCAGGCCTAGGTTCAGCATGGCTCAGGATTTCTCCAGATCGGCCATCGCCGCGTACAGCGCCAGAAGCGCGCGCTCGGGTGGCTCATTGCTCACATGATGGCAGAAAACCCAATTCAACCGCTGGACCTCGCCGGCCAACCAGTCGTGGTGGGCATCGATCAGTTTCCGGTAGTCGGACCGGGCCGCGGCGACGTTGCTGATCACCACATCGCCCTCATCTTCCAAACCTTCGAATCGCACCCGACCATTATAGGGTAGGCTAAGTTCAGCGGGGTCGCTGATCATCACCACATGGCCCCGGAGACCCTCGGCCGAAAGTGATCGCAGGCGTTGGGCGATCAGATCTGTATCCATAAGCCAGTCGGAAATGAGCACGATCCGGGCATGACGGGGCAACACCTGCTCCGGCAGGAGCTCGTCCTGCGGCTCGCTCAACGCACGCATGACGGCATCGATGGCGAGGCGCCCGCCCTGGGGTCTGAGCCCGGTTCCGTAAAAGGTTATGCGCTCGCCGGCACGCACGAGCAGGGAGCTCAAAGCCAGGGTTAGGAGCGCGGCCGTCTCACCTTTTTCAGAAAGCTTGCGATCCGACCGAAACCCCATGGACAGGGAACGATCACACCAAAGCCACACGCTCTGCGCCGCTTCCCACTCCTGTTCGCGAAACAGGATGTCGTCGCCCTTGGCCGACTGGCGCCAATCGATCTGACGAATAGGATCACCCGGGCGGTAGTGCCGGAATTGCCAAAAACTCTCGCCGATTCCGACCCGCCGCCGGCCATGGACGCCTTGGGCAACGATCGATGCCACCCGCTCAGCCGCAACCAGTAGTGGTGGCAGTCTCGAGGCAAGGCGCTCAGCTTCGGCGCGAGGCGGTGTCCTCACGCGGCAACCTGGACCGACATCGTCGCCTTGCGCACCACTTCATGGATGGTGACGCCATCCGCCCGGGCAGCGAAGGTCAGGGCCATGCGATGCTGGAGCACCGGTTCGGCGAGCGCGTGGACATCGTCGAGCGAGGGTGCCAAGCGGCCCTGCAAAAGCGCGCGGGCACGGCCGGCGAGCATCAGCGCCTGGCTGGCTCGCGGTCCCGGCCCCCAGGAAACCAGCTTGGCAATCTCCGGCGTGGTGGCGCTCTCTGGGCGCACACCACGCACCAGCTTAAGAATGGCATCCACCACCGCGTCGCCGACCGGCATCAGGCGAACCAGCCGCTGGAGCTCGATCAGTCGCTGGGCATCAACGATCGACGTCGCCTTAGCCTCCGTGGCGCCGGTGGTCGCGATCAGGACCTGGCGCTCGACGGCTTCGTCCGGATAACCGACGTCGATCTGCAGCAAGAAGCGGTCAAGCTGCGCTTCCGGCAACGGATAGGTCCCCTCCTGCTCGATCGGATTTTGAGTGGCCAGCACATGAAACGGTTCGGGCAAGCGGTGATCGTCACCGGCGATCGTCACCCGGTGTTCTTGCATCGCCTGGAGAAGGGCCGCCTGGGTCCGGGGACTAGCCCGATTGATCTCGTCCGCCATCAGCAACTGGCAAAAAATCGGGCCTTTGACGAACCGGAACTGGCGCCGGCCGTCACCCTGCTCCTCAAGCACTTCGGAGCCCAGAATGTCGGACGGCATGAGATCGGGGGTGAATTGCACGCGCTTTTGATCGAGACCGAGGACCGTGCCCAGGACGCCCGCGAGGCGGGTCTTGGCCAGTCCCGGCATGCCGACCAGAAGAGCGTGACTGCCGCTCAGAATTGCAGCGAGACTGAGCTCGACGACGTCATCCTGTCCAAAAATGACCTTTCCGATCTCGTCCCGGACGCGCGCCAATTCATCAATGGCCGCCTCCGCTTGCCCGACAATCTCCTGCTCGGCCTCTGCCACGCCCTCGCTCCATCCTGTTGGGTCCGGCTATTCTTATCCGGACCGCCGTCATCATCGACGAACGTTGTTCATACTTTAGGGTATGAGATGCGAACGGCCAGGGCGAGTATCGAGGATGTCTCTCACGCCCGTCTGATCAGCCGGCTTGGGCGGCGGTCCGAAGCTTGCTGCAGCGCGAGACAGGTGGGCTGATTTTACTCTCGATTTCGGTGCATAACGAAGTAGGGAGATACGGCTCGATCGGGATCGAACCGAACGGGCGACTGGATCATGATCATCAAGACATTGTCTCGCGAGGCCGTGCGGGAACGGCTCAGTTTGGCCTTGCCGGAGCCGGTGACCTCGGGTGATCGGGGCCGAAGCGCGGCAGGCGCGGAACTGGTGGAAGCAGCAGTGCTCGTCGGCATCATTGGGCACCCGGCACGACCCACGGTTCTGCTCACCCGGCGAACCGCCCATCTTCGGGACCATGCCGGCCAGATCAGCTTCCCGGGCGGGCGGTTGGAGCCGGAAGATCAGGGCCATGAGGAGGCGGCACTGCGCGAGGCGGAAGAGGAGGTCGGCCTGGATCGAAGGCAGTGCCACATTTTGGGTGTTCTGCCGGCCTATGTGACGATAACCGGCTTTCGCGTCACGCCGATCGTCGGTTGGATCGAGCCACCGATCCAGCTCAAGCCGGATCCGTTCGAGGTGGATGAGGTGTTTGAAGTGCCGCTCGCATTCGTCCTTGACCGCAAGAACCACCGGCGGGACAGCTATATCCGCGACGCCGAAGAGCGGTGGTTCTACGTGCTCGACTTCGAAGACCGCTACATCTGGGGAGCAACCGCTGGCATGCTGGTCAATTTCGCCCATGCGCTCCAGCCCCAATCCTGAAATCATCGCTGCCCCTTGGTTTTCCAGAGCGTCCACTCGTCGGCTCATCAAGGTCCTCGAGACCGCGGGGCATCAGGTCCGGTTCGTCGGCGGCTCGGTCCGGGATGCGCTGATCGGCCGCTTCCCGCCTAAGCCGGACGTGGATCTGGCGACCACCGCCGATCCCGCGCAAGTCATATCCTGCCTGCACGAGGCCGGCATCAAAGCGCTGCCGACGGGCGTCGCCCACGGTACGGTGACGGCGATCGTCGACCAGGATCCGTTCGAGATCACGACGTTGCGCGAGGATGTCGCAACCGATGGTCGCCATGCAGCCGTGCGCTTCACCATCGACTTTGAGCGGGATGCGGCGCGGCGTGACTTCACCTTCAATGCCCTGAGCGTAGACGCCGAGGGGCACCTGTTCGATCCGTTTCAGGGCCATCGGGATCTGCTCGACGGTCGGGTCCGGTTCGTCGGCCCGCCGGACATTCGGATCGCCGAGGATTATCTTCGTATCCTGCGGCTTTTTCGCTTCCATGCCTATTTCGGCAAGCTTCGGCCTGCTCCAGACGCTCTTGCCGCCTGCGCGGCTGCCGCCGGCAAGCTGGAAACGCTGTCCGGTGAACGTGTCGCCCAGGAAATGTTGAAGCTCTTGCGCGCGCCGTCGCCGCAGCCAAGCCTCGATCTGATGGTCGAAACGGGGGTCGCGGCTCAGGCGTTCGCCGGGCTCCAAACGCTTCCCAATCTAAATCCTGTCTTGGAGGTGGAGCGTCAACCGGATCCGCTCTTGCGGCTCGCCTTCCTGGTGAGGAGCGCCCCCGGTCCCCTGGATAGGGCGCGAAGGCTCAGCTCCCGCTGGCGGCTCTCGAACCGAGAGGCCGACCGGCTCGAACGGTTGGTCGATGGCTGGCGGCAATTGCCGCAAGACGAAAAGAACGCAGCGTCACAAGCCATGGCGCTGGGTGAACAACAAAGCTTACTCGTCCTGGTTTACCGCTTGGGTCTAACGCTGGCAGCGGATCTGATGCGCCTCGAGGCCGGCCGGCGACCTGCCCCCCTCATTCGAGCCCGGATCGGTGCGCTGGAGGATTTGACCATCCCACCCTTCCCGCTGACCGGCGACGACCTCTTGACCCAAGGCTTCGAGCCCGGCCCTGGCCTGGGTGAGGCGCTCGCAAAAACCGAAGCGTGGTGGCTTAGCCAATCAGGAAAACCCGATCGGGACGCCTGTCTGGCCTTCGCCCAAAAACAATAAAAAACAAGTTTTTGAAGTTTATTACGCTTGCTTTTTGAAGCTATCTATCAAATCTTCCACGTGCAGACGTCGCTGGGCGGCACCCTAGCAGCGCCGTTGGCATCTTGGCTGGGTTCAGCACGAGGAAGCGCGCTTTGGAGACCTGACGTCCACCGATTTGAGCATACTTGCGGATGCCTAATTACAGCGCCGCAACACTTCTACATGGAATTGCTCTATCCCCGTGAACGTCTAACGTTTGTTGTGTGAGTCCTTTCGGGCTTTCGCGGAACAAAAACATTGGTCGGGGCTTGGTCAGTCTACGAATTATGGTTTTGTTGTGAGGTGCCCTCGTGAAACCCCTCGATCCAAACGCCGAAATTGGTCTCAAACTCACGCATTTCGAGCAAGTCCGATCCTCACCCCGAGGGACACTCACCTTGGCGGTGATCGGCCCTCGCAAGCGCGCCCCATCCTGGTTGGCCGCGGCGAGCCTGGTTACGGCTTGCGCGTCGGAACTTCCCGCCGATCAAACGACGCCCGCCGATCCCGCCGGCATTGAGCGGACCGGTCGGCCCAATGACTATCTGGTCTGTCCGCCAGGCCTCAACGACGCCGAGATCGATCGCGAAGCACCGGTTTTCCCGGTTTCCGTCGATCGCCTGGAGCAGGCGGTGATCGAGGTCGTCAACCAGGCACCTCGAACCGAGATCCTCAGCCGCGAGGCGGCATCCAGGCGTTATCGGGTTCGCCAGACCTCGCGCTGGCTGGGCTTTTCGGACCAGATCGATCTGAGCTTTCACGAGATCGGTGCCGAGACGTCCACGGTCTGCATCTATAGTCGGGCGATCCACGGCTACTATGATTTCGGCGTGAACAAGGATCGGGTCGAGCGTTGGCTTGCCCAGGTGAACGTGAGCGGCAACTAGGTTCGCTTCCAGCCAGCCGCCGTGGCCATGGGTCAGTGGCGCTCCCTAAGGGCCAGACTAAGACGTTTGGCGCTCGAAACCGCGGCGATCCCGTGAAGTGACCAGCTCTGCGTCAGGCCCTCAATCAAAAGGATCAGATCCGTTTCGCAACCGGTTAAGGGGGCGGCCCCGGTGGTCCACTGGAAGGCAAGACATGACACTTCCCGAGACGATGAGCGGCATGGTTCTGACGGGACATGGTGGTCCGGAAAAACTGGAATGGCGCGATGATCTGCCGGTGCCCAGGCCTGATGCCGGCGAGGTGCTGATCCGCGTTGGCGCCTCGGCTGTGAACAACACGGACATCAACACCCGCACCGGCTGGTACTCGAAGAACGTTCGCGGTGACACAGCGTCGGGAGCAGTCGAGGGATACGGATCGGCCGCCGACGGTGATGGCAGTTGGTCCGGGGTCGCCCTTTCCTTCCCGCGCATTCAGGGCGCGGATTGCTGCGGCGAGATCGTGGCCGTGAGCGCCGGTGTCCCATCTGAGCGTGTCGGCGAGCGGGTCGTGGTGCGCGCGCTGCAATCCCCAGCCAATACCGGTTCCGACCTGCCAACGGCGACCTTCGGATCGGAGCATGACGGCGCGTTCGCGGAATACGCGACCGCCGCTTCGGAGGATGCCGTCGCCGTGCGGTTCGATCTGTCCGACATCGAGCTGGCCTCGTTTCCTTGTGCCTTTTCCACGGCGGAAGGCATGATCCAGCGCGTCGGTCTTACCAATGAGCGGGTCTTGATTACCGGCGCTTCGGGCGGCGTCGGCTCGGCCGCGATCCAGTTGGCCAAACGGCGCGGCGCTCACGTGACTGCGTTGACAAGCTCGTCCAAGGCCGAAGCCCTGAGGGCGCTTGGTGCGGACGAAACGCTCGACCGCGAAAGGGATCTGCCGAAACGCGCCTACGACGTCGTGCTCGATCTCGTCGGCGGATCACGCTGGACCTCGCTGATCGATGGGCTGTGCAACGGCGGACGTTATGTCACCGCTGGTGCGATCGCCGGGCCCATCGTCGAGCTGGACTTGCGCACGCTCTATTTGCGTGATCTGGCCTTCTTCGGTTGCACGCATCAGCCCGCGAACGTGTTCACCGATCTGGTCGGCTATATAGAAGCGGGCGAGATCCGGCCTTTGGTCGCCGAAAGCTTTTCCTTGCGGGATCTGCATGCGGCGCAGGAGGCGTTTTTGTCGAAATCCCATGTGGGAAAGATCGGCATTCGGGTTAACGAATGAGCCTTGGAGGCCGTGTGCTTCCGAAAACCTGGTCTCCGCGCTTGCCGGACTGGATCTGACGACGAAACCCGCGTAGCCGGAACGGATGGAGCCCTCTCCCCATTCGCCCCTGGCCTCTTCGCCCTCCAGCGATATCCCGGTTGCCGTCTCCTCTGTCCTTCTGGGCTCTTTGTGCCTGGTGGGCATGACCACCACGACCAAGCTTCTGACCGAAACCTATCCGATAGCGATGGTGGTCTGGGGCCGCTACGCCTTTCACTTCGCCATCCTCGCCGTGATCATGGCGCCCCGAATGGCAGCGGTGATGCGGGCGCCTCGTCGAGACATTCAGGTGCTGCGCTCGAGCCTCATGCTGGTGGCGACAGTCCTCAACGTCATCGCACTTCACCACCTGCAACTGGCCGAAGTCTCGGCGATCATGTTCCTGACCCCGCTCATGGTGACGGCGCTCTCCACACCACTTCTGGGCGAGGACGTGGGCCCGCGGCGTTGGCTCGCCGTACTTGTCGGATTTGCCGGTGCGCTGATCATCATTCGTCCGGGCCTCGGCGTTGTCCACGCGGCATCCCTGGTGGCCCTGGGCTGTGCGCTGGCCTACGCGCTCTATCAGCTCGCCACCCGCAAGGTGCACGGCATCGCCGACCCCTGGATGTCACTCTTTTACACCTCGATCGTCGGCACGGTGGCCTCGTCCCTCCTGGTCCCAATCTGGTGGCAGCCACCCGATATCTGGGGATGGCTCGGCATGGCCGCGTCCGGCGCGTTCGGTGCCGCCGGCCATCTGGGCCTCATCATCGGCCTCAGCCGGGCTGCGGCATCGAGGATCACCCCCTTCACCTATACCCAGCTCTTGTGGGCCATCATCGCCGGCTGGCTGGTCTTCGGTGATTGGCCGGATGTTGGGACACTCGTCGGCGGCCTGATAATCGTCGCGAGCGGGCTTTACGTGTTCCGGCGAGAAGTTCACCTTTCAGGCGCAAACTGAAGCGCGAAAAGGCCTCGCATCCGGGTCCGCACTACCTACATTGTCAATGATTGAGAGGTCCCCCATGCCAGACTCCGCGATTTCGGCGATTGTTTCTTGGACCACGTCCCAGGGGCTTGCGGGCACCAACGAGCTGGACCTGCTCACCGGTTTCTGCGAGCGCATGCAGGACCAGGGGGTTTCGTTGTGGCGCGCGAGCGTCGGTCTCGAAAGCCTTCATCCGGTGATCGGTGCTCGCGGTTTCATGTGGCGCTCGGACGGCCGGGGCGTGAGGCTCGAGGATTATCCGAGGCTCAATGACGACGACGACACGCATGAATATATCCGTTCTCCGTTCTTCGCCTTGCACCAGAGCGATGAGACCCGACTAAGACGACGCCTTGCGGCCGACCAGACGGAGGGTGAGTTTCCGCTTTTGGATGGTTTTCGCGCCGAGGGAGCGACTGATTACGTCGCCTTCAAAACCCCACTCGGCGGAACGGGACGGATCGGCGATTGGGATGAAATCTACACATCCTGGGCGACCGACCGGCAGGATGGGTTTACGGATCGCGACCTGGTGGTCCTGGACGCGACCCTGCCGCATCTGGTTCTAGCCCTCAAATCGGCGGCGCAGCATTGGAATACCCGCACGCTTCTCGAAACCTATCTCGGCCGCGATGCCGGCGGCCGTATCCTCTGCGGTGAAATCGATCGGGGCTCCCTGCAGACGCTCGACGCCGTTCTCTGGTCCAGTGACCTCACCGGTTTCACCCGCATCGCCGACACCATCGACAAAGAGCAACTGATCAGCCTGCTCAACGAGTATGCCGATTGCGTTGCCCAGGCGGTTCATCGGCACAAAGGCCACGTTCTGAAATTCATCGGCGATGGCGTGCTTGCCGCCTTTGATGCCGGTGAATGCCGTTGCGCGATCTCCCAAGCCATCAAGGCCGCCGAGGACGCCCTTCGAAGCACCAGCCAACTGCATCGAACCCGGCAGGCAGCCGGACTGTCGGCACCCTCGCTGCGGATCGCGCTCCATCGAGGCGAGGTGCTTTACGGCAATATCGGCTCCGAGGACCGACTGGACTTCACGGTCGTCGGGCCCGCGGTCAATGAGGTGTCGCGGATCGTTGATATGTGCCGGTCTCTGGACCAGCCCTTGATCCTGTCGTCGGCCTTCGCGTCGGCTGCCCAGCATGGCAGCGATCGTCTCGTTTCACTGGGACGCTATGCGCTCCGAGGCGTGCGCCAGCCGCAGGAACTGTTTACGCTGGAGCCCGGAAGTGAAGCCGTGGAGAAAGAGGCCGCGATGGCGTCAGCCAATGCAACCGAGGCACCGGCAGCGTGATCCTCTATACCGCCAATCCGTCGCCCTTTTCGCGCATGGCGCGGGTCGTGGCTCGGGAACTGAACCTCACGAACCGCGTCGAGGAACGCCAGGTCAATCCTTGGAACGATCCGGATGGGCTTTTGAGCGCCAATCCTCTGGGGACCATCCCCACCCTGATCCTTGATGACGGCGGCGTGCTGAGCGACAGCAAGCTGATCACCGTCTATTTGAACGACCAGGCGGGCGGCACGCTGTTCGGAACGGACGAACAGCGTTGGGCTGTGGGCAACCGCGTCTATCTGGCGGACGGCATCTTGAATGCGGGCGTGTTCCTGACCGTGAGCCGCCGGCGACCGGAGGAGGAGCGTGCGCCCTTGTGGATGGAGCGGCGGTCCTTGACCATCCAGCGGACGCTTCAAGTGCTAGAGCGCGAGGTGCCGGCACTTCAGGATCCCTTGACCATGGACCAGATCGCCGTGGGCTGCGCGCTCGGTTATCTTGATTTTCGCCAGTGTGTCGGCGACTGGCGAGCGATCGCACCGACGCTCGGTGCCTGGTTCGGCGGCTATGCCCAGCGGCCGGCGATGGTCGGCACAGCGCCTGCGGACTAGCGTCTCCGCCCGCGCCGCCATATGACTGGTCAACGGGACAATCAGGGGGGCTTTCGCCAATGCACGTGATGATCCGCTGCCACGATAACCAAGGTTCGGCCAGCCTCCGCCAGAACAATCGGCCCGAACATCTGGATTATCTTCGCTCGCTAGGTCCGAAACTGGCCTTCGCCGGCCCGCTTCTGGACAGTGAGGGAGGCTCGATCGGTAGCCTCTTGATCGTTGACGTCGACGGTATTGATGCCGCGAATGAACTCGCCGATGGTGACCCCTTCGCCAAGGTCGGCGTTTTCGCCAGCCGAGAGGTCGTGCCGGTCAAACCTGTCATCGGCACCTGGCTGGACTGATGCCGCACTGGTTGTTCAAGACCGAGCCCGGTGACTATAGCTGGGAGGATCTCGTCGCCGACGGCGAGACCGAGTGGGACGGCGTCAAGAACCATCAGGCGGCTGCCAATATGCGCGAGATGAAGGTCGGCGAACGGGCCTTCTTCTATCGCTCGATCAAGGATCCGGCCGTTCTGGGCGTGATGGAGGTCAGCCGCGAAGCTTATCCGGACCCGGACGACAGCCAGGGCAAGTTCGTCCGTGTCGATGTGAAACCGGTGGCCAAGCTGTGTGAGCCTGTGTCGCTCGCCGCGATCAAGGGAGAGGCCAAGCTTTCGCATATCGCTCTCGTCCGGCAATCACGTCTGTCGGTAATGCCGATCGACGATGAGGCCTGGTCTCTGATCTTGTCCATGGGTGGCGGTCTCGAGGACTAGCCCCGCCGCCACGGGTCTTGGCGGGGAACGGCACCCGATAGTGTCCGTTCATAAATTGTGGGCCGAGGGAGGATGGACGATGCGTTGGCGTACCGGACGACGCAGCAGCAATGTCGATGACCGGCGGGGGCGGGGCGGCTTCGGTGGTTTTCGGCCTCGTGGTGGCTTCCGGCTGCCGGGTCGCATGCCGCGGACCCGCCGGGGAGGCGTGCTCGGCGGCGGTATCGGCACAGTCCTCCTCTTGCTTCTGGCGTTGGTCTTCGGTTTCGATCCTAGCATTCTGCTCCAAAGCGGTGGCTCCCTGCCGCAACTGGCCCCGGCGCCACAAAGCGGGCGAGCGGAAAGTCAGGACCAGCTTGCTGATTTCGTCTCCGTGGTGCTCGCCGATACCGAGGACACCTGGCACGTCTTGTTCGAAAAAATGCAGAGCCGCTATCAGGAGCCGACGCTGGTGTTGTTCCGGGACCAGGTTCGCTCGGCCTGCGGGTTTGCCAGCGCGGCCACGGGGCCGTTCTACTGTCCGGGTGATCAGAAGATCTACATCGATCTTTCCTTCTACGATGAGATGCAGACCCGCTTCGGCGCACCGGGCGATTTCGCCCAAGCCTATGTCATCGCCCACGAGGTCGGTCATCACGTCCAGACGCTTCTCGGCATCTCCCATCAGGTCCAGAGGGTGAGAGCCCAAGTCAGCGAAACGGAGAGCAATCAGCTCTCGGTGATGGTGGAGCTTCAGGCCGACTGCTTCGCGGGTTTATGGGCGCACCATGCCCACGAGGCACGCAACATTCTCGAGCGCGGAGATGTGGAGGAGGCGCTCAACGCGGCGAGTGCCATCGGCGACGACCGCATGCAGCGCCGGGCCCAGGGCTATGTGGTTCCCGAAAGCTTTACCCACGGCAGTTCGGAGCAGCGGATGCGGTGGTTCAGAGCCGGGCTGGAGAGCGGCCGGCTGGATGCCTGCGATACCTTCAATGCGCCGTCGCTCTGAACGGGTGCCTTTGCAAAGGCTTCATTGTTTCGTGGTACAACCCGCGAATTGGTGAACATTAAGAACGAGCCTGCGCAATGCTGACGGTCTGCTCGACCGCCCACCATCTTCACCACGGCACCGCCGAGTTGACCGACGGCCGGATGATGGCTTGCGTCGAACGCCCTGAACGCGCCGCCCGCATCCTGGAACGCGTGCGCCAAGTGGGCCTGGGCGATGTCATCGCCGCCGAGGCCCACGGGCGCGAGCCCTTGCTCCGGGTTCACAGCACCGCCTATCTCGACTTCCTCGAGACCGCCCATGAGGCCTGGCTGACCGCCGGACGCGAGGGTGATGCCCTGCCCTTTTGCTGGCCGACCCGCCACTTGCGCCAGATGCCGCCAGAGCATATCGACGGCCGTTTGGGGTACTATTGTTTCGACGCCGGCACGCCGATTACGGCGGGCACTTGGCGCGCTGCCACGGCCGCGGCCGACGTGGCGATGACCGCGGCGCTCAAGCTGATCGAAGGGGCGCCCGCGGCCTTCGCGCTCTGCCGTCCTCCCGGCCACCATGTCGCCTTCGACCAGTATGGCGGCTACGGCTTCCTCAACAATGCGGCGATCGCCGCCGAGGGGCTACGGGATCGGGGTTACGCCCGGGTGGCGATCCTCGATGTCGACTATCACCATGGCAACGGCACTCAGGCGATCTTCTACGAGCGGCCGGACGTGTTCTACGGCTCGATCCACGCCGATCCCGCCCACGAGTTCCCTTATTTCCTGGGCCATGCCGAAGAGCGTGGAGAACGGGCGGGCGCCGGCACGACCCTCAATCTGCCGCTGCCGCTCGGCACCGGCTTTCCGGCATGGTTCGAAGCGCTAGAACGTGCCTGCCGGGCGATCGACGAGTTTGACCCAACGGTGGTCGTGGTCTCGCTCGGCGTCGACACCTATCGCGGCGATCCGATCTCCCAGTTCACCCTCGATCAAGACGATTTTTCGTCCGTCGGCAAACGGATTGCCGGCCTCGACCGGCCGACGCTGTTCGTGCTCGAGGGCGGCTACGACATCGAGACCGTCGGCGCCAATGTCGCCAACGTGCTGATCGGCTTCGAGGGCAGCACACGGGCATAAGGAGACAGCACGGCTGGGCGAACGCGCCCCACGCGCTCGCTTGTTGACTTGTGGTGCTATAACCCCACGCGCTCGCCCATCCAGGCTCGCTTGTTGACTTGTGGTGCTATCGCCCCAAGCGCTCGCTTATCCAAGCTCGCTTGACTGTTCCATCCCGCTCCCCCTCCCAACCACCCGGCAGTGTCCGGGTACGATACCCGGGTGGTTGGGAGGGGGAGCGGGATGGAACAGCGGGCGCCATGCGGAGGCATGGTGCCAAGGGGAAGGAAGCGGAGCGGGATGGAACAGCGGGCGCCATGCGGAGGCATGGTGACAAGGGGAAGGAAGCGGAGCGGGAAGGCACAGCGGGCGCCATGCGGAGGCATGGTGCCAAGGGGAAGAAAGCGGAGCGGGACGGCACAGTAGGCGCCATGCGGAGGCATGGTGCCAATCGGAAGGAACCTGACGGCGGCGCGGGGGCCGGACGGATGTCCCGGACCCATCCGAAGGAAGCCGACATTGCGGAGGATCGGACCAACGTCCAAAGTCGGCCCCTGAGAGATCGATAGGTTCCAGGAGTGCCCGTGTCGCTGACGAACCTGCTTGTGCCGACCTACACCCAAATGCTGCAGGCACTTTCGGGCTGGCTTGAAAAAGCACAGAAGCAGGTCCCGGAAGCGGAAGCACTCCTGTCGGCCCGGCTTGCCCCTGACATGTTTCCCCTGTCATCCCAAGTTCGCTTTGCGTGCTTTCAAGCGCAGGAAGCAACGTTTCGGCTCAGGGGTGAAGCGATTCCGAAATTCCTGGACCAATTGGCCCGGGAGGGTCGGAACGCCGGTGATCAATCAGGTTCCATGTCCGATGCTCAGGACCGAATCAGCGAAGCATTGTTACTGCTGGGCGACCTTGGATCGGACGCGCTTGACGCCGGCGCACAAAGACCAATCACACTTGAGCTTCCGGACGGCATGATCTTCGACATGACGGGTGAGCAGTATGCGCGGGACTGGGCGATGCCCCGGTTTTATTTTCACCTGATCACTGCCTACGCCATCCTCCGCGGCCAAAAGATCGAGCTCGGGAAAGCCGATTACGTACAGCACATGTTTACGTATCTCAGACCCGGCTCCATGACTCAAAGCTGATTGGCGGATCAGCTTCGGCCGAAGCGCCAGGCGTGGAGCGCCAACAAGAAGAAGCTAAGGCCGGCGAAAACGATGCCCGAGATCAAGCAGATCCGGGGAATCGGCGACAAAAGAACCGGCACCGCGACCATGTCCCACAGGTTGGGGTGGAGGTAACGCTGGACGACCGCCTGGGTCAGATTGAGGCTTTCCGGGCTGTTTTCGAACCACCATTGTCCTAAGGCCGGAGCGCCGGCGAGCGTGGTTAGCCCGGCCGCGGTGAAGGCAATAATCGCCACAACCATAAAGAGAAGCGCAACGCTTCGCACATCAACCCCCAAACCAATCGATCGCCGCGCTTGTCGGTGCCAACACGGCACTCTACTGAGAAGGGCGCGCCCAAACCAGCGCTTGAAATCGCGAGCCCCGGGGAGCCCTTTGATGGATGAGCGTTTCCTGCCGCAGTCGGGAATGGAGCTGCCCCGTTTCGCCGGCGTTCCGAGCTTCATGCGCCTGCCGCAGATCCCGATCGACCAGGCGGACGAGGTCGAGATCGGCCTGGTCGGTGTGCCCTGGGACGGCGGCACCACCAATCGCCCGGGCGCTCGCCACGGGCCGCGCCAGCTGCGCGACCTCTCGACCATGGTCAGGCTCGCCAATCAGGCGACCGGCGCGAAACCGTTTCACACCGCACGATGCGCCGATCTCGGTGACGCGCCGGTCAATCCCGCCAATCTCGAGGACGCGCTCACGCGCATCGGCGGCTTCTACGCGAAGATGCGGACCAAAAAGATCCGGCCCATGACCGCCGGCGGCGACCATCTGGTGAGCCTACCGGTTCTGCGCGGGCTCGTCGGCGCGTCGGACGCAAATCCGGCGCGAGGCCCGGTGGGCATGATCCACATCGACGCCCATACCGATCTCTACAACGAGTATTTCGGCGGCCAGCGCTACACCCACGGAACCCCGTTCCGCCGGGCCATCGAGGAGAGCCTCCTGGACCCGAAGCGGATGGTCCAGATCGGTCTTCGCGGCACGGCCTACGACATGGAGGACGTGGCCTTCGGCCGGGAGGCGGGCGTGCGACTGATCTTCATCGAGGAACTTTTCGACCGCGGTGTCACCGAGGTGATGGCCGAGGCGCGCGCAATTGTCGGCGAGGGCGAGACCTATCTCTCGTTCGACATCGACGCCATCGACCCGAGCCAGGCGCCCGGCACCGGCACGCCCGAGGTCGGCGGCATCTTCGTCCACGACGCCCAAAGGATGATTCGGGCCCTGGACGGGCTCAACCTGATCGGCGCCGATCTGGTCGAGGTCTCGCCGCCCTTCGACCCCTCGGGCGGCACCGCCTGGGTCGCGGTCAATCTGATGTTCGAGATCTTGTGCGTATTGGCGAACGCGGTTGCAGACGCCCACGGTTGAGCCGCGGGGCTACCAGACGGTCACGACGTCGTAGCTCCCGCTCACCTGATCATCCGCTCAACTGTCGAAGACAGCCGAGGCGAGCCGGTTAACCACCAAACCAGGGTGCGGCTGTCCAGCAGCAGGTCAGTCCTCACCGGTCCAGAGACGAAGCTCATCGTCATCCAAGGGCTCGAGGAAGCGATCGTCCCGATCGATCTTGCCTTTGAGCCCTCCCGGTCGACGAGGGCGTTTCCCGGTATCCACCGGCACCAACCTGACGAGAGGTTTTCCGGCCTTGGCGATCACGACGTCACGCCGGCGACGGCGCGCTCCAACAATCTCGACAGGTTCGTTTTCGCCTCGTGAATGTTGACCTGAACATGGGGACGATCCTGCTTCATTGAGATCATGGCCATTCTTCAGGCAAGCCTGAAGACTAAGCCAATCTGTTTGATGATGCTCTTTAAGCGACAGTGCTAAACGCTGATCCAGGCGAGATAGCCGATGTAGCCGGCGTAAGCCGTCAGCAGACAAAAACCTTCGCCCCGGCTCAGACGAAACCCGGTCACCGCGAACAACAGCAGAAGAAGCGTGGCACCGGTCATGACCGCGACATCGACGGCCGCGAGGTCAGCCGGGACAAAGATCGGCTTGACCAGGGCGGTGACACCCAGAATGCCGAGGATGTTGTTGATGTTGCTGCCGATGACGTTGCCGAGTGCCACATCGCTATGACCGCGCAGTGCCGCCATGACGCCGGTCACCAGCTCAGGCAGCGAGGTGCCGACGGCGATCAACGTGAGCCCAATGATGGTCTCGGAGATGCCGGCAGACTGAGCCAATTCGATCGCACCGGTGACCAGGAGATTGGCGCCGAGCAAGGTCGCGCCCAAAGCGCCGACGGTGAGATGTAGCGCCCAGGCCAGCGCTATCGGCTTTTCTTGGTGGACCGCCTCTTCGCCGGCGCCCCGTTTTCGCTCCAACAGGTACGTGCCGGCGATGTAAGCCAAGAGGCCGATCACCAGGAGGCCGCCGGCGGGCCGGCCGATCTCTCCCCACCAGAACAGAGCGATGGCGAAAAAGGTCGCCGCCAGCATCACGCCGCCGTCGCGCACCAGGCTGTCTCGCCCCGTGATCATGGGCCGGATCGCGACCGCCGCCCCCATGATCAAGAGCACGTTGGCGATATTGCTGCCGACCACATTGCCGACCGCGATGCCGGGCGAGCCCAACAAGGCTGCCTGGACGCTGGTCAGAAGCTCCGGCATCGACGTGCCGAAGCCAACCAGCGTCAGCCCGATCAGAAGCGGCGACAGATGAAAATGGCGAGCGATGGCAACAGCGCCCCGCACCAGCCCGTCGCCGCCCAGAACCAACATGCCAAACCCAGCCAGAATAGAGAGATAGAGCATTTTCGTCCGAACAAGAGGAGCCGGGCCGAACGCCGCGCCTGAGGGGAAAATGGGTGGCCCCGCACCGGTTACAATCCATGATCGAGGGTCGCCGATCTCGCGTCGCCTAAGGTATGTCCCGCGATCGGCGATCCCGTGACACAGCACCTGTCTCGAACCTGGTCGATCGAACGAGAAGCGATCCTTCCTTCGGTCTGCGAGGTCCGGGCCCCGCCCCAAGTGAAGAAGCCATCGCAACTCATATGCGTACGTAATTCTCGCCTACAAAATATCAGCGTGCAAGCATACCGCCGATGGAAGAGTGCGAGTGGAGGTGCAGGGCGTGGGCGGCGAAGGGCTGGCAAGCCTGCAAGCGGACCGAGAAGGTGCCGGAAGGCGGTGCCGCCGCCCAGCCTTCGATCGATATCGCCGAGCGCAGTTTCGGCCATTGCCAAAAAATCGCGTCAAGCCCACGAGCACCACCCTGCCTGGGGGACTTTTTCGTCCGATAGCTCCGCGCGCGTCGCACCGCCTGGATTTGCGTGGAGCTCTCCGCCGCGTTCCTCGAAATCCCGTTGCAGCTCAGCAAAACTTCCTCATTTCGTCGAAGAATGTGTACATAATTCTTGTATACAAGATATATGCCTACGAGCCGAAGTCGGTGAATGGACGGCGGGGTCGGGCGCTGCCGTCAATTGATCCGTAGAGCTTGATCCGCAGGGCTCCTGTTCATTGACGGGCCGCGGCTTGATCGCCAGACGCAATCTCGCCAGCTCCGAACAAACGCGTTAGGTTTCGAACCATAACAAGCCTCACCGGATCTCTTGTCAGATGTCCCAGCCGGAATTGCGCAGTCTGGACCTTCGCGAAGCTGAATTGTTCCGTGGTCGAAGCCGCGAGCTCAACATTTTCAACGATATGTTCGATCCGCCACCGGCGATGGATGAGCGGCGCGTGTTGCTGTTCACAGGCGTGGGCGGTCTCGGCAAATCGGCCCTGGCGCGCCGCATCGTCCGCAAGCTCAAGGCCGACGCCAGGCAGCGACCGGCGGCCTGGGCGCTGATCGATTTCGCCGACGAAGGCGCCACCGATCGGGCGACCGCGCTTCTTCAGCTCCGGTTGCAACTGGGGACCACCGGCCGACAGCTCACGTTCCCGATTTTCGACGTCGCCTTCGCCCGGTACCACGGTCAGCGCTTTCCGGGCTCCGACGTCCTCCGCCAGTACAATCTGACCAATCCGGACGGCGCCATCGCGCGACGGCTGGCGGACCTTTTCGGCTCGCCGACGACCGATTGCGAGCACCTGCAAAACCTCGCCGATGGGCTCAACGAGCTGATCGCCAACGTGCCGCTGATCGGCACGGCCTACAAATATGTGAACCGGTCCGTGGACTGGTGGTCCAAGCGGGCGCTACCGCTGATCCAGGGGATCGACGGCCTCGGTCATGACAAGATCGCGGGGCTCTTGCCGCGCTGCCTGGGCGCCGATCTGCAAGACGCGATCGCGGCGATGAGCCACAGGGTGCCGGTGACCGTGATCGGCGACACGCTCGAACAGTTTCATCGGGACAAACCACACCGGCGCGGCCGCGACGCCTTTCACAATGATGCCTGGCTGCGGGAGCTGATCCGCCACAGCCCGGGCGTTCTGTTCACATTGTTGAGCCGCGATCCGCTGGAGTGGGCCGACTACGATGTCGCGCGGCGACGCCGTGAATGGCAGATGATCGTTCGCACCGAACCGTTGGATCGCCTCGACGCCCCCGAGGCCGAACGGGTCCTCGAAAGCTATCCTGTCGCCGAACCCGAGATCCGCCGGCGCCTGATCGACGCCTCGGACGGGCTTCCTTTCAATCTCGCCATCCAGCTCGACATCTATGACGAGATCAAGGCTGACGGCGACCAGCCGGCGATCGAGGACTTCGCCGATCAGCCGGACGAGGTGGTCACCCGGTTCCTCAATCACATGGGCGAGCGCTCCAGAGGCAACCTCGAGACGCTGGCCCTGGCCCGACATTTCGATCAGGACCTCTACGAGCACCTGTTCACCCATCACCGAAACCTGATCGCGGACGTGCCGTTCGGCGCGATCACCCGCTATTCGGTGGTGGAAAGCGAAACCGACGGCCGTTTTCGCCTTCACCAATTGATGCGCGACATTGTCGGTAGGGATCTGGCCGAACGCCATAGGATCAAGTGGAACGCCGTCCACGAAGCTCTATTCGAATACTGGGACGCCCGCTGCCAGCCGGAGGATGTCCGCTCGGTCACCCTCGACCACGAGACCGCGTTGACCGAAGCCGCCCATCATCTGGGCATGGCCGATCAATCGGACCGTTTCCTAACCTGGACCTATGAGCGTTGGCGGGTGTTTTACGACGCAGCGCGCTACGGCCTTTGCCTAAACCTTTGGCAAAGCGCTTACGAGGCGGCCGAGACCGTTCACGGACGCGATCATCCAGAGGTCGCCAGAACCCTTGGCAATCTGGGCGTCGTCCTCGAAGCGCTCGGCGACTATCAGGCCGCAAGGGACGCCCAAAAAAGAGCCCTCAAGATCTTCGAGAAGGCCTATGGCCCAGACCATCCAGAGGTCGCCATAACCCTCGGCAGTCTGGGCATCGTCCTCCAACAGCTCGGCGACTATCAGGCCGCAAGGGACGCCCAAAAAAGAGCCCTCAAGATCAATGAGAAGGCCTATGGGCCAGAACATCCAGAGGTCGCCAGA